>LVBK01000020.1 GCA_001604385.1 Spirochaetales bacterium Spiro_09 | reverse complement strand
GTTCCGAACCATCTGAATGTCATTTTCATGAAAAGCCTCCTGAGTCTATACTTGTATACTAATATATTAGTATACAAGTATAGACTGTCAAGTACCGTACCGGATAAAAAAACCGGGCACACTTTTGTGCCCGGCCAAAGAAATACCACTAATGAATGGTTACTGTCTGTCGGCGTTAAAAGACATTCAGCCGTAAACCGCAGGTCAAATGAGGCATGAGCGTATCAACCTGTACCGAGCTTGTATCAACATCGGTTGGCAAGAACCAGAGCTGGAATTCGGTATAGAACGAGAAGGTCCTGAACATCTTCATTTTCTCGATAGTAACACGAGGGAATTCAAGCTGCGTCAAAACTGCCGACATCATTTGCGGCTTGCCGCTTTGCGTTATAGTGAAATACGAGTAATTCGCGCCCAGGGCCAGGCTACCGGAGAGCCAGGTCCAATCGGGCCCCAACAGATAACTGAAGGGCATGTAGAAAATATTCGCAAGCAGCTTTGCGCCGACAACTGTTCCACCATAGCGCATCGGTTCTGTAGAGAACATCTTCCATTGCGCTTCGGTAAACTGTCCATACTGCACTTGCAGCTTGACATTGTCATCAAAGAAAGTCAGGCCAACACCGACATCGAAGAGGGTTCCTCCCCAGAAATGAGTGTCAAAGTAGAGTCCCTGGATAAAACCGGGCACCTCGTAGGCAGCCTTGTCGCCCTGCCGCAGCACATACTGAACGTCGCCAAGTTCAATATCATCATTTACCAGAGCCGTAAATTCCATTTCCTGGTTATAGCGACCGCCGGATTCAGGAGAAATCAACCGGATGGTCGGAGCTGTTTTGTCTATTTGAACCAGCATGCGCGTCACCGCGGTTTCACCGCTATACATACGCGAACGCACAACCAGATAGTGCATACCTTCGGTCATATCCTGGGTTTCGAGACGGAAACGCCAGGTACGGTCAAATTCAACTTCCCTGAACGTTCTGCCGTTGTCAAAGCTTATCTCGACAGCCTGGGGCCGTTTTGCGCGAATCGCATCGCGAAGCTCTTTCTCTGCCTTTTTATCCTCGAGAATCAGCTTGTCTTCTTCTGAAAGGACATATCCGGTTCGACCGGTCAACCAGGGACGCATAAAGGCAAAATCGCCCATAGTCAAACTGTCGACGGTTACCCAGGGACCGTTCGATGCGTAATTCACCGTACGGGTTGCCGAGGTTACCGTCTCCTTGCCGTCAAAATCGCTGCGGACCGAAAGCTTGTGCGCACCATCGGGAATGAGCGAGCTATCCAGTGAGAAACGGAAATACCCTGCCGTGGTGACCGCCTCGGTGGCAATGGACTGACCGTCAAGCAGGAGGCTGACGCTGCCGGCCTTATCCGCGCCACCCACATAGCCATACAGGTTGAACGAGCCCTGTACGTATTCTCCATCAAGGGGATACAGGCATTCTATGAAGTTGCGTACCGATTCCTTCGCCAGCCGGAGGTTCCTCGATACCCGTGTAACATTGTTCGCCTCGTCGATCGCCCAAACATCAAGGTTATACAAACCGTCCGGCAATTTGGAAAGATTGATTTCACGGCTCAAAATGGAGTCGGGTTCCAGACTGATTGACGCAAGATCGGCCGGCACCGTCTTACCCTCCAGACTGCGTAAATTGAGTGTCACGCTTCGCAGAGAGATGGTATCGGTTGCCTGTCCGGAAATATAAACCGGACCGACAGTCGTCAAGCCGTCCATGGGCGATTCGAGCGACACACCGGGAGCGGTATTATCAATATTAATCAAGCTGGAATACAGGCCTTCGATACCATATTTGTCCCAAACCCTGACAAATACAACATGCGTGCCGTCTTTCAGGATTTTCGAATCAAAACGGTATGACCACTGTTCGGTGCCGGTTGCATCGTTAAAGGAATTTCCGTTATCGAGGGAAACCCTGACCCGCTCAATTCCGTTCTTGTCCGAGGACACACCTGAAAGCTCCACGATGCCTTTAACGGTCTCGTCGAACCGCGGTTTCAGGACGCTGGCCTTTGGTTCTTCAAGCGATACCCGGAAACGACGGGTAACCGGTTTTCCCCGAACGCCATAGACGTCCTCGGCGGTCACGGTAACCGTATGCTCATTGTCCAGAAGGGAAAGGAGCTCGACCGGTATCGAATAGGCGTTCTCGGCCTCGACCGCTATTTCCTGGCCATTGTCAATGCTATACCAGACGCGCCGGCTCTTGTCATCATCGTAGATAATTCCGGAAATGACGAAATCGGTCGTAACGACCTCATTGTCCTCGGGCAAGTTTACCTCGACAACAGGAAGATCCATTTCCTGATCAATGATAAAGGGGAAGTTATCAAGAACGAAAACATTCCCCGAGGCATCCTCAAAGTGAAACTTCATACCGTCTACGAGGGGAATTTCTTTGGTACCGATCATCAAGTCCAGGAAGAGCCGGGGTTCCAGTGACACTCGCCGTTTATCGGGAGCTTCATACTCCGCCCGGACAAGACGGCCAGCTTCGGTAATCGCGATACCCATGCGAATTTCACCGTTGACCCGTGCCTCTGAAACAGGAACTATTACCTCTGCAGCCGGGGCAAGCGTATCCTTGTGGATACCAAAGCTTACCACCGTCTGGCGGCCTGCAATATCGGTCGCGCGGACACTCATGCCGATTACGCCATCATCAAGACCGGACAGACTGACAATCTCGTTTGAAGTCGGCAGTACCTGCCAGTTTTTCCCGAGGTCAAGGCTTACTTCCAGGGGCAAAAGCTTATTCGCGTCGCGACCTTCAAGGCGGAGTCTGACGGAGTCCTTTACCCACTTCCCGTCAAGGGCATCGAGCAGAACAAGTGAAGGCGCTTCATTGTCGACAAGAAATCGCCAGGCGTCGGTTTTGAACTTCCACCCGTCAATGTCCGTAATAACGAGCGATACGCCGGAATACAATCCGTCCTTCGCTGCGCGCAACACAATACGTCCCGCATCAACTGAGACCGCAAGACCGTCAACCGGCGACTGGAAAGAAACACTCGCGACAGGACGTCCATTGTAGTAACCGGATAAAGGATGTTCGTGATCCATCAGGATTGAACCATCCTCGAGGATATCGGGAGCTGTCCAGGCAAAGCTTTCTTTTGTATCGATCGTGATGGTATCTACGGGCCGCACAATAACGAATTCACCCGATGCGCGTAAAGCCGGGACATCGCGAAACTGCACCTCGACGGAAACTGCTGTCCTGTCAGCCGGCAGATCGGCAGGCAGTTCCACGGAAATTTCGTTCGAACCGTCCGGCAGGCGGCGCACCGATCCGCGCAGACCGCTTGCAGTGCCGACAGTCCACAGGGATGCGGTTATCGGGCTGACGGTGTCGACAATGGCTACCAGCTGTGCACCCTTCTTTCCGCCGCGCGGGATGACGAGCTCGACACCGTTTTTCCAGGGCTGACCGTCGGCACTCGCAAGCCTGATCGAAGGAGGAGGAGGCGCTTTCATGGGTTTCGCGGTAAAATTCCACTTGTTTTCCCGACTGCCAAGACGCTCGATGACGGTCAGCGCAATGGTGTTTGCACCGACCGCAAGCGAACTGCGCCGAATCGTTCCGCTTCGCGGAAGGTTGGAGGTGGAAACATCCACTGTATTTGCCAGAACGGTAAAGGCATCGAGAGAACCGCCATAGGTCACAAAATAATAGATATCGCCCGCTTCGACCCAGCTCACAGCGGGAGGAGGCAATTTGATCTTCGGATCGGCTACAGACGGTGGATTGTCGGGATCCTCCCGATAGACGGCAATGGAAGAGAAACCGCTTTGACCGTCGGTAGCGGCAGAAAATTCAAGGACGAGCGGACCGAAGGGAAGATCCCGCGCCGGCAGATTCAATGCAAAGCGGTTACCGCTCACCGCGATACTACCTTCACGGACGGGAGACGAACCGGACGGACCATAGGCCTTCCACAGTACGGTATCAACCGGAAGATTGGCCTCAATGCGTCCGCTTACGGAAATATCCGGAAGCGGAAGACCGGAAGCGACCGTCCATACGAGCGGGTCTGAGGCATCAAGAACGAGGGAAGGAACCGAGCCGGGGTTTACAAAGGTAAACGGCCGGGAACGGTAGGTAAAACCGCGGTCGGTTTCCACCTCGATAACCATATCGGCTTCCGTTCCCGCGTTTGATCCGCCGGTCACCGCTAGGTAATTACCCTCGACCGTTAAACTGACGATTGAAGAGGCGCGGGACAGGCGGGCCTTCGCGGCAGTCGCGCCGAGGAGATAGCCGGTAAAGGGATACCGGCTATCAAGGCGCACCTCGCCGTCCGCAGAAATACGGACATCCTCGAAAACGACCGAAGGATCGCCCCTCGCCTTCGATAAATCGGTAATACGGAGAATATCTTCCAGAACGCCCGTTCGACCATGAATGTCAACCGCTTCAATACGCACCGGCACCTTGCCGTATCCGACTGTAGCCGGCACGGGAATTGACTGGAGCGTTTCGCCGCCGGTTACATCGCGGGCCTTGATCTCGAGACTTTGAGCAGGAAGCTCGCCAAATTTCCAGGAAATAGTTTTAAGCGCGCTTCCGGAGTTGACCCGGAGGGAGAGTGCGGCATTTGATTCGCTGTGAACCTCGATTCCGGACGTAAACGCGCGATTTTCTCGAATTCCCTTCTTGCCGGCTTCGTCGGAGGTAACGTCCACAAGAAGCAGCGACGGAGTATCACCTGCTACAACAACATTCTTTACTTCGACTGCAGGACCGGTTATGCCGGTTATGTCCTTTGCCCAGACCCGGATGGTATGCGGTCCCGGAGGAACATTGTCAACCAGGAACTGGAAAGATCCGGTCGAGGGGACCTCGATTGCCTCCCCACCGTCTAGCGACCAGAAAATGCTTTCCACCCCGTCGTCATCGCGAACCAGCCCGCCAAAGGGTATCTGGCTTCCGAAGAAAACGGCATCTGTTGTCGGGTCGATGAGGCTGACGACCGGCAGGTCCGCGTTTTGGTCAACCGGTATACGCCGCTTGTCTACGGTGACGTTACCCGACACATCAACGGCAGTGATAACCAGATCAATACTGTTCGTTTTTTCCGAACGGATGTCAAAGGTTTTTACCCACCAGGGGTTTCCCACGGTAAGCTCGAACTCTCCGGTTTCCTTTCCGAGCGTCCAGGAAAGCGATTTGAGGCCGACCACGTCGCGGGCATACCCCGAAACGGTGAAGATGCCGTTTACGGCCTGTCCTTCGGGGGGATAGACAAGGCTGACATCAGGTTTCGTGTTATCAACATACATGAGCCAGGACATCAAGCCGGTTGTTCCCTGTAAATCTTTTGCCTTGAACCAAATGACCGCCGGGCCGTCCGCAAAGACGCGCGTATCTACAGGCAGGCTGAATGAGGTACTCCGGCTCTTTTTATCATGTTTTATTTCGACGGGAGAAAACCGGCTTCCGCCGTCAATTGAGTACAGAAGATTGTCTATGCCATTGCCGTCGGTCACCGTCCCCTGCAGCGTTATGCGCCCGCTGACCAGGGAGCCGAGAACATGGCTCGTTACTTCGGTTACCGGTTTTTTCCGGTCAAGATGCCATGCGATACGCTTTGTTCTGCCCTTCAGTCCGTTGATATCCACACCCCAGGCGGTAATTGAATGCACATCATCGTTCATGGCCGTGGTATCAAGATAGTAGGACCAAAAATCGGCACCTTCCGCGCGGACAGTCGTGGAAGGGTCATCGTTGAAATACAATTCCACATAGGCAACTTCGTCATCGTCGACACAGGTACCGACAATGTTCAGGTTTCCCGGGATACGCATATCCTGACGCGGGTTGGTAATTCCAACAATCGGCAAGTCTGATTCGGGATCAATATAGATATTGTGCGGACCGGCAATGGTCGTGTTTCCGCCCTTGTCTTTCGCTTCAATATAAAAGTTATACTTTCCGGTCTTTTTTGTGTTGATATCCACGGACTCCTTGAAGCCCGCCGGTTCATCGACCTTCTTAGTCTCGCTCTCTCCGCTGCCGCCTGCGTACAGAAACGCACACATACATACAAGCACACAGAGAACAACAGGTTTTTTACTCATTATTTTCCTCGTTTATCAGGTGATCCAGGTACAGAAAACCGCTCAAACAGTTGAACCTCATTGTCTTCCCGTTTCACCCGATTCGTCAAGGAATTTTATATTTTGGATATTATCCGTCCCGCAGGACAAGCTTACAGGTCGTCGACCAGGGCCCCCGACTTGGAATACGCAGTAGGCTTTCCTTCAAAAAAATCCGTTTTAATACTATTTGCATTCGCGTACTGCGATATCCAGGAAGTTGCCTCGGGTTCGGTCCGGCCACCCTCATACAGTTCGCCCAAACCCAATGCAGTGGACCGCAAATTGCCCAAATAACGGATATAGTCTTCTATCATGCGCACAGACAGGCCGGGAATATGGTCTCCGATGACATATCGTCCCCACCGGATTTCCTGCTCGACGCCCTGACGTATCATGGAGCGATATTCCTCGCTGTGTTCGCTGTCAAAAAGCCCGGGATTCTCTTCCCGCAATTCCAGAATGATGGACCTGAAAAGATACAAATGCGTATTCTCGTCACGGTTGATATATCTGATTTCCTGCACCGACCCGTTCATTTTACCGTTTCGGGCCAGGTTATAGAAAAACATAAAACCGGAATAGAAATAAATACCCTCGAGGATGTAGTTGGCAATTGCGGTGCGAACCAGGTGTGCCGCGGTGGGTTCTTTCTGAAATTCATTGTACAGATCGCCGATAAACCGGTTTCGTTCCAGCAAAAGAGCATCGTCCTTCCATTGATATAAAATAGAATTTCGTTCTTCCGGCGAACAAATGGTGTCGAGCATGTAGCTATAACTTTGTGAATGAACCGCTTCCTGAAAGGCATGAATGGTCAGGCACAAATTCACCTCGTTCGCGGTAATATACTCGCCCAGGGACGGAATATTTGCCGTCTGAATACTGTCAAGAAATATCAGGAACGACAGAATCTTGTCGTAGGCGGTTCGTTCCTCCCGGGAAAGCAGGCGGTATTCGCGGACATCGTTTTGTAAATTTATCTCTTCCGGAACCCAGAAATTGTTCATGGCCTGCCGGTACCAGCCGCTGACCCAGGAATATTTGACATTGTTGAAATCGTTCAAATTGGTCGTATTTCCCCCGATCATCCTTCGAAGGCGGGTATCGGTATCACCGTGTTCGTTAAATAGCGGTCGTTTGGGCAGATATGTCATGGAAGCTCCTTGGTCACGATCCCGGCGAGTTACGCGCTGCAAAATTCACAGTCTTCGACTTCAAGGGATCGGGAACGCACATAGTATACCGTTTTTACCCCGGATGCCCAAGCGGAAAGATACAAATCAAGCATATTCCTGAATGTATAATCGGTGGTGATATACACATTGAGTGATTGGGACTGATCGATATGACGCTGACGTACTCCGGCCGCGCGAATAACCCATTGCTGGTCTATCGTGTGCGCGCTCTTGTAATACCACAAACTTGCAAGAGACAAATCAGGCGCAACCCGGGGAACGGTCATGCCGCGCTTTTCTTCCAGAAACCAGGTATGCATAACGGGATCAAGACCGGCGGTCGTGCCGGCGATAATCGAGGTTGAACTGGTTGGCGCTATGGCGATGAGCCAGGCATTCCGCATGCCATTTCGGGCAACGGATTCGGCGAGCGCCTTCCACTCGGCCGATACGTAATTCCGCTTCGCAAAATATTCGCCCGTCTGCCAGTCCGAACCCTCAAAACCGGCATAGGCGCCGCGCTCGGCGGCCAGGGCAGAACTCGCCGAAATTGCCGCATGATTGATGCGCTCGAACAGGCGGTCAGCAAAGGCGAGATGTTCCTCGCTTTCCCACTTGATGCGCTTTTTTGCAAGCGCATGATGATACCCGCTTGTGCCGAGTCCGATGGGTCGCCATTGCCGGTTAGTAATGCGCGCATAGGGAACGGGGTAATAATTCAGATCGATGACATTGTCGAGCATGCGAACGGCGGTCGCTGTCGTGGACTCAAGATCGTCTCCTGCATCCAGGTCAATGTTGCCGAGCACGAGGGAGGCAAGATTGCACACGACAAAGTCTCCCGCCTGCGTCGTCTCGACCACCAGATGCTCACCCTCGGCGCTCACTATCTCCCGTTTGACAAAAGAGACCGCGCTCATGTTCTGGGCAATCTCGGTACACAGGTTTGAGCAGTAAATGATCCCCGCATGCGAATTCGGGTTCATCCGGTTGACGGTATCGCGGTTAAACACAAAGGGAGTTCCCGTTTCCACCGCGGATTTTATGATAAGCCGGACTATATCCTTGACGCTCATGGTACGCTTCGAAATTGTGGGATCCGCCACGCATTCAAGATAGCGTTTTTCCCATTCTTCGCCCCAGAAGTCTTCAAGGGACCAGCCTTTTGCCATAAGAACCTCATGCGGACACAGCAAGTGCCAATCGGCGTCCATGTTTTCGGCAACGCGGCGCCAAAAGAGGTCGGGATAGCACACCCCGGGAAAAACGTCGTGGGCTTTCATTCGATCGTCGCCATTATTTGTCTTCAGCTGTAAAAATTCCGGAAGATCCTTGTGCCACACATCCAGATAGCAGGCGACCGATCCCTGGCGTACGCCAAGCTGATCCACCGCGACCGCGGTGTCATTGGCCAATTTAATCCAGCGCAGGACGCCGCCCGCGGCTCCGGGAAAGCCCCGGATCGGTCCGCCTACCGCCCGCACCTTGCCGAAGTACATGCCCATACCGCCGCCGAACTTGGAAACCTGGGCAAAACTGTCCAGACTGCGGTATATCCCGTCAAGGGAATCCGGTACCGTATCGATAAAGCACGAGGAAAGCTGATGAAAGGGCTTTCGGGCGTTCGATAGCGTCGGTGTAGCGACGGTCAATTTCAATAAACTGAGTACCTCGTAAAATTCCCGAACCCGCTCAAGCCGGTTTTCCTCGTTCATGGCAAGATGCAGGGCAATTCCCAAAAAGAGTTCCTGGGGACTTTCAAGCAGACTACCCGAGCGCGAACGTATAACATACCGGCGCAGCAAAAGATCAAGGGCGCTGTACGTTAACAGGTGATCACGGTCCTGCCGGATAAACCCGCAGGCAGCATCGAGCTCTTCGGGGGTATAGGCGTCGAGAATATACCGGCCGTATAGTCCGTCGTCTGCCAAACGTGCAAGCCGACGGGAAAACCGCTCGTCACTGTCATAGAGACCAGATTTCTCCATTTCCTGGCGGTACTTCAGCACCAAAAACCGGGCAGCAATATATTCCCACCGCGGTGCGTCCCGGGTAACCAGTTCGAGCGACGCGCGTATGGCAAGATCATAGTCCCGCGACTCACCCTCGGCAGAGGGCGAGAAAAGAGCGTTCATACGCTCCTTCAGAATATCCATGCTATATTCGTCTTCCGGAAACGCATCTGACAGAACCGGAATCATCGTGTTTACCAGACGTATATATGACGATACACCGCCACCATTGCTATTAGTGCTATCTTGTTTCATATAGCTATAATACACGCTATATATAGTGTTTGCAAGGCCTAACATTTAAAAAATGATGAAAATGCATGGAAGCGACGTCCCGCATGCACAATACTATTGAGAGAGGCGTCTCGGAAAGAGGAAAAAGTATGACACATGATGAGATTGACAGCTTTGGAAAGCACATACTGTGCATCGATGACAGTACGTCGCAACTCGTACTGTATAAAAGTCAGCTGGAAGGAATGTTTCGGGTTACCTGTGCCGCAACCTACGAGGACTCTGTTGCCTGTCTTTCGGCAACACATCCTGACCTTATCATTCTGGACATGACCATGCCGCATGTCTCGGGACTGGAATTCCTTGATATTCTGCGGCTGACCCCACACTGCACCCATATTCCGGTCATTATCGTGTCGAGCGATGAGAATCCGCAGGATATAAAAGCCGCCTTCCGCAAGGGAGCCGCCGATTATGTGCGAAAACCCTATGATGAAGAAGAACTGGTTCTCCGTATCTCGCGCATTTTCCAGTTGCTGCACCGTTCAGAGAACCGGGAGAGCATCCCGGAAGCGCGGGGCATTTTCTCGCCGGCACAGGTGCACATCATCGAGTCGCTTTCTGAACTGGCCTCGGCAAGAGACAACGAGAAAAGCCGCCACATGACGCGCATCGGTCTGTATTGCGAAGAACTGGCAAAGACGGCATCGAAGGCACCCCGCTTCCGGGATGAAATTCAGGGCGATTTTGTGGAATTGATCAGCTCGCTTGCCCGGCTCCATGATATCGGAAAGGTGGGTATTCCCGATTATATCCTGAAGAAAGACGGGCCGCTCACTGACCGGGAGTTTGAACTGGTACGCCGCCATACACTGGACGGGGCCGCCACCATGGCCCGAATACAGGAAAGCTTCCCGGATTACGCCTTTCTGGACTTTGCACGAAATATCATCCTGTTCCATCACGAACATTGGGACGGATCAGGCTATCCCCAGGGAATTTCAGGGAAAGACATACCGCTACAGGCGCGCATCACGGCTATTGCGGATACCTTCGATATTCAGACAACGCGCAGGCCCTATGCGGCTCCTTCCGGCTACGAGGAAGCATTCCGCTATATTATTGAAGAAAGCGGAACGCGGTTTGATCCTGATCTGGTCGACGTGCTGCGTATTTGCTCGTCACGCTTTATCGAGATACGGAGCGGGAACGAGGATTCTGCCTGAAAGATCGATATCGGTATCCAGCAGCTTGATAAAAGGTTCCGGTGTCGGCTCTGCAACCGCCGGATACCATTGAGCGAGAAAGGTTTGCCGGTCCACAATATCGGCGCCAAGATCCCGCTTGTACTGCATTTGGGGTTGACCCAGATTCCAGAACCGGAACCCGCAGTCCTCCAGCACCGAAGCAAGCGCATGCAACTGAATCTTTCCCATATTGTTCCATCGTACCCGATCAGGGTGCATAAAACCGGAAAGACTGGTGTACACGCTTCCGGTTACATACCCAAGCTCGCCCGCCACACACAGGTCGCCTGCATACAGGGCAACACCCAGCAGGCGAAATTCAGCACCGGCGCAGGCGGCAACCTCGTGCAGCAAGGTGACATACGGCGGATGAAGCCAGGATTCGTCCTGCCAGCACCGGGCAAGAGAGTCCAGTACATCATTGATGCTCACGCTGATTCTGAGGCGCAAGCCCTCGCGGTTCGCCACGCCGCCGTCGAGAAAACGCCGCAGGGAACGGGACATGGTTCGCGATTTCCAGTGCAAGGAAGCAGATTCGGTATGTATTTGCGGTAACAACAGATACCCCGCATAGGGATGGTCGGTACATATAGTAATAAAACCGGCACGGGCAAGCGCTATATAAAAAGAAGGGTCCCACTCATTAGACCAATACCAGGAGCGTTCCATATCGGCATAGATGACCGGAAAAAGAATTTCGGGCGACAAAAAGCGAGGATCGAAGCGATAAATAACAGGTTCACTCATCTCGGAGATACCTCGCCCGGCAAATTCGGTCACAAACCATGCAAAAAAGGGGCGTCCGCCCTGCAGCGGCGGCATAATAGTGTGTTTTCCTTTTGAACAATGGCATAAATGATGATATACTCCTTTTTCAGGAGAGTATCATGAATAAAACAGAACTTGTAGATGCAATTGCAAAAGAAACCGGACTGACAAAGAAAGATTCCGAAGCAGCGCTCAAAGCGTTCACCAATACCGTGTCGAACGAACTCAAAAAGGGCGGCAGCGTTCAGCTGATCGGCTTCGGAACCTTCGATGTAGGCGCCCGCGCGGCCCGCACCGGACGCAATCCCCTGACCGGTGAAACAATCACCATCAAGGCGGCAAAAACCCCCAAATTCAAGGCAGGAAAGGCCCTGAAGGATTTGGTCAACAAAAAATAATGTGTATGCGCCTCCGGACAAGATACCCGGAGGTGCCCGTCCCGGCCGATTAAAAGGATGCTGCCATGAAGCAAACAGCGAATACAAATAAACGCGTGGTGATCCTTGGCGCTTCTCCAAAAACGGAACGCTATTCCTGGCAGGCATTTCAGCTTCTGGAAAAATACGGCTATGAACCGATACCGGTTCATCCAGCCCACGACATCATCGGCGGACGGACAGTCTGCCACTCCCTTGATGACATAGAAGGGGCAATCGATACGGTGACCCTGTACGTGAACCCCTCCGTCGTGGAAGAACAAACCGCGAACATACTAAAACTCCACCCCCGGCGCGTCATCATGAACCCGGGTAGCGAGCATCTGTTGTCAAAGAAAAAAATGGAAGAAGCCGGCATAGAGGTGCAAATGGCCTGTTCCCTGGTGCTTCTAAAAACAGGACAATTCTGACAAGGACCCTTGTGCCCCCAACGCGGCGGCTCCGCGCCTTGCACGAACGCGGACCCTTACGCCCTCTGCCTCAAGAAATATTTGATAAACCCTTTTGCACAATCTCCTGAACACGCGCAGGAATAGCTGCTTGCTGTTCACGGTCAAGATTGGCGGTCTCAATAGGCGGATGAACTGTTATACGTACATGAGCCTTCTGGAAATGTCCCTTTTCCTCGAGAATGCGCCAGGAACCATCGATAGTTACCGGAACGATGGGAACGCCGGCCTTGAAGGGCAGCTTGAAACTACCCGCCTTGAATTCCGACACCGGTTTGCCCTTGCTGCGGGTACCCTCGGGAAATATTACCAGTGAATACCCCTTTTTTACCGTCTCGACTGCCTCTGCCATTGCGCGGATGGACTGACGCATATCCTTGCGGTCAAGGAAGGTGCATTGCATGTGCTTCATCCAGTCATTCAAAAGCGGAACCTTCAGAATTTCAATTTTCGAGATAAAGGCTTTCGGTTTATTGATAAAGCCGAGCATCAGGGGAATGTCGAAATAGCCCTGATGGTTTCCGATAAACACGACCGCGGTATCCGGTGGAATCAGCTCCTCACCGTGGACCTCGACGGTCGCTCCGGCAAGAGCGACGCAATAGCGCGCCCAGGTACGCACACCCTGATTGACCAGTTCGTCGCGCTCCGCAATTCGTCCTTCTTTTTCCAGACGCAATACCTCGAAATGCTTCGGAATATACCGGATTAAATACAGCCAGAATCGTACTATCGCGAAAAAAGTTCGAATCATTGTTGTCTCCCCTTGGCAGTGATGATCCATAGATAAAACGCCTGATTCCCGTTACAAGGGAAATGTGGCATACTTGTATAAAGAGTAACAGAACAATGAGGTTAGAACAATGAGTATCGAACTGGCGTATATCCTTTTCACGCCCTATACCATCGCCCGCTCCCGTACCGGTGGAGTGCTTTCAAGGCTTTTGGTCCGCCTGCAGCTGGAACTGGTCGGTTCTCAAATGATAGCGCCGACCGCAGAATTCGCCGAAGCGTATGCGGAATCGCAGCTTCATGACACAACGGACAGTCCGCACACCGCCCTCCTGAAAAAAGAGTATATCCTGAAAACCTTCACGCCGAGCAACGGGCGAAGACATCGCGTACTGCTCTTGCTGTTCCGCGGTCCGGATGCGGTCGAAAAACTGAAGGCGATAGCCGGTCCCATTTATCCGGAAAAAAGAACGATTGAGTCCTCCCGGGGCGAAACGATCCGGGATACCTACGGTGATATCCTGTGGGACGAAAAGAATCCCGAACGGGTCGAATATTTCGAGCCGGTAGTTTTTACTCCCTCGACGGATGCCCAGTGCATCAACAACTTCAAGCTGATGGCCTCCTTCCTGGCGAATTCTCAAAATCTTGTAGAAAACATGGTATATGACAATCCCGAAAAGATTGAACGCACTCTGGTCATCATTAAACCGGATAACTGGGTCGTTCCCAGTTCCCGTCCGGGAACCATAATTGATATGTTCAGCCGTACCGGATTGCGGATTATCGGTACCAAAATTTACCAGATGTCCGTCGCGGAAGCCCTGGAGTTTTACGGCCCGGTCGAACAGGCCCTGATTAACAAGCTGGGACCCCACGCGGGCAAACAGGCAATAGATCATTTGACCGAAAAGTTTTCGTTCCATATTCCCCCTGCGGTCGCGGAATCCATTACCCGGGACTTCGGTTCCGCCTTTGCCCGGGAGCAATTTTATCAGATTGTCGGCTTTATGACCGGCATCAGACCGGACGAATGCGATTCGGCAGACATTCAAAAACCTGGCAAGAGCAAGTGCATGATCATTGTCTACGAAGGCGAAAATGCGGTTGAAAAGATTCGCGAAGTATTGGGCCCGACCGATCCGCTGAAGGCGCCTGCCGGAACTATCCGGCGCGAGTTCGGCTCGAATGTCATGGTAAATACCGCACATGCGTCGGATTCCACAGAAAACGCAAACCGGGAAATGGCGATCGTAAAAATTGACCGGAACGGGGTTATTGACCGGATCAGCACCTTTCTGTGCTCGTTGGACGAATAAGCGTTCCGGAATGGGCCGGGGCGCCCGCGTACATCGTACGGGGGACAGCTCCCGGTGATACCTCCGAAGCTGCTATTTCCCCTGAGGATGGCGCAAGAGAGAGTAGGCTGCCTGCTTCAGACCTGCGAACCAGCGGAACCCTGTACTCGCTTGTCTGTCATACAATAATCCGTACATGGCCGGTATGACGGTCAACGCAGTAAGGGTGGAAAATAAAAGCCCGAATATTATGGTACTCGCCATAGGACTCCACACCACTGAATACCCCCCGATTCCGATTGCGGTCGGTAACAAACCGCTTATGGTGGTAACCGAGGTAAGGAGGATGGGTCTCAAACGTGTCGAGGCGGCTTCCACAACAGCCTCTGCAATCGCCATTCCCTGTCGGCGCTGTTCATTGATAAAATCAATCAGAACGATAGTGTCATTAACCGAAACACCCGCCAGGGCAACCGCTGCATAGAGTACGGTCGTCGAAAACGGTGTTCCCGAAACGGCAAGATACAGCATGACACCGGCAAAGGCCATGGGAACCGACAAAAGAATGATGAACGGCTGGGTATACGATTTAAATTGGGCCCCGAGTATTGCATAAATAAGAAAAATGCCCAACAAAAACACCCGGAGAATCTGTATCAAAAGATCGGCAAATTCTGAAAATTCACCACCGGAGACGAATTCGACGCCCGGATTGGCGGGAGCGAATTCTTCCCTGAACCAGCGGGCAACCTCTCCGTTTATTCGGGAAACCTGCTCTTTGTCGTATGCCGAGGCAGATATTCCCGCCTCCCGCTTGCCGTCAACCCGCTTGATCGAAGCAAGCCCGTCATCGCTCTCTATAGTACAAATGGCAGAAAACGGAACGGTAAGTCCTGACGGGGCAGTAAAGCGCAATTCTGACAGGCGATCAATTGCCGAACGGCCCTCAGACCGGGCATAGCGTACAACCACGTCTATTTTTTCGTTATTAATAAACACCGTCCCGCCCGGCAGCCCGTCATACGCGCCCCGGATAAAGGACCCTATGGCGGCAACCGAAAGACCATAGGCTGCAGCCCGCTCTTCGTTTATCCTGATTCGCAGTTCGGGCGAACCGGTTTCAAGGGTATCTTCAATATTGAAAAGAACGGAATACGATTCAAGAATGGAACGGATTCCATCTACCGCAGCAGACAGAGCGCCATAATCGTCGCCGCGAAGCCGGAAAGCGACAGGAGGACTGGTCGGCGGTCCGGATTGTGCCTTGCGGAACCGTACGGTATCCGGACCCGGTATGTCCCTGGTCAAGCCTTGTATTTCATTCATGATAACCGGGATACTCCGTGTCCGTCCGTCTTTTTGTTCGGTCAAGTCCACCAGAATCGAGGCCTTCGAAGCAGAGCCGGCCTCTATGGTGGTAAGGGTATTAAGTACTTCCCCGTTTCCCCGAAACTGCAGAATGCGCTCTTCATACAGTCGGGCGACCCGGGCCGATTCCTGGCGGTTTGCACCGGTAGGCATGTCAATATCTATAGTAAAATAGGAAAAATCTTCTGCCGCAAAAAGATCAACCTTCACGAAGGCCAGGGAACTGAATATCAGGATGACAAGGGCGACAAACACAAGCATGACCCTGCCTCGCCAATTATACAGCCGGCGGCTCAGGGCCGCAAAACGTGGAATGAGTATCTCGAAAAAGGCCGTTCTCTTTACCCCGTCGTTTCCCCTCCAGTGCACAAAGTGAGAGGGGACGAAAATGATCGATTCCACTGTCGAGACGGCAAGCGCGATGGTAACCACGAGCGGTATAACGCGAAGAAACTTGCCGATTGTTCCGGGCAGTATCATAAGCGGAAGGAAGGCGGCCATGGTGGTAAGTGCGGACGCCACGATAGGCCACAAAACCTCCGACGTGCCGCGTATGGCGGCTTCCCGCCGGTCAAGGCCCAACTGCCGGTACCGCAGGGAGTTATCTATCAGAACGATGGAGTGATCAACTATCATGCCGAGTACCAATACCAGACCGAAGAGTGTATTCGAGTTGAGCGTTTCGCCCAGGGCCTCCAGAATGACAAAGGTGATGGCGAAGGTCACCGGAATACCGAAGGCGGTCATGAGGGCATTGCGGAAACCGACAAAGAAAAAGAGTATGACTGTCAGCAGTATCAGGCCCTGAACGGCATTTGACACGAGGACATCGATTGAATCGCGGATTTGAACGGTAGAGTCATTCAAAAGACTGACAGCCACGCCCTCTTCGATCAGATCGCCCCGGTCAGCAAGCAGTTTTTGCACGCTTTCAACAATTTTGATAGCATCACCACGGGGGACCTTGGTTACCTGAAGCACAATGGAGGGTTGGCTGTTCAGAAACACAATATCGCCCGAGTCGGAGTAGGTGTCCTGCACTCGCGCAAGATCGCCCACATGAACGATTGACCCGGTCGTTCCGTTTCGCCTGACAATCACCCGGTCAAAATCGTCAATACCTTCGAGGTTTCCGACCGTCCGGAGAATGTATTCACGGGTCTCGGTTTCGAGCACGCCACCGGGCACAGAAACATTTTTTTGCTGAACTGCCCGCACCAGTTCGGAAAGGCCTATGCCCAAACTTTCAAGACGGTCGCTGTCAGCCTCGACCAGGATAATTCGCTCCCTTTGTCCACTGGCTTCGACCGCCGAAACATCGCCGATCGACAATATACGCTCGCCAAGCCGGTTCGCCGTCCTGTGCAGAGCCTCGTAGGACACGGATGATCCACTTTCGGGCGAAAGTCCAATCTGGATGACCGGAACAAAATCATTTGAAGAAAAATCGCTGACATCGGCTTTCAGGGTGCCCTCCGGTAAAGGAACCCGCGAGAAGCGCGTGTTGACGTCCTGAAAGAGCCGCTCAAACTGAAGGGGGGTAATGCCGTCGTCAAATTCAACGCGGACAACCGATATGCCATTTCCGGTTACACTCTGTATCTCCTTGAGCTTGTCGAGACCCTGCATGGCCTTCTCGATTTCAACGGTAACCGATCTCTCGATATCGTCCGCGGAGGCTCCCGGATACGGTACGGTAATATTTACCCAGTAGAAGGGCACTTCGGCAAACTGTTCCTGGGGCAGTCTTCCGATGCTGATGATTCCGAGCGACAAAAGGGTAACCAGGACGATGTTCAAAAGGACATGATTGTCTATGGAAAATGCGGGAAGTTTCATGCTTACTCCCTTTCCGAGGAATTCCCCCGGAGCGTGACAGCTACCGGCGTACCGTCCCGAAGCCGGCTCAAGCCGCTGATAACAAGATGCTCGCCTTCGGACAATCCGGAAAGGATTTCCGTACGGACTCCGCTTCGCTGACCGGGCGTGACTTCCCGGACCTGAACCGTATTGTCCTTGACAACAAATACTGCATAGCGCTCATTACGGCGCAAAAGGGCAGACAGAGGAATAACAATAGCCGGTTCCCGCTCACTGGAAGTTATTTCTACCGACGCGGACATGCCCGACTTGACCAGATTATCCCATTTATTTGCAAAGGAGATGATGACAGAATAGCTGCCGGTAGAAGGATCTGCACCTCCGCCCGTCGACTCGACAAGGCCCTCTACAAGTTCGCTTCCCAAAGCCGAGGGAATGCTCACCGACACCGGATTCCCTGTACGTACAAGGCCTATTTCCCGTTCACCGAGACCTACCGTTATTTTGAATGATGAATTGTCAACAACACGGGCTACGCGCGTGAAGGCGCTGATAACATTTCCCACGGTTACACCCTCGGACCTGGTGGCTACAATACCGCTTATGGGCGAACGCACCGTCGTGTCGTTAAAGGCCTTGAGAGCGGTTTCGTATTGGGCACGGGCCGCGCTCGCGGCGCTTCTGGCGCGAATAAGGGCCGCAGTGGAACTTCCGCCAGACTCGGCAAGCTGTTCATTTGCGCGTAAATCAAGCTGGGCTGAATCGAGCTGATCCTTTGCCCGCTGCACATTCAAGGCCGCAATGGTGTCGTCTATTTTCAACAACTCCTGCCCTTCCCGAACCCGCTGTCCGGGAGCCACGGAAAGCCGCCTGATAATTCCCTGTGCTTCCGAAACCACCAGGGCTTCATTGACGCCGGCAACCGTGCCCGAGGCATTGATTGTCGAGACCAGCTGCCCGCGGGAAACCACCAGGGCCTCAACGGCAACCGTATCGACTGGAGCCCCGCCTTCCCAGGCGGTCGGACCGCTTTGAGCATCAGTTTTATCCGTACAGGAGACAATGAAAAACAGGGCCACACATACCGCACCGATTTTATACATAACAGGCTCCTTAATTATTTGTTCACAAGCGGTTTTCCGGACAATCAGGTCCGGCTACAAACGCTATAAATTGATAGTACTTCAGCGCCAGTATGGCGGCAAGAAGATTCAACACCGGATTACCCTTTTCCGGCGGGGATTTGTCGGCTATACTGGTATTTCCGGAGGCAGTATGAGCTCAAAAAAAGATACACAAAAAAAACGTTCAATCCTTCCTTTTTTGATACTGGTCCTGCTGTTGTTGATTCCAGCCGGATTCTTTGCGTTTTCTTTCTTCGGAACCCTGAAACCGCATACCGTTATAGGCGAGGAAAGCATTGCATATGTGCATGTACCGAATTTACTGCGAACGGCCAACCGTCTGCTTGAACACCAGACACTCGATACTCTCCTGGCGGATCCGGCCCTCCTTTCGGTCGCCCCCGCGGTGAATACGCTCAGGCACAGCGGGTTATTCTCGAACCCGCTCATCCGCTTTGCCGCCGGAGGATCCCTTGATCTGGCCCTGTACCCGGACAGCCACTATCTGGCAGCCTACGACACCGCACGTTTGTCATCGCTACTGTTTCTGGCTCCGGCCATCTTGCCGCGATTCTCGATCAAGAATCTCTACTACGTACAGGCAGGACGCTATTCCCGGTTTGAATACCGCGGGAGCGACCAGGACACTGTATATATTGCCATTAAAAGAAACCTGATCGTAGTATCCAACAGCGAGAGGCTGATTGAGCCGGTTCTTGACGAAAGCGGAATCAAGAACGATGGAAGCCGGCAACCCGCCTTCGCCGCAAAAAACTTCGATGCAGCTCTTCTTCTGCGCTCTGAGAGCATACTCGCGGGCCTTGCAGACGACGCCCCGGATATCCGGACAATTCTGGAACGTCTGAACACTTCCGGTCAGGCAGAAGCGTCCGTATACATACAAAAAGACCAAATTGACCTGAATATACGCATGCCGATATCATCGCCCCTGCCCGCTATCACGAAACTCATTGATGCAGATTCCACCGTACCTTCCATGCTGTACGGTCTTCCCCCTGAAAGCCAGTATGCGACTATTTTATCACCCGGTTCCCTGCGGGACCTCCTGGATGCTGCAATCGCTATTCAGGGAAATCAGGCAGTGCGACTTCTGGAAAAGGCTGACGCATCTAGCAGATTCCTGACAGGACTTTCGCTCGAGGAACTTATATTCTCCTGGACGGGAAACGAACTTGCCATATTCGGACTTGAGGGACGGCCCCGACCGGTTTTTGCGGTCAAAATTGCCGATGAAAACCGAAGAAAGCAGGTCTTTGAATCCCTGCTTTCTTCCTTCGCGCTCACCGGAGACAATACGGTCATTCTTGACGGAACCCGCATTCCGCGTCTCATGTTGCCGGATTTTCTGACCGCTCTGCTCTCGCTGTGGAAAATTCAGGTTCCCTCTCCCTATTATCTGACCGAACGGGGATTTCTGTATCTGTCCGAATCACCGGAAAACCTTCTGGAAACGGTAAACGCGATCAGGCAAAACACATCGATTGTCAAAACCGAAGTATGGAAGAAACTGGCCACGCATAGCCCTGACGCATCTACCATTACGCTTTTTTATTCACTGGACCGGTCAGTCCCGTTTTTCTTGCGGGGTACGGATACCGTACAACGCATTCTCCAGTTGTACGGCCAGGGCCTCGCACGGCTTTCCCTGCGGGATGGTGAGACAGGTATCTCGCTTGCGATAAAATCAGTCTCGACCAAAGGCCCCTTGCCTTTGAGCGGGTATCCCCTGAAGCCCGAAGGGAAACTTTCCCCCGAGATCGAGGTTCTTCTTTTCCCGGCAAAAGGAGAGGTACGTATCCTGTTTACGGAAAACGGGAACCGGCTGGTCTCCCTGAACCCGGTGAACGGAACACGGACTACATATGAAAGCCCTGAGCCACTGTGGTTTGTCCTCTCGGAGGGTATCGAGCGGACAGACTTGTCACAACCTGCAGTATGGGTAGTATCACAACAGGGAACTGTCGCTCTCCTGGACGGTAATCTGAAAAACCAGGAAGGATTTCCTGTTGCTACCGGAAACCGGCTTTCAGCTCCCCCGGCTGCCTTTGGGGGCAGTCTCTATATTTCGGATATGGAGTCCTCGCTGTATATTATTGACCGATTTGCAAAAACGCACACGCTGTCCCTGCCATTTCAGGATATATTGCGCGCTGCCCCGTCGTTTATGAGACAGGGAAGCAATATCTATATGGCCGCATATCCGAAGGGTTTTTTCAGCGAACTGTGGCTGACAGACGAAAAAGGAACAGTTCGTCCCGGCTGGCCTGTTTCCGCCTCCGGCATTGCCTTCGGGTCACCCCTTCTTTTTCACTCGGGCCGGACCGATACGGGACTGGCCTTTTTGACCCAGGCAGGAGAACTGAGTGTGTATAGTGAAAGCGGAACAATGAGGGAGACATTCCCCCTGCAGCTTCCCGGCGTATTCTTCATCCAGCCGGTCTTCGACGGAAAAGCATTGTGGTCACTTGCTTCAGACGGAAGACTGTTCAAAACCGGTCTGGACGGCACAACGGAGTCGGTACAGCTTGAAGGCATTACTGCCGAGACTGGGTATCTTGCAACAGCAGATATTGATGGTGACAAGGTCCCCGAAGTCCTTGCAAGCGGGGAGGCGAATTTACTGTATGCGGTTCGTCACGATTTGACCATGCTGCCGGGTTTTCCACTGCCAGTGTGGGGAAAACCCTGGACGGGTGATCTCAACGGTGACGGGAAAACCGATATTATCTCGGGTGGAATGGACAATCTGATCTACGGATGGCATATCCGCTGACACAGTATTTGGAGGAACGATGATGGCAGCCAGAATCCGGCAATGTCTCCGCCTGCTGGCGGTAATTACCTGTCTCTTGTCGACAGTATCTTGCGCGACGCTGCAGCAGGACACACTCAACCAAACGGTCGATGCCGCGCTTGAAACAGATTTAGCCCGGCTGCGGGAACTGATAGTTCCCCTCGACAGGAATGCGGATCCGCTACAAATGTCCCTGATCCGAGAACGGATAAAAGAAATGGAAAGCCGAAATATCCAGGACAGCCAGTATCAGGCACAACTTCTTGCCTGGTCCGGAAGGCTTTATTTACTGGAAGGAAAACGCGCCGAGGCAGAACGCAGACTTGCCCAGGCAGAACGCCTGTCCCCTGCGGAAACTGCTTCATTTGTGCTTGCAGCACGACTTGAACCGGACAGTACAAAGCGTCTTGAGCAGCTCATTCTGTCAGCCGCCCGGGCGGAAGAACCCGCCCTTCTTGATATTGAGCGGGCACGCACCCTCGCCTCCCTGTCGCGCAATCAGGAAGCAGTTGCCGCCTTCGATTCCGCCTTTTCCCGGCTGCCACCCGTATTCCGCACAACCTATGGAGAAGAGCGCGAGAGGGCCTGGCAACTGAAAGACATGAGCGGGACTACCGATGCAAAAACAGCTGAAATACTTGCGAAAAATAGTATATCCTGGCGGGATGCGATTGAATTAACCGGATCCGAGACATCACTTCTTCAGTTTATTACCGGCGGTGACCGGTGGACTCCAGAACGGCTGGAAACCGCACTGCGGGAAAGAAAGATACTCCCCTCGGCGCACACAGGATATACGGCACTGGACGATCCAATGCCGCGTCGCGGAGCGGCCTGGTTTATCTGGCACCTTCATGCAGCATGGAAATCACGGCCAGCCCTGACTACCCGCTACTCGGACCGCTTTCGCCCTGTTCCCGGCGCAAAGAGCCCGATATCCGATGTCGACATTCAGGATCCCTGGTTCGATTCGGTTATGGGATGCGTCGAATGGGAGTTCATGGCCTTGTCCGATGGAAGGAATTTTAACCCGGAGGGAACTGTTGGCGGTTCCGCGTTCCGAACCATGATCCTGCGGGTCAAATGATCCATGAATACGGTCTTTGACTATCTTGACTGGCGGGGAGATCTGAACCTGAGGGCCCATCCCTTCAATCCGGTTGACAACCTGATTCTTTCAGTACTTTCATACATTCCCTTTGACGGCATTCTCGTTCCGGGAGGACAAAAAACGGGAATGCCTCTCGCCGAAGCAGCCCGTCAATTCGCCTCCAACAAGATGAACGATCATGCCATACGGGCGGCTGAGGATGTTCAATTGCTTGAACGGCTGGCCCTGTCACCGCGTTATTCGAGTATGACAGTCTGCAATTACGTGCACAGCACCGACTATGCCCTGGAAAAACAGTTTGCCGCGCTGACAATACTGACGGGTGACAGGCACATCTTCGTTTCCTTTCGCGGAACCGATTTAAGCCTGATTGGCTGGAAAGAAGATTTCAATATGAGTTTTCGCACTCCGGTCCCTGCCCAGGAAGCAGCCCGCGATTACCTTGAGGAAACAGCGAGACTCGTCTCCGGAAAGATGCGTGTCGGCGGACATTCGAAGGGGGGAAACCTTGCGGTCTACGCTGCCGCTCACGTCTCACCGCGGATTCAAAAACGAATACACAGCGTATACACTAATGACGGACCGGGGTTTTCACCCGTCGTAATAGAATCTGCCGGCTACCGGGCAATCCGAGGCCGGATATATTCCTTCATTCCGGAGTCGTCGATTATCGGCATGTTGCTGGAACACGATGAAGACTACACAGTGGTACAAAGCAGCCAGAGAGGACTTCTTCAACATGATCCCTACAGCTGGGAAACCAGAGCAAACGATTTTGTCCGCCTTCACAACGTCGACTCGTCGAGCCGGTTTATCGATCGAACCATACGGGACTGGCTCCGGAAGCTGGATATCGATAAACGGGAAATCTTTTTCGGCGCTTTCTATGAAGTAGTTTCGGCAACAGGGGCCAGTACCATACATGAACTGACAGCGGACTGGTTGAAAAGCGCGAAAGCAATTGCAAAAGGGCTGGTAAAACTGGAAAGCAGCGACAGAACCGTGCTATTGGACGGATTGGGTATACTGGCGCACGCAGCAGGAAAGGAGATTGGACACTCCCTGAACAGGAAAACACGCCGCAGGTAACAGGAGTTTTCGCCCCGGGCTTATGCCACCGGCGATCCACAGGAACGGTTTTTCCCTTCCGCTTTAGCGCGAGACAAGGCGTTTTCGGCGCGGGCAAGCACCGCATCGACAGAATCATGCACCTGACAGGCACAAACCCCTATACTGACGGTCACCTGCTTGAACCTGCATACATCGGAGGCTGCTGTCACCCTGCATAATTTATCTCCGACAACCAGGGCAGCATCATACCCTGTTTCGCTGACAACCACGGCAAACTCGTCTGCGCCCCATCTGCCAATGCAATCAATCGAGCGCAAATTTGCTTTAAGCTCATCGGCAAGCTTACGCAATACCCGATCGCCCTCGCCATGGCCCCAGGTATCATTGATGCACTTGAAATCGTCAATATCGATCATCAGGACAGACAGGGGATTCCCGTGCCGGTCCGTCCGGGCAAGCTCCCGTGAAAGAAAGCCCAGAAATGCCGTGCGGTTTGCCAGCGCGGTCAGCGAATCGGTTGAAGACAGAAGACGAACCCGTTTCCGCTCACGCAGGTACAGGACGCACAGCACAACAACCAGAATGAAAAGGAAGAGTATGCCGTATTTCATATCTCAAGTATCGAACCGCTTCACGCCGCTGTCAAACGGAAGATTTTCTCCGTCCGGTGAGCAGTTGAATGCCCAGCACAAGGGTAATAACGATAAAACCCGCAATATCTGTGCGCAATCCCGGCGCAACCATCAATAAGCCTGCGCCACCGAGCAGTATACGCTCAAGAGGATTACACAGCCGTATGGTATAGCCTTCAAGAGCCGCGCCGATACCGTACATACCGATGAGAGAGGTAACGATAATAAGCGTGACATTGGCAAAGGTCGTGCCAATCAACAGCATTTCAGGATTGAACACAAACAGATAGGGGATGATGAAGGCCGCAATTGCGAGTTTGGTTGACTGGACCGCGGTAGCCATCGGTTTTGACTTCGCAATGGCAGAGCCGGCGATAGCGGCAAGCGCAACCGGAGGGGTAATATCGGCAATAATGCCGAAATAGAAGGCAAACATGTGGGCCGCCAGAGGCTCGAAACCAAGACCGATGATCGCTCCTGCGGTGATTGTCGAGGTAATCAGATAGTTTGCGGTAGTCGGTGCACCCATACCCAGAATGATTGACGACACCATGGTCAAAAACAGGGTGATCAGGGGAATACCGCGAGATATGGCGATAAGACCGGCGCCCAGTTTCAGCCCGATACCGGTGAGCGTTACCACACCAATGATGATACCTGCCATGGCGCACGCAATGGCGACGCTGACAATGTTCCGGGCTGCGGTCGTCAGAATCTCGATAAAATCCTTCAGGGTGTATCGGGGCGTGCGACCGCGAAACATATCTATTGCTGCGGCGGTAACGGCCAGTACCGCACAGGATACAATTCCCATCAAGGCGGAAAAGGTGGCGGTTTTACCTTCCATTAAAAAGAAAATGATGACACCGAGCGGGAGCATCAAATAGCCCTTTGCAAGAAAAAGCGGTATAAAGCGCGGAATATTTTCCTTGCTCATTCCTTTCAGGCCGAGCTTTCTGGCCTCAAGATGAACCATGATAAAGATACCCGAAAAGTACAACAAGGCAGGAATAACTGCCGCCTTCGCAATAGTTATATACGAAATGCCAAGGCTTTCTGCCATCAAAAATGCGGCGGCTCCCATGATCGGCGGCATGATTTGCCCACCGGTAGAAGCTGCGGCCTCGACTGCAGCTGCAAATTCGGGTTTATACCCCAGGCGCTTCATCATCGGTATGGTAAAACTGCCCGAACCGACAGTATTCGATACAGAACTTCCCGAAACAGTTCCTTCAAGGGCGCTTGTCAGGACGGCGACCTTTGCCGGTCCACCGGCTGCCCCCCCGGCAATTGCATTGCAGATGTCGATAAAAAATTGACCAATCCCCGTTTTTTCGAGAAAGGCTCCGAACATGATAAACAGGAAAATGAACGTCGCACAGGCGCCTATGGGTGTGCCCATAATGCCTTCCGTATTGTAATAGAGGTGGGTGACCACCCGTTCAAAACTGTACCCACGGTGATTGAAGAAACCGGGTAACCAGGGACCAACGAACGCATAGACTATAAACGTCGCAGCGATGAGAAGTATGGGAATACCGACAATGCGGCGACATGCTTCAAACAGGACCAGGATCCCGAACACACCGACCACAATGTCGAGCGGAAGATAGGCGCCTGCCCTGCGAACCAGGGTGTCAAAGTTAATGACGATGTACATCCAGGAAGCCCAACCGAGAACTGCGAGAAAGACATCATACAGTGGCAGGGTGTTGAGGGGCATTTTCCGTGAGGCGGGATACAGGAGGAAGCCCAGGAGCATAACAAATGAGAGGTGTGTTGCACGCAAAATCTGGGCGGTAACCGCCCCGGACAGGGTTGCGTACAACTGGAACGCACAAAAAAGAACGGACACAACAATTGTTATATACCGTTTCCAGCAGGTATGCTCCCGATATGCCGAACCGGGATCGAACTGCTTCATATATTCCTGGATATCCTCTTCATTTGAAGTCGGTATCATGGAATCGCTGATTTCTTCCATTACCTCGCTGGTGCTGTGATGTGTATGATGTTGATCTGTCACCGAAAATACTCCTTGGCAGAATTGCGTAAACCGGCTCGGGTGTTGTTGTCTGGAAAGAACCTCAACAGGCGGTCAAAGAACGCAGTTATTCAGGGCAAACCCTGGTGAAACAAAACGCGTGATCGAATCCGGTCAAAAAGAGAAACAGCACGGCATTCGAATACAACACGGGTTTGGGGGGCAAACAGGTCGGCCAACAAGCTGACACCGTCAGCCATCGCGATACGGTGATCACCCAACAGGGCTACCGACAATAAAAAGGACCGGAATTCACGGTTCTCCCAGGTCAACTGATACCCGTCAGCGGTTTTCTCGAGAAGGCCACCCTCCGACGGGTCACTCATACCTGCACCCCAGGATACAAAACGCGTCCGTGTCAGGCGAAGGGTTCTGTCGCCCATAATGTCGAAGTCGTCAAAGATACGTCCCCGGTTTACCGAATGGGTATACGAAACCGTGAAAGACTGTCCAGGAACGACCGGAGTCACAAACATTCGGGAGGGACGGTCGTATTCCGAAAGACAGAGGGCAAACCCCGCGGGCAGAAACAAAAAAGCTGCTGCGGCGACGAGCACCGCAGTAGCAATAATAATGAAGCGCTTCACGAATTACGGAAGAAGACCCAGTTCCCGGTAATATTTCGCCGCACCGGGATGGAAGGGAACAGAAACCCCCGTAACGGCATAGGCCGCGTTGAGATCCTTGCCCTTTGCATGGGCGGTCGCCAGTTCACCCTGGTTTTCAAACAGGGCCTTTGTCAGATCATAAACGACCTTTTCATCAAGTTTCGCATTAACGGCCAGGGTAGCCTTGACCGCAAGGGTGGTAACGTCCGAGGGACTTCCATTATATGTACCGCCGGGAATAACTACCGGGGTGTAATAGGAGTACTTTGCGGCAATTGCCCTGGCGGCATCGCCGTCCACGGACAACAGCACAAGGCCCGCGGACACTGCCAGTTCCTGCAGGGCGGCGTTCGGTACACCGGCGGTAACGAAACAGGCGTCAAGTGTGCCGTTCTGCAAACCATCGCTTGATTCCTTGAATGAAAGATTCGACTTGCGGATATCGTCGAAGGAAAGTCCGTATCCTTCAAGAATCTGTTTGGCGTTGAATTCCACACCGCTGCCTGCGTCACCAACCGATACGCGCTTGCCCTTGAGGTCGGCAATGGTGGCGATACCGCTCGATTTTGAGGCCGCAATCTGGATTACCTCCGGGTACAGCGTTCCGATGGTTGCAAGATTATCAAGTTTATTGCCGGCAAATATGTCCGAGCCATTATGCGCATAATCCATGACATCGTTCTGCACTATCGCAAATTCAGCCTCGCCCTTGCTGACAAGACGAAGATTCTCGGCGGAAGCACCGGTTGACTGTGCGGTAACGTTCATGTTGGCTACCTTGGTGTTCCAGATGTTTGCGATGGCTCCACCGAAGGGATAATACGTTCCTCCGGTTCCGCCTGTTGCCAGAATAAAATTTTTGTTGACCGGTTTTGCGCAACCGCCAAGGACCACAATGCCCACGACAGAAAAAGCAAACAGGACTGTACTCAACTTGATACCTGCAGTTTTCATATGTACCCTCCATTCGTTACATCACCCGGAACCTTGTCCATGAGGGACAAAAATGCTCCGATATTGATTTCATTCGCCAAACTGTATCATACACTTACATTTCGTGAAACAGGAACAACCGGTAAAAAAATAAAAAAAAGATTCGGTAACTATGTCGGCTTCGATGCTGAATCGGCAAGCCAGCGCAGAACAACCGTCGAAGAACGGTCCCGATCGCTGTCAAAGGGGAACAAATGACCGGCATTATCAAATACAACCGTCTCGATATGCGAGGCATTAATTGCCTTCCTCCCGATGAGCGAACTGACGCTAACCGGTACGGTTGTGTCTTTTTCTCCCAAAAGCACCAACACACGGGCCTTTACGCGGGGCAACAGGCCACGGACAAGGCGGCTCAAATACACCAGGCCGGCCGTAGGCGCGACAAGATCGTCCTGCCAGTATTGCGCGAATATCTGCATGCGGGCCGGATTCGATCGGTCAAAATCGGAGGGCTGGCGGTTGCGTTTGATATCCCTGACAAAATGTGATGTAAAGGGTATCCACTGAATGCGGGGTATAGACAGGGAAAAAGCAGGAGCCATCAGCACAAGACGAGATGAACCGTGTATCGCGGCAATGGCGGTGGCGATAAGGCCTCCCATCGAGTGACCGGCTATGTGCACTACGGGATATTCGGCGGAAAGGTTGGCATACGCGTCGAGCGCGCAACGCAGCCAGTCCTCTGCGCCGCAGTGAAACAGGTCTTCCCGGCAGGTTCCGTGGCCCGGATACCGGGGAACGGACACTGCATAGCCCGCGCCGGCAAGAACGGTTGCCAGGTGGCGCATCTCGTCGGGGATACCGGTATATCCGTGACAAATCAGGAAGGCCTCCCGTGCCCCAGGAGGATCAATTCTGAACGGCAGGGCATGGGAAGCGGTCGGCAACAAACCGTCTCGGCGGGCGTCAAGGGACAGAAGCTTTTTCAGTTTCTTCAGGTTGGTCATACGAATACTATACCATGAAATTTCCAGGGCAGGGCCCTCTGTCTCGACAGATTCACCGGTAATTTCATATAGTGAATATAGTACGCGCAGGAGTTACCCGTGATCACCTCTATATTAATTTTCCTTGTTACCTACATCCTGATTTCCGGTCGGCGACTCAATATCATACACATTGGCAGACCGGCAGGCGTTCTTCTCGGTGCAGTTCTCATGGTCGCTTCCCGGGTAATTCGCCCGTCACAGGCATACGCCCTGGTCAACTGGGATACCATCGTCCTCCTGCTCGGCATGATGATATTGACCGAGCACCTGCTCGAGTCGGGATTCTTCGACATCGCGGCGGAACGAATATCCCGATACAGCCCCTCTCCGCGGGTTTTCATGGCAATCGTCGTATTCGGCACGGGCATCCTTGCCGGTTTTTTGGTAAACGATATTGTATGCATCATCTGCACGCCGCTACTTTTGATTCTGCTCCGGCAAGGAAAACTGCCTCCCCTACCCTTTCTGCTCGCACTTGCCACCTCGACAAATATCGGCGGCCTCCTGACCTTTACCGGAAGCCCGCAAAATATGATCATAGGCCATCTTTCAGGCATTCCCTACCGGGAACACTTTCTGCTGATGCTTCCGGTTGGCCTTGTCTGCCTGGGCGTCAATTATATCTTTCTGATCGTCATGTTCAAAAAAGAATTGTCGGTCAAACAGCTTTGGGACCGGGGAGCGACCGCACCTTTTGCCAAACCGCTTTTGAAACGCTCGGTACTGACAATCTCATGCGTTATCGCCGGTTTCTTTATCCTGCACAATATGGCCTGGACAGCCCTTGCCGGAGCAGCCGCCATTTTTGTGCTGGGGAACCGCAATGAAACGGATATCCTCAAGCGCATCGACTGGAATCTTCTGTTATTCTTTGCCTGCCTCTTCATTGTAACCGGTGCCCTGCACGTCTCGGGAGCAAGCAAGCCGCTGACAGCCCTTGCCGCGCGTCTTTCCGGCGACACCATCGCGGACATGTGGCTGTTCGGCCTGATCAGTATTGCGGCGTCGAATGTCTTCGCCAACGTGCCCTATGTGCTGCTCATTGCCGAATCTGTCGGACAATATGGGAAACCGGAACTGATGTGGTATACGCTTGCCTTCGCAAGCACCATTGCCGGAAATCTGACCCTTATCGGCGCGGTTGCAAACATCATTGTGGCAGAAAAAGCCCGTGACCAGTGCGACATCGGTTTTCTTGACTTTCTGAAATTCGGCCTGCCCTCAACGATTGCAACAACAATGGCCGGCCTCGGCATCATGAGCCTGTATGTTATGGGCGGAATACTGTAAAGACGGAAAAAGTATAGTACACTGTATACATGATTGAAGCGCTCAGGAATTCTCCCTTCGCGATTGCCCGGCATAAGATACTCTGCGATGCAGCCGGTATTCCGGAAGATTACGTTTTTTTGGACGCCAATCCGGCTTTCGGCGAACTGACCGGCCTGGACATTCAAACAATTATCGGGAGGCGGGTCACCGAAGTCATTCCCGGCATACGGGAAAGCGGCTTCGACTGGGTAGCCTATTATGGCGAAGTCGCCCGGACGGGTAAGGAAAGCCATACCGAGCAATTCTCCCCGCATTTGCAACGCTGGTATAAGGTACAAGCCTACTGCGATGAACCGGAACATTTTCTTACCGTCTTCACCGATATCACAGAGACCAAAAAACAGGCCGAAGAACTTGAAAGTTTTTTTTCGGTCAATCTTGACCTCTTGTGTATTGCGGATACCGACGGAAACTTTCTCAAGGTAAACCGTGAATGGGAAAACGTCCTGGGATACACGGCTACAGAGCTTGAGTCGGCCAAATTTCTTGACTTTGTGCATCCTGACGATCTTGAGTCCACCCTTGCCGTAATGGGCGAACTTGACAGCCAGAAAAACGTGATCAACTTTGTCAACCGTTACCGGACAAAGAACGGCGAATGGAAGTATATCGAGTGGCGATCACATCCACAGGGGAAACTGATATATGCGGCGGCCAGAGACATCAGCGGCCGTATTCAAACGGAACAGGCCCTGCAGGAATCGCTGTCAGTCCTGGAAGCCACGATAGAATCCACTGCCGATGGTGTACTTGTCGTCGATCGAAACGAGCAAATAGTCAAGATGAACCGGAAATTTGTCGAACTGTGGCAAATCGAAGGACACCCGGCACTCCTCTCGGGCGATGACCAACAGCTTCTTGAAGCGGTTGCCCTCAAACAAAAAAACCCGCTTTCCTTTACGCAGAGGGTGCGGAAGCTATACGCAAGCCCGGAAGAAAACGCCCGCGACACGCTGGAGCTCGCTGACGGGAGGATCATTGAGCGAATTAGCCATCCATACCGTATCGATGATTCGATTGCCGGCCGGGTCTGGAATTTCCGTGACATCACCTTGCGGCAGAAAACCGAGGACAGCCTGAAAAAGAGCGAGGAGCGTTTCCGTCACCTCGTGCAGAACTCGAGCGATATTATCATCATTACCGACCGTAACGGCATTATTGAGTATATAAGCAATCAGGTTGAAGCCATTACCGGGTACACAGTTGAAGACAGTTTGAAAACCAGCGTTTTTGAGGGAATCGATGAGGAAGACGTCCCGCGAACCCAGACAGCCCTCGAACAGTGCCGGCTTGCGCAGGGTTCCCGCATCGATATCGAGTACCGATTTTCCCACAAAAACGGAAAGAAAATATACTTGCACACCATCGGCGTCAATTTCCTCCATGACCCGGCAATCAACGGTATTGTCTTGAACATCCGGGATGTTACGCCTGCCCGGGAGGCAGAGGAGGAACGGAAAAAAGCAGCACGGCAGATACTCGAGGCGCAAAAGGCAGCGGAGGAAGCCAACCGCGCAAAGTCCGAGTTCCTTGCGAACATGAGCCACGAAATCCGTACGCCCTTAAACGGGGTCATAGGTTTTACCGAGCTCCTTTTAAAATCGAGTTTGTCAGAAATGCAAATGAACTACGCGGTCAATGCGAATACGGCAGGTAAAGCCCTGCTCGGCATAATCAACGACATTCTCGACTTTTCAAAAATCGAAGCCGGTAAGCTTGAACTGGAAATTATTGAAACAGACATGTACAGCCTGATGGAAGATGCCATTGATATTGTCAAATATCAGGCGGCCGAAAAGGGCCTGGAACTGTTACTGGACATTCCGGCCGGGATGCCCCGGAAAGCCGACTGCGATCCGGTGAGGGTAAAACAAATTTTGCTGAACCTTTTGAACAACGCGGTCAAATTTACCGAACTGGGAGAAGTCGAGCTGCACGCAAATTTTACCCCGTCCGGTAACAGCCGCGGCATATTTCATTTTGCCGTGCGGGATACCGGTATTGGTATACGGGAAGATCAAAAAAACCGTCTTTTCCGGGCCTTTTCGCAGGCGGACAGCTCCACTACCAGAAAATTTGGCGGAACAGGGCTTGGCTTGACCATTTCCACAACTCTTGCCCAAAAAATGGGCGGAAGTATTTCCTTCGAAAGCGAAGTCGGCAAGGGATCGACCTTTTACTTCGGATTTGAAACAGCCTGCTCCAAAGAGTCAGCACCGGCGATAATCCCCGGATCAGACAAGACAGTGTTGATAATCGACAATAATGAAAGCTCGCGCAGAATACTGAAACGCATGCTCGAGGGCCGGGGCTATTCCGTTTCGGAGGCAGCTGACGGACTTTCAGCCCTCAGCCTGCTCGAAAAAGATACCTTCAGTCTTGCGGTTGTCGACTATAACATGAGTCCTCTCGACGGGCTGGTAACGGTTACCTCCCTCAGAAAACGCACGGAACTGCCCTCTTCCCGCATACCGGTCATACTGCTGCACGGGGCAGCGGAAAGCCAGGAACTGCACGATGAATGCAAAACAAAGGGCATTGCCCACAACCTGATTAAACCGGTAAAAGCGCGGGATCTTGACGACTGTCTGGACAGGATACAGGCACAGGAAAAAAAGCTCGAGAAAAAAAAGCTGTCCCACATGGACAAGCCGGATAGCGCCAACACGCCCCGACCCGTCATTGTCGTCGCCGAGGACTTGCCCATGAATATGACCTTGACACGCGCACTGCTTGAACGGCTTCTTCCTGAAGCAGAAATTCTTGAAGCGGTAAATGGCCGGGAAGCAATTGAGTTGATAACCAAAGAGCATGTCGATCTGGTATTCATGGACGTGCAGATGCCGGAAATAGACGGCCACGAAGCAGCGCGACGCATCCGGGAGCGGGATTCGGAAACAGGCACTCATATACCCATTATCGCTTTGACAGCAGGGGCTTTGAAAGAAGAGAGGGATCGGGCGTTCGCAAGCGGAATGGACGACTTTCTGTCCAAACCGATCGACGAAGTCAAGCTGAAAAGGATACTGGATACCTGGATCGCTTCCAACGGGATCCTGTGTGAGGGAACTGCCGGCACGGGACACAGGAAAGAAGCGTTTAACCGCAAAACCTGGGGCGAGTATATTTGCCACGATACCGGCTTGCAAAAAAAATTGATCGATTCCTGTCGCTCAGAAATTCCCGTGAAACTGAAAGAACTCCACTCAAGCGTAGCGGCACGGGAGTATGCCGACATTATCCGCATTGCCCATTCCCTGAAAGGAATGGCTTTGAACATGTGCTTCGAGCAATTTGCCGACGTGACCGCAGCGCTCGAAGAAGCAGCCCGACAGAAAAATCACCGGGGCTTTGACGAGTTGCAAAAGCGCCTCGATACCGCATGGAAAGAACTTCAACCGCTCCTGTATTGACCTTTGCCAGGAGCTCCTATCCAATGTCCGGGACAACGGTTTCGGGCGGACTGTCAAGAACCTCCGGCCGCGCGATATACGAACGAACCAGTTTCAGCGCAGAGGCGAAGTAAAAGCCGTCGCAACATCGCTCGTCGGCCGCGACGGTGTAATCCATGAAAGATTTTTTTACCGCTTCTCCGTTTCCGTTCAGCACATATTCGGAATATTTCGAGCCGAAGGAGAGGAACACACCCACATTTCCAAAATTATACAGATGATGAAATACCGGCGGAATGCCGAGAGAGCCCATCGAGGTAACAAAGAGGGATGAATGAAAGGGACTCAGCTCGACAAGGCGGGCGGGGAGCAGATCGGCATAGTCCAGAGCCTTGAGTATGCGTATCAACAGTCGTTTAACCGGTCGGGGGATGAGATTGATTACAAACGCGAGAGTGTCGAAATCCGTCGAGGTGGCGGCAATCGCTTTTTCATATTCCTCGTTAAACTTGCGGTATACTGCAGAGGCTGTATCGGATGGGTCAAAGGTGACCTTGATGATTGTCGACTCTTCGTTCAGCCGAAGGCTGCGCTTGACCACCATATTCACGGTCAGCCGGTTGCGGGCATAGATGCGCTGGCCGGAAACAAACCGGTTTACTCCCGGCCGCTGGCTGGCCGCACGCACGTAGGCAGCGATCAGAAGGTGCATGAGCCCGAACGAGGACAGCCCTTCAGCGCGCTTTTTATGAACATAGCGATCGGCTTCCCCGATTTCGAAGCGATCACGGATATAATTGGTCGCATCATTGCGTTCGACCATCAAATACGGGGTTAACAGATCCATTGGGTGCAGGGTACGAAGGAGTCTTCCTTCTTTTCGATCCCCGAAGCGGCGCCTGGCAGTATTCATGAGCATCAGCATACAGCTCGTTGTCGAAAACGGGCAAGAAAATTCACCCAACCGGACCGTTTTCCGGTATACTGCTTGGGAAAAGGATGCCCTATGAATAAAAAATTGTGTACCGGAAATGCATGCGGATCGCAACGGACGGGAGGATACTTCCTTCCCCTGTTTCTTGCAGTGACCGCACTCCTCGCAAGTGTTTCCTGTTCCCGTACGGCGGAAATGAGCCGGGAAGAAATTGAAAGCCTGATGTCTGCAGGCAAAAATGCGCTTCTGGAGAAAACAGTACACAAACCCTGGCAGGGAGAACAATGGGTTCCCGGCTTTCGCGGGGGAGACTGGAGATCTGCAGTTTCAGCCGATCCGAAAAGTTTTAACCTCCTCGTCGCAGAGAGAGACGGATCGACCAGCGCCATTTTGGATCATCTGCACGATTCCCTTATGGACTACAATTACATTACCCGCGAGTGGCAGCCCAATTGCGCCTCGGGAGAAATACATATTGACGAGGATAAGGGAACCCTGTCGGTCATCTACACGCTTCGTGATGACCTCTTTTGGACATTCTACGGATCCGCCGAGAAAATCCCGGTAACCTCCGATGATGTCATTTTCTGGTACAATGAGATTGAGGGCGACAGCGAATTCCGCAGCTCTGCCTACAACAGCCAATTTGTCACCCTCGAGGACGGTTCGGAAGGAAGAGTGACAATCAGGCGCATCGACGACAAACGTTTCGCCTTCGATTTTCCCCGCATCGACTCCAATCCCTTTTTGTCAACAAACCGCAATTTCGGACCACGCTTTCTGTACAAGAAGGCAAAGGATGAAGGAGGCGTCAAGGGTGTTATGGACCTCTTCAGCATTGCAAGCGACCCCCGGAAAATACCCTCAATGGGCATGTGGCATTTGACTGAATATACACCGGGGCAGCGCCTGATATTTACCCGAAACCCCCATTACTGGAAAAAAGACGGAAAAGACAGCATTCCCTATCCCGAACGGAAGGTAGTCCGCATCATTCCCGAGGAAAACACACGGTTTCTTCTTTTCAAACAGGCGGAACTTGAAAGCTATGGTCTGCGACCGGAAGATCTTGAAGAGCTTGTAGAGCGGGCGAATCCCCATTACACCATGTACAGCGCGGGAGGTTCTCTCGGCGCAAGTTTCTGGAGTTTCAACCAGAATCCTGCAAACAACGAGAGCGCCCAGTACGCCTGGTTTACCAAAAAAGAATTCCGCCAGGCAATGAGTTCGATCCTTCACCGGGACCGCATTATCGCGCAAACATACCGGGGACTTGCCGTGCCCAAGACCGATTTCTTTCCCGAGCCGAACCCCTTCTACAATCCGTCTATCCGGCTGGAGTACCTCTACAATCCGGAGCGCGCACTGGCCCTGCTTGCATCGATCGGCATGGAGCGGGGAAGTGACGGCATTATGCGGGACGTACAGGGCAGGCCGGTTGAATTTGATCTGACCATCCCTTCCGATGTCACCACGACCAGCGACATAGCGTCGATCATTGCCGATGAATGTGCCCGGATCGGCATTACCGTGCGGATCAGGGCAACCGATTTCCAGAAAATAGTGGAACAGCTCACCGCTACCTTCGACTGGCAATCCGTCATTATCGGACTTGGCGTCAATTACTGGCCGACCCAAGGGTCTAACGTATGGCCTTCAACGGGGAACTTGCACCTGTGGCATCCCCTTCAGGAAGAGCCCGCCACCGAATGGGAAGCCCGTATCGACTGGTTATATAACGAAGGAAGTTTTACCCTTGACCGGAGTCGGGCTCAACGAATATGGGATGAATACCAGAGTATCATTCTTGAGCAATGTCCGGTCATATATCTGGTTAGACCCCGGAATTTTACCGCGGTAGACAACCGGTGGGATACGGCAAATCTGTATTACGACAATATAGGCGGCTTGCAAACAGATCGCCTCTGGCTGAAACAGGAGGACCAACCCTGACATGAATGCACGAACAGCACTCTATGCCGCCATTGACGCGGTAAACCGGACACGAAAAAAATTTCCGCTCCTTTCCTTTATTGTATCGCGGATGGTCACTATGGCGGCCATCCTGTTCGTCCTTGGCTTTGCTGTCTTCGGCCTGATGGAACTTGCACCCGGAGACATCGTGGACCAGCTGGTAACCCAGCAATTGTTGACCCAGGAATCGCGTGCGGGAGAGGGAGACCGGGCACTGAGGGATGAACAAATTGCCGCCACCCGCGCGGACCTTGGTCTCGACCGGCCCTTTTACGAACAATACTTCCGCTGGCTGGAACGGGTCTTTGTGCATCGGGATTTGGGAAACAGCCTGATTTCCCGCGCGCCGGTTCTGTTTTTGATCGGCCCGAGACTGGCAAACTCAGTCCTCCTCAACCTCATTTCACTGGTGCTTATTACCCTCACCTCCTTTGCCCTGGGGGTCTGGTTTTCCTCGAAGGCGGGAACGCGCACCGACCTTGCCGTCACCTTTTTTGCGCTCGTTCTGCATGCCTTCCCGGGAATATTGCTGCTGATCCTCTTGCAGCTCTTTGCCTCGGTCAGCGGACTCTTTCCGGTTACCGGGTACCCGGGTTTTCCCTGGGTGGAAAACCCGGGCAAATTTGTCTTCAGTTATGCCCATCATGTCTTTTTACCCCTTCTGGCAGCTTTTTTGGGCGGAGTCGGAGGCACTATGCGCATGATACGGGCAACCATGCTTGACCAGCTTGGCCAGCCCTACATAACGGCGCTCCGTTCGCGCGGAATTGCCGAGCGCAGGGTATATTTCAACCATGCTTTCCGCAATACGCTGAATCCGTATATCACCGGAAGCGCAAACCTGCTCGCCGGCCTGTTCTCCGGTTCGCTCATCCTGGAAATTGTCTTTGCCTATCCCGGCATCGGCAGACTTATGTACGAAGCAGTCATGCAGGAAGACATAAACCTTGTATTGGCCAATATAATGTTTATTTCGTTCCTGGTTCTGGTCGGCATGGTGCTGTCCGATATCATCCTTGCCTTGGTCGATCCGCGTATACGGTACGGTGCAGAATGAAACAGTTTATCCGATTCCTGAAAACAAGACCGCTCGCCCGTGTGTCGCTTGCGGTATTAGCCTCTCTCTATCTGATGATGGGTTTCGCCGAGTTTTTCGCGCCCTACCGGCCAACGACCTCCTTCGCGGGCATGACCTATCATCCGCCAAACGTGCACCTGACGATCCGGGGACTTACAGTGCAGGAAGCACAGGTGATCAACCCCGTTACCTGGGAATACGTGCGGGTGCGGGATGCTCACTTTCCGGTGCGTTTTTTTGTAAAAGGGGAGTCCTACCGCATATTTGGTGTATTTCCCTTCGACCGGCACCTTTTTGGTACAGCTGAAGGTACGCCCCCTGTCTTTCTATTCGGCGCGGATAATCTGGGACGTGACCTGTTCACGCGCGTTGTGTACGGCAGCAGAATTTCGCTGACAATCGGCTTCATCGCAACAGCAATATCGCTGTCGCTCGCCATTTTGTTCGGCGGGCTCGCGGGATATTTCGGGGGCATAACCGACTGGCTCATCATGCGCTTTTCCGAATTTTTCATGCTGATTCCCGGCCTCTATCTGATTCTCTTTCTGCGATCCCTTCTTTCTTCGACAATGGATTCGGGACAATCCTATATGGTCATAACCATTATTCTGTCTCTGGTTGGCTGGCCCGGTTCGGCACGAACCGTTCGCGGCCTTGTCCATTCTATTAAACGGGAAGAATTCATTCTGAACGCACAGCTCGAAGGCATTCCCCCGTTGATAATCATTTATGCACAAATTATACCGCAAATTGCCAGCCTCCTTATTATCAGCATTGCACTGAGTGTTCCGGGCTTTATTATGAGCGAAACGACACTGTCGTATCTGGGGTTGGGTATAGTCGATCCCGCGGTCAGCTGGGGCTCGCTCATCAGAAGGGACATATCGACGCTGGGAAACCTGCGCAATTATCCCTGGCTGTTGTCACCGGTCTGGTTTCTGTTGACCGTTACCCTCGCTTTCAATTTTATCGGTGACGCCCTCCGCGATTTTTTTGATCCCTACCATACTGTCTTTCCGCGCTTCGGCAGGAGGAAAAAATGAGTGAACCCTTACTGTCAATTGATAATCTTGTGGTGCATTTTCCCCGGGAAAATAAACCGGTCCAGGCGGTTCGCGGCGTAAGCTGGACCATCCGGGAAGGAGAGATACTCGGCATTGTCGGAGAAAGCGGTTCGGGAAAGAGTGTCAGCACGTCAGCCATTCCCTCGCTGCTGCCCGCCCATGCGCGCGTAAGCGGTTCAATCCGCTTCCGGGGAGTCGAACTGCTGGGCCGGTCAACCGAAGAACTGCGTCAATGGCGCGGAAAAAAAATTGGCATGATTTACCAGGAACCGGCACGTTCATATGATCCGCTCTACAGCATGGAGAAGGTGTTTCTGGAAACATTCAGGAATTCCGAGCCGGACATCGACAGGGAGGAGGCCCGGCTGAGAGCCATAACGCTTTTAACGGAAGTCGGGCTTTCGGGAGCGGAGGAACGGCTCGGAAACTACCCGCACCAGTTTTCTGGCGGGCAGCTTCAGCGTATCGGGATAGCGCTTGCTTTGGCCCAGGGCTGCGAACTGCTGATTGCCGACGAGCCGACAACCGCGCTCGATGTAACCATACAGGCACATATCGTTGCGCTCCTGAAACGGATCAGGGAATCGAGACGCATTGCCATCATTTTCATCAGTCACAATATTGACCTTGTCTCCTCGATTTCCGACCGGCTACTGGTCATGTATGGCGGGCTGGTAGTCGAGGAAGGCGAAAGCGCACGTGTACTGGGAGCCCCCACGCATCCCTATACCCGCTCGTTACTGAAGGCGGCCCCGGCCTTTGACGCTCATTACAGCACCGGCAAACTGGCATCGATTCCCGGCCGCGTTCCCGATCCGGCTGACCCCGAACCGGGGTGTCCGTTCGCTCCCCGCTGCCGCTGGACCATCGGGGAATGCAAACAAGCAATACCTGAACTGACAGCCACCGGCGGAGCATCCTCGGATGGCAAAAAGGCAGTGTTCAGTGGACGCCGCCGATGTATTTTTGACCCGGAGAGTTTACAATGAACATACTCGAATGCACGAACCTTTCCAAACGCTTCAACCTGGACTCCGGTTTTTTTGCCCGCTTTGGACGCTTTGTCCATGCAGTCCGTAACGTAAGCTTCAGTATCGGTGAAAATGAATCCTACGGCCTTGTCGGAGAGTCCGGTTGCGGAAAAACGACAACCGCCCGCATGCTTACCGGCATGTATCCGGTAGACGGGGGCAGCATTGTCTACCGGGAGGCAACGGACATTTCGCGTTTGTCGGGCAAGGAATTCCGGGACTATCGGGCACGGGTCAAATATGTATTTCAGGATCCGGCCCGCTCGCTCAATCCGCGCATGAATGTCTTCCACATTTTAACCTCCGGCTACCGCTGGTCCGGCCACTGGCCGGGAACGGTAAAAGCCCGGGCCGAAGCTGCCGCCATACTGGAAGAGGTAGGACTCTCCGCCTCCGACCTGGAACGAAGACCGGCAGACTTTTCCGGTGGACAGCGTCAGCGTATTTCAATTGCCCGCGGTCTTATCATGCAGCCTGAGGTATTGATTTGCGATGAGGTGGTCTCCGCGCTCGACGTGTCCATACAGGGTCAGATTCTGAATTTGCTCTCTGACATTCGCACGCGCCGGAACATCGCCTTTTTATTCATTGCCCACGATCTCAAGGTCGCCAGCTGGTTCTGCGACCGAATCGGCGTCATGTACCGGGGCGAACTTGTCGAGGAAGCACCCGCGCGTGATATGCACCGCACAGCCCGGCACCCGTATACGGTTATTCTCTTTAATGCTGCCCGCGGACAGGATAATCCCGCCGTGGGTAAGGATCATAGGGTGCAAGCCGGGGTCACTTCATGCGCTTTTGCGGACCGGTGTCCTCATGTTCTTGACCGATGCCTTCAGGAACGGCCCGAATGGCGTGAAATTGGCCCGGGACACAGGATCCGTTGCCATCTGGATTCATAAAGAACACCTTTTGTAGTGCTATCAATATTGTTGAAACCTCGTGGCTCTTTCATACGCGGCGGCTCCGCGCATGGCCATCCCGCCAGTCAACCCGTATTCTGCCTCATTCTATTTACCATCAACAATATTGATAGCAGTGTGTAACGTTCGCTTACCGGTAGTGAAAAATCAGCATGCTGATATCATCGTGCTGGGGAACATCCTCCTTGAACGAGAAAAAAGACTCGAGGATACGGATTTTCGCACGCACCGGATCGCCTGAGACACGGAGGCTTTCCTCGATTGCCGTACCTATTGCCGACAGCGGCCACTGTTCCCCCGAACGGTTTTTCTGTTCGATAACGCCGTCGCTCAGCAACAGAAGCGTCGTGTCACCGGCAAGCCTGAGAGTCCTGACGACAGGGTCAAGAACCGGTTCCAGACCAAGCGGCATATTGTCGGCATTTTCATGCAGCTGCTCGCAGCCCGATGATGTGACGACAAAAAAAAGGGAATGGCCCATGTCGCAGTACTCGAGTTCTCCCGTGGCCGGACAAAAGCGCGCGAACAGCCCGGTCAGGTATTTTTCCAGATGAAAGGTATCGTGAATGATCCGGTTCAGATTTTGTAGCACAGCCTCGAGAGGGCCCGACAAATTGGCAGTTTGCATAAAACAGCCCAACATAGCCGTGATTATTGCAGCTGACACGCCCTTCCCCGAAATGTCGCACAGGCAAAAAAACCACCGTCCCGGTTCATATTCAATGACCGTGTAATAGTCACCGCCGACCCCCTGGGCCATGACCGATGAACAGACAAACGATACCGGTTGGCCTCCCCGTTCCAGAAACGGAGGAACCAGACGGCTCTGGATACGGGCGGCAAGCTCGACCTCACGGCGTTTATCCTCCAGCGCGTAGGAAATAATGTCCCGGGCGGACACATGTCCCCTGAAGGACAGGGATTCATCGACCAGCACATAGTGCGCGTCCCGTTCAGCTTCCAGATCGCCCTGCACTCGCTCCATAATCGACTGGATGTACTCGTCATACCGAAAGGTAACCGCGCTCCGCATGACGTCCTCGACGCGCTGCCTGCGCAATAGATCGCGACCAAAGGGTTTGCCAAGAATTTCCATAAGATCTTCGGCAACTATAATACCGGCAAGCCGACCCTTGTCGATGACGGCGACCGCATGACGGGAAGAGTCTTTCATTTCGGCCAGCAGTTCATGGACGGTGGTCCCTGCGGAAACGAACGAAAAGGAACTCGCAATCTTGATGATCCGTTCGTCGGGAAGAACCGACCGAGCGACCTCGGAAAGAATCATTCATCGCCCTCCATGTCAAGAAAATCGGATTCAAACCGTTTTCCGACGGCAACCGTATTCCGTGCTCCAGTATAGACGACACCCTCATTCCAGTATTCGACCGCCGCAAAAAGAGCATTGCCGCCATCATACGGGTCGCTCTTGCTTGTCCGCCATGACACATAATTCATCAAGCCGATAAAGTCTTCCTTCTCTATATATTCCTGGCGTTTTCTGTTGAAAATATTCCATTTTTCAATGTCTGCAAAACCCGGACCTTCATCCTCGACAATGAGGCGCGCTTCGGTCGCGGTAAACCGGTACCAGACCTTGATCATTTTTGAGGGGTCGCTTTTGTTCCCGTGTTTTATGGCATTCTTGAGCACCTCGCTGACCTGTTGCTCGAGCAATAGCCGCTCATCGCTTCTCGGCCGCGAACGCTGTACCAAAAGAAGCGTATAATACCGGATTTGCCTGAAGTCGCTCGCAAACACGGAGTACTGCATATCTTTCCGGGATAAAAGCGCATGGTCGTCACTGACAAGAATTTCTGCAATCACAGGGTACCCCCTGCCCGGCGAAGCGCGGACGCCATATCAGGTTCAATGGGAAACACCGAGATCATCCGGCTCAATTTGAAGAGCTTTTCGATCATGCCTCCCACATTGCACAGGCAAAACAGGGTCTTGCGCGTTTTGGAGTCTGAATACATCTGGAACAACACGCCAATGCCGCTCGAATCGATGTAGGAGGCCTGTTCCATGTCGATGACCACAGAGGCATTCCGATGTTTTGCCGTTTCTTTCAGATAGGTTTCATGTAACGAGGAAGCCTCGTACATATCTATCTCCCCCTTTACCGTATACACAATGATATTGTCCACCAATCGTGTTTTTACTTCCATAATGCGTTGCCCTCCTGTCGACATCCTAGTCGACCTTGATTATCTGTACCGTCCGGTCATCGCTATGCACGCCGGAGACTTCCTTTTCAGTGAGTATGGTCATGATCCGCGCCGACAAATCGTTTGCGGACAAGAAATAGTGTTTTTTCACTATCTGCGCGATTTCTTCAAGCCCGAACAGATCGCCGTTTCGTTTGCGAGTTCCCGAGACCCCGTCAGTGAAGGCGCAGATAATATCCCCCGGACGCACTGCCACCGTTTCGGAAACAATCGCACTATCTGAGGCAATACCTGCGGCCGCTCCGAATTCAATTACCCGCACGCTCATGCTGGCGTGGCAAAAAACAACGCAGCCAGTGTTGCCGCAACCGGCAATCTCGATACGGTTTTCTGATCGAATGTAGCGCACCAGACACACGGAGGCGTAACAGTCACCCTTTCTGCGAACCATATCGGTATTCAGACGGCTTATCATGCTTCGGGCATCGAGGGAGGTTTGTACCAGGATGGAAAACCAGGTGTCCAGATACAATAGGCCTGCCTGACGGTCGGCGTCATCGGCAGTAACATCGGCGGTACACACAAGGGCATTATCCTGTCCGAATGGATACACGAGGGCGGCATCGCTGCCGGTCCCGCCCGAATAGTCGCGTGTACAGGCATACCATGACCAATCGGGATCCCGGCGGGCAAAGGTGCGCTGCGTATCGATCAGCATTGCATGACGCGTTTCTTCGGCAAGTTTGCGGTTCTTGCGATTTGTTATCCTTACCATGCGAAAGGCCTGTGAAAACAACTGGGAGAGAAGCTCCGCACTATGCAGATCATGTTTGGAATACGTCCCGCTTCGACGCGTCAAGAACAGAGCAAACACCGCTTCTTTTTTTGTGGAGACGGGAATAAAGAGCCAGGATTTCAAGTCCTTTGACGGGGAATGCACATCCCGGCCGTCCGCGCTCATGCACCGGTTGCGCGCAAAAAGGGCGGCGAGACTGGCTGCGTCAAAGGGAAGCATGCGGGAAGATGACTGTACGGTCCGGAAACCGGGAGCCGGTTCGCGGATTCGCTCGGCGGTCATCCACAGGTCATCTCCGGCGAATTGGGCGAGGGAGGAGGTGGCCACTACGAAAAAATCGCGGGCCGAGGCGGGGATGGAACCGTCAAGTTCGCGGTAAAAACGGGTAATACTGTTGAGCGCACGCTCGTATGCTGTATGTCTACTCATGTACGAGAGCATGACAATGCCAGATAATACAAGCGTGAACTTTTCATGAAAATAATGTTAAAAGCGAGGGCCGAAATCTTTTTAACCGTTTTTTCAATAAACCGTGACCGTCTTTTCACACATACCCGCGAATATCTCGTGTATCGGGAGGAATACGATGCACATATGTATCGCGATCAACGGTGAAGGACGGGGTCATTTTTCACGGGCACGCGCGCTGGCCGAAATACTGGTAAAATCGCATACCATTACATTCCGTGCGCCGGAACACCTGTGCACTGAACTGACAACGCTCTTTCCGGCTTGCACAGTCAAGAGCATCCCCTATTTTGCCTTTGTACAAAAAGGTTTTTCGCTCGATTACCTGAAAACGGCAAGCGTCAATGCCTCGCTCGTTCTTTCCAGCCTGCGCATCCAGTCGCGCATTGCACGCGAATTGAAGGCGGAGGGATGCAAAATGGTGCTGTCAGATTTTGAGCCATTCACCTCGCGGGCAGCGAAACTTTCGGGCATTCCGGTGCTGCAACTGAATCATCCCGGAATTGTAGACAGGATTCCCGCGTTCAATCCCGCAGCCCTTGTTTCCCGGGCAGTGGCAGCCTACATGATGGGCCATTCCGACCGGCGCATCATCTGTTCCTTTTTCAACGGCGACGTCGGCCCCATTATCAGGAGTGAATTACGAAACCAGGAAATTTCTGACGGAAAATACTTTGTTGTCTACCAAAAGAAGCTGTACGCAGAACACCTTGAACCGGTCCTTTCGCGGCTCAAGGATCAGGATTTCCGCCTTTTTCCGAAAGCAGGAGAAAGTTATGAAAAAGCCCTTGCCGGAAGCGCGGGACTTGTTGCGCCCGCCGGGCATCAAAGCATTTCCGAAGCCCTGGCGCTGGGCAAGCCGGTCTTTGTCATACCGGTAGAAGGCCAGCATGAACAGGAGCTGAATGCACAGAAACTCTCCGAATCGGGTTTCGGCCACTGGTGTTACTATCAAAATATAGAGCAGGAACTGGAACAGTATATTGCGAACATAGACCACTACAAACGGAATATTGCGGAGGCAATGGCACGCGGCGGAGCCCTGAGGAGGGGAAGAAACAGATGGTCCTGTGCGGATGACACTTTCCGGGCCGTTTTCCTCATCGAAGATTTTATGGCGGAGATTGCCTGCCGGCCCGAATGGCACCGCAATCGACTTGCGGCGCCCCTGATCGCGGCGCTCTATCCGGTGTAACGGACAGGCAGGACAGTTTGTCCTACCTGTCTTTAAACCACTCATAAAAATTGATACACTCTGGTGTGTGACCACTGAATTACACATCGCAACCTTCAACGCAGAGAACTTTTCCCTCCTGCTCGACCGGGACGACTATACCCGCGAAGACCTTGACGCCCTGCCGCTCGACGACTATCGGGCAATGAACACCTCTATCTACAACCCGAACAAGGACCGCCGAAAAATTGCCCGGATCGCGCGAATCATCCAGAAAGAAGACTTTGACATCGTCGGTCTGTGCGAAATTGGCGGCATGGAAACACTCGAAGCCTTCAACCGCATCTATCTTGACGGCGAATACATCCCGCTGCTTCATGAGGAAAACTCGAAACGGGGAATCTTTGTCGGGGCGCTGGTCAAAAAAGGAGTCTTCAGGCACGTCACTGCGAAAAATATGGGCAACGACTTTTCGCGAAATCTGTTACGCCTGCGGGTGCAAACCCGGCAGGATTACCTTGACATCTTTATGGTTCATTTGAAAAGCCAGCGGGGAGATGATTACGGCATTGACGAGCGGGCGCAAGAAATTGGCCGGTTGGCTTCACTTGTCGGCAAAAAGCGGACAATCGTGATGGGCGACTTCAACGGCATTGCCATCCGCACTCAAAATCAGTTCGAGTTTGAACCCCTGCTCGAACTCCCGTTGACCGATGTACTGGCCGCGGTAGGCATCCCTCCCGGGCAACGGCACACCCACTATTACTTCGGAAACGGCACGCACTTTTCCCAGCTTGACTATATGTTTTGTACCCACGACATTCACATTATGGACGCGTCGGTTATCGAGGAAGCCGTTCCCCGGAACAGGGAAGAACGGTATAATCTGCCGTCGGACCATCTTTTTTTGCGTGCCCGGATTGAAATAGAAAGCGAGGATATATGATAAAAGAAAGAAGTCAACAGAGATTGCACATGACCACGCGCCTGTGCACCGGTATCGGCATCGCCGTCCTGATCACGATCGCGTGCGCGTTCGCGCTTCGCTGGCGGCCGTCACTCGCCCTCAAATATGATAAGGCGTTTTGGCCGAACAAGAGTCTTGAAAGCGGTTCCTGGATATGGGCGCTCACGCCGGCAGGAATTAATTACAATCTGTTTATTCCGGAAGGGATAGACCGCGAAAGTTCCACAAAACGCATTCCACTCATTATCGTCTTCCATGGCCAGGGAGAAAAGGGGATCGTGAAAGACCGGTATGGAAGGCTTTTTACATCCGCCAAGAGCCAGCAAGCCTTCGGAGAGCGGGGAGCCGCCGTTCTTGCCGTACAGGCCCGTGTCGACTATTATTCAGACCCGCACGCATACTCCCGCCTTGTCCAGAACCTGTGCATTCAATATCCCTGCCTCGACAGCAAACGCATTGGAGGCTGGGGCTTTTCGCAGGGAGCGGCCTTTGTGCAGGAACTTGCCATGTATGATCCTCGCCTCTTCAGGGCAGTCGCTTCCGGCAGTTCTTATTACGCGGCCTCGCCTGTCGAACTATTCAGGGCTGCCCGGGTGCGGTTTTACTGCGCGACCGCGCGAAATGACGCGGGCATTTTCGAGCAGGGTCACCGAACCGGCCAGATTCTTTCCCTACTCTGCCCCGATTCGCGCTATGTAGAATATGAAAGCAGGCGGCACTTTTATATCGAACCGGACGATAAAACCGGTATCGGCGATGAACGGTTTATCGACTGGTTCGCACAGGCGCTTCACTGATGGGTGCCCGTGACGAGGGGGCGATCTCCGCACTCGCCGAGGCGATACGGAGTGCGTCCCGCTGTGTTGCCCTGACCGGCGCCGGAGTCAGCACACTATCCGGCATTCAGGATTTCCGCGGGAAAAACGGTTTGTACCGCACGATGAATGCCGATACCATCTTCGACATTTCAATATTCAGGCACGACCCCTCCTATTTTTACCGGATGAGCGGCGACTTTATCTATGCGCTCGATGACAAAAAACCGTCTACGGTGCATATGGCCCTTGCGGCCCTGGAAAGCGCGGGGTATCTGGATGCGGTCATCACGCAAAACATTGACCTCCTGCACACGAAAGCAGGATCGAGAAGGGTTATAGAAATTCACGGTTCTCCCGCCGTTCACCACTGTCTTTCCTGCGGTTTCCAGCAAGGTTTTTCCGAGGTGGCAAATGTGGTACGCCGCGGGGAAATACCCCGTTGTCCCGCCTGCGGCGGCATTCTGAAACCCGACATAACATTCTTCGGCGAGGCCTTGCCCAAAAAAGCCCTGGAAGAGGCCATAGACGAATCAAGGAAGGCGGATCTCATGCTGGTACTGGGAACCTCGCTCATTGTCCACCCCGCCGCCGGTTTGCCCGAACGGACGCTTCGCGCGGGAGGCCGAATTGTTCTGGTGAATGACATGCCGACCGCGCTTGACGACCGCGCCTTTTTGCGCTTTGAGGACCTTGAAACGACTTTTACCGGCCTTCTGCGCACATTGGAGCTTGACAGATAAAACCGGCAGCCCGCACAATCAGGTATGGAAAATAAACACGCAGAAACAAATCAGGGTATATTACGGATAAGAGGGTTTGCGGACCGTCGCCTCGAGCGGCTGTTCTGGATACGCAACGTCAAGCATTCGCTCATGCAATCGCGCTTCGCGCTCATATTGGGCTTGATCCTTTTTATGTCATTCAGCGCGCTGGATCACCTGATTGTGCCGGAAAGTCTGTTTATATCCCTGCTGGTACGCCTTGGCGTCGCGCCGGTAGTGTTCAGTTTTTGCCTGTTCATGACCTGGAAACATAAGGGTAAGATTGAAGTCTGGTCCTTCATCATCCTGGTTGGCACGCAGCTTGGACATATTTTTCTCGCCCTCGTCTGTAACTTCCCGAGCGAATACTTCGCCTTTATCAGCTCTATCGTCATAGTCTTCCCGCTGACCTTCGCGACCATCAGGTATATCCACGCCGTCATCTACCTGGTCTTTGATCTGATTCTCCTTTTCATTGTGCTTATTTTTGGCCTGCGCGCCGATCCGGTGTCCATTGTGTATGTCAGCTTCATTGTCGGCGCATTTTCGCTTATCGGCCTGATCGGCGGGTATTCCCGGGAATGGTACGTCCGCATGAACTTCCTCCAGGCGAACGAGCTTGACGCGGAGAAAAAAAAGTCGGAGGCCCTGCTCCTGAACATTCTTCCCGCACAGGTCGCCCGGGAGCTGAAAACCCGCGGGAAAGCCCTGCCGGTCAATTACGAGGGGGTCACCGTTCTGTTCGCTGATTTTGTCGGTTTTACCCAGATAACCGAGGGAATCGCCGCGGAACCGGTCATTTCAACCCTGGACAAGTACTTCAGCTACTTCGACTACATTACGAAAAAGTATGATCTTGAGAAAATAAAGACGATCGGGGACGCGTACATGTTGGCCGGCGGTCTGGACACAAGCATACCAACGCATGCCATTGACTGCATTCTGGCAGCCTTCGATTTTATGGATTTCGTCAAGCGGGATGCCGAAGAATGCGAGTCGCCCCTGTGTTTCGATATGAGAATCGGGGTTCATACCGGACCGGTTATAGCGGGTGTCCTGGGATCCCTGAAATTCTCGTACGACATATTCGGATCGACCGTCAACATGGCCTCCCGCATGGAGAAGTACAGCGCGCCAAACAAGGTGAACATTTCCCGGTCAACCTACGAGCAGGTCAAGGACTTCTTTGAATGCGAGAACAGGGGTATTGTGGAAGCGAAAAACGGCGAAACCTACGAGATGTTTTACGTACACGGCATCAAAAAGGATCTGTGCCTGGACTTTGACAACAACTTCCCGAACGCGGCCTTCGTGGCTATGTACAATGAGGTAAAGCGAAAGGGTTGCTGAGCCCGACTATTCCTCCAGGCTGCCCGTACGAACGTCTCCCGATGCCGGTTACCGAGCATCGGGGATATGGATAAACGCTCTCAGATCAGCTTTCGTACCGCTTCAAGAGCCCTCTCATAATCCGGTTCCTGTTTTATTTCGGGAACCTGTTCCGTATACGCGACACGATTATCCTTGTCCAGAATGACGACAGCACGGGACAAAAGACCGGCAAGGGGTCCCGTTGTTATTGCTACCCCCCAATCAGTCCCGAACGAACGGTTGCGCAGCTGCGAAAGGGAAATTACATTGGAAAGGCCTTCCGCCTTGCAAAACCGGCTCATGGCAAAGGGTAGATCATTCGAAACGGTCAGGAGTACCACCGACCCAAGCTTCGCGACCTCATGGTCAAACCTCCGCGCGCTCGCGGCACAGACGCCGGTATCAAGACTGGGCACGATATTGACAATCTTTATTTTTCCGGAGAAATCCGCAAGCCGGGCATCTGACAGGTCTTCCCTGGTCAGTAGAAAGTCGGGAACCACCGAACCGACGGCGGGAAGAGAACCGGATGTTTCTATGGGCGATCCGCCCAGGGTAATTTTTGCCATACACAACCTCCTGTTGTTAGCCATAGTATACAAAAGCTGGCGCCCGAAGGCAAATAAATACCGGAAAAGAAAGGTACGGAGGTCTTGTATCTGACGAAGTGCTCCGGTATTCTTTGTACCAGGCTATCAGATAAATGGCCAATAACAAAACATCCATCCCTGACAAAAGGAATATCCATGCATGATTTGACAAAGGGCAGCGAAACGAGGCTCATCATCCTGTTTTCAATACCGATGCTCATCGGTAATCTGTTTCAGCAATTATATAATATGGTTGACAGCATAGTGGTCGGAAACTGGGTCGGAAAAGAAGCTCTGGCAGCAGTCGGGGCAAGCTTTCCGGTAATATTCCTTCTGTTATCTCTTTTTATGGGCTTTTCAATGGGATCAAACATCCTGATCGCCCAGTATCAGGGAGCAAAAGACGAGGAAAAGGTTAAGCTCGCGATAGAAACAACCTATATCTTTACCTTCTGGGCAAGCCTGGTCCTGATGGTTATCGGCTTTTTTGGCGCCGAGCCGGTCATGCGCCTGCTTCAAAGCCCGCCCGAGGTACTGCCGCAAGCAAGCCTGTATCTGCGTATTTTCAGCCTCGGCATGCTGCCTTCGCTCGGTTTCAATACCATCAGCGGAATCCTGCGCGGCCTGGGCGATTCCCGCACTCCCCTGTACATGCTGCTGGTGTCCACCGGTATAAATATCGTGCTGGATCTTGTGTTTGTTATTTTCTTTGGTTGGGGCGTTGCGGGGGTAGCCCTGGCAACCATTATCAGTCAAACGGTTTCGCTCATCGGATCAGCCTGGTGGCTCAACAGAAAACACAAATTATTAAAAGTGAATTTTCTTCAGTTACGATTTAACCGCGACATTTTCATGCTCAGCATAAAAATCGGTATCCCCTCGGGTATACAGCAATCGCTGGTGGCTCTCGGAATCAGCGCGATGACCGGTATTGTCAACAGTTTCGGAACCGACGCCATTGCCGGGTATGCAGCGGCAACCCGTCTGGACAGTCTTGCGTCTCTTCCGTCAATGACCATCGCAATGGCTCTTTCAACCTTTGTCGGACAAAATCTGGGAGCCCGCATGCCCCATCGCGTGAAGCGCGGCTTGAACGCTTCGCTCATACTCTCGGTCAGCATATCGGTCCTTGCGGCGATTATATTCCTGGTCTTCGGAAAAGAATTGATCGGGATGTTCAATCGCGACCCGGGGGTTATCCGTATCGGATACAGTTATCTGCAAATCATCGGTCCCTGTTTTGTACTGTTTTCCGTCATGTTCATGTACAACGGCATCATTCGGGGAGCAGGCGACACATTCATGCCGCTCATCAATACCATTGTCGCCATGTGGCTTATTCGTGTACCCGCTGCCATTTTATTTTCCCGCCTGTTCGGTGTTACCGGTGTATGGATGGCTTTTCCGACCGGCTGGCTTGTCGGAACCATTGCCGGCTTCTTTTATTACCGCTCGGGCCATTGGCTGAAAATCTTCGAGCGGATTCATGGGCATGACAAACACATCGCCGCAGAACTCGGATCAGACTGACCGGAGAGAGCTTCCTACAACGGCAAGAAAAAGCCCGACAGCAGGGCAAGGGCAACAATAAGCGGGGCGGGAACCCGTCCGGTCAACAGAAGGGCGATGGTTATCGCGGTCGCAAGCAGATTGACCGCGGTCAGGCCGTTCTTTGCCGCAAGGACAAAGGCAGCCACCGCGATAAGACCGCCTGCAACCGCACCGATACCTTTCAGCGATATGCGGATGGCGGGAATGCTTTTGAGCCGTTCCCAGGCAGGATACACAAAATAAATGAGGAGAAGGCCGGGAAGAAAAATTCCGAGTCCCCCCAGCATACCACCCACAGCTTGTAAGACCCGGCCCCCGCTGCGAGCCGCCAGAGCCCCGGCCCAGGAAGCAAAGCTGAACATGGGCCCCGGTATTCCCTGTACAAGTCCGTATCCGGTCAGGAATTCCGTATTATCCATATAGCGGTATACATCAACCAGTTCCGAATACATAAGGGGAACCACAACCTGTCCCCCTCCAAAAACCAGATACCCGTATCGGTAGAATTTCTCGAAAAGGGAAACCAGACTGCCGGGAAATACAGCCGCGCCGACAAGAGCGGCTCCGGCTATAAAAAAGAAAATAAAAAGATATATCCAGGGAGGGTTCAGGTCAACACGCTTCCACAGCGTTTTCTCTCCTGAAGCGACAACTGTCACCACGCCACCAAGGGCCAGCAACACCGGGAAAACCCAGGGTGTATGAAAAAACCAGGTAATGAGGGCGGATATGAGGCACAAAAAGGCCGTCAGCCTGTCTACAACAACTTTCTTACCGATTTTCCATGCAGCGACCACAATAAAGCCAACCGCTGCCGGCCCGATAAAGCGCAACATATTGCGCGAAAGGCCGATCGCATCAAGAAAACTGAACATAAACGACAGGATGGTCATGACGGCTATGGCGGGTGCGGCCCAAACCAGCATGGTGAGCAGGGCAAGCCACGGCCCGCCTGTCTTATAGCCGACGGCGACAATGGTTTGAGTGCTGGTAGGTCCCGGGAGGACGCTGCACAGTGCGAGCAATTCGACCAGTTCCCCCTCGGTCAGATATTTTCTTCTGACCACCAGTTGATCCAGGAAAACGCCCATGTGGGCTTCCGGGCCTCCGTAGGCTCCCAACGCGCACACAAAGACATCTGCAAGGAATGCGGTTGTTTTGACAGGCTGTTCCATCCTTTCTTTATACTATGCATCCCGCTACCGGACAAGAAAATCATGAAAGGTTACCGATATTTTGACAAACAGGAAAAAGCGCGTCATGGGGTCAACATTTTCATGGCAGCGTGGTATACCTGAATCTATGAGTAAACGACACTTGGTGATGGTCCTTGCCGTCCTCTCATGCCCGCTTCTGCTCACAGCCCAGCCGGTTCCACAGGGAACTGCGGGATGGAAAAAACTGGACAGCGAGCACTACGAGATTATTTTTCCCGCTTTTCTGGAAGAGGACGCCCGATATTCGGCAGCCATACTCGAACATTTGTGGCCCTTTCAACAATCAGCGCTGCAGCCCTCTCGAAACTACCGTTTCCCCGTTCTTTTGAACCCCTTCACCGCGCACGCCAACGGCAGCGTCAGCCTGTTGCCCCGGAGAGCTACCTTTTTTACGTCGCCGGGAGTATCCTTCGGAAGCGATTGGCTGACACTGCTTGCCATTCACGAGGGCCGACACATGTTTCAGATCGATTCTCTGAACCGGAACACGACACGGGCCCTCTATTTTTTGAACGGTGAAATCGGCTTTCTTCCCCTGATGCCCCTGTGGTGGCTTGAGGGCGATGCGGTAATGGCGGAAACGATATATACTTCGGGAGGCAGGGGCCGGGATCCTGATTTTACCAAACTCTTCAAGGCAATTGTTCTGGAGAACAAAGAGTGGTCCTATAACAAGTTCCTTCTCGGTTCCTTCCGGGATGAGGTGCCGGATGCCTATACCTTCGGCTATGTAATGCAGGCCTGGATGAGAAGCGAATATTCGCCGGAAGCACCGAAAACCCTGTTGAACGCCTGGACTCAAACACCGGTACCTGCATGGGGGCCCTATCGCGCCATGAAAGCGGTAACCGGTAAAGGAGGCAAGAACTCGCTGCGGGAAATGACTGCCTGGTATCGAGCCTTCTGGGAACGGCAGCAGTTGACACTGCCGGTCACACCGGTACGATGGATAGTTCCGCCCCGGGAACAGACCTTTCGGGAAATTACCCACCTTAACCGGATCGATGACGGTTCACTCATCTATCATACCCGAACAGACGGTATTTCTGAAATTGTACGCCACTCGAACGGAGAAACCCGGCTGCTTGCGCGCGCTCGCCCCGCATCGGCACTCAGCGCCGCGGGATCCCTGATTGCCTGGGACGAATTTCAGTTTGACACGGTGTTTGCCTCATCAACAACGCGAATTATTGTCCGTGACACCCGCACCGGCCGTACGCGCGTCCTGGCGAACGGAGGAAACCTTGACCATCCGGCGCTCAGTCCCGATGGAACAGTGATTGCGGTTCGTGCCCGTTCGCCTGAAGGGGAGTACTCAATTCTTCTTCTGTCCCTTGCCGATTTCAGCGAAGTATCCCGCTTTACATGCGAGCCGGGCACAATACTGGCCGATTTCCGCTTTGGAGCAGACAGCCGGACCCTTATCGGCATCCTCTACCCGTATTCATTCCGGGCCCAATGGCAGGGAAGCCGCCTGGTTACCCTCGACATGGACACTGGGACACTGCGCGTTATGATGCAATCGCAGGAAGAGCGTATATCCAGTCCGGTAGCTGATTCAAACTCGATCGTATTCAGCTCCACCTGGTCCGGGATTGAAACCCTGTGGCGCATGAACGAGGGATCGGCCCCCGAACAGCTGTTCGGCAGGCCCTATTCCGCCCGATACCCGACGCCTGACCCGGATTCGGGAAACCTTTACTTTGTCGACTTTTCCGGATCGACGGGTGACAGCATCGCAGTGGTCAACAGCGATGACATAGTGCCAATAAGCCGGAGCAATGTCCCGATTGTGCGGGAGGATTTTTATCATACAGCCCACACGCAGGAAGGACCGGCCACAGAGATTAACCCTTCACTGATTGCAAAATTCGAGGGTCCCGTCCGTGACTGGACGGCCGAGCTTGATGGCAACCGCCCTACCCGGTGGGGTATTGCAGTTGATGAATTGACACGAAGCAGAATCGGCCTGACACTCGGAATCGACAATCTCGCCGGGGTACTTTCGCATGATTTTCTCTCGCTCTGGGATGTCCGCACCAGTACTGTTACCGGTTCATGGACTACCCGCTGGTCGCGGTATCGGCCCCGGTTAACCCTTTCAGCACTCTTTTCCGGAGCACCCGACAACATCGCACAGGATAACAGTGCGCAGTTTACCGCAGGAGTTGAACTGCCCTTCGGTGTCGAAAGGCCGGGCACCTGGAGTTTCCATACCCTGCTTGCCCTTTCCACGGGAAGCAGATTCACCGGATCCGAGGCGGAGGCGCTTGTCCTGGCCCAGATATCGCAGCAATGGTATCATCCGCTGACGAGCGTTGCCGTGCTTGGCGCGCTGACCGCCGATCCCGCAAAGGCGCGTGATACAGCCCATCTGTGGTCTTCCGTGCGCTCATCCCTCAGGGGCCCACTGCGTCGCGACAGCATCGGCTTCTATGCCGCTTCGGAATTCGCGCCGGATGACGCGCAGCCAGTGATGACCGGATACTACAAGGGCTCGGACGGCATGTCGGGAAAAGGGCGTGTGTCGGCAGGTCTCAGCTGGAATCTTCCCCTCGTTTATCCCGATGCCGCGCTCGGCTCACTGGTGTATTTCAATAAAATCGCCGCAGAAGTATTCTACGACGCAAACAGTATTCTGGAGAGCGGGGAAACCCTCAAAGCGGTTGGCCTTGATCTGATATCACACTTCATGCCGCTTCAGCTGCCATTCGAAATACAGGCCGGCATCCGCTACGCCTGGCTCTTTGAACAAAACGGCTTTACGGTTACGGCCCTCGTCATGGGTATACAATTGTAGGATTATCTTCCCTCAGGCATTTCCGGAAACGGCACGGGAGGATCCACGATAATCGACGGTAATAAACCGGTCGTCAAAGTCGCTGTCGGCCTCAAGTCGGTCAAGCCAGCTCTCAAGGGAGATACCGTCATCGCGGAAACGCCTGCCGGTAGCGCAGGCGGCCTGGCTTCCGGTGCGGCGGCTTATGGAATTGCGTACGACACAGCAAAGGGTAATTGCCGAGTCCAATGAAAAGCGGTCCGATTGTCCGGCGTACAAAGGGAAGGAACAGGAGCCCACGCTGCAGTCAAGACGGAACTTCCGGTTATCACCCAGATCCACTTCCCCGTTGGCGCAGGCAGACAGGACTTTGTCGACAAAACGGGGAATAAACCGGCGGGTCGCGTTTGTCAGCAATACGAGAATATCGTCAGATCCCCATTTGATCAGGACATCGTTTTTTCTGACGAGTGCGCGCAACTGGTCCGTGAACCGGGACATCAACTGGCTGGAAGCGGTTTGCCCATACACGGCATGAACCCGCGACCAGGAGTCCAGACGGACCAGCACGACGCCCGTGACGTAGCGGCCCAAAAAACCCCGCCGTTTTTCCCGGGACCACTGAACGGAAGAATACGCCTGCATATGTTTTTCACAGGTTTCCTTGACGACCTCATCAAGGTATCTGCGGTTGTATAATCCGGTGATCGGATCAACCAGCGACAGTTCGCTGTTTTCGCGTTGAAGTGATGCTACCTGCTCATTGCGCAAACAGAGTCTTCCCTCAAGATCGTCAAACCGGTGCGCGTGTTCCAGAGAGACACCCAGCTGCTCAAGAATACACACAAGAGACGCCCTGAGCGCGGAATCAAAACCCTCACGGGTCCGGAGCGAATCAAGATATAACACACCGAACTGCAGATTCTGGCTTTTCACTGAAGCGCATACCAAGGCTTCCGGGAGACCCTCCGTCACCGGGGAAAAACGGGATCGTACTTCAGACGCGCAATGAAGCAACACGAGGTCGCCCGAATTGTGCACCTGACGGACGACATCACGATTGCACGCTATCCGCGACCTTTCGTGCGTGTCACCCTCATGTACCACGACATATCCTTCCATATTCCGCTCGCACCCGGCAACCGCAGAAAATTGGGCGGTGCCCGGTATCGGTGCAAGAAAAACACCCCGGTCCATGTCCAATAACTCGCACACCAGTCGCAAGGCGGCAGCAATGACAGAATCCCGCTTCAAGTCGCGTGCAAGCACCTGTACCGCGGAAAGGGTCCGCTCAAAAAGTATCGGTCCGCCCTCGGAGACCTCACCCTGTGACAGCCGGATGAGCGGACGATCCTGCACGAAAGGATACTGGCGTTCCATGAGGGACACCTTCTCGGTAGCTCCCCACAGGCGAAACGCGGCACAGGAAGATCGTATGGATGAGTGAAAACCTGCGACGTCACCTGTCATACTCCGGTACAAGCCCTCGCCTTCCAGCACCATCGCCCGAATGTACTCAAAGCTGCCCGGACGGATTCCCTCAAGCGCCTTGCGGTATGCCTCCAGAACCTCGGAAGGGGCCCTTCCCTCGCTAGCACGATATTCCGCGAGCGCAAACCAATAGACCGGGTAAAAATTCTCGCTCGAGTTTTCAGCCCACAGCTCAAGTTGAGCCAGCGAGGTCTCGACTATTTTTCGCTCACCTTCAGTAAGCTCTGTTTTCTTCGCGCGCTCCTGTCGGAGTACGGTCAGCAAGCGGAACAACACATGATCCGCCAGAGGAAACATACCGATACCGGAATTCAAAAATGGTTCGGTATACGCGACCCACTGGGCAGCGGCCTCAAGGTCTCCCATGACGACCGAATAAAACACATTCAACTGTCCGAATATGCAGCGATAAAACACATTGTCGTCCGAGGCAGCGACAGCGGCCAGATCGGACTCACGGGAAATATCCGCCCTGCCGGTCAGGCGATCAATAAAATAGCGAAGATATTCGGCATACACCAACAGCAAGTTTCCCTGAACCGACTCAAGAAAGACCTTCAATTCTTCCAGTGTACGGGAGGCCTCGCTCAGCGGCAGGGAAGTATATACCAGACGGTTAAAGCGATGCGTCGCGGCATAGGCGGCATGCTGAATGTCCCCCAGTTCAAGTCCGCTCTTTATGGATAAATCAAAATACTCAAGGCTTTCAGAAAACGGGGCGCTCCAGTGCGAAATGAAGGTTGCGAATATAAAACAGCAGGCGGACTTCTGTTCGCGATACCGGTAGCGATCAATCAGATCGAAGGCGATTTTTCCGCACGCATGACCTTCCCGATACATACCGAAAATACTGCCCAGCGACATGCCGCACTCAACCAGGTTTTTGCACGAAACATCGCAGATTCCGTAATCAAGGGTAATGGAAAACATCCGGGCCTGTATTGAAAGATAGAGATCCTGATTATACTGGAAAGCGACCGGAAGGGCCTGATATAAAAGCCGCATGACCCGCTCATTCTCCGGATTGTTCATGAGCGGCAAGGAGGTGATGATATTCGTTGCCGACTCACCCATTTCCAGAAAACGATCGCGCATACGCACCAGGGACGCTGCGGCAAGCTCCGAAAGACGCTCAGGCTCATAGGGAAACGATACATCGAAGAGCGCAAGGGCTTTCCGCAGTTCATCCATGATAAACTCGCGGCGTTCTCCTCCATGGTCAAGTATCTTTGCCCGAAGGGCGAACACGTCAGCCTGCTCAAGCTTTGAGCCGGCCAGAGTGACCAGCAAAGAGCACTCGTTCAGCGCATCTTCCGTCCCGTGACGGTGAAAAAGACATTCAACACGAAGGGTTCGCAGACAATACAGATCCGACGGATAATCTTCCCACTCCTGTGGTGATAAAAGGGATATTGCGCGATCCACGTAGGTCAACGCCACATCATAGGCCGTATTTTCAGCGGCTTTTCGGGCCGCCTCGGTGTTCAGACGCATCAATTCCAGACGATCATCAAAAAGCGAGATGGTTTGGCCCGCAAGATTCAACTGATTTGTCAGCTCGAATATTTGCATCTGTCCGGGTGTTGACCGAACGCGGGAAGCAAGCAGCTTCATTCCGATCAGCCGGTGCGTTTGTTCCCGGGTTTGCGATGACATCAGCGAATAGGCCGCGGTATGAATGCGATCATGGGCAAACCGGAAAAGCATTTCCACGCCGCTTCCGGCATAGGCAGTCTTTGCCGAATCAAGCCGCCGGTATGCGGAAGTCAGCGGAAGAATATACCCCCGCTCGAGCAACAACCAGACAATACCGGGAAGGCCATCGCTGCGTTCGCAAAAGTGCGAAAGGGCATGAAAGTCAAAACGCTGGCCAATACAGGCGGCCTTGCTCAATACACTCTGAACAGCCTCAGGCAGGGCAGCCATCTCATCGACCAGAAAGTCAACCACATCGTCCGACACCGGAGCGCGCTCGATTTCTGCCATTTTCCAGGACCAGTCGCCCGGATTTCCGCCATTTGTCAGCAAGCCTCTCTCCGACAGGGATTGTAACAGCCGCAAACTGAAAAACGGATTACCCTTGGTCTTCGTATAAATATAATGGGAAAGACTTGTCGCCATTTCGCTTGATACCTGCAGAGTGCCGGCCACCAGAAGATTCACGTCCGTTTCCGGAAGCGGACCAATTTCAAATTCCTGAATATCCGGTCCAAAGCCGCCCCCTTTGTGAATATCTTCCAGAAAAAGAGAGACAGGGTGTCCCGACATAATATCGCAGTCACGGTACGAAAGAATCAAGCGGATATTTGGCGATGCCTTCGAAAAAATCAGCTGACCAAGCAAATCCATCGAAGACATATCGGCCCATTGCACGTCATCCAGAAAAAACACTACCAGCGGCAGGCGATCCGCACACAGACGGACAAAATCCCCGACTACCCGAACGAGGCGTTTCCATGCCTCAGTCGGAAAAAGTGTGGGCGGCTCTTCGTGTTCCCCCAGTAATGCAACCAGGTCCGGAACCAGATGCGTTAAAATACCCGCATTTGTATCAAGGGCAGCAAGAAGCTCGGTTCTGAACGGCTCACTCTCTCCGTCTTTTTGCAGTACAGCCCGGTATACGTCGCTCAAAACGGCAGACAATATACTGAAGGGGATATTTCTCTCCAGAAGGGAAAAAGTACCCGTAACCAGCACCGCACCCTCTTCCACACAGAGGCGAACGGCCTCCTGGATAAGACTTGTTTTGCCGATTCCCGAGGCCCCGGAAACCAGTACGCACACCGGTGTGTTGCGCTTTGCGCACAGGATCCTGGTCATTCGCTCGAATTCGTCCTTTCTGCCGTATATATGGGAGGACTGAAGCAAATACGGATTCTTGTCCTGGGCTCCCGCAACGAAGACCTCCGGGGAAACAGCCCCCCGATTGGTACTGAGCGCATACTGTAAATCTGAACGCAACCCCGCAGCAGTCTGATACCGATCCTCGCTGCGCTTCGAAAGCAGCTTCATGATGATGGCAGAAAGCTCGCCGGGAATTCCTTCCACAAGTGCGGGGGCAAGCGGTACGCGCGCAATGTGACTGTACAATATCTCGAGCGTGTCACCCGTAAACGGATAGTGTCCGGTCCACAGCCAGTAAAGGCAACAGCCCAGCGAATACAGATCGCTTCGCATATCGGGGATCTTCTGGATCCGGCCTGTTTGCTCGGGAGAAATGCACTCGATACGCCCGGAAGGACGTTCCGTCAGGGGAACCTTCATGCTTTCGGCCAATACGGCGTGTCCGAGGCCGGCAAGATGTATGACGCCCGTATCGGGACAATAGATGATTCGGGAAGGATGGAACGCGGTATACAGATATCCCTGTTCATGAATTGAAAATATAATATCAACAAGTGACAGTGAAATTTCACAACGATTGTCAGGACCGAATTGCGCTGCGGAACGGGCGGTATCAAGGGCAAGACCGCCGGTATCCTCGTACACGAGAAAAGACCGGTTGTCGGTGCGGTCAAAGGACACCAGATTCGGAATACCGGGGCCGGAGAGCGAGCGAACGACGGAATACTCCCGTTCCACCTCCGCGCCCTCATACTTTTTTATGACAACCGGTTTACCGTCATCAAGACGAAAACCCCTGTAAACCGTCGACACCGAGCCGGTATGCACCAGCTCGGTAACGCGATATCCCGCAAGATCGATCATTACTCAAGGATCATTCATCCACGGTCGTTTGTCAAATTGCGCTGTCGGGTAATCCCGAACCGGGAGGCATATTCATGTTGTACTTGTGAAATGCCGATACACCTATTACAGTTAAAGGGAACGAGCGCCCGGACTTGTCCAATTAGTAAAGTTACCATTCATCGGAGGCTTCATGTCTGCCAGCCCAAAACGTTTCGCCGTTTGTATGGATTATGCCTTTTCCAATTTTTTGCTTGATGTGCGAACAGGCATCAACCGTCTGCTCGACGAAAAGGGCATGGAAGCGGTATTTTTCGGGGTCGGAAATCTTAACCCGAAAAATCCGGAAGACAGTTTGAAAAAACTGTTCTTCGAAATGATATCGCCCGCTGAGTTTGACGGGCTTATCCTGGTTTCCGCAACCCTTGCCCACAACGGGCAGAATGAAGAATTACTGGCGATCATCAACAGATTATCATCGCTTCCGATTGTGTCGATAGGGCCCTCGGTAGCCGGAGAACCATCCTTTACCTTCGACAACATCAGCGGCATGCGAACTATCATGAAGCACTTGCTTGATGATCACGGGTATCGCGACTTTGCCTTCGTGTCCGGGCCCATGAGCAACCGGGAAGCCTGGCTTCGCAAGGAAATTTACCTTGCGGCCCTTGACGAGGCAGGAATCAAACGGGACGAGAGCAGGGAATTCGAGGGTAACTTCAACGCTCCCTCCGGATATGAGGCGGCTGTAACGTTCATTGAAAAACGAAAGATTCGCCCGCAGGTAATTGTCTGTTCGAATGACATGATGGCGGCCGGAGTCTACAATGCCCTCGCGGATCGGGGAATCAGTGTCCCCTTCGATATCGCGGTAACCGGCTATGACGACCACCAGATTTCGCGCACGGTTTCACACCAGTTTACAACCGCAAGCCAGTCCTTTGACACCCTGGGCTACCATGCCGCAAAACACCTTGCCTCCATTGTTGAAGGCCATGAAGCCCCCGTCAGCCCGCCCTGGCAGCCCCAGATACGCATCCGCAATTCCTGCGGCTGTGTCGATTTTACCCGGCGGATGCCCGAACGGATTGACGGTGCTACAGCGCTCTACAGCGAGGTAAAGGATGTGTTGACGACGGATAAAACCGAAGTGCTCCGCAGGTGGGCTTCCATGGTCACCACTATAATGAAGGATCAAAAGTCGCGCCACGAGCTTGAACAGGTCTTGCACATGGTATCCGAACATACCCTGACCCGAACCGGAGAAGCCCTGCCCGTAGAGCTCTATGCCTATCTTCTGGAAGAATACGGGCACCGCACCTATACAGACTATTGGAGAACGATACTGCACACACAAAGTCTGCGGATACTGCTCGAACGGCTTCACGGTGAACTGGCACAGGATCTTCGCATTGAAAAGCATCTTGCCACCTGCAGCGAGATTGCCGAAGTATGCGGTGCGAATAAGGCAGCCCTGTTACGATTCCGCTCCTTTGGCAAAACAGACAACGGAGCTGCTGCCATTTTTTCATTCAATATCGCATATCCGCACAACAGGGCAGGAAGCGGCTCCTGGTTTCCGCCCCGCGGCACCGGCTCCCTTGTAGCAAACATGATACTGGATGACGAACGCTCATATGGCTTCGTGCTTATCGACGAGCGCATCCCGGAAGTATCTGCCTTTGATCAGATCAGGATCAGCAGCATCGCCATTACAAAGGACATTCTGGCAATCGCGAAAATCCAGCGCCTGAACAGACGGCTCAAAAGCGAGAACACAATCAGACAACGAACCGAGAACAAGCTGAAAGAGGCAATTTCACTGGTTGAGCGCATGTCCATCGAGGATGAACTGACCCATCTCTATAATCGACGGGGTTTTCTTGCCATGGCGGAACAGCAGGTAAAATATCTGCGTCGTCAGCAAACCCCCTTTTATGTACTGTACGCCGATCTTGACGGTCTGAAAATAATCAATGACAAATGGGGTCACGCTGACGGAGACCTTGCCATCCTGTCTGCCGGACAGGTACTCAAGAAAACCTTGCGGGACTCTGACCTCGTGGCCCGCCTGGGCGGAGATGAATACACTGCCCTCGTGCTCAAGGCCGAACCGCCGAATTATCCGGCAATCAAGGCACGTATAGACAAGGCCTTTGACGAAAAAAACCGCGAGCTCGGCAGGGAATGGACGCTGGCTATAAGCATCGGCCATTTTTATTCCGGTGTCGATTGCACCATGAGTCTGGAACAAATGATGGAAGAAGCGGATACCGATCTGTACCGCGAAAAACAATTGAAAAAAGGAAGCCGGCACAATGCCGAATATGGCAGGCATTGACGGTATGGTCGCCGAAAGTCCCGTCGCTGCTAACTATACACTGCAGATGATCTGGGACGGCGCACCCCACTGCGCCTTTACCGATCTGGTACGCTTCAAAAACCGGTGGTTTTGCACGTTTCGGGAAGCAAAGGCCCATGCCCTCTGTCCGGGTAAAATACGGGTAATCAGCTCCATGGATGGCCGCCAGTGGACGAGCGTTGCCCTGATTTCGCAACGGTCGGTTGATCTGCGCGACCCGAAATTCCTTGTCCTCTCGCCCAAAAAAATTCTTCTGGTAACCGGCGCGACGCGCCTGGTAAAGGGCGTGCCCGTTGGCCGCCATACCCTGTTTCGGGAATCGGAGGACGGACAGAAATGGAGTGAGGGCTGGCAGGCGGGAAGCGAGGGAGACTGGTTGTGGCGGCCTGAAACGGACGGAAAGGCAGTGTACGGGATCAGTTACCGCCTTCCCGAAAAAAGAAGATGGACCGTTCACCTGATGAAAAGCGCGGACGGCCGCGAATGGCATGACCTGTGCGAATTGCGCGTTCCCGGTTTGCCCAACGAAGCGGTGATCCGCTTCAGGGGTTCAACCGCCATAGCGCTTGTCCGTCGTGAGGCGGGCCGGGGCGCAGCCAGAATCGGGACAAGCGAACCGCCGTACACCAGGTGGACCTGGGCTTCCTCCGGACAACGCATCGGCGGACCCAATTTCATCGTGCTGGAAGACGGCACGCTCCTTGCGGCGACCCGTATCTGGAAAAAGCGGAAACCCCTGGTTGCCCTTTGTCTGATGAAAGGGGACTCCCTCTCGGTTATCCATGAACTTCCCTCGGGCGGTGACTGCGGCTACCCCGGCATGGCAGTGCACCGGAAGACGCTCCATGTTTCATACTATTCTTCCCATGAGGGCCGGTCCCGGATATATCTTGCCGTATATCCGCCGGGCCTCCTGAAAGCGCTTTGCGAAACGTCCGCCAATACACTACACTCCAGTATGTGAGCACACAAAATGATTATCGCGAAGAGCTGTCGGACCTCAGACTGCACCATAATTACAAAACCTTCATGATCCTCGCGATCATTCTTTTTGCCAGCTGCGGCATTTTTTTGCTGCAAAAACTGTATCTGCCCGACAGAAATACCAGTGCGCTCTATACAGCCCGGTACGTACGTCTGTACCTTTCAGCCCTTATTTTCGCGCCTCTTTTTATGGCTGGAAGCTGGTTCGCACGGAAAAAACACCTGAAAAAACTGGTCTCGGCCGCCGCCCTCCTTTTTTGCCTTTTTGTGGTTACGCTCGGACTTTCCCTGACCCTGCTCGACTTTCACGATTATCAAAATCTGACCGCGGTATATATTGCGACGATCGGGGTCAGCATTATGCTGAGCGCGCCCTACCGATGGTATGCGCTGATTATTCTGTATCTGACCGCCCTGTTTTGCATAGTCTACGTCATGTTCTTACAGGAAACTGCGAACCAAAGCCTGATTATTTCGATTGCGTTTCTGGGCGGTTTGAGCGCTGCGTTGGGCATGTACACCGAACGGAGCCGCACCCAGAATCAGGTAGCCCGGCTGCGCATGCGCGACATGATGTTGCGGGACCATTTAACGGGAGTCTACAACCGTATTTTTCTCCATGAATACATTAACCGGATGCTGGAGACCAAACACCGCTATAATACCGACATATCCTGTTTGCTCATCGACGTTGACCACTTCAAGGACATCAATGACACGCGGGGACACCAGACCGGTGACCGGGTGCTCTCGGCGCTCACCCGGTGCCTGCAGGAGCAGATACGGCAGTCAGACATCATCGCGCGCATGGGAGGCGAAGAATTTCTTATTGTGCTTCCCCAAACCTCCTTGCGAAATGCCTCGCGGGTAGCGGAAAAAGTCCGCGCAGCGGTCGAACGGGCCGATCTTGAAGGAGTCAAGATAACGATCAGTATCGGTGTGGGCGAATTCCGCGAATCCGAACAGTTTGAATCCCTGTATCACCGCATTGACGAGGCCCTGTACCGGGCCAAGAAAGGCGGCAGGAACCGGTACGAGGTTTCAGGAAACTGACACGAAGCGCTTCTTCAATAGATTCCCGAAGAGCAAAAAATCAAACTGTGATATACTGCACGACATGAGTGCCAACCATCTTCAGAAGTGCATCCGCCATCCCTTGCCAGGAATCTGTCTGATTCTCTTTCTGCTGAACGCCGTGTTGTACGGTCAGGACGGTCTGCTAGAAACGGGCATACGCGATGCGGCCCTGCGTCTTGAAAAACCGCTCGTTCAGGGAAGCGTGGTGGCAGTGCTGGATTGCTCCGCGCCGTCAGAAAATCTTGCGGCCTTTGTAAGCCAGGAAATTGCCCAAAATTTCGTCAAGTCAGGAAAACTTGTGGTGGTTGACCGCAAGGACATCGAGCTCGTTAAAAAAGAACTGACCTTTCAGCTTTCAGGTGAAGTAAGCGACGAGTCAGCGCAGTCCATTGGCAAAATGCTTGGAGCGCAAATCATCATAACCGGGACGCTCGATGATACCCGCCTGTTGCGCCTGAAAGCGATCGCGGTGGAAACGGCCCGAATTCTCGCGATGGAAAGCGTCCGCTTGCCCGAGGGAACGCTGTACAATACGCTCCGTTCAGGAACAAAAACCGGATCGATCATTGATGTCAGTACGGCAGACGAACTGATTGCAGCAGTGGGAAGCGATAAAACCATTCGCCTGAAAAAGGGAATATACGATATTTCACAATCCTGGCAGGTAAAAAATCGCGTCATCAATTGGGTTGACGAGTATGACGGTCTGTGTCCGGTGATCAGGGGAGTATCCAATCTCGCAATAATCGGGGAAGAGGGAGCGGAAATAGTTATTGAACCGGCCTATGGCTGGGTATTTTCCTTTGAAAACTGTTCAGCAATTACCCTTTCAGGCATTACCTTCGGTCATAGCGTGCCCGGTTACTGTTTGGGGGGCGTATTACGGTTCAAAAACTGCGAGCAGATCGATATGTCTCGCTGTGACTTGTACGGGTCCGGAACCATCGGGATATCCCTGGAACGCACCCAGAAGGTTACCTTGAGCGACAGTATAATCCGGGAATGTACCTATGGTTTGTTACGTATCGAAAGAAGCAGCGACATCTCGTTCATCACCACCCGATTGCAGGACACCGGAGAATACAGCCTGATCGAGGTGATTGCCTCGGAAAACGTGTTGTGGCGGGACTGCACCTTTTCGAACAACCGGGGAAGCGCACTTTTTTCGATCGATTCTCTGAGTGCGAATATCCTTGCACAATCCTGCCTGTTTTCCCAGAATACTACGGATGAATTTTCGCAGGGAAGAATGCCCGGGCTCCGTATGCCACAATTTTCGGATAACTCGTTCGCCTCACCGCGATAGTGAAGGCACCCGGCACTAATAGGTGTAGACAATCTCCACGGTTTGGAGCCTTCCCCTATCATCCTGGATATTGGACAAACCGCGGTAATAGAGCATTTTTTTGTTCACTGCATCATATTTGACGTCCAGTTTCGGAGCAAACAGGCGCAAAAAGCGGTTTGAAATATGGATAACCAGGTCCGCAACCCCGTCCTTCTCCCCCTTGTACTCAAGCTCAAAATCGTATACATCAAGGGTGCCGGTGATCAATAACCGTACCGGTATTCTCCGTTGTTCACGCACTACAGCAAAATCTTCCTGCAAATAATAGAAAAGTCCCTGACAGCCCACCATAAGGGCCCGACCATTGTTTCGTTCCGTCAGAACCCGGGACCGCTCCGCCTTGCCCTGTTCCCGGGCAAATAATACCGGCAGTCCATTTTCATAGCGGGTACCATGGGTAAAACCGTTGCGATAATCGACAAAAATGTGGGAAGGGGCCGTCAAGGATTCGGTAAAGAACGATTCTATATATGCAAGGGGCGTACCGTCGGGAGCAAGATAATCCGTTCGGCCCCGGAAAATCTTTCCGTCACGATATTCCGCTTCATGCTTCTCGTCATACACCAGACGGCCGTCCTTTACCGCACGGGAGGAAAAGCGCCAGATAGTGGTTGTCTGAGCGGCAAGGGAGGCGACGGTGGTCAGCACAAACAAGGCAGAGAATACAACGCGCAGGGTCGGCGGGTTACCGGTAAGAAATCTCACATTTCACCTCCATGTTCACGTTGGGGAACTATCTGGAGACGGGCTATATCGAAACCCAGTCGCCCGGATTCTTCGACAAGCTCGTTATAGACCGCTTGCGGAAGCACGCTGTCGCGGGCCATGATCCACAGATAATCCATGGAACCGCTTGTTACCAGCATGGTTCTGTTTTCACTGTTCCAGTAGATTATCCGGTAGGGCATCCATATAAAAGGAAAGGGCCGCGCCTTCATTTCGCCCTGGCGATCGCCTTCCACCAGCTTCAATTTTTGCGTCAACACCCCTTTTTTTCCGTCAAAATCGCCCTTATAGCCCTCATACAGCACTATCCAGCTGCCGTCTTCCTGTCTTACGTAGGTATCGGTCGTACCGACCCAGTCAGAGGCAATGGGAATGGGGATGCGGGCTATTTCGTACCAGGGTGCCTCGAACAAGTCGAAGTCTATCCGTTCCACCGCGGGTATGTGCGCTGTGGTGGGGGCGCTGGCGCAGGACATCACAAAAAATACGCCAAAAAGAATAAGTGCGGTCGGTACATACTTTTTCATGAAAGGCTCCTTTCTCCGTATATCGGTAATATACGCAGGAAAAAGGTGCACGACCATACCGCCGGAACGAAACGGTGATATGGTCACATAAAGAACGGAAATCGGACAAAAAAAAACCGCCCGGCTCAGGGCCGGACGGCTTTATTCATAACGCCGGTATCTTACCAGCGGCTGTTTGTGCGGGGTTTTTCTACAGATTCATTCACCTTAATCTGACGTCCATCAAGGGACATACCATTCAAGGCGGAAATGGCTGACTGAGCTTCCTCGTCAGTTCCCATTTCAACAAACGCAAAGCCTTTTGAACGGCCTGTGTCGCGGTCAACAATCGTGCGTGCAGACACTACGTTTCCGTGTGCTCCGAACAATTCGGCGAGACCCGCGTCACTTGTGTCATAGCTGAGATTTCCTACATAAACTTTCTTGCCCATACTGGCATCCTTCATCCGATCCACCGGATTAACAATAATTTGCCCGTCCTCTGACAAGCCTGCAAGCGATTCGCGCCCGGTATCCGGTAAAAAACATCCAGGATGAACTGCCAACATGTGTATTGTACCATAAAGTAAAAATCGTGTCTGCCCCCGATCGGGGAAAAACCTACAAAAGAGAGCTTGCCAGCTCGGCCAGTCGGCTTCGCTCGCTTTTAACCAGGTGCACATGCGCAAACACTTCCTGCCCGCGCATACGATCAATCAAGTAACTCAGACCGTTCGAACTGGAATCGAGATACGGCGAATCGATTTGCTGGATGTCGCCGGTAAAAATCATGCGGGTTCCTTCGGCTGCGCGGGTAATAATGGTTTTTACCTCGTGCGGAGTCAGGTTTTGAGCCTCATCGACAATGAAAAACACGTTTGACAGACTTCTGCCCCGGATATAGGCAAGAGGCGAAATAACCAGTTTACCCTTCTTCTGCAAATCATCGATATGCTGGTTTTCTTTGCCATTCGTTTTGAACTGATGCTTTATAACCGAAAGGTTGTCAAAAAGGGGGTGCATGTACGGGCCGATTTTGTCATCTACGTCTCCGGGAAGAAAGCCGATATCCCGATTCGCGAGCGGCACGATCGGCCGTGAAAGCAGTATCTGATCAAACTTGTCTTCCTGCGACAGGGCGGCAGCCAGGGCAAGAAGCGTTTTCCCGGTTCCGGCCTTGCCGGAAAGGGCTACCAGGGGAATGTCCGGCTGCATGAGCGCATCAAGGGAAAAGGCCTGTTCCGCGTTCCGGGGTTCAATGCCATAACAGCGCAGGCGCTCAACCCGGCGCAAGCTGTCATGCTCCTTGTCATAACAGGCAAGCGCGCTTGAGGAGGAATTTTTCAGAATGTAATACTGGTGGTACTGCGGTTTCCGGTCAAACCCGAAGTCGGCATAGGGAACGCGTTCCTCCTCATAGAGGCGGCCAATGAGGCGGGAATCCATGTCCTCGATTTTTTTTATTGTCCGGTCGAATTCACTGACATCCTGAACCTTGTCGGATTCATAGTCCTCGGCGAACAGACCCAGTGATTTTGCCTTGAGCCTGAGGTTGATATCCTTGGTAACGAGGACAACGTGCCGGTCAGGGTATTTCTGGGCGATATATTCCGTAATGGCAAGAATACGGTGATCCGCGGATTGTTCCGGAAAGGATTCCGCAAGGGTCCTGGAAAAAGGCTTGCCGGTTTCGACAAACAGCTTTCCCAGTTTGGGGCCAAGCTGCACACCCTTGCTGAAAAGAAGATCGCCCGACAATTGGTCAATTTCGCGGGTAAACTCGCGGGCATGAAAATTGATAATGTCGTTGCCCTTTTTAAAGCGGTCCAGTTCTTCAAGCACGGTGATCGGAATAACAATATCATGCTCCTCGAACTGATAGATGCAGCGGAAGTCGTGCAACACCACATTCGTATCGAGTAAAAAAATCTTGTTCTTTTTTCGTGCCATGGATACATACTACTGCCGTCCATGGGGAACACGCAAGTTAGAATTCCATGTTGTAGCTGTCATTCATAATAGTTGACTTTTCCTATTAACATACTAACTTATACAGAAGGAGGAACATATGAGAAAAAGTACGGCTTTGTATATGGCAGGCATTCTCTGTTTCGCCACTCCCCTTTTACCGTCTTTACTCCATGCGCAAGAATCATCACAGCATCATTCCTTTTCGCTGGTTACAGTCCGGGAAGGACTGGTGCAACCCTGGGGTTTTGTCTTTCTTCCCGACGGTTCAATTCTCGTTACAGAAAAAAGAGGAAACCTCCTCCGCATTTCTGCGGCATCCACATCGCGCATAGAGGGTGTCCCTGCTGTAGCGACCGGCGGTCAGGGAGGCCTTCTCGACATAGCTCTTGATCCGGATTTTGCCACAAACAGGACCCTGTATCTGAGCCATTCGGTTTCCGGTTCGTCCGGAAGCGGAACGGCGGTAAGCCGGGCCATTCTTCAGGGAGACAGCCTGATCGGGGTGCAACGAATCTGGGAAATGGACAGGAAAACCGGCGCTGGTCAGCATTTCGGCTCCAGACTGCGTTTTTTGCCGGATGGAACCCTGCTTGTTTCTACCGGTGACCGCGGCGACATGAATCGCGCCCAGGATCCCTTCGACAGCGCGGGAAAAGTACACCGCATTAACCGGGACGGCTCGATTCCCCCGGACAATCCCTTTGTCAAAAACAAAGCGGCCGCCGCAAGCGTGTATTCGCTGGGTCACCGTAACATTCAAGGACTTGCCGTTCAGCCGGGGACCGGGAAAATATTCGCGACCGAACACGGTCCCCAGGGCGGCGATGAACTGAATCGGGTGCGTGCGGGAGCCAATTACGGTTGGCCGGTAGTCACCCACGGAAGACAATATGGTTCGGGAGCGCGAATCGGAGAAGGGACTACAAAGGAGGGGATGGAGGATTCACTCATCCAGTGGACACCCTCAATTGCCCCGTCGGGACTGGACTTCTACACCGGCAATGCCTTTCCCAAGTGGAGAGGCAACCTCTTTTCAGGCAATCTTGCCGGTACCCGTATCGTACGGCTTGCCCTGGACGGAGATCGGGTAATCGAGGCGGAAACGCTTCTTGAGGGACGTGTGGGGCGTATCCGCGATGTTCGCGAGGGTCCGGACGGATATGTGTACTTCATTACCGATGCGCAACGGGCAGGCCTCTACCGCCTGGAGCCATGACCCAGACTGTATATCCGACCCGCCTGGAGCAGTTTCAGTCTCGAGATATCCTTTCAAAACGGGCTTTCAGCCTGATTCCCTGTTTCGGATCAAGGCGCAGCCTGTCCTCCGGGGAAAAAAGCCTCCCGCTTTCATCAGGGCCTTCGTTCCAGCTTCTGTCGGGTGGAATGGCCTGCCACCCGGTGAAGCGATATCCATCGTCGGGAAGCGCTCGCATATCCACGGGTATGCCGGGATAATACGAGCCTGTGAAGGTTTCCCCGCGAAGACGAAGGTAATTGAACTCCACGGTCCCACCCTCCGGCACTTCGACCACAACCGGGACAGAGCGGGGAAGGATAAAGAAGTTCCGGAGGTGATGGTGGAACTCCGGAGTCCGATAGACGGGGTACTCTTTCAGTACCTCCGTCCGCGCCAGCCAGTTTTCACGGCTTCCGCTTGCCGCCCAGTTCCAGCGTTGCCAGTGCGCGTCCATTTCCGGATTATAGAGGGCTATCATTTCATCCACTGCGCGTGCTATGGCTTGAGGAGTAAACACCGAGCTTGTCAGATCGCAGGCAGCGTTCACCAGATGACGGCGATACTCCGGACTCTTCAGGAAGGCTCGCCACAGAACGGTTGACCAGGGCGGGTTTGGCCATCCGGGAGCATCGGGTGTATTGAGAACTTCGAACATATTTACCCGAAACTGGTTCGGGTTATAAATATTCATCGAGAACTCAAGATCATACAGGAGCCAGCGAAAGCGTCCGTCGAGGGAGGTTTTCACGCCCGCAGCGACGTCGGAAGGCCGGACACCATCGTACCGCCAATAGCGGATATTGTTTCCCGGCCAGTCACCGTTTGCGGTCCAGGTTTGTATGGCGGTATACAGGGCATGGTTCCGAAGATCCATCTGTCGATCAAAGCGGTCGTACGTCTCCTGCGAAGAGAAATCCGCGCGGGAAATGGCATCCCGCAGGGAGTTGTACGCGCGGAGGTCCCGCTCGCTCCCGAGCCGAAGCTCGGTACCGGTCGGGTCCTTTCCCTCAAGCATGCGTACCCGTCCGGGATCAGATCCGTAATGGGCAGAAAAATAGCCTTCGTCAAAGGCTTCCCGCATGTTCAGGATTCCCCAATACTCCCCGTTCACATACACAATGACCGGACGGCCGGCCTGGACGTCCACCGGAAAGAGGGAGACAAGCCGCCCGATCATCAGGTCGCGGAAGAGGGTTATCGGCCAGTCATTGCCGCCGTTTCGCAGCAGCACAGACCGGAAAGAACGGACCGGGCGGCCGGAACCGTCGCGCGACAGGAGTCCCGGAAACAGTTCATATTCCAGGGCGCCCGAATCATCCGCCTTGCGGTGAAAAAAGAGCTGAAACGACTTTTGCGCGCTTGCCCGCGACCAGCCGCCCATCAATTTCAGTTCACCATCGACCGAAAAACCGCTTCCTCCATCAACAAACTCGGCCGCTACCGGCACGCGCCAGGCCCCACCACGCCGGTTATAGTTCGCAGGACTGTCGCCCTGATAATGAGCGTCGGGATTGTTGGCCCTCCAGTCGGCATACACGCGGCCAAGCACATAGATACCCGAATCGCGGTTCATCAGGCTCCCGGCAGGCAATGTCAAAAGCATGACAGGCATACTGCGCTCAAGGGCATCGCTTTCAAAAAAATACGTTCCGGTGAAACAGGAGGACGGCTTCAAGCCCGGAACAAAGGCCCGGGCTCGCACAACAAGGGCCCGTTCCCCGATAATTCCCGGAGACTCATACTGCTCGGTAATTCCTTCCACCGCGGTCAGGGATTCATCAGGAATCAGGGAGGGATCAAGGGCAAGGGAGCCGGGCCACAGGGGCGAAAAAAGGTCGGGGACCGATCCGTCCAGGGTATAGCGAATTTCAGCCTCCGGATGATCGCACGCAAGGGTCAGCATGCTTCCCGCACTCACACGTCCTGTTCGGGTATTCGCGGTAAGGGCCGGAACGCGCTCATCCCCGCTCAGATAGTCGGCATTCATCGCGCCGGGAGTCGCTTCGGAGAGAAGGTCAAAGCGACCAGGATCGGAATGTGGCCGTCCGTAACTGGCGTTGGTTTCAAGGGGAGGTATGCGCAGACTGTCTATCAGGACACCATTTTTGTCCGACAGCCGGATTTTCTCGCCACCGGACTGGAGGCGAAACGGCGCATGCAGTTCAATTCCGTCCGTAATCTCCATTCCGGACGCGCGGACAAGAACCAGGGAAAGCGGCGGTACAACAATATCGGGGAAGGTGAATTTGAACGGGTTTTTCTCACTGTCGCTGAGGCCCCAGCCTCCGATGCGGAGCGGTCGCCGTCCGGTATTGCGAAGCTCTATCCAGTCGGAGGTATTCCCCTGCCGGTCATACAAAAACCGGGTATTCGAGGACATTACCTCGTTGATCACCAGGGACGGCTGCGGTATCGGCGGCGACGCGACGGACGCAGAGAGATCGGCCTGTTCCGCGTCACGGGGAGCACAGGAGACGAGCGCTACAACCAGTAAAAGGACACCTGCCAGGACGGGCTTACACCGATACATCGCCGTCGCAACCGATCAGTGAAGCGGAACCAACGCCCTTGACGGCGGCAGCACGGGCGACAAAGGAGGTATCCCCTTCCCGGCCAAGAACAACCTCGACAGTCAGTTCCCGCTCGGTACCCCGCACCGTTTTTCCGCGCAGGGAGAGTTTCCTGACGGCCGGCGAGATCAGGGCAAGCACCTCTTTTTCGCAGTCCTCTCCGTCACAGGAAACGACAAACAGATACGGCTGGGTAAAAAGGCCTTCCCGTGCGGTGACAATCAAAAAGAGGGCAACCACTACAAAAAGCAGGGCGGCTACGGCAAAAAGACCGCCGCCGGCCGCAATGCCCAGACCGACCGCCCAAAACATGTAGATGACGTCCATGGCGTCCTTTACCGCCGTTCTGAAGCGTACAATGGACAGGGCGCCAACCATACCGAGGGACAGCACAATGTTCGACGAAATGGTCATGATAATAAAACCGGTTACCAATACGCCAACGCCGAGCGCGGTACCGAAGGTCCTCGAATACATGACCCCCCGATAGGTATGCCGGTAGACAACCCGGATCAGGGCGGCATACACGATGATACTGACGATGGAAAGCGCGAAGGTCAGAGGGTTGGCAGAGGGACCGCCAGACTGGGCAAGAAAACTTGACTTGAATACATCCGCAAAATTGATCATTTACTCATCCTTAATGTTGTTTTATTGGCACATCAGCGGTGCTGCCGAAGGCCGGACAGCGCGTCAAGCGCGAGCACATATTTGGAAAGGGATTGGACCGGGCGGCCGGGCAAGGACAGGAGAAAGCGAACCGGGGCAGGCAAAAACCCGGTATACTTTACCTCCAGTATGATAAAGCCGCGTGTGAGCACGGGAACCGCGAGCGGTCGATCCGACGGGGAGAACGGAGCTTTCGCGACATCGCCCGAAACGGCGAACGCGCCGGCCGGCCGGAGGGCGCGCACATTCCCGTCGAGGGTAACGCGCACATGGCCGCTTTCAAGGCAAAAGGCGCGGCGGGTATAGGAAACGCCCACGGAAGGAGACAAAAGGCCCGCATTCCGTCGGGCAGCGAAGGAAGCGAGAAAACCATCCTCCCGGGAATTGACAGACAGACCGCCGTCCCGCAAGGCCCGCGCGGTATCGGGATTAACGGTACAGGACGTCTTGAAACACAGGCTTCCCTTTTTTTGCTTTTGCTCAAACTTGTACACCCCGGTACTGCCATAAGTCCGCAGCCGGTACTTCTTCCGCTCGAACAAACCGTCTTCCTTGTCCCGGGCGAATTGCCGCGCGGGGGTATCAAAATAAAGGCTCAACACCTCGTATCCGTCTTTTCCGTCTCCGTAGGAATCGTCAGCCATGAAGGCCGACAGCCGCGTGGACAAAACAGCCGCATCCTGCAGGGATATCAAATATTTAAGCTCATGGCGCGGATGTGAATTTTTCATGAGAATTTGATTATCTCACAGCCTTCCCGTCAAGGCAAGACGGAAGAACAGATTGACTCAGAGAGCGAAAGGCAGGAGGACGACTGCCGGCGCGAGAGACGCGCAAGAAAGATGGCCGGCTCGCGCTCTATGCAGTATCATGAAAGATGTATGAAACTCTACTACCTGTATCACGAGAACCGGAAAACGGAAATAAGCCCGTCCAAAACCTACCTCCTGGGCCGCGGTGACGACTGTGCCATACGCATCATGGACCGGACCGTCTCGCGCGTTCACGCGCTTCTGTGCGGCACGCCGGAAGGTTTTGTGCTGACCGACCAGGGCAGCACAAACGGTACCTGGATTGACGGCGAGCGAATCGAAAAACGGCTATTGGGAGAACAGGCAGGGTTCAGGCTTGGCTCCGCAAACCTGAAAATAGTCATAAAGGAAGCCACCGATATTCAGGATGGGGAACCCTCCGCCGACGACACCATGGCCTTCGAGCAGAAAATTTCCACCCTCATCGCTGGTGCGGCCGGAAGCCCCCTCGAAGAAAAATTGCTCGAGCTCAAACAATTTTACAATACAAAAAAGGAAGGACTCGCCGCATTGGCCTGGAAGGACCAGCTGACCGGGGTCTACAACCGCCGGTACTTTGACCGGCGCCTCGCCGAGGAATGGGACCGCGCCCACCGCTATGACCGCCCGCTTGCCCTCATCATGATAGACATTGACCACTTCAAAAAATACAACGACACCTGGGGTCACCAGAAAGGGGACGAAGTACTGCGTGCGGTCGCCATGCTGCTCGCCTCCACCTGCCGGGCAAGCGACATATTGTGCCGCTACGGCGGAGAGGAACTGGTTTTCATTCTTCCGGAAACACCTGCAGAAAAGGCGATACTCATGGCCCGGCACTGTTGCGACCGGGTTGCCGACAATTCCGCCAGGGTCGCCGGAGAGCGGGTGACCGTCAGCCTCGGCGTCGCGGGCATTCCTCCCGACTGCGCGACAGCGGCCGAACTGGTATCGCGCGCTGACCGGGCTCTCTACCGGGCAAAGGAAGCGGGCCGCAACCGCGTCGAAGAAGGCTAGGGACCTGCCCGTCGAAGACCGGTTGACGAGCGGTCAACCGTACGATAGTATGCCGGATAAAGGCGTACTGCTGTCCTGGACAGCCTCACGCTGACTACAAAGACGTAGGAATACTTTCATTTAAGGAGGTTCCTATGGATGCGGTCAGCGATCCTGCCATTCTTTCCACTCTTTCCGTAGGACTCGACACTGTATGGGTGCTCTTCGCGGCATTCCTGGTGTTTTTCATGAATCTCGGCTTTGCCATGGTTGAAACAGGCCTGTGCCGGAGCAAAAACGCGGTTAACATACTTACCAAAAACTTTATCGTCTTTGCAATTGCCTCCCTATCCTTCTGGGCGCTCGGCTGGGGCCTGATGTTCGGTAACGGAAACCCCTTTGTCGGCCTGACGAATCTCTTTTTCGCAAACGGCGGCGTTGACGAGGGTTTTGATGCTATCTCCTGGACAGCCGTACCCTTCTGGGCAAAATTCATTTTCCAGCTTGTGTTTGCCGGAACCGCCGCGACAATCGTGTCCGGAGCGGTAGCCGAACGCATCAAGTTTCCCGCCTTCATCGTCTTCGCCTCCCTCCTGGTCGCCCTTGTGTATCCGGTAAGCGGACACTGGATATGGGGAGGCGGATGGCTTCAGACCCTCGGTTTCTGGGACTTTGCGGGCTCCACGGTCGTTCACTCCGTCGGCGGATGGGCAGCCCTCGCGGGAGTGCTCGTGCTGGGTCCCCGTACCGGGAAATACCGTGCGGACGGCACCATCAATCCCATTCTGGGACATAACATGTCGCTGGTTACCCTGGGCGGACTCGTCCTGTGGTTCGGCTGGTTCGGTTTTAATCCCGGATCTACGATGGCGGTCGGCGACGGAAGCGCAATTGCCCACATCGTGGTCACCACCAACACGGCTGCCGCCGCGGCCATACTTTCCTCCACCATCACCGCCTGGATCACCCTGGGGAAACCCGACCTTTCGATGATCGTCAACGGCGCGCTGGCAGGCCTTGTAGCCATAACAGCGGGCTGTGCCTTTGTCGACGTGGGAAGCTCGGCCCTTATCGGTCTGGTCGCCGGCGTGCTTGTTGTCGTCGCGGTACCCTTCTTTGACCGCAGACGGATGGATGATCCGGTCGGCGCCCTGTCCGTCCACCTTGCAAACGGCATTTGGGGAACCCTTGCCGTCGGGCTCTTCGCAAAGGACGGCATTACCGGATCGGCAACCGGAAACGGACTGTTCTTCGGCGGCGGTTTTCAGCTTCTGCTGAACCAGGCCATCGGTGTCGTGGCGGTTGCAGCCTTCGTCTTCGGCCTCTCGCTCGCGATCTGGCTGGCGCTCAAGGCAATCATGGGTATCCGCGTATCGCGCGAAGAAGAACTCGGCGGTCTGGACCGCGGAGAACACGGTGCGGAAGCATATGCCGGCTTCCAGATTATTGACTGAGAAGGAATAAAACCATGAAATTGATAGTCGCGCTCATTCAACCGTACAAGCTTGAAGATGTCAAAAAAGCCCTTGTCGAGGCGAAGGTTACGAAAATGACCGTCAGCCCGGCTCATGGCTGCGGACAACAGGCCGGTTACACCGAGGAATACCGCGGAGCGGTTACCGAAGTAAATTTGCACAAGAAAATCAGGCTCGACATTGCCGTCAACGACGAATTTGTCGATCCGACAATCAATGCAATCATATCGGCTGCCCGAACCGGCAAGATCGGCGACGGAAAAATCTGGGTCACAAACCTGGAACGCTGCATTCGCATCCGGACCGGGGAAACCGGCTCGGAAGCCATCGGTTAACGGACGCATACAACGCGAAACTGGCTGACACCGCAGGGTGTCAGACCGCCGAAACGCGTCGGCCCGCTTCTATGAGCCGGCGGTTGGCGCGAACCGATATGGCCAAACCCAGCATAAGGATGCCGCACACCAATAGAATCCACTCGATCGCGACAACATCTGCCAGCGGGCCGAAGACAAGCATCGCGACGGGCATCAGGGAGCTGGAAATCATCGAAAACACCCCGAAGGTTCGTCCAAGGTAGGCGGAATCAACCTGCTCCTGCAAGAGCACGGTGGACGGCGTATTCAGAAGTGGAAGCGCTATCCCGAAAATGCCCATAAAGGCAAGGTACACGGCGAAGTTCAGGGAGCCGGCCACAAAGGGAGAAAGCGCGAGGCCAACCGTGCATACGGCCATTCCCGCATTTCCCAATACGATAGTCTTGATCCTGTTTGTAAATCCGCCCCAGGATGCGATCAGGGCCCCTCCCGCGAGCATACCCACCGAAAAAACTATTTCAATGGCAGTCAGCCGCCACACCTCGCCGCCAAAAGTGCGCGCGGTCTGAACGGTGGTTAAAAAGGCAGCCGGCGATACCAGGAAGAAGATGGCTCCCATATAGGCGAAAAACGAGATCAGATACCGGTGTTCCCGAATATACCGTATTCCGTCCCGAATATCTTTCAAGTAGCCGGCGGGCGCCAGAGCCTCACCGCCCGATTCCGCCGCGTCGGTTCCGTCCGCGTTTGCTCCGGCCCTCTCCTGCGTGTGCCGGACAAAAAACACGAGAATTGCAATGGCTACAAGGGCCGTCAGCACGTCAACCAGGAAAATCAAATGAATGTCGAGCAATACCAGAAGGGCGCCCGCCGCCATCGGGGACACCAGCATCAGGGCGCTTTGGAGGCTGCCGTTAATGCCGTTTACCCGCATCAGGCTCTCAGGCGGTACGATACCCGGCAAAAAAGCTCCGACCGCCGGTTGATGCACTGCCGAACCGAACGAGCGAAAGGCAGCCACGGTCAAATACAGGGCAAGGCTTTCGAAGCCCCGCGCCAAAAATAAAGTTGCGACCAGGGACACCAGCGCGATAAAGCCGTCTGCCAGCACAATCAGTTTTTTTCTGTCGTAGCGGTCAGCCCATACGCCCGCAAAGGGGGACAAAAACAGGGACGGAATAAAGCCCGCAAGAATGTAGGCCGTCATTACCATGCCGGAACGCATTTCGAGCGTCAGGTGCCACAGTATGGCGTATTGCACCAGCGAAGAGCCGAACAGCGATATGGTTTGCCCGGCCAGAAAAAGACCGGTTTTCACTTTCCAGTTACTCATTCCCGAAACATATTCATTGAAAACGTCAGCGTCAACAGAATTCGGCACTACCGGTACTTACACAATGAGCGTCCCGTGAAAGAGGCATTCATATATGCACATATCATGTAGAAATATTTCTTCGCGTCCAGAAAACCATTCAAAGTTTCCATCCACCCGGCAATGATACACATAGTCTCCCGAGGCATACAGGCGCGGCCCCCGAAACGGCTGGTCCCGGGGAACCCGCAACAGGGCGTCCTTCAAAAAATCGCCTGAGAAGCCCGGAGCGGTAACCCTGCCCGCATAATTCATGGACCACAGAGGCGTTACCCCGCGCCACACGGCCTCTTCCCCGGCAAAACGCTCTCCTCCCAGATAGGTGTCATAGTAGGAATAGTCACCCTCGGTGTAGGCAAGATCGTGCGAAGACGGGCGCGAGGGCCTGGTTTCGGCTCCATGAGCCGCATAGGTCAGCCGCTTGGCCTTGATCAGAAAAGAAACCAGTTCAGACTGTGCGTCATGGCAAGCTGCACCGTCCTTCCTGCCCGGGTGAACGCCGCAGTCGGCTGAATTTCTGACCAGATCGTCCAGGGAGACCCTGAAGACAGAAGCAATTGCCACAAGATTCTCTATTTCCGGAAGGCTGTCGGCCGACTCCCATTTTGCCACAGCCTGGCGCGAGACACCTAAAAGCTCCGCAAGCCGTTCCTGTGACAACCCCTGTTCTCTTCTGAGAGCCTGTAAGGTTGATGATATATCCATTTGTCTATTCTCCTTATTTCAAGAGTACAACCGGTGAAGGAGGCATTCTACCAGCCATACCGGACAAAAAACGCAACCGCTGGTTGCCGCAGGGGAAATGAGCCTCACCGGAGCGGTTTTTTTTCTTCCGGTGCGGTATCCTTCATTAACAAGGAGTCACGCATGAACAATCCGGAAGCAACAAACCAGGCCCTTTCCATACTGCGTCAGGGCCATCCCTTTCAATGGTATTTTATCCCTCTTTTTGCCTTTGTGGTGTACATCTATATCGGTGAAATTGAAAAGAAAAACTGGAAACAAATAGCGGCGGGATTGGCCCTGTATGCAACCCACTGGTTCTTCGAGATTTTGAACGCGCTGATCCAGCACTGGAGCGGCCACGCGTTGTGGACGGTTCCGACCGGCACCTCCTTCCTGCTTCTGGTCGGCGTCGGCTGGGAACTGTCCATGATGTTCGCGGTTGCCGGCCTCATTTTTTCCAAACTGCTGCCGGCCGACCCCGCGCTGAAAATTCTGGGAATCAACAACCGGATTGTGTTCGCCCTTGGCAATGCGGCGTTTTTCTCGATATTCGAGATTTTTCTTGCCCGCACCCCGGCCTTCGTCTGGGTGTACCCCTGGTGGGGCAGCCTGCCCGTGTTCATTACCGTCTATATCCCTTTCTTCCTCATGGCAAACTTCGCGCACGACTGGAAACCCCGGGTGCAACGACTGGTCATCGGGTCTCTGTTCGCGGTGGACGCCCTGGCAATGATCCTGTTTGCGGGAATTCTGGGCTGGATATAGGATGCAGGGGCAACGGCAAGAGCCGTTGCCGCACCTAGAGCCGGACGGCCATCTTCAGCGAATCTGCCCGGGACCAGTCAATCTCGAGCCCCCCTGCGCGGGCAATACCCTCGGTACAGAGCGCACAGGCGCCGGTGCGTTCGGTTATGCACCGCTTTCCCGGATAAATTTCATACTTTTTCTTCACTTCCACCGGCGAGAAATTGGGCATGAGCACATTGGCGCCTGCCTTGAGCGCGTCAATGCGGTAATCCCTGTCCATGCTCCCGAGGGCGGTCGTCGCCGGAAGCCAGGCGTTCCGCGTGACGATCCGTAAAAGGGCGAGCATCCTGAGCGTCAGGCCAACCCCGCCGGCCTTCTCGTCCCGGAAGGGGGTGTCCGGGTGGGGAATAAAGGGACCCACCCCGATCATGTCGAATTCGCGGGAAGCGAGAAACCGGATGTCCCGGGCAAGATGATGCGTCGTCTGACCGGGTACGCCAACCATGACGCCGCTTCCCACCTGATACCCCAACTCCCGAAGCGTTTCAAGACAGGCAAGACGGGTTTCCAGTTCCCGACCCACGTGCAGGGAGCGGTATACATCCGCGTCCACGGACTCTATCCGCAAAAGATACCGGTCGGCACCAGCTTCCTTCCAGAGCGCGTAATCGGCATGGCTTCTCTCCCCGACCGACAGGGTAATTGCCATATCATAGGTGCTCTTAATTTTGTTGATAACATCGGCAAGCTCACGGGCGTCGCGGGATTCTTCTCCCGACTGCAGCACAATAGTGCGGATACCTGCCTCGTGCACAAGACGCGCGCTTTCCAGAATGTCGTCCGGAGTAAGGCGGAAACGCTCTGCCTTCGGATTATTCCGGTTCAAGCCGCAATAGCGGCAGGTATTGACGCAACAACTGGAGAACTCCACGAGACCGCGAACTACCATGCGCTGCCCGCAGTGATGGTCACGAATGCGCGCGGCCAGGGTGACAAGCGCGTCCTGTTCGTCAGGATCTGCCGAATCAAGGAGAAATACGAGGTTTTCGATTGCTGCGTCGGCACTTCGCGCGTCAGTCCAGTCCCCGGCCACGCGGGCAAGGGTGTCGGAAAATTGAGGGCGTATCATTGAATGCCTCCGGATGATGCTGAACCAAGCTCTTCGCGGTATGCGTCGAGGGCGGCGGGAAAGGGCGAAAGGGTGCGCTCGATGACACCCTGCAGGGCGGAAATGGCCATGCCGTAATTGGTTACCGGAACTCCCGCGCGGCGGGCAAGCTCGATGCGCAAAAGCATTTCGCGCCGGGTCAACGTACAGGCGCCGCAGTGAATAACGAGCGAATACGCTGACAGATCGGCCGGATAATCACGTCCGGCAACATGCTCGATGTCGAGTGCAAGGCCGGTATACTGGCGAATCCAGCGGGGTATTTTGACGCGGCCAATATCGTCTTCCAGGGCATGATGCGTGCATGCCTCCGATATCAGAAGGCGGTCACCGTCCGCCAGCCGGGATAACGCAGCCGCTCCACGGGCCATCAGCTCGATATTTCCCTTGAACCGGGAAAAGAGAATCGAGAATGTCGTGCAGTTGATTCCGTCCGGCGTGTCGGCGACCATTTTGAGCGCGACCTGCGAGTCACATACCACCAGGTCGGGCGGACGGGAAAGCGAAGCGAGCAAGGCAGCATACTCGCGTTCCTTGACCACAATACAGGCCGCATCCGAATCGAGGGCATCGCGGATTGCCTGTACTTGCGGAAGGATCAGGCGGCCCTTCGGCGCCTGCAGGTCAATCGGCACGATCAGCACCACCAGAGGGAGCGAAGACCCCGAGGGAAGAAGGTCGCCCAGGATGGCCGGGGGTTCAAAGAAGCTCTCCGGAGCACAGGCGATAAGGGCTTTTTTCAGGGCCAGGAGGGCGTCCTCGCGCTCGTTCCGGTCCTCTCTCGCTCTCTGGCACGAGAGGGTAATGAGGTGCGCGCTCTTTCCGGAAAGAGCGGCTATGAATGCTTGATCGGGAACCTGAAGGTCAATTTTGTTGACCACAATGACGAGCGGGGTCTTCTGTTCGGCGCAGGCTGAAACCACACCTTCTTCGTACACGGTCCACGTGGAAGGCTCGCATACCAGAATGGCGATATCGGAGGATGCAAGGGCGTCACGGGTGCGAGACACGCGCAAACCGCCAAGCTCGCCTCCATCATCTATTCCCGCCGTATCCAGAAAGGTCACCGGCCCGAGGGGCAGGAGTTCCATGCTTTTTCGCACCACATCGGTGGTCGTTCCCGCGACGGGGGAAACGATGGAGGTGGATTGACCGGTTACCAGATTGATGAAGCTCGATTTACCCGAATTGGTCCGGCCGAATATGCCGATGTGCAGGCGAAGCGCCTTGGGGGTTTCATGCATGAGGTGTCTCCTTGTGTACAAAGCCGAGCGAGGTCAGCGCGGCGGCCGAGAGGGTACGGGCAACAAGCTCGTCTCCCAATACGCCTGAAAGAAAATTGCGCAAGGGTGGACGGCCAGAGAGATCCCATTCACCGACCAGGGAGCCGACCCGGTCATAACCCAGGTGCGGGACAAAGGCCGTAAGCGTCAGGGGATTTGCGTCGAGTAATTGCGCGCACCGCGCCCGGTCCGCCGACACCGTTTCAAGGTGGCGGGCAAGCGTGCGGGCGGAAGCGCAGTAAAGCTCGAGGGCTTCGATCATGGCATCGCTCACTAATGGAAGAAACTCGTTTATTTGCAAGGTGCCATGGGAAGCCGCATCGGGCACGATCGACAGCACGGCCTTTATGCGCATGCCGCCCTGGATAACGGCCTCCGGGATAACCGGGTTTACCTTGCCCGGCATGATGGAAGAGCCGGCCTGCAGGGCTCCCAGCGCAAGCTCGCCGGTATGCGATAAAAAACGGATATCACGCGAGATTTTAATAAGGTTGGCGGCGGCCGCCTGGATAATCCCCGCGACTTCCACCAGGGAGTCGCAGTTCGCGGTCTGGTCAACGAGGTTTTCCGCGCGCGCAAGGGGAAAGCCGGTCAGGGAGCGGAGCTGGTCGGTCACCGACAGGATGTATTTCCGGGGAGCGGCCAAACCGGTGCCGGTGGCGGTGCCCCCCAGGTTTACCACGCGAAGGCGTTCCTCGCACTTGAACGCGCGCCAGCGGTCGCGTCCGGTCGCTTCGGCGAAGGCCGAAAAAATGGACCCGAGCGTCATGGGCACGGCTTCGCGCATTTCTGTGCGGCCGACCGTCACAATGTCCGCGAACTCGCCTTCCTTTTTTTGCAAGGCGCCCTGAAGAAAAGCGGCGGCCTCGGCAGCCTCGCGGACCAGAGCGATGAGTGCAACCTTGAGGGCGGTCGGATAGGTATCGTTGGTGGACTGATGCAAATTGACATGATCGAGGGGGGAAATGATCCCGGAGACTGCAGGCCCTTGTTCCCCGTGAAATTGTTCAGAAACAAGCTGCCCGGCCCGGTGCGCAATAATTTCATTAACGGCCATATTGGTCGACGTCCCTGCCCCGCCCTGCAAGGCATCTATGGCAAAGAGAGCGTCATGGATTCCCGAGGCAACTTCATCACAGGCGGTTTCAATAGCGCTCGCCATATCGGACGACAGAAAGCCGCTCAGTGCGTTTGCACGCGCGCAGGCTTTTTTTACCAGCGCATAGGCATGCACAAGCCGCGGATGCACGGGTCGACCCGTCAGGTTAAAATTATCCATCGCGCGATACGTATGAATGCCTCGAAGGTCGTCCGCGGGGATGCTCATGTCACCGAGTATATCAGACTCGGTTCGTGTCAGTTTTCTGTCCAATGTGGCCCTCCTCCCCGATACGGTAGCTTAATGCGCACCCCGCCGGGAAGCTTGACTCCCCGCCGGGATGGCGTCTCATTAAAAATACAGGTCCCGCTCGCCCGCAAGAATCTTTTGCCGGGCTTTCAGCAAATGGTCCCACAGGACTTCCGAATAATCGGCGGGAACCCGCGCCCTGATTTCGGCCATCTCGCGGTCAATTATGTCGTCCCCTATCTTCTTCGTTTCTGCCGAGGCAAAATCCTCAAGCCATTCCTGAAAGGTCAGGACAGCGTTCAACTTGCAGAAACAACCCTCGCGACCGGACTCGAGGGCATCCATAATCTTTTTCCCCGTCCGTCCGCAGCGGTAGCCCGCCGTACAGAACGAGACGATATGCCCCATCGAGGCAAGCTCGCGGATTATTTCGTCCAGACTGCGGGTGTCCCCCAGCATGAACTGTTGGGTTTCTTCCTTTTGCTCGGAGGCGGAAAAGGCTTCGGTATAGGCGCCAATGCCGACCCGGGTATCAGCGTCCCGCTGGGTACACATTTTGATCACCGAACGGAGCATCTCGGGTTTTTCGCGGTTTGTGACAATAAGGCCCGCGTAGGGAATGGCAAGGCGGATACAGGCAATCAAATACCTGAAATCATCGTCGCTCACCCGGTGCTGTACCCAGCTGAAGTCGGTGCCGGCCGCGCTTTCGAGGCGCGGGACGCTGACGGTGTGCGGTCCAAGGCCGAAGCGTTTTTCCAGGTCGCGTGCATGGGCAACAAGGCCCATCACCTCGAACTTCCAGTCGGCAAGGCCGAAGAGGGCGCCGACGGCGACGTCGTCAATGCCCGCGTCCATCGCGCGGTGCAGCGCATAGAGGCGCCAGTGAAAGTTGCCCTTGAGCGTGGATGCGGGGTGCACCGCTTCGTAGGTTTTGCGGTGATAGGTTTCCTGAAAGACCTGATAGGTTCCGATACCGGCCTCGTGCAGTTTCCGCAATCCCTCGATGGGCAAGGGAGCTGCGTTCACGTTCACGCGGCGGATTTCTCCGACGCCGTTACGAACCTTTTCTTTAATGGAATAAATGCGGCGCATGCTCTCGGCAATATAGTCGGCGTCGGTTTCCGGGTGTTCGCCATAGACAACGACAAGGCGCTTGTGCCCGATCTGGGTTGCCAGCACCCGGGCTTCTGCCTCGATCTCGTCCATCGACAGCACGCGGCGTTCGACCGCCTCGTTGTCGCACCGGAACCCGCAATAGGTGCAGGCGTTCACGCACTTGCTTCCGCAATACAGGGGGGCAAAGGTTACCACGCGGTTATCGTACACCTTTGTCTTTATCTCCCGCGCGGCACGAAAAACTTCTTCCTTCAGGGTGGGATCGGTCACCTGCACCAGGGCGGCAACATCGCGGGCGTCCATCAATTTTATGTTATAGGCTTTCCGGATTATCGCGCGAATCTCTTCGGCCTGGGCCTCCTTTCCGCGCGCAAGGTCCGATTCTATCGCCTCGTCATCGATAAAGTCCGCACCCTTATCAAGGTAGCGGTCGATTTCATCCTGACGGATTACCGTCTTTACCCATTCGCCGACGCTCTGCTTGCGGGGCACCCCTGCATCATGCTTCATCGCCGGCCTCCTGCATCTTTACCAGGGTCGACTTTACCGTTACTCCGGGAATCTGGCCCAACTTGCCGGTCAGGGCTCCAATGCGGTCATTGGACGCGTCGACAATGAGCGTGATGATGTTGAGATCCCGCTCGTGATACGGAAGTCCCATGCGTCCGACGACCATGTCTCCAAAGGGAGCAAGTACGTCGTTGACGACCTTTGCACTTGAAGTGCGGTTTTTGACAATGATTGCGATGACACCGACAGATCGGTTTTCCATAATCCGGTCCTCCTTATCAGGCTTCAGTCGCAACCTGAACAGGAAGAAACGGACCCGGAACAACCGCGGAAGGAAACGGACAACCACGCGCTGCGCGCGGAAATTGCCTGAACATTCGGGCGGAAATGGAGGGTCTCGATCCTACCCCTGGTTTCAGATATGCCGCGCATTCAGTGAATGCCGCAGGCGGGTCCTTGACCTCAGGTTGGCTTGTAGATTGGAATCTAATATATCGAGAAAAAAATATCAATAGGGTACGGGAGATTGTGGAATATTATTGACGCTCAGAATGCGCAAACAACAGCTCTACGCCACTATGTGCGGCAATAAAAGATCGAATGGCCTGTGCGGTTTTATGTGCGTCGTCCAGTCTGGCAGAAAAGCTTCCGGGGCCAGACCCATAGCCATATGCTTCAGCGGTCAGGGCATCTCCCACAAATAAGTAATACTGCCGTTCATTGTTGGCTGTTTCGGTACAAAAAAGAAAACCGATATGTCCCGGACTGTGACCGGGAAGCGAAACCGCGAGCAGACATCCGTTACCGAATACATCCCAAACTTCGGAGAAGGGTTCCCGGGTTCCTCCGTGTGTGGACATGAGTGTTCCAATCGGCCGCGACCGAAGCGACGGATCCTCAAACAAAAGGGGGATATCTATATGCTTTTCCTTTTCGTGGTACACAATCGGGATATCAACGGGAAAATCAGCGAGACCGTTCACATGATCAAAATGAAGATGCGTCAGGACGATTGCCGATGGTGTGGGTAGTTGAAGACGCGTGATAATCGAAAAAGGAGAATCAGTACCATCCCATACAATAGGGGGCAAGATTGCCGCCGCCAAAAGGCCCGAAATAGTGCCGGTCTTCCGCGTATCAAACGCGCTGCCAATCCCCGTATCAACGAGAATCACATCGCCTGAAGGGAGAACAAACACAAGGGACTGGATGTCTACGGTTATTAGTCGGTCAGTCCGGTCCGTTCCTTCCGGATAGAGGGCAAGGTTATTGAGCTGGCTTCGCTTTACCGTCAAATATCCGGATCGGGCACGATGCATGCCGACCGGCTGCAGTTCCGCGAGCACCGATGACCAATCACCGTCCAGCGGTGGCACAAGGGGTACTGCTGACAGGGAACCATACGACTCATTCTCGAAGGATGCAACCGGAGTTCCCGTGCACGATTGAACCATGGAGACAACAAGGGCAGCGGCAAGAAAAAAGCCTACGTGCCGTGCAATATCCTTAATCGACCGATGTGTACTGGTATCACTATTGCGATATGTTTTCTGTTTCATAGGAATAGTATATCGTTCTATTGACTGGCACTCATTAACACAGGTTAATAAACCGGGTAAAAAAATCTTTTTCATTACACCAGAGAGCTTTCAGAAAGTTGTGCACGTATCCGGCTCAATGCGACCGGGCTTATTCCCAGAAAAGAGGCAATGTGATATTGCCGCACTCGCTCCTCTATGCCGGGATACTGCCGTTTCATGTCCAGATACCGTGTTTTTGCGTCATCCAGCACGAGTGACCGCTCCCGTCGCTCAGCCCAACCAAGGGCCTCTGAAAGGAACGCAAAACTGACCGTACCCCAGACAGTGTGCGAAGCAATGAGCTGCTTCCAGTCGCTCACGGCAAACACCTCAAAGATACATTCTTCCAGAGCCTGCACGTTGTACTTGGAAACGCCCATACCATCGGCAGTCCACACAGCGGCAACCGGGACCACAAAACCGCCACCTGTACAAAAGTGACGCGTATGCTCCCGACCATCCGAAGATGAATAATAATATCGGAGCAAGCCCCGCGTCATAAAGGCCACACGATTAGCCTTGTCCCCCGAGCGCAAAAAGAAGTCTCCCGCAGAAAGCTCGAGCGGTTTTAAAAGCGAAAGGAATCTCTCCTTTTCGCCGTCGGGAATCGTGCATACCTGTTCCAGAACTTCAAGAATTCCGCATCCAGTCACATGCATGCATCTACCCCCTCTCGGATATGAGTTATATACCGGTACTCCAGCTGGATCCCCGCAAGTACAATTGTAAATTTTTGCCTAGTGCTCGCCAGAATATGGCAGATCGAGAATACGAGCTATGGCGTTGCGTACTGTATCAGTCTCAAACGCCAGGCCGGTTATGAGTCCGGTATCCTTGATGCGGGTGTCGGGGGGAATGTCAAAGGTCGATAACCCGCTTTCTGCCAGGAGGACGGGCAGGTCAACCCCGAAAGCCTCACAGATATCTGCATAGGTCGACGAACCTTTGATGTCCTCGACCCGTACGTCTCCCTTGGCTGCCCGATGAGTGAGTGGCGGGGCGGTGAAACTGACCAAGCCGGTGCCGCGTGCAATGCCTATGCTCCCGGCATAGATCCCGACCCCCAGAAGGGCTATGAGCCATAGCGGAACCTGTTTGCGGACGAAATGCAGGGATAGGGTGTTCTTTTTGGTGGGACAGGCAGTCACACATTCCATGCAGGCGATGCACTCGGGGGAATTGATGCGATCGGTCTCCATGACCTTGATATTCATGGGACAGACCCTGTTGCAGAGGGTACAGGAGGTACAGGTACTTTGTTCCCGTTTGATACGCATGAGCGGAATACGCGACAGCAGGGCATTGAAGGCTCCCAGAGGACATAGATACTTGCAAAATGTTCGCTCATAAAAAATGGACGAGATGAGGGTGAGAATCAGCACTATGAATCCAATCTTGAATTCTCCCCATACCTCTGCAAACCCGGCGCTTAAATGCGCCCACGCCGGCCAGGGGTCATAGGGGCGTATGACAAGGTCCCCGACCCGCCAGGTCCAGATGAGTATGGCAACAAGGAAGGGATATTTGAAAAGGCGCAGGATGCGGTCGACTCTTTGGGGGATGGTCAAGGGTTTCTTGAATATGCGCCTGCCGAGGCTGCCGAATATTCCCTGCAGGGCGCCAAAGGCACAAATCCACCCGCAAAAGATGCGCCCAAAAAGAACGCCAAGGACTATGATCAGCGCAAGGAGAAGTATGTTGGAAGGCTCGATGCGGCGCAGGAGCTCTCCACCAGAGAGGAATTTGAAGAGGGTTTCCAGTCCGCCAAAGGGGCAGAGGGCGTCAACGGCGGGAAAGCCAGGGATTTTTTGGTGTAAAATGGCAATCAGGGTTGAAAAAACGAGAAAGAAACCCAGGGATATGCGCCGGGCCAGTTGAATTCGGTACATCATGCGAGCCATGTGAACGCCTCCATTACACGTATAAGTAGAACACATTACAAATATTTGTCAACTTTGCTATTGCGTGATCACTTTTTTCGTTGCTTCAAAAGCCATTGAAGCACTTCGGGATCTCCCTGTGCGGTATAGATGGCGTACATATGGGCGTCCATGCCGGTACTCTGCGAGTCGTATTCGGTGACGCGCGTACTGGTGCCTCCCGCTTCAAGAATGGCGGCGTACAGGTTCCGCAAGGAGGAGGCCACATTCCAGTCCATGTCTCCCTTGCTGTACAGCATCCACAGCGGGGTTTGCGCAATTTCCTTGACGCCCCTTCGCTCGGCGTATCCGGCCACGGAAACGAGGCCCGCAAACCTGCCGGGCAATTTTGCGGCAAGTTGTACAACCCCTTCGCCCCCCATTGAGTCTCCATAGGCATACTGGCGATCCGCATCAAGTTTATGTTTCGCTATTTTCTTGTCCAACTCGGAAAGGGCCTCTTTCAGACTGTCGCGTAACTCCGCATCGTAGGTGCCGCCCCAGCCAGCACCCTGGTCGAGCACGTTATAGGGGTGATGCGGAATATAGACCGCGCAGGGTTCAATCGCATTCAGGGCGTCGATAATCCAGAACGTCCGGCATCCCGGATTGGGGTTATCCCCTGCCGGATGCAGGTACATGACAACCGGCAGCGGTTTGTCACCTGACCGGGCGGGGACGTACAGGGCATAGTTTTGACTTGCCGTAGACCAGGTTTCGAACACTTCCCTGCCTGCAACGGTCTGGCATGAAGTAACGCTCAAAACAACGCAAAGGACAAAAAAAGCGCTCACCCACATCGGTTTGTTCATTTTTTGGACTTCCTTTTAAAGAGAGATATCAATCCCGCTATAAAGGATAACACAATTCATAATTACTGCTATCAATATTGTTGAAAACTACTTTTGCGCCTGCAATTGAGGATTCTTGCTCCATTCTGCAAACAGCGTGTCCACCCAGGCCTTACGGTCCGCGGTGATAACAGGATAACGCGTAAGGCTGTGCGTTGCCTTGTACCATCGCGCTTCCTTTTGGGCCATAACGGCAGCGTCGATCAGGGAAAGACCGTCGGCCTTGTTCACGTACTCGTCGGACTCGCCATATTGAAACAAAAGCGGAATCGAAAGCTCTCGGACAAGGGTTATCGGCTCGTAGGGAAGCATAGCCTCCTTGTAGGCCTCCAACACCGGACCTTCCGGAATGGACCTGAGGATGCGGTTCCAATAGTAAAAATGCGACACGGGCGCCATAATCACCAGGGCGCCCACGCGCGTATCCGCGGCGGCCGTCAAAATTGAAAACATGGCACCATAGTCGTGGCCGATAACCATGGCCTTCGCGGGTTTTTGCCTGAACCGTGAAAAAAGAATATCCAGGGCTATGCGGTAATCGTTCACCTGACCGATCACGAGCGGGATATCCTCTGCGGTTCCGGTGCTCGACTCCATCCAGGGATGATGGCCCAGGGGAATGGCGCACACATTGCCTTCCCTGGCGAAGGCAGCAGCCTCGGCGAAAAATTCCCGTTCGCTCGAATCGACGTTTGAAATGCCTCCGAGCCAATGGCCGAAAAGTATCGGGTGCCCGCCTTTCTCGAGCGCGCCCGACTCACCCTCGAACAGATACCCGCGTGCCGTATACTGAGCGTTCACTTTCATCTCATAGAGATAGACCCGTACAGGACCCGGGTCCTTCAGCTTGATCTTCCCGGGGTCTACCGGGGCAAGAACCAACCGGGACAGGGATACAGGATTGAACGGAAAAAGACGGCTCCCCGTTTCGGTGGCAAACGAGGAATTTTTTTCGCAGGAGAAAAACGCCGCCATCAAAACACAGGCACACACAATTCTTGCAACGACACTCATAGATCGACCTCCACTCATCAATATGTATAATGAGAGGGAGGATTTCTGTTACTTGTGACAGGCTTTCCTGATTTTTTCCCAGTATTCAAGCGGCGGCAAGGGGCATCCTCTTGCGTGAAGACGCTTCGCTTTAGCGGTAATGGTTTTGAGAGCCAGAATATCGCCCCTGAAGCCTCCCGTGTCCAGTTGCCCTTCAAGACCGCACTTGCAATGCGAGACACCCGCATGGAGTCCGCACTCATCCCGGAAAAAAACCTCGAGCCGGCGCCTTGCGCGGGACGCGGTTTTCCGTACGGCAGCCTGTTCCATACCCATAATGGAGGCGATGTCCTCATGGGAAATATCCAGAATAAAGCGGAACACGAAAATGAGGCGTGCCCTGAAATTGAGCGTGCCGATAACACCGGATACGCAGGCATCGCACTTCTCCGCAAGCGGTTCTTCAGATACGGGATAACAGGCGGGATCATGATACATGCGCAGCAGGTCCCGGTAGCGCCGCGTTCGCTCTTTTCGTGCCGCCCGGAGGGCTTCACGGCAGGCGATTGAATAAATCCAGGTCGAAGGAGCGCTCTCGCCCCTGAACGATGAGCTCTTCCGGAACACGATTTCCCATACCGATTGGCTCGCGTCCAGGGCGGCCTCGCGATTTTGAATCACCTTGACGCACAGGGAAAATACCATCTTTCCATAGTTCGTTACCCAGTCCGAGACCGGGGCGGCAGTTGTCATACCCCTACTATACGGCCCCGCACGCAAAACCCACAAGGGGCCGCCCCTCTCCTATTTATACAGGAGCCATTTGATCAGACCCCTGTTTTTTTCATCGTAGGGCGGGTACTTCAATTGTAAATCGAAGTGGGTACTGCCGCGATAGATGCTTTTTTCGTGGGTAAAGGCTTCGTAACTTCGTTGACCATGATAATTGCCCATGCCGCTGCTACCCCTTCCGCCAAAGGGCAGGTGTTCGTTTGTCAGGTGCATAATGGTGTCATTCACACAACCGCCCCCAAACGGGATTCGGTGCAGTATGCGCTGTATGAAGGCTTCGTTGGTGCTGAACACATAGAGGGCAAGAGGATCCGGGTGCCGTGAAGTCCATTGATAGATATCCTCCTCCTGCGAATACACGATAACCGGGAGAATAGGCCCGAATATCTCTTCCTGCATGACAGGGACATCGCCGTCCGTAACCTCCAGGAGGGTTACGGCCATGCGTCTTCTTTCGTCATCACACTGACCGCCTGTAATAATGGTTCCATCGGACAAGAAGGCCTTGAGCCGTGCGTAATGATTGTGATGAATGATGGAGCCATACTGCGGATTGTCGATGCAGTTTTTTCCATAAAAAACTTCCACGGTTTCCTTAAAGCGCTGATAAAACGCGTCCTTTTGGCTTTCATGCAGAAGCACGTAGTCCGGTGCGACGCAGGTTTGGCCAGCGTTTGTTCCTTTACCGAAGAGAATCCGCCTGACCGCAATATCAAGGGGGGCGGTTTCGTCTACGATACACGGACTTTTACCGCCCAGTTCCAAAATAACCGGCGTAAGGTGACGGGCTGCCTTTTCCATAACGATTTTACCGACCTTGGGGCTTCCCGTAAAAAAGATGAGGTCAAAGCGCTCTTGCAAGAGGGCGGCCGTTTCCTCAACACCCCCGTTGACGACTCCGACGTATGCTTCATCGAAAGTTTCCTGGATAAGCCGGGTCAATACACGTGCCGTCCGTTCAGCCATTTCGGACGGCTTGATAATAACGGTATTTCCCCCGCCAATCGCGCCAATGACTGGAGCCAGCGCCAGTTGAAAGGGATAATTCCAGGGACCTATTACCAATGTGTTGCCATAGGGTTCCCTCATAATAAAGGATTTACCGGGTATATTGAAAATATTGGTTTTTACTTTTCGTATCCGGTCCCAGCGCTTCAATTTCTTTATAGCGGAACTTATTTCAAGAAGCGTAAACCCGATCTCGGTGGTCATTGCCTCGTGTTCCGACTTGCCAAGGTCTGCCTTCAACGCTTCCATGATCTGGTGTTCATGGGAAAGAATTGCGCGTTTTAGTTTGATGAGCTGAGTGCGTCTAAAGTCCAGAGATCTCGTCAGGCCTCTTTGATAAAAATCCCTCTGTCGCTTGAGCAACTGGCTATAGGCCTTTGCTTCCATATAAACATCCTCCATGGCGCTTGGGTAAGCATACTTCACTCAACCGGTTAATGCGAGGTTCAATATACACTCCCTGCATAAATAATATAAATTCGAGCAAAATAGTAGGTAAATTAGTTGACAAACAGGAATCCCTGCGTCATATTCTCAATTACTACAAATTACATAGGTTTAATAAACCACAAAGGAGAGAGTATGAAAGTGAACGGTAGAAAAACACGGATTCTTGCGATTTTAGCACTCGGCGCGCTCATCGCCGGGGTATCATCCTGTACGGAAAAACCAAAGCAGGTATCGGATAAAACCCGCATTATTGTAGCAGATGCAAAGACCACCCACCACCTGAACCTCTATACCGCACAGGAACTGGGATTGTTCGCCAAATACGGTCTCGAGATTGAGATAGTGTCGGTTGACGAAAACGCTGCTTCCCGGGATCTGGTAATCTCCGGACAGGCAGATGTATTCTGGTCTTGCCCGACGGTAGCCATTGCGTCCATTGCGAACGGCGCGCCGCTTAAAATTATTTCGCAGGTGAAAAAACCCTGTACCTCGGTTCTTGTCGTCTCGCCGGATTCGCCCATTAATGAATACAGCGATCTGGCGGGAAAGAATATCGGAGGAATCTCTCCTACCTGCGAGGCAGTCCTCTCGCTTGACATAAAGGCCCGGCAGAACGGCGGTTCGTTCATCCTTGAAAAACTGGCGGGAGGCCCCGCAATTGCGGCCCTCGAAGCGGGAAAGGTTGACGGCGTGATCCTTGAGGAACCCCATGTCAGTATCGCACAGCTGAAGGGCTACAAGATTCTGTTCCCCGAAGCGTCAGCCAATATTCCCTGCCGCACCATCAACGCCCGCACCGCCTTCCTCAAATCAAACGCGGAAGCGCTCAAGCGTTTTATCAAAGCCGTGGAAGAGGCGAATGAAATTATCCTTGCCGATCCGGTCGCGGACCGCATAGTGGAAATTGCGGTGAAATATACCGGAGCCCCCGCAGAGGCAATCCGCCATGGCAATGACCGGCTCAAATTCAGGACAAACCTTGACGAGTCGGGACTTTTTGCCCTTGCCGACGAACTGGTAACGCTTAATACCATTAAGCAAAATCCGAAGAACGCGCTCTTTGCAGACGAGTTTCGAACCATTACCTGGAATTAACAACCAGTAAGACCACCCGGGTCTGTCTTGCCCCGATTCAGGACAGACCCTTGCAGGTACACACAGGAGTACGCATGAAAAAGCACTCAATACTTTGGATATCAATCGGTCTTTCTGTGCTTGTCGCCCTTGCCATTATCGTTTTGCGCACGGGTTCATCGCTCAGCAAAGACGCGCTCATAATCGTCGGACATACCGGAAACCCCATACTGTCGCCGCTCTACGTATCGATGCATACCGCACGCGAACAAGACTGGTCGATCGACGCCCGCAAATTCCAGGGAACTTCCGAGATCGGGTATGCCCTGCTTGCTGGGACCATTGACGCGGGCTTCCTTGATATTGACAAGGCAAAGGCGCTCCATGACCTTGATGTAGATGAGGTCCTCGAAATTGTGGGCAGTGTTACCTTCCCCTATGGAGCGACCCTGGTGCTCAGAAAGGATCTGGACTTGCGCTTGAATGACCTTAACGGAAAGACAATCGCCATTCCCGCGATTGGTCACGAACTGTTTGACGCGTTCAACGAAGACCTTGACCGGCTTTCGGTTACGCTTGACGACGCCCGTTTTGTGAAGCTTTCCTACGAGGACATGCTGGCCGCCCTTGAAGCACGCGTTGTACACGCGGCTCTATTAAAGGGTTCCCATGCAGCCCTGGCAGAAATTCAGGGTCATCCAATACTCTATCAGAATTGGGATCTTGAACCGGGCAACGAGTGCTGCCCGGCCATTGTCGATCAGCTTGAATACTTTCTGGTCGTCAATAAAACCCGGATGCCACAAGCGGATACCCTGCAAAATCTGCTTCTTGACTCAAATGAGCGGGATGCGCAGCTGATCCGCGCGCAAACGGCAGCGCGAACCGGATACCCCCTGAAGGCTTTGCAGAATCTGCCGATAGCCTCCTATGAGCGTGCCAATGAATTGACCCTGGCGCTTTTGCTGGAACATTCGGGAGAAGATCACCATGACTGACAGCACCATACATCGTTCCCGGGGGCTAAACCTGGTCGCGCATGAAGTGAAAACCTTTGTCTCCAATGCCTTCGGAAGCCTCTTTACCGTGGAATTTCTGACACTGTTCATACCCCTTGCCGGTTTATGGGAAGTTTTGCCCCGAATCGGAGCGGTACCCCGAACGCTCGTTCCGCCGCCCTCGGACGTGATATCCGCCCTCCGGGACCTGATTGTTCACCGGAATCTGCTGGGACACCTGGGCCACAGTATGACGAGTTTCGTCCTCGCTCTTGCCATCGCGGTGGTCACCGCGGTACCCATCGGTCTGGTAATGGGCTGGAATATGGCCATCCGTCGCCATATTCTTCCCTTTTTTCAAATGCTCGCGCCCGTTCCGCCCCCGGCATGGGTGCCCATAACCATCGCGCTTTTGGGAATCGGCCTACCCATGAAACTTTTTCTTATTTTCCTGGGAGCCTTTTATCCCATCCTTTTTAATACGTACCAGGGCGTGAAGGATACCGATCCGCGGTACCTCGCCTCGGCGCGCGTGTTCGGCGCGAGCGAGTTTACCCTGCTTGTCCGAGTGTACTTCTGGCACGCCCTGGGGTCGATAATCATGAGCGTGAAAACCGGGGTCGCGATGGGTCTGGTCATGCTCATCATCGCGGAGATGTACGGAGGCCGAAGCGGTATTGGCTACCTGCTGGTAGAAGCGAAAGATTTTTTCCTGATTCCCCGCATGGTTGCCTGCATGGTCGTATTGGGGTTTATCGGCTGGTTTCTGATCGAAATATTGAAGTATGTCGAGCTTAAGCTTGCCGTATGGAAAACCGGGAGGTAGGGCACCATGATAGAAGCACGATGTATCAGCAAGTTTTTTCCGGTTATCAATGAGCACGGAATCGCTGAAGGGCTAACCGCCGTACAATCCGTTTCCCTGACCATTCCGGACGGGAAGATTGTCTCGTTTCTGGGACCTTCCGGCTGCGGCAAGTCTACCTTGCTGGAAATTCTGGCCGGCCTTCAAGCTCCCACCGAGGGAGAAGTATACATCGATGGCGTGCGGGTACTTGAGCCCCTGCCGGCAACCCGCAAGGAGATGGACGCGTACCGTAAAAAATACCGCTTTCTGTCGCCGCTCGCGAACAGCCTCTTCCGGAACAGGGTAAAACACGACATTGCCATGATCTTTCAGGATTATGCGGTCTTTCCCTGGATGACCGCCCTGGGGAACATCATCTTCACCCTGAAACTTCGCGGCATACCCCGCAAAGAACGGGAGACTCTGGCGCGCAAATATCTTGCAAAGGTGCGCCTGGAAGGTTTTGAAAACAAGTATCCTTCCCAGTTGTCAGGAGGCATGAAACAGCGTCTTGCCATCGCACGGGCCCTGTCCGTCGGACCGAAAATCATCCTGATGGACGAGCCCTTCGCCGCAGTGGACGAACTGACCAGGGAGCGCCTGCAGGACGAGCTTCTGGAACTGTGGCAGGATACCGGAGTTACCATAATCCTGGTAACCCATGATGTCGACGAGGCGGTCTATCTTTCGGACGAAATTATCTTCTTTTCAAGCCAACCGGGGAGCGTACGGAACCGCTTTCCGGTAACCGTACCCCGGCCCCGCAGAAGGAGCGATCCGGATCTTGCCAGTATAAAGGAGCGAATCCATTTACTGTTCAAGCATGACATTACCCATGAAAGCGAGTATAGCATATGAGTACACAACACGAACATTTCCGTGGCCGCATACACGGCTCCATCACCGAGGCAATCGGGGCAACCCCGCTCGTCTATCTGAACAGAATCGGAGAAGGTCTTCCCGGTCGCATCGCGGCCAAGGTCGAATCCTTCAATCCGCTGAACAGCGTCAAGTGCCGGGTCGGCAACGCCATGATCAGCGCCGCGGAACGGGATGGCAAAATCGCGACGGGCTCGACCATAATCGAGGCGACCTCGGGAAATACCGGAATCGGGCTCGCCTTTGCCTGCGCGGCGCGAGGGTACCGGCTTATCCTGACCATGCCGGAAACAATGTCGATTGAGCGGCGGAAGCTGGTGCAAATGCTCGGAGCCGAGCTGGTATTGACGCCCGGAAACGAAGGGATGAAAGGGGCGGTCGCGAAGGCCGAGGAGCTACACCGCCAAATTCCCCAGAGCTTTATTCCCGCACAGTTTGAAAACCCGGCCAACCCGCAAATACACCGCGAAACCACCGCAGAGGAAATTTGGCGGGACACGGGCGGCAAGGTGGATATTTTCGTTGCCGGCGTAGGTACGGGAGGGACAATTACCGGGGTGGGCGAAGTATTGAAGGCGCGAAACAAGGCCATCCGCATCGTCGCGGTCGAACCGGAGGCATCCCCCGTTCTGTCAGGCGGTCGAAGCGGGCCTCACCGCATACAGGGAATCGGCGCGGGATTTATCCCAAAAATTCTTAACCGCTCGATTATTGACGAAGTTGTCCAGGTGTCAAACGAAAGCGCCTTCTCCACTTCCCGCGCCCTGACCCGCGCAGAGGGCATTCTGGCCGGTATTTCCGCCGGGGCGGCTCTTTCTGCCGCGCTCACGATCGCCGCCCGCAGCGACTCAAAGGACAAACTGATTGTTGTCATTCTTCCCGATTCGGGCGAGCGCTACCTGTCAACGCAGCTTGCCGATACCGGCGAATTATAGAATAGGTGGCGGCAGATTGCCTGCCGGAGCGCGTTCGCTACCCCTGATGCTTTCGAACGCGGGGGCTCCGCGCGTTGGTCGAGCCGGATGGCGGGAGCCGTCCGGCGGTCAACCAGGATGACGCTTTCTGCCTCATGTTGATTCATCAACAATATTGATAGCATCAACAATATTGATAGCAGTACCCCGTTGTTGACAGTTTGCCCCGGACAGGGTACACAGGGAATATGACAAACAGTTTTATTTTTCATGTGTGTTCCGCGATGCTCGTCATTTTTCTTTTGGTATATGCTCCCATCGAGGGTTTGATTGAACAGCGGAAGCGCGTCGCCGGAAATACCGACAAGCTGGCCGGATACCGGAGCCAGGCGTTGTGGGCATGGCTCCCCCTGCTGCCTGTTATTTTGCTGATACCGCTTGCGGGCCTTTCACCCGCTCTCCTGGGTTTCCGCTTAATTTCTATCGCCCACTTCTCGCTGCATCCGGCAGCCGCAATTGTCGGCATAGTTCTTTTCTGCCTGCATCTGGGCTACACGATCTATTCGATTATCGCGCTGAAATCGAGCGCCGCTGTCCAGGAACAGGCGACAAGAGGAATGACCGAAGCCTACACCGCGTTCTTGCCGGTCACCGCTGCCGAACGAAAGGCCTGGGTTCCGGTGGCCCTCTCTGCCGGCATTGTGGAAGAAACGGTGTACCGGGGTTTTCTGTTTTTCGCACTCGCAGTCTACCTTCCGGCCCTGCATCCGCTTGCCATTTTGGGTATGTCCTCGGCAGTCTTCGGCTTGGGCCATGTCTATCAGGGACGGGATGTGTTCAAACCACTCCTGTTGGGGACTCTCTTCGGCTTTTACTATCTTTCAACCGGAAGTCTTTTTCCGGTCATCCTGTTGCATTGTGTGCAGGATCTTGTCGTCGTCTTTCTGTTTGACGGGGAGTGACGGGAAAGAGTTGAAAGGGGCAGCCGCCCCTGGGTTCGCAGCTAGCGATCGCCGGCCGCACCCCAGCGGCTGCCGGCGGGGTGGGGACACTTTTGGGCCGGGTCCAGCGCCCGCACCGCGACAAAACAGCCGCAGTGCGTACACAGCACCGAGCCGGCAAGGCCCTCGCACTTTTGGCAGGCTTCGATACGGGCGGAAAGAGCGGGTCCCGACACGGGAGGGCGCTCAAGCTGCCCGCTCATTGACAGGGCGACTTCCCTCGCTATCCGGTCTATCTCCTCAAGAGCGGGAAGCCCTTCCCCGCCGCAATTTCTGCATGCCATGAACGCCTAGACTAAAAAACGGATACAGGCAACCGACATGGGCGGCAGCACCAGATCAATACTATTGTCGCGAACCGACGGCACCGAAAGAGGAACTGGAACCAATGCACGAGGATTGACAAAATCGTTATGTACGTTCATCCGGTCGGCGCTCAAGACCTCTGCGCTGGAGACGCGGTACTGTTTCGCGGAACCGGAAAGCGACAGGGGAACCCGGGCGTTTTCCGACGGATTCGCATTGGTCAGCGTTACCGTTACCGTGCCGTCATCGGAGCAGGATGCGGACGCGCTGACGGCGGGAATGCCTTTTTTGTCCTTCGCGGCGGCCTCGCTTTTTGCCGCAGGCCGATACTCGGCGGTCGCCAGTCCTGTCGCAAGCAAACGGGCTCCCTGATGTTCCTTATACAGGTCAAAGACATGCCAGGTGGGGGTCAGCACCATATCAGGCCCTTCGGTCAAAATGGGAGACTGAAGCACATTCACGAGCTGCGCAAGATTGGCCATGCGCACGCGCTCGGCATGATTGTTGAAGACGTTCAGCACAATGCCCGCGACCAGGGCGTCGCGCAGCGTGTTCTGCTGATACAAAAAGCCCGGGTTGGTTCCCGGCTCAACCTTGTGCCAGCAGCCCCATTCATCGACGATCATGCCGATCCGTTTGCCCGGGTCCCAGGTGTCCATAATCCGCTCGTGGTTGGTAATCAGACCATCCATGCCGCAGGCGTTTCGGAGCGTGGTATACCAGTTATTCTCGTCGAACTCTGTCGCCGACCCCTTATGATCCCAGTCAAGCTCGAAGGTATAATTATGCAGGCTCAGCCCGTCCATAAAACGTCCGGCTTCCTTCATCAGCGTTTCCGTCCACGCATAGTCTGCCACATTCGCGCCGCAGGCAATCTTGTAGATGGTGTTTCCGCCGTAATTACGCACGTAGGTTTGATACCGCCGGTACTCAAGAGCATACTGCTGGGGGGTCATATTGCCGCCGCAGCCCCAGTTCTCGTTCCCCACGCCGAAATAGGGAAGCTTCCAGGGTTTTTCCCGGCCGTTTTTTGCGCGGAGGCGGGCCATGGGGGAATCCCCGTCAAAGGTCATATACTCGACCCACTCCTGCATTTCCTGGACGGAGCCGCTTCCGACATTGCCGTTTACGTAGGCCTTGCAGTCCAACAGCTCGCACAAATCCATAAACTCGTGCGTACCGAACGAATTGTCCTCGACGACACCGCCCCAGTGCGTGTTGACCATGCGTTTGCGCGTTTCCTGGGGCCCGATACCGTCCATCCAATGATACTCGTCGGCAAAACAGCCGCCCGGCCAGCGGAGATTGGGAATCCGGATGCGTTTGAGCGCCTCGACCAAATCCTTGCGGTATCCGTTGATATTCGGAATGGGAGAATCCTTTCCCACCCATATTCCGCCATAAATGCAGCGGCCCAAGTGCTCGGAAAAATGACCGTAAATATCCCGCTCGATGACCGGTCCCGTCTGATTAACATACACAATTAACGCGTGATCCATATTCACCTCTTTGTGGGTACACAAACTGAAAAAGCCGTGGTATGGTAACGAAGTCGCCGGGGAATTGTTCCGGCTCTTTTTGCGTGTACCTTAACGCAATATACTACATGATACACCCATATACTACGGAGGTCAATCTTGGAATTGATGGAGTATCAGTCCCCGGTAACCGGAACGCTTCGAAGGTGCCGCATATACACCCCGTCCACGACAGAAAGCGGCGATATCCGGTACCTCCTGTTCGTGCTGCACGGCATCGGGGGAGATGAAGACGAATGGCAGCGGTACGGCAATCCGGACGCCATTCTGGACCGCCTGATAGCCGACAGGAGCATACCCCCGCTCATTGCCGTATTTCCGAACGGCAGGGCATCGAATCCGGACAGCGCACCCGAAAATGTATTCGAACCCCATGCAATCGAGGGCTTCCTCAATTTTGGCCGCGAACTGGCATCCTGCCTTGTCCCGCTTTGTCATGAACGCTTCGCCATCCCGGACAGGCGCGAATGCCGAGGCATCTGCGGCCTCTCCATGGGGGGCGGACAAAGCCTGAATATCGGTCTGTCCCGTCCGGATCTTTTTTCCTTTGTCGCGGCCTTCTCCCCCGCGCCGAATACCGATATCGCCTTGCTGGAATCGGCCGTATGCAGGAAAGACAGCGCGAAGATATGGCTGTGCTGCGGAACGGAGGACGAGCTGTTATACGTCACAAAGGATGCAGACCGCGTTTTGTCGAACAAGGGCTTTTCTCACCGCTGTGAATACATTCCCGGAGGACATGACTGGGATGTCTGGAAGTACGGACTTGAACAATCACTTAAATTCAATTGGAAGGAGCGCGCTACATGAACGCATGGAAAACACCGGGCAACCCCTATCTGCCATCCTGGGAATACATTCCTGACGGCGAACCGCATCTCTTCGAGGGGAGGGTATACCTCTACGGCTCGCACGACAAATTCAACGGCCACGTATTCTGCCTGAACGATTATTTGTGCTGGTCGGCTCCCGCTGACGACCTGACCACCTGGACCTGCGAAGGCACAATCTACAAAAAAACGGACGATCCCCTCAATCCTGACGGGCGCATGTGCCTGTACGCGCCGGACGTAACCCGGGGCGCCGACGGCCGGTATTACCTGTATTATGCCCTCGATAAGGTAAGCAGAATTTCCGTCGCGGTGGCGGACGGGCCAGCCGGGCCCTTCGCGTTTTACGGCTATGTCCGTCATGCGGACGGTACCCCGCTCGGAGAAAAAAAAGGCGACGAACACCAATACGACCCCGCGGTATTGACCGAAGGGGAGCACACCTGGCTGTATACCGGCTTCTGCCCTCCGGGAGACACCAGCCGCAGCGGCTGCATGTTCAGCGCGATCGGAAAGGACATGATCACCCTTGAACGCGGTCCCGAATTTATACTGCCGGCCCAGCATCTTGCAAAAGGTACGGGCTTCGAACAGCATGAATATTTCGAGGCGCCCAGCATCAGAAAAATCGGGCAGCTCTATTATCTGGTATACTCCTCGACGGTGATGCATGAACTGTGCTATGCGACAAGCGCGCACCCCGACAGAGACTTCATGTATCGGGGTGTCATCGTCAGCAACAATGACCTCCATATCGATACCTACAAGAACGCCCAAATGCCCGCCTATTACGGCGGAAACAACCATGGGGGCATTTTGGTAAATGGAACGGATACCTGGATTTTTTACCATCGCCAGACAAACGGCACTACTTTCAGCAGACAGGGTTGCATAGAAAAAATTTCGATCGATCAGGATGGCGGGATTGCACAGGTTGAAATTACCTCCCAGGGGCCGCGCGGGAAACCCATAGAAGGAAGGGGAACCATTCCCGCCTACATTGCCTGCAATCTTTTTTGCGCCATACCGTCAATCTATACCGCCCAGGCCCCCTGGCCGGACAACCGCTTTCCCCTGATCACCCAGGACGGAAAGGACGGGGACGAGGAGGCGGGCTATATTGCCAACATGGTGGACCGAAGCGTCGCCGGCTTCAAGTACATTGAAACCCGCGCTATCCGGTCGGTTGCAATCACGACGCGGGGGTATGCACGGGGGGAATTCCTTTTATCCCTATCAATAAACGGACCGGCGCTCGTCCGCATTCCGGTCGATTATACCAATATATGGACCCGGAACACGGTACAAGCCAGTATTCCGGACGGGGTACACGCCCTGTACTGGACCTACCGGGGAGAAGGCCGCGCAAGCCTCCTCTCCTTTGAACTGCTGGAACAAAGGTGACCATACACAGCATCGGGGAAACTTCCGTATTGACGGTTCACTTCGTCAGCCTGTATGATGTGTAGGTACACGCACCTGGTGCCGGGGGACAGATGACAGTTACTGAAATTGCCAGATTAGCGGGAGTCTCCATCGGAACGGTTGACCGGGTGCTGCATAACCGTGGCCGGGTTTCCGCAGAAACCCGGAATAAAATTCAGGCGATTATCGAGCAGGAAGGTTTTCAGCCCAATCCCCTGGCCCGTCACCTGAAACGGAACAAGGGATACCGGTTCGCGCTGCTGCTTCCCAAACTGGATTCTGAAAGTTTGTACTGGCGAATGATGTACGACGCAATAGTGCAAGCCGCGGATAGTTTTGCCGTTTTCTCCATTAAAACCGAACTGTTTCCCTTCTCCCGCACAGACCGCGATTCCCTGAAAGAAGTGTGGGAGCGAATGGTACAGTCAGGCTGTGACGGCTTTGTTATCGCGCCGGTCATGCAAAAGGAACTGCTCGCCCTGCTTGAGGAAATGCCGCCGCAAGCGCCCTACTGTCTGATAGACTCTCCGCTTCCGGGGGCACGGGCACAAACCGTTGTTGCGCAGGACCCCTTCAAGGGGGGCCTTGTAGCCGGCAGAATGATGGAGCTGCTGGGCGGAAACCAGGGACCCTATGCCATAATCCGCCCATACACGGAAGCTTTCAACCTGAATGAACGGGCACGGGGCTTCACCCAATGGTTTCGGAAAAAACCGGGCTGCGCCATCATCGACTGCGTCTGTCCCGAAACCAACCGGCAGGAAGCGAAACGAATTCTTGGAGAACTGGTAGATGCGCATCCCTCACTTCGCGGATTCTTCGTCGTCACGTCTGCCTCGCATATTATCGCGGATATTCTGTACAACAGCGGGGCAAAAAAGGGACGCATCCTGGTTGGCTACGACCCGGTCCCGGAAAATGTTGAATTCCTGAAAACGGATATCATCGACTGCCTTATTTCCCAACGGCCGGAAGAGCAGGGTCGCAGAGTCATTACCGAACTGTACCGGAGCGTCGTGCTGGAAGAGACTCCGGCAACTGAAGTTCAAATGCCGCTGGATATTTTTATCAAGGAGAACCTTGTATGATGTATAAAGATGAACATTATGTGATCGGGGCGGACTTCGGTTCCGACTCCGTCCGGGTTGTCGTTCTGGACGCAGCCAACGGAAAAATCGCCGGCCAGCACGTGGAATACTACCCCCGCTGGAAGACAGGTGCCTGGTGCGATCCGGCAAAAGACCGATTCCGGCAGCACCCCTCGGATTATACGGAGTGCCTGCACAAGGCAGTCAAGGAGGCCCTTTTGCAATCATGCGTGTACGTTAACGCATCAGTTGCAAGCAAGATCAGGGCAATCTGTATCGACACCACCGGCTCGACTCCCTGTTTTGCGGACCGGAACGGAACTCCCCTCGCCCTCCTTCCCGAATTTGCCGAAGACAGTGACGCCATGTTCATCCTGTGGAAAGACCACAGCGCCGTTGCGGAGGCAGATGAAATTAACCGCCTTTCCCGTACCTGGGGTGGAACCGACTACACCCGCTACACCGGAGGGGTGTACTCCTCCGAATGGTTTTGGGCAAAGGCGCTCCATACGATACGGACGAACCCCGCTGTATCGAAAGCGGCATACACAATGGTTGAGCACTGCGACTGGATCGTCGCGGAACTGACGGGAACGACGGCGCCTCAGCTCATAAAGCGCAGTCGCTGTGCGGCAGGCCACAAGATTCTGTGGCACAAGGACTGGGGCGGCTACCCTCCCCGGGAATTTTTTGACCGCCTCGACAGCCGGCTCGGCGACATCCGGGATACCCTGGGAACCGAAACCTGGACTACCGATACGAGCGCGGGAACCCTGACCGCGCGTTGGGCGGCAGACCTCGGCCTGTCCGACAAAACGATCGTTTGCGTGGGCGCCTACGACGCGCACATCGGCGCTATCGGCGGTAACGCCCGGGAGGGAACCCTGGTCAAGAGCATCGGAACGTCCACCTGTGACATTATCATTGCCCGCCCGCCCGAGAAAGGTGTCCAGGAGACCCTGGTACCGGGCATTTGCGGCCAGGTTGACGGGTCGGTTGTTCCCGGGTGGATTGGCTACGAAGCGGGACAGTCGGCATGGGGAGACTATTTTGCGTGGTTCCGCAACCTCCTGATGTGGCCCGTCGAGCATATCATTCCCCAGGAAGTACAGATTACGGAAGATCAAATCGAGGCTGTCGAGAAGCGCATTATACGGGAACTTGAACAGGTAGCGGATAAACTTGAACCGTCGGAAAGCGCCCCGCTTGCCCTTGACTGGATAAACGGCAGGCGCACCCCGATAGCGAACCAGAAACTGACCGCAGCCCTGACCGGCCTTAAGCTGGGTACCGATGCGCCCATGATTCTTCGCTCATTACTCGAATCGGTCGCGTTCGGCGCCCGCGCAATCATCGAAACCTTTGAAAAGCACGGCATAAAAATAAACCGCGTCATGGCGATCGGCGGCGTTGCCCGAAAGAGCATGCTGGGAATGCAGATTCTTGCGGACATTACCAACCGCAGCATTCATGTGACGGCAGTCGACCAGGCCTGCGCCACGGGAGCGGCCGTTTTCGCGTCAGTCGCCGCGGGACTGTATCCCGACGTCTTCACCGCGCAAAAGGCGCTTTCCTCGGGCACGGACCGAGTACATAAACCTGACCCGGAACGGGTCAGGATGTATAACAAACTGTATGAGAAATATCTGCGCCTGGGCGCATTCATCGAAGGAGAGAACAAATGAAATCAATGCCGGCATACACCATCAAATTCCTGACAGGAAGCCAGGATTTATACGGGGACGAAACCCTTGCACAGGTTGCAAGCAATTCAAAAAAAGTGGTTGAAGCGCTGAACCAAAGCGGACTCATGCCCTGTCCCATCGTCTGGACCCCTACCGTTCTGACTCCGGAAGGCATCAAGGCCGAACTGGAAGCGGCGCAGGCGGATCAAGGCTGCGCGGGCGTCATCGCCTGGATGCATACCTTCAGCCCGGCAAAAATGTGGATCGCGGGTCTCTCCGTCTGGAAAAAACCGCTCCTGCAGCTCAACACCCAATTCAACCGGGACCTCCCCTACGCGGACATCGACATGGACTTCATGAACCTGAACCAGTCCGCCCACGGCGACCGGGAGTTCGGCTTTATCACCGCGCGCATGGACATTCCCCGAACCGTCATTGCCGGACACTGGGGAAACACGCACACGCAGGAGCGCATTGCGCGCTGGATGCGTGTCGCCTGCGCGGTCGCGGACGGCAAAACGCTCAAGATTGCGCGCTTCGGCGACAACATGCGCGAGGTCGCGGTAACCGACGGCGACAAGGTAGCGGCCATGATCCGGTACGGCTGGTCCGTTCCCTATTATGGAATCGGCGACCTTGCCGAACGCATACGCTCGGTCAGCGACGCGGATACCAATCGAATGGTCGACCTCTATGCCGCGGAATACGCCATCCAGGACGGTCCTGACCCCGCGTACACCCGCACGCACATCCGCGAGCAGGCCCGGATCGAGATTGCCCTGCGCTCCTTCCTTGATGAAATCGGGGCTAAGGCCTTTACCACCAACTTCCAGGACCTGCACGGTCTGACCCAGCTTCCCGGCCTTGCCTGTCAGCGCCTCATGGCCGACGGATACGGTTTTGCCGGAGAGGGAGACTGGAAAACGGCAGCGCTCGTCCGCACCTTCAAGGTTATGTCCGCGGGATGCGAGGGAAAAGGGTTCGGAAACTCCTTCATGGAAGACTACACCTATCACTTCGGGAATGCGGACCGCGATGCGCTGGTCCTCGGCGCCCACATGCTTGAAATCTGCCCGTCCATAGCTGAGGGGAAAGCACGGCTCGAGGTACACCCGCTCGGCATCGGCGACCGTGACGCGCCGGCGCGCCTTGTCTTCGACGCGAAACCCGCTCCCGCCATCTGCGCGGCGGTGACCGACTTCGGCAACCACTTCCGGTGCATCATAAACAAGGTACAGGTTGTCAAACCGGAAGGGCCCTTCCCGAAACTCCCCGTCGCCCGCGTTCTGTGGAAACCCGAACCCGACATGATCCGCGCCGCCGAGGCCTGGATCTACGCGGGCGGCGGCCATCACACCGCTTTCTCGAACATCGTGACCGCGGACATGGTACGCGACTGGGCCGAAATGACCGGAACCGAATGCGTACTGATCGACAACAGCACAACCGAAGCCTCCCTGCGCAATGAACTGCGCTGGAACGCCTCGTACTGGAGATAACCAATGTCGGTGTATGAGTCCCTCAAAGAAGAAGCCTGGAAGGCGAACCTCGAGATTCCCCGGCAAGGACTGGCCCTGTACACCTGGGGCAACGTGTCGGCCTGGGACAATGGCCGCGCGGTCTTTGCCATAAAACCGTCGGGAGTTCCCTACGACGAACTGAAAGCTGCCGACATGGTCGTCATGGATCTTGAGGGCACGGTCGTCGAGGGGAATTTGAACCCGTCCTCCGACGAACCGACCCACCGCGTGCTCTACCGCGAATTCGCCTCCCGGGGCATCAGGGGCATCGTTCATACCCACTCTACCCACGCGACAGCCTGGGCACAAGCGTGTCGGCCCATCCCCCTTCTTGGCACTACTCACGCGGATCACATGCGCACGCCCGTTCCCTGCACACCCTATCTGGATGCGGACGCGGTTGCCCGCGACTACGAACGTGAAACGGGCGAACTTATCGCACAGGCCTTCCGGAACGGCATTCCCGGCCAGTGTGGCTCGCTCGATCCGGCTGAAATTCCCATGGTGCTGGTTGGCGGCCACGGACCCTTTACCTGGGGTACGTCGGCCATGAAGGCGGTCTACCATGCGGCCGTGCTCGAAGAAATGGCCCGCATTGCCCTGCTGACTGAAAGCCTTAACCCTCTCGTCAAAAGCCTTCCCGACTACATCATCGAAAAGCACTACCTGAGAAAGCATGGGCCCGGTTCATACTACGGCCAAAAGAAAAAAGATTGAGGCAGAAAGTCCTTGCCGGGCGAAGGTGCACAGCGCGGAGCCGCCGCGTCCGGTCCGAATCCCCCGGGGGGATTCGGCCGCCCGTGCAGGGGCGATCTCTTATGTACTGCTATCAATATTGTTGAAATAAATGTTTTCGATTTTCACTTTTCCGGGCAAACGGTATACATTGAAATCCGTATCGATACTGATAATTTCTCTGATCCCGGTTTTTTCAGCGGTGACAACTAATGTCGCATCTGCAAAACCCATTGGAAGATCGTCAGATTTCCTGGTTAACTCAATTATTCTGAGCAAGTCTTCCTGACCTATGTCTGCAATAATAATCCCCTGGTTCATTACCCATTCAAGAAAATCAATCTGCACCCGAATATTAAAATCCAGCATATGGGTTACTTCGGTAATCACGGCAAGGGTTGATATAAATCTATACTTTGTTTTTTGCAGGAACAGAACAATAGATTCATGAAAATGATCATCACGGTCAAATAACGCAATCAACGGGCCAGCATCAATGAGTATCTCTTTTACCATTGATTTTGTCCTTTATCCTGCGCTTATATGTCGTTGATAATGTTCCATCCCCGCTGCCATACACACCAAAACAGGGTTCGCCCAATGTAAATGAATCAATTTCTGTTTCTTCCCGCTTAAAGAGCACATCGAGCGCTTCTTTAATTATGTCGCTCTTTGATGTGTTCTTTATCTGAGCGAGGTATTCCAGTTTTTGTTCATACTCCACGGGCAATCGAACAGTTGTCATATTCAATCCTCTGTATTACATATTGTAATACAGACACGGAAAACGGTCAAATTGTACCAGGTTTAAACACCCGCTGTACAAAGGTGTTCAAACCAGGTCTCCACACCGAAAAATCATGTCCCCGACCCGGCAGAATGTCGCTGTCAAAGGGTATATCCCGCTCGGTCAAATACGTTTTTACCGCTCCGCTCGTCGTAATGAAGACAGTATCCTCCGCGCCGCCATGGGAAAGATATATATACGGCCTCAGCGCGTTGTCAGCCAGGTTGAACAGGCTGGTGTCCGTATTGGGAGCGGCGGAGAACGAGCCGACATAGGCAAAAAGATCGGGACGGGAAAACCCGATATTGAGCGCCTGCCCGCCTCCCATGCTCAGCCCGCAAATAGCCCGGTGGTCCCGGCCCGAGTGCACGGAATAGGTGGACTCGATATACGGAATCAGGCTGTCAATCAAATCCGTCGTGAAATTGGCGAACGCGGCCTGGGCTTCCGCGGAAAACGGGTTTGACGGCACCGAATCGTTCGGCATCGCCCTTCCGTTCGGGAAAACCACTATCATCGGCTCAATCTTTCCTTCCCCGTACAGTGTATTCAAAAGAGATGCCGGATTTGCCTGAAGCCATTCATCCTCGGTTCCGCCAATGCCGTGCAGGGCGTATACGACGCTGTATGTTCTTTTCTTTGTATAATCGGAGGGAACCCACACATTGAAATTTCTGTACGTGCCGGTTGTATTCGAGAAATACTGCTTCTTTTCGATTGTACCGCCTGAAACGGGACTGGCGTCGTTCGTTACGCAACCCGAAAGAAACAGGACAAAAAAGATGGTGATCATACTGATGCGGAATATGTTCGTCATGTCTGGAACTCCTTGTTATGCGTATACACTACCTGCTACGCGGTTTTTGTGCAACGCAGTGCGTATTAAATGCGAATAAAAATTCGTGAATGTATTTACATGAATAAAACTACGCATTACAATACCGGTATGAATACCAGACAACCGAGCCCCTGGACTTTTTTCACCAACCATAGCCATGTGTTGTTTTATCTGGCCACACACCCGGATCTTCCCTTGCGGGAAGTTGCCTCGGCAATCGGCATTACGGAACGGGCCGTACAAAAAATTATCAGTGATTTGGCCGGGAACGGCATAATTACCAAAGTCAGGGTTGGGCGCAGCAACAAATATACCATTAACCGGCACATGCCATTACGCCACCCCCTGGAGGCTCACCGCTCCATCGGCGACATTTTGACCGTCATCTGCAAGGAGGACTCAATATGAAGGGTATACTCGTACTTGCAGCCGGCCTGCTCATGCAAATATGTCTGGGTACCATCTATGCCTGGTCTTTTTTCGGGCTACAGCTCAGAGAGGCCTACGGGTTAAGTTCAGCCCGTACGGAATTCATATACGGACTGGGGATCGGCGTATTCGCCTTCGGGACGATTATTACCGGCAGACTTGTATACCGGATCGGACCCCGCCTGATGTCCTTGATCAGTGCCGTATTATTCGGCCTTGCCTTCGCCGGCGCAAGTCTTGCAGGCCCATCCTACCCCGGTTTATTGATAACGCTCGGTCCGGTTCTGGGTCTTTCAATTGCTTTTGGGTACGTGTGTCCCCTATCCACCGCCGCAGGCTGGTTTCCCCATCGTAAGGGTATGGTAACCGGTCTGGCCGTCACGGGTTTTGGAGGCGGAGCGTTTTTGAGCGGCAGTTTAAGCAAGGCTCTGGCCGCACAGGGCCATTCAATCAACGACATCTTCGGGATTATCGCCGTCACGGGAACCCTGGTTATTGGTATATCCGCCCTGTTTCTTCAAAGGGCGCCCCAGGAGACTCATCAGGGTCGCCCAACCGGGGGCGATCCCGTGCCCCGCATTTTATCGCACCAAAGACCCTTTTACCGCAGCAGGATTTTCTGGGCCCTTGCAGGTGCCATGTTTTTGTCAACCATTGGCGGTTTGATCGTCATAGGAGCTGCCCTGAACATGGCCAGCGAGTACGGGTTATATGCCTGGAGCGCGCTTACCATTGGACTGCTGACCCTGGGAAACGCCGGAGGGCGCCTCTTGTGGGGCATTATTATGGACAAGCTTGCCAGCCGCACCCTGTCGCTATCTCTCGCAGTGATGATGTGCGGATTTATCCTTCTTGCCCTGGGGGAAAACCGGCCTATCTGGTTTCTTGCCGGTATTTTTCTTGCCGGTCTTCAATTCGGCGCAAGTCTGGTCATATTTGCCACATTTACCGAGCGCTATTACGGAAGCGGAGCGATAGGACGCGTGTACCCCTGGATTTTTGCCTGTTACGGAGCAGCGGCCCTGATCGGCCCCTGGGCGGGAGGCATTGCCCATGACCTGAGCGGCTCATACCGGCAATTGATGTGGGTCCTGAGCGTCCTGCCCCTCCTGGGGATAGTCCTGCTGATATGGGGACTTCGCTCTACGAACGAGCGGAAAAAACACGTTTCATAGAACGGTCCTTATTCCAGCACCAGTCGCGCGCTTTCGGCAGGCAGTTCCTGTACACTGCGGAGCTGTCGCTCGATTGACCGGCTCCGCACGCCTGCCTGGTCTATTTCCCGGCTTGCCGCATCCAGTTTTTGTTTGGTCTTTTCAAGGACCTCGCCGAACTTGCCGAATTCGGTCTTTACCGCGCCGAGCAATTCCCAAATTTCACTGGTACGGCGCTCCACGGCAAGACTGCGGAAGCCCATGTGCAAACTGGAAAGGAAGGCCGAGATGGTGGTCGGGCCGGTGATGGTAATGCGGTAGTCGCGCTGGACGCTTTCAAAGAGGCCGGGAATCCGCAAGACTTCGGCAAAGAGTCCTTCGAAGGGTAAAAACATGATGGCAAAGTCGGTTGTATTCGGCGGGTCCAGGTATTTTGCGCTGATGTCTTTGGCGAACTGAACAATTTTTGCCTTCAGGGCTTTCGATGCCCCGTCAATGTCGGCGCTATCCCCCGTTTCGCAGGCAGCCATCAGGCGGGAATAGTCCTCGGTCGGAAACTTCGCGTCTATCGGAAGCCACACCACGCGAGATGAGTCATCCTTGCCCGGTATTTTGACCGCAAACTCGACAATGTCGTTCGAGCCCTTTCTGGTTTTTACGTTAGCCTCGTACTGGGCGGGCGTAAGAAGCTGCTCCAATATGGCGCCCAGCTGGTACTCGCCCAGAACGCCCTTCGTTTTCACGTTCGACAAGACTTTTTTCAGGTCGCCGACGCCGGTCGCGAGGCTTTGCATTTCACCCAAGCCCTTTTGCACCAGTTCGAGTCGCTCGCTGACCAGCTTGAACGATTCCCCGAGGCGCGTTTCAAGGGTTTTATGCAATTTTTCGTCCACCGTTTCGCGCATTTTCTCCAGTTTGGCGCTGTTGTCCTGCTGGATGGCCATCAGTTTTTTCTCCACGGCGTCGCGCATCGCGTCGACCTTGCCCTCGAAGGATTTCAGCGAAAGGGCAAGCTCTTCCCGGCTGTGACGCGAGGACACGGAAAGGGAATCCTGTATGCCGGAGAGACGTTGGGTTACCAGTCCGGTAAATTGGGTAAAGGTTGCCGAAAGTTCCTCGCGGGATTGGCGCGCCGACCGGGCGGATTCGTCCCGGCTGCGGGCAAACTCGTCCCGGAGTGCGCGCTCGGTGGCATCGAGTCTTTTTTCGAGCGAGGCAACGTATGAAACGGAGCGGGAGACGGATGCAAGACGAATCAATACAATGGCGAGAAATATGAGCTCGACGACAGAAATGAAGGCAAGCGCTACTGCAAGAAGGTTTTCCATACCGGATAGTATACCGCGAAAACGAGGGCGCGCCGAATTATTTCGCGACCGAGGGGGCTCCGAGCGTCGACAAGGCGAAAGCGGCGCAGGCCGCTTTCGCCGTCACGCCTGCAAGGACGATCTGCCTCAGACTTCCATGGACGCAAGAATCGCGCCCAGTACCAAAAGATGGGCCGAAAGCACTTTCAGGAAGGACAGGAAGGTTCCCAGGTTTTTGAAAGCGCCGCCCATCAGGCCGCCCTTGCCCAGAATGTCGACCAGAATGATAACCGCGACCCAGAGAATCAGGATGGCGACCAGCGCAATTTTGTTGAAATGGCCGACGGTGACGAAGAGGCCAACGATCAGGAAGATTCCGGCTACAAGCTCCAGGATGCCCAGAAGCACGATAAGCATGTTCGCCATGTCGCCCTTGAACAGGCTGTGCACGGCGGTAGCCAGCTCGTTGCCGGCGAAACCGGCTTGCAGTTTCCCGAAGAAACCGGAATCGAGCTGCAGGGTCAGGATGCCTGTCGCGATCAGGAAACAGGCAAGGGCGATGCGGAGAACCAGAGAAGATATGGATTGTTTCGTTACCGACATGAGTTTTCCTCCTTTCATGCGTGTACACCCCTGTATTGTAGGTCTGTCGGCGGCCAATTGTCCAGAAGAAAGAGGCGGCCGGTTTTTTTCTGTCCGCGTGCTATACTTTTACCATTCTGTAAGGAGAATTCAATGTACCTGTCAAAAAAAGTATTGATTCCTGTGCTGTTGCTGTTCATGACATTCGCTTCGGCGCAAACACCGGTAACGCTTGACGCACTGCCAGTCTATCAGGGCGCCGTTCTGATGAGTGAAATGACGGAGCCTGACGGTAATGGATTGCATTACGCAATTATGCGGGAGTACACGGTTAAGGCCCCTATCGAGGAAGTCGTGGCCTATTATGAAAAGGTTCTTGCGGTACAAAAACGGTTCGCCGATCAGGAAGATCCCTACGAACTGGCAGTCGGCAAGTTGGCGCGTCCTCATCTGCAAGTCTATTTTTGGGACGACAGCCAGTTTATTGATGGCGATTTTGGCGAGGGCGGGTTCTCAAAACGGGCATGGATAGCGAAAGAGCTGCAAAAACGGAAGAAAGACCGCGAAAACGGCTGGATAGAAAGCGCAACCGCTCTTTGGTACTACCGCGACACAAAGACGACCATGACCGAAATGCAAATCAGTTTTCAGGATATGAGCATCGATGAGGAAAACAAAAAATACGAGATCCAGACGGTAATCAGTATTCGCGCAGTCCGATACGATTACGAGGCCGCAAACTAGGGAGACTGTATCAGTTTTCGCCATCCTGCGTGTTATACTGCATGTGCGCAAACTAAGGAGACAATGGTGAAACCAGACAAAACACCCCGGGGTGTATTGATTGCAGTACTGTACGGTATCGTGATGGCATCGGGCTTCCCGCTTTCAGCCCAAACAGTGAACGTCAACTATGAGCTGGAGGTGATACCCGGCAAGCGATGGAATACTACCATGTGGATAGGCCCTGTCCCCATGAAAAAGGCGCCGCAGATTGCGGCATGGATCGAAACGGAGGCTGGTGAATTCATCGCAACCCTGACCGTCAGTTCGCGTGCGTCCCGGGAAAGCTGGATCGGCAGTCCGAAAGACGGTCGGCCGGAAGCCCTTCCCGTGTGGTCGCACGCCAGAGGCGGCATTCAGGCAACGGATGCAGAAACATCGGCAACGCCGAAAGCGGGGCTTGCACTGAGCGGCTCGACCGTGTCCCTGATTCCGGGACACCGCTATCGGGTGCGACTCGAAGTCAATCACAGCTTCGATTACAATCAATCCTGGCCGAAGAGAGCACGGGAAGGAGAGGCAAACTATTCCGGCGTGAACGGTCAGCCCTCGCTCGTGTACGAGGCGCTCATCACCGCAGGCTCTCCGGGGAAGACAGAATTCACTCCGACAGGAACGGGAAGCATTGATGGATCGGACGGGGTGATCAGAAGCGGAACGCAAGGGATAACCACTGCCTTATCGATCATCGAGCGGGCAGAAATCCGGTTGAAATAACGGCCGATTCACCTCATACTGCCGGCACAAGGAGTACCACAGGGGATGAAACAACGTGGAGTCGCAATCCTTTTCATCGCGCTGGGTCTGTGCAACCTGTACGGCGAGACGAAAACGTCACTCAGCCTCAACATCGTCGCGACCAGTATCGGCGAAGCGAAAGCATCATTTTTCCATACGCGGGTCCATCCGTGGCTTCGAGGCGAGGGGCCGCTGACACGGGATAACTCGCTTGACCTGACACTGGGCGCGGCACTGTCTCCCCTCTCGGTCAACGCTACGGCGGAAGTCCGATTGACACCCATCGCCTTTTTGCAAGTCTTTTCAGGTGTTTCTGCCGGATCGGGATGGAATCTTCCAATTGCTGACGGACTCCGTATGAATGAACGGAAGGAGGAACACGACAACACCCTGACCGGCGACGCCTTCGACGGCCTGGTGCTATCAGCCCGCGCGGGCAGCGTGTTCCGTTTCGACCTTGCATCCCTCTTTCCCGGGGAATGGAACCATGTCGTGTTTCAAACTTCCCATGAGGCACGGTACCGGCGGTATACGGCGGCCAAAGAGGACGAATCCTGGCTCTTTGAAGCAGATACCGGCGAAAACAGAAACGGATGGGTGTATGCATCATCCTGGTTTGCGGGATATACCATGCCGCTGAAAGTGAGTATGGCCGGTGTCTATATGGAAACCGAAATGGCGCTGTATCAGACGGCGGGCGGAGAACTGTGGGGCGAAAATCTTGTCCGGTTCGTTTTCGGCCCGCTCGTGAATATTGACCTCACCCAAAAGGTCTCGACCGCCCTTCTCGCGCAATGGCATACAGAACGCATCTTTACCCGGGAAACCGCAAATTACGGATTTTACCAGGACAGACGCATGGCGGAGGGAGAGAACCGATCGGTTTCATTCTACCGCCTCGTCCTGAACGCCACGGTAAAATTACCCTGACACGCTCGCGTATTCTTCCTGGATTGCGACGATTCCCCCGCGGTAAGCCAGACAGAGCGAAATGAGGGAAGGATCGAAGAAGCGGCCGCTTTCTGCCTCGAGATATTCGAAGACGCGATCAAGATTGATATGAACCCGAAAGGCATGCTACCATCGAAAGATATGAGCGCACTTCGAAAATCAAGAGCCGATTACCTACTGGTCGCAAGCCTTGTTGTCCTGACCCTGGTAATCCGTCTGTGGACGGTCATGATGATTCACACCGGTATCGACGAGCGGGATTACTGGTATTCGGCCAAGGCAATCAGCCAGGGCTCCGCGGTGGAGTATCCCTACATCAACCACCGGACCATCCGCTGGGCGGTCATACTTCCGGTCGCGGCGCAACAGCTGATTACCGGAACAGCCCCGAATGCCTACTATGTCATGCCCATTCTCAATTCACTGGTCCAAACCATACTCCTCTATCTCCTCGGAAAGCGTCTGTACGGAAGAAAAACTGCAGTCCTTGCCTGCCTGTGCCTCATCTTCTTTCCCTACCAGATACGGTCAGCCTCGCAGGTACGTCCCGAAATATTCAGCATCACGTACATTCTGGCTATGGTGCTATTCTTCGCATATTATGTACAGGCTCCTGCGACTAAACGGCTCTTTTCCCTGACTATAGCCGCTTTCATGATGTTCCTCGCCTACGAGGCGAAAATCACCAATCTTTTTTTCATGCCGGGCATGTTTGTCCTCATCTACCTGTATCGTAAAGAAACCTGGGTGCGGGACTCCCTGATTTTTGGATCTATCCCGCTCATGCTCTTTATTGTCGAAACCCTCCTCTATGCGCGCTTTACCGCCTATCGCTTCGGGCATCTGGAAATAATCTCGACCAATCATCTCGGGGGAATGGAAGGACTGTCATCTGTGCGGGAAATATTCAACCGCTATCGCAGTCCCTATCTGCAGATCTACTGGCAAATTCCCTTTGCCGTATTTGCCGCCCTCGTCGTCTGGACCTTTGTAAAACACCGCACGCGGGAACTGCTTCTCGTCATCATTCCGGCCCTCTCGTTTTTCTTTTTTATTACATTCACCGTCAGCAGCGTCCATCCCCTGAAAATGGCCGAGCCCTTTATCAACCGCTATTTTTCGGCCGTCCTTCCGCTTGTCTTCCTTATTATCTGCCGGTATATCGAACTTCTGGCACGGAGGCCGTTCCGGGCAGTCATGCCGGCAGCGAGGGCGTATACCGCACCTGCCGTATTCGCGTCAGCAGTCCTCTTCGCCGTACTGTTTTCGCTTCCCCTCATTCCACGACAGATACGTTCGATCATCCGGCCTCCCTTCGCCAAGGATCATCCCTTTGCCCTTACCGTGGAATACCGCTCGGCAATAAACCGGGCATGGACAGACGGCACGCCTATAGTCGCGCTCGACACGAACGCGGGAACAAACGCCCTGTACACCGCAAGCTGGTACTTTATTGATCGTGAATTGTACCTGGACGGACGACCGCCAGTACCACAAGACATCAACTGGCCGGATTCCACAACCGCCTTGTCATCGCTCGGCGGACGCCTTCCGGCAAGCGATCAGCCGGTGCTGGCCCTCATCCGCAGTCCCTTCCGCATACAGACAATTCCCGCGAACCGGCTCGGGGAACTCGAAAACGAGGCCTTCCCTAAAATTCCGCAAGGAGAGAACAAGTGAAACTGATTATCCAGATTCCCTGCTTTAACGAAGAAGAAACGCTCGTAACCACCTTGAACGATCTTCCCTCATCGATACCGGGCATAGACAGTATCGAAATACTCGTTATCAATGACGGGAGCACCGACCGGACCGTTGAGGTCGCCAGAAAGAACGGCGTCCACCATATCGTGTCGTTCACGCGCAACCGTGGCCTTGCCCGCGGCTTTATGGCGGGCATAGACGCCTGTTTGCGCCAGGGCGCCGACATTATCGTGAATACCGACGCGGACAACCAGTACTGCGGCGCGGACATTGCGGCGCTGGTTCAGCCGATCCTTGAAAGGAAAGCGGACATTGTCATCGGCGAGCGGCCCATAGCAAAAACCGCGCACTTTTCTCCCCTGAAAAAACGCTTGCAAAAGGTCGGCAGTTTTGTGGTCAGAATGGCGAGCGGCACCCGCATACCGGACGCGCCGAGCGGCTTCCGCGCGTACTCCCGCGCGGCGGCCATGCAAATCAATGTCGTCAATGAATATACCTACACACTGGAAACGATTATTCAGGCCGGACATAACCGCATGGCCATCACCTCGGTTCCCGTCCGCACAAATCCGGAGCTTCGCAAAAGCAGGCTCTTTTCGAGCATGACCGGTTACATCAAAAAGTCCTCGGTCACCATTATCCGGGCATTCATGATGTACAAGCCCCTGCAGTTTTTCTGTACCATAGGAAGCGTGCTCTTTCTCGCCGGTTTTGCGCTCGGTCTCCGGTTTCTGTACTATTTTTTCACCAAACCGGGAGCAGGGCACATTCAGTCGCTCATTCTGGCGGCCGTGCTGCTCATGCTCGGTTTCCAGACCTTTATCGTCGGCCTGCAGGCTGACGTCATCGCGGCAAACCGGAAAATTCTGGAAGACGTGCAGCGCCGTATGCGCGAGCTGACCTCGGCGCAACGAACCGACGGAACGAACGCGGAATGAGGCCGGACAGCCGCACACGGGGAATTGCCGCTCGCCTCGTAAACCGGGAAACGGTATCCTATGCCGTAACGGGCGTCATTACCTCGATTATCAACATCGGCATATTCGAGCTCCTGCTCCTTGCGCGGGCCGATTACCGCGCGGCCAATGTTGTCGCGCTTATTGTCACAAAGTTCTGCGCCTATTTCTTCAACAAACGCTATGTTTTCAGGACGGAAACGGCCGGGAAAACGGCTCTGGCCGCGGAATTCGGCCGGTTTATGCTCGCACGACTGGGTACCATGGCCCTTGACTGGGCCGCCCTGGTTCTTCTGGTCAGCGGCTTTGGCGTCAATGAGCACGCGGGAAAAATCGTTACCACCATTCTGGTCGTCATCATGAACTATGTACTGGGAAAGTTTTTGGTGTTCACCGGAAAAAAGAAAGCGGTTTGAGAATAGACCTGGAACAAAAAAAAAACAGGGCCCGGAGCGGGCCCTGTAGACAGTCAAAGCGGCTGCTTATTTGGGAAGAATGGCGATATCGTCAATGTAGAACACAACACCGGGTGTTGCGGGTTCGATGTAGATATCTCCGGGCTGTCCGTCAGCGGAAGAAAGGGTGAAGGAATCACTCTTGATTTCTGTCCATACTCCTGACGGAACGGTTGCTCCCTGAACGGCACCCTTGTAGGCAGAGAAGCTGGTCTTGATGGTGATGTTGAACTTTACGTCCGAGCCCTTTTCATGATAGATCCAGGCTGAATAGGAATAGGGAACGTTCCCCAGAATCTTGTCGCCAATCTTGTAGTTCCAGGCGGTCTTCCAGCCGGCGTCACCGCTCATAACCTTGAGGCTGTACTCGCCGCTCTTTGCCTTTTCCTTCGATACCATGGCGTCGGAATTGTTTCCGGCCCAGCCCATTGCGGTGCCGTCGTCAAAATTCATGGTCCACGGATCGGCATCGACGGCGACAACCGGAGCTGCGGCAGCCGGCGCGGGCTTCACCGGAGCGGCTTTGGCAGGTTCAGCGCTTGCGCAGCCGACAACAAGAGCCGCAACGACGGCCAATACCATACTTACAGTAAGAATTCGTTTCATTTTTCTCTCCTCCTCGAAAAATCCTTTATACCAGCTTACACCCCATCCCCAAGAGCGGTATCGGGTGTTTTTCTTATATCGGGTGAATGGCGGGCTGATTTATTCAGTCATCCGAGTCGGAGGCAAGAATGTCGGCCTGAACGGTATATCGTCCGCTGTGTTCGTCGAAGTCGGTTATTTTTATATAGTAGGCTCCGGAGGAAACCGGAATGCGAAGCGAGGCGTTGTAGTCGTCGCCGGTGTCGTCGGCCTCCGCAAGATGATCCTCATTCTGGTCATACAGATGGATGACCGTATCCTGGGAGCCGGTGGTCGAGACATAAAGGACGCCTCCGCCAGCACCCACCTCGATCCGGTACCAGTCAACGTCGGACGAGTCGGAAAAGCTTGCCGTCAGGCTCGTTCCCGGAGCAAGCTCAGTCGCCATATCGAGGGTATCATTCGGCTCGCCCGAATCGTCGACCACCGCGCGTTCCGCCTGTATGCCATAAAAACCGGTAGCGCCCTCAAAACCCGTTACCCTGAAAAGATAGGTTTTCCCCGCCTCACAGGATAGAGTGAGGTTGGCGTTCAGGTTCGAATCGTCGTCGGAAAACCCGTCATCGTTGCTTTTCAGTTCGCGGGTGCCCCCAGATTCATAGGCGGTCAGATAGGTATCTACTGAACCGGAAGTATACACAGAAATGATGGCAGCTTCGTTCAGGTTAATCGAAAACCAGTCCTCGTCACCGTCATGAAGGCTCCGATTCATCTGCGACCCGGAAACCTCCAGGGCTACCGGATTCTCCCGTCTGTCCATCTCCCATGCGTCCCATGATACAGAGGCTTCTTCTCCGGAGAACGCCAGCATGTCGAGGATCAGGTTGTTTCCCGGCAGGTCGGCATGTTCGCTCCACAGAAGCACCTGATCCTCCATGCGTACGAGCTGGGCGTTAATGCGGACAAGCGGGCCGATGCGGATAACCTCGCCCCGGATATGCAAACCGCCCCGGTTATCGGGAGTCGTCCGCACGGAGAGCGTAGAGCGGCCCGCCAGGGCCGTTCGTACATTGAGCGCAACGAGAGAGCCGAACGGCGTTTCACGCCGATCGGTATAGAAATTCTCCACAAAGACCTGCGGGGCAGGCCCGGCGCCCTTCAGCGAGACGATCTTACGCTCGACGGCGCTCGCAATCCGCGCGCATACCGCGTCGATTTCCGCCAACAGAACGGCATCGGGGTTCTGGGCAGACAGGGGCAACATCATGCTCACACAGATAAAAAGACCAAAAAGTCCGGTACGGAATACTTTCACGCGTTTCTCCTCTTATTGCCACCCGCGAATCCGGGCAAGGGCCACCCACCAGGCGAGGGCAAGCCGCTCGGCGCCGGACTCGTTCAAATGGCCGCCGTCATCAGTATATCCAGAATACAACAGTTCCCGCATTTCGTCATCGACAAGGCGGTTCCCCGCAGGATCATGGCACTCGATGTCCGCAATGTCGATCAAATACCGCCCCGTTTGTACGCAATAGGCGCGCACCAGTTCGTTATAGTCGTCCCGGCTCGAATCCCCGCCTGTGCAAATGGGCATGGTCCACCATACAAAGGTAATGTCGGGGAAATCCTCTTCCAGGGCCTCGGTCGACACGCGCACGGCATCGAAGGCGTCCTGTGCGCTCCCCGCATAATCGTTGTCGATGTAGCAGAATTTCCAGGACGCGACGTCAAGGACATCGGCAAAGCCCTCCGTCCGCATGCGCGACTCAAAACCGGCAATCTTGCTTGCAAAACCGGGGTTCCCCCGGGCATTGTCCCCGAAGCCGTCATGCTCCGTATACCAGTCGATCATATCCTGGCTTACCTCGCTGCCATCCGAACTCCATCCGCTCCGCCCGATGGCAAAGCGACCGCCGGATTCTGCGACCAGCGCGTCGATTCCGTCAGAAATGTTCGATCCGACCGAGGCATGCTCGAAGTACACGTCCATCTCCCTGATCTCCGCACGAACTGCGTCCGGAATGTCGGCGGCATTCAGCGCGCTCGAATCGATAATGGTAATTCCGCCCGAAAGGGGCTGATCGTCCCCGGCGTTTGAACCCGTACCGCATGACACCAAAAGGACCGCGCACAGGCAGGCAATAACAACGTTCATGGTTTACCTCCATAGTTGTTACGGAAAGTATATCTCCGGTATACTGCACTTTCACGATGCCCCGGAATTTTGGAGGAACGGAAAATTATCAGCGAACACTACGCACATCTTTTACAGCGCGCGGCGGTCCGTCATGCGGACATTCTGAAACGAATGCGCTACCTGTCAAAACTGACCAAACCGTCTTTTGACGCAAAGGTGCATGCCTGGCATGACGAGGTTTTCTCTTCCATTATATGCACTGACTGCGGAAACTGTTGCCGGAATTATGGCCCGCGTTTCCGCGAAACCGATATAAAACTTATGTGCAAGGCAAGCGGCAGAAACCCCTTGGAATTCAAAAAGAGATACCTGGTACCGGACTCCGACGGTGTCGGCTACGAGTTGCGGGAACTACCCTGCCCCCTGCAAAATGAGGACAATACCTGCTCGGAATACGAGCACCGTACCCTCTCCTGTCAGGAGTTTCCGCATACCGAGGGGCGGAATATACAGAAGAAGCTTGTCGGTCTTGCCCTCGATTCCCTCTACTGCCCGGCGGCGTATCTGATATGCGAGAAAATCATGGCGGAATATTGAGCGAATAATATGAAAAAGGCGTATATTCACTACTACCTCTTCAAGGCCTCCTTCGACCTCATTCTGGCGTACCCCCTGTATGTCCTTATATTCCAGAACCGGGGCCTCAACGAAACATCCATTGCATGGCTTTTAGCCCTGTGGTCCTTGAGCGTGGTCGCCCTCGAGCTGCCGATGGGGGTGCTTTCCGACAAAACCGACAGAAAAAAAGTGCTGTTTGCCGCATCCATCGCAAAAGCCCTTGCCTTCACCCTGTGGATTCCTGCGCAATCCTTTCTCCTCATCCTGGCAGGCTTCATCCTGTGGGGACTGTCCGAGGCCCTGCATTCGGGTACCGAGGAAGCCTGGCTCTACGAAAGCCTTGCCGACTCGGGAAGAGGCGCAGAGTACCGGAAGATCCGGGGAAGGGGCAGATTCCTCTCTTCGATGGCAATCGGCCTGTCGTCCATTCTTGGCGGCTTTGGCATCCGCTTTGGTGAAACCTTCGTCCTGGGCGTTTCGGCGGCGGCCAGTGTCCTTGCGGCCGGGGCAGTCCTCTTCTTCGACAGGCCCCCGAAAACCGGCGAACCGGACGAGGACGAAGAGTCGCGCCTCAATTTTCCCTCGATGGTCCGAAACGCCTTCGCGGACATACGGGCCTCACGCTCCTTGCTGACACTTACCATCCTCGCGAGCGCGGTACTTTTGATACCCGGAGTGCTTGAGGAATGGGACCCGGTCTTTCTGACCTCCCTCGGCATGCTTCCCGTTCATCTGGGTCTGTGGCTCGCCATCCGCTATGCCTGCGAATCGGCCGGAGCCCTCCTGGCGCACCGGGCGGACCGCCTTCTTTCCAGCATCCCCCGCATCCTGGCAATCGCGGCACTGGGCGCCCTGGTGCTTCCCCTGATCGGCATAACCGGCAGCCTCATCGTGCTGCCCTTGTACGGCCTCTACTACGCGCTCTACGCCCTGCTGTCGGTTCAGGTTGAAGCGCGCATGCAGGACCTGGTTCCCGGCTCGCGGCGCGCGACCGTCATGTCGGTCCGAAGTCTCCTTGACAATCTGGTAGCCATCCTGCTCATATTGGGAACCGGCTACCTTGCCGAACTTCGCGACTGGAAAACGGTATGGACGGCAAGCGGGGCTCTTGTCATCCTGATATGCGCGCTGCTCCTTTCAGCGGGCGGAAGGGAACAAGACTGAGGCAGAGCGGGCCACATAAGGCGAAGCCGCGCGGCAAGAGCGCGCGGCGGGCCGTTCGGAGCCCCCTCATTCACGAAAAATGCCGGGCGCGCTCGCCTTCGCGTAAAGGAATCATCAGAGCCAATTTCAAAAGTCGATTACTTTTGAAAGAGCCTCATCAGATAAAAAACAGGTTGATAATAGCAACAGTTGTATATTACAACTGTTGTATGAGAAAACTTGATTTGCCACTTTTCAGGAAATACATGCGGATGCTTGAGCGGGAAACGGGACTTCTTCTTTCCGAAGAAACCGCCTGTTGCGGGGTTACGGTTGCCCAGTGCCATCTGCTGCTTGAAATCGAAATTCGCGGGCCTTCCAGTCTGCAGGATCTGGCCGACGCTCTTGCCCTGGATAAAAGCACCTTGAGCAGGACCGCAGATAGTCTTGTCAGGGAGGGCTTTACCGAACGGGTGCAGGATGAGCGGAACAGACGGAAAATCACGCTAAGCCTGACATCCAAAGGGCAGGAAAAATGCGACACCATCAACTCGCTGTGCAACGCTCAATACAGGGCACTCTTTGCGCATATTCCGGAAGAGAAAACTGCGGTCGTCATGGAGGCCGTTGAAATACTGGCGCACGCCATGGAAACGAACCGCAGTGAGGGGCAATCAATATGTTGCAACCCGTAACGACAACACAAACGGCGATTCTGTCGCCGCATAGAATAATCGCGGCACTTGGCCTGACAACCCGGCTCACGTGGCGTGACCGACTGCAAAATGCCGCAATCCGCTGCGGTGTCGGGCGGAACCGGGCCGTTTTTCCACCGGGGCTGTACTTTGTCGGAAAGCCGGACAATACCTCCCCGGTACTGGTTACTGCCAATTATATCCTGACAGTCAACATGGTTCGAAGGGAACTGAACGGCGTACACGCATGGCTGCTGATTGTTGACACTGGCGGCGTGAACGTCTGGTGCGCGGCAGGAAAAGGAAGAATGAACGCCAGTGTCGTCGCAAAGGCACTGTCAACTTTCCGTGTCGCGGACGTTTCCCCGGAGGGAATACTTGTGTTGCCCCAGCTTTCAGCAAGCGGCATTGACGGAAACGAACTTGGGCGGCTGACCGGCCGGCGCGTTGTTTTCGGTCCGGTATATGCCCGTGACATTCCGCGTTTCCTGTCCTCCGGTATGGTAAAGGATGCCTCGATGCGGGATATCCATTTCACCGCGCCGGAACGAGCCGTTCTTGTTCCGGTAGAATTCGCGCACAGCGGTATCGCGCATCTTGCGGCTCTTCTTCTGGCCCTGCCTGTTTCTCTTCCTGCAGACGGACAGTTTCCGGGCCGCTTTATCGCTCTTATCATCTATAACGAAGCCTCGCTTCTCGTGTCGCTCATCCTGTTCCCCCTGGCTCTACCCTTTCTTCCCGGAAAGTATTTTTCCGTAAAGGGCATGGTTCTCCATATTCTGTGGACGGTATGTGTTCTTCTGGTGGCCGGCAAGCCCGCCGGGTTAGGGTATCTTTCACTCATTTCGTCAATTGCGATATTCGGGGCGGTATCATCCTATATCGCCATGAATTTTACCGGGTCTACCACATACACCAATCAAAACGGCGTCATACAGGAGGTCAAACGCAGTCTTCCCTTCCTGGCTCTTACTCTTGCAACGGGCATTGCGACGACAATCATCCATCTTGTACGCGTATTGAATCGATAAGGAGGCTCCCATGAAACAACACTATCAGGGAAACGGGCGAAGCCTGCAGGTCGATGAATCCATCTGCGTTCGGTGCGGCCGCTGTATTGACGTGTGTCCCCATGCGGTCTTTCTTCTTCCGGAAGGAAACGGCGCGGTGAGCATTCGCCAACGGGACTATTGCATGGAGTGCGGAGCCTGCGCGAAAAACTGCCCCGTCCGTGCTATCAGGGTCAACTCGGGAGTCGGCTGCGCGGCCGCGGTAATAAACGGAATGCTCAACAGAACGGGAGAATGTTCCTGCGACAACTCCACGTCCTGCTGTTGATGATAAAAAGGAGTACCAATATGAACAGAACGGAAAAAGCGGTTGGCATGTTCGCCGATTCCTACAACTGCGCGCAGGCAGTACTGACGGCCTTCAGCGCCGACACCGGCATGAGCGAGGACGACAGCTGCCGCATTGCCTGCGCCTTCGGGGCAGGCGGCGGCCGCAGACAATTATGTTGCGGTGCAGTTTCGGGAGCCCTGATGGTCATCTCGCAATTGAGGGGTCGCGGCAAGGGAGGAACGAAGGCAGACCAGGAAGAAGCCTATGCCCTGACGCGCGACTTTTTTGCGGAATTTGAAAGCCGTCATGGAACAAGCGAATGCAGGATCCTGCTTGACGGAGTGAATCTCCTGACCGAAGCGGGCCAAAACCGGTACCGGGAAGAAGACATGAAACCACGCTGTGAAACCTATATCCGTGATTCGGTCATGCTCCTGGAACGAATCCTCGCGGTGTAGTTTTCACCGGCGAACAACATCATCCCGTCATGCCCGCGAAGGCGGCTTGATAGAGACGATGATTCTCGGGGTCGGGGTTGACGAAGATGACGTGAAGGGGAGAGAGCGCGGCAAGATGCCGGTCGATAACCCTGCGCACCAGGGCAACAGCCTCGTTCTTGGGGAAAAGATACGCGCCGGTACTGATGGCGGGGAAGGCAATGGAGGCAAAGCCCAGCTCACGGGCAAGGGAAAGGGCGTTCTCGTAGCAGGCGGAAAGATGTTCACGCTCACCGTTCCGGCCCCCGCGCCACACGGGTCCGAGGGCGTGAAAGACCGCGCGGGCAGGGAGGGCTCCGGCGCCGGTACGGACGATCTGGCCCGGCACAAGCGGACCCCGCTCCGCGATCACCGCACGACATTCGGCCGCCAGACTCTCACCGGAGGCACGGTGAATGGCTCCGTCAACGCCACCGCCCCCCGACAACGAAGAATTCGCCGCGTTAACGATAACGTCAACCGCAACAGCGGTAATGTCCCCTTTGACCAATTCGATTCTCATACCTGCCCCCGCGTTCATGATAACACCATAATCCGTTTCCGGGTGACAAAAAAAAGGGGCTGTACGAAAGTACGGCGCAGTAGTAGTATATGAAAAAAGGAGCACCTTATGGCAAAATGGACAGAAGCGAAGGCACAGACAAGCGCAGCCAAGGCAGGTTACTCGGCAAGCCGCGTCGAACTCTTGAGCGACTACTACGGTTCCCTCATCGACTCGGGGAAGATTCGCGCAGCGGGCTTTCTGATGGCACGAAACGGAAAAACCTTTTGCCACCGCGTTGCCGGCAAGCAACATCACACCGAAAATTCGGCCGACATACAACCAGACGCCATCAAACACATGGCTTCGATAACAAAGGTTTTTACCGCGACCGCTGCCATGAAACTGGTCGAGGACGGCAAACTCTGGCTCGAGCAGCCAGTCAAATCGATTCTGAGCGAATTCGATACTCCCATGCACGGGAACATCAACCTCTGGCACTTATTGACCCATACCTCGGGTCTCTGGGCGGACGACGGCTACTGGTGCGAACCATACCCCATCGACTACTTCGAAATAATTAACAAACCCGACTGGATCAAGCGGCTTCTTTCCGGGCCTATACAGGCAAAGCCGGGAGAACAGTGGAACTACTGCACGCTGGGCTTTTCCGTCCTCGGAGAAATGATTGCGCGCGTTACCGGCATGAAGGTGGAAGACTATATCGAGAAAGAAGTGTTCAAGCCGCTCGGCATGACGCGCAGCTTCTTCAACCCGGACAAAAGCCTGATCCCGGACATAACGACGACCGAAAGCTGGGAGACGGACTCCTTTATCAACGGGCCCCGGGATGAACGCCACTTTGCCCTGGGCGGATTCGGCGCCTATTCGTCCCTGCCCGACATGTTCCGCTTTGCCCAGTGCTACCTGAACGGCGGAACCCTTGACGGAGTGCGCCTGTTGGGGCGAAAGACCGTAGAGGCCATGACCCGTAACCAGCTGGAGAATGTACCCTCCTTCCACTGGGGAAAAAACTGCAAGTCGTTCCGTCAGGGACTTGGGTGGGAATTCTATTCCGACGGACCGACGGAATCGGTGGAATGCTATAATCATGAGGGTTGGGGCTGGTGTTCGCTGTTCATTGACCCCCGGGAACAATTCATCTTCGCAAGCTTTACCAATACGCACGAAGGCTGGAATCCCGACGTCATGGTCAAGCCCCGGACTATCGCCTTTTCGGGTATCATCTGACGGTAACCGGAATGCGATCAATCGTCTCGGGACTCAAAACATTGCGGGCGGTGGCCTTCGTCACCTGGAAGGAATGGGCTGCCTACCGCTCGCACATGCTCCTGTCACTGGTCGTCGGTCCGGCATACTTCCTTGCCCAGGTGTTTATCTGGCGAGCAGTGTATGCAGGCCGGGAAAGCCTGGGCGGGTTTACGCTTGAACAAATGCTCCTCTATTACGGCGCCTCGTCCGTCATCTATTACCTGACCATGGACTTTGCCGACTGGAACCTGCAAATGCTTATCAGGTCGGGACGGTTCTTGACCTACATTTTACGCCCCATGTCCCACCGTTTTTTTGCCTTCTCCCAAAAAACGGGTCACCGGCTGCTCGGCTTTATTTTCGAGTTCATTCCCGTTTGGCTCATTTTCTTCTTTGTCTTCGGCATCCGCCTGATTCCGGCCGAACCGCTGTGGACAGTCCTTTCGGTGTCGCTCAGTTTTGTCATTCTCTTTTTGCTCAATTATTCGACGGGCATCCTGGCCTTCTGGATGACACGAACAGACGGCATCCGGTCACTCATCCGCCTCCTGCGCGACCTCCTGGCCGGGGTCTTCATTCCCCTGTCCTTTTTTCCGGAAACGGTACAAACGGTCCTCTTTTTCCTGCCCTTTCAGTTTGTCAGCTATGTACCGGTCAGGGTGTTTTTGGGCTCCTATGAACTGGCGGGAATGAGGTTTGACATTCCGGTAATAGTCGCGATCCAGGCGCTTATGGCCCTCGTGATGCTCGGGATAACCGAAGGTCTATGGAGAGTCGGCATCAAACGATTTACGGGAGTCGGCGCATGAAATTCTGGACACTGCACCTTTTTGCCCGGTCTCTTCGAACGTCCTTTGCCGAACGGGCCGCCTACCGCTTTGATTTTATCCTGAGCTTTACCGTTTCATTTTTGCTTGAACTGGTTACCCCCCTGGTAACCGTACTTATCTACCGTTCGGGAACGGCCTTTCCCGGCTGGACAATGGAAGAAGCCCTGCTCATCCAGGCGGTTTTTCTCCTTTCCCGCGGCATTGCCCTCCCCCTCTTTTTCGGTATGGTGTGGATCATCTTCGAGCAAGCTGTGCAGGGGACCTTCGAGATTACCCTGCTAAAGCCCCGGTCACCCCTTCTTTTGACCATGCTGCGCGGCATCGATCTTGAAGGGATCAGCCGCATGCTGGGGGGACTGCTCCTTGTTGCCCTGACCGTTCATGCGCTTCCTTCTCCCACCGGCATGCAATGGCTCGTATTTGTCCTGTTCATGACGCTATCCGTTATGATCTTGTTCGGTTTTGCGCTCATCCTGGCAGCAAGCCTTTTTGTGTGGATCGGAAACGGCCGGGTGATAGAGCTTCTGGAAGCGATCCTTGTCTTTTCGCGCTATCCTTCATCCATTTTTACAAAACCCCTGCAATGGGCCTTCGCGGCAGGCATTCCCCTGTCCATGATTGCCCTCTTTCCCGCTGAAGCCCTCCTGGGACGATTCAGCGTCCACATGCTCGCGTCCATTCCCGCGTCCTTCGCCTTTGTGGCGGCAGGCTACTTTTTCTGGAAATCAATGATCCGGCGCTATGCCGGCGGCGGAGGCTGAAATCCCATGCACATCAATGTAGCAGGCCTTACCAAGGTCTACACCACCTGGAACCGCGGAAGCACCTTCGCGGAAGTACTTTCCAGCATAGTCAAACGAAACAAAAGCGAGGTTCACGCGCTCAGGGGAATCGATTTTTCGATTGAAAAGGGCGAATTGGTCGGTTTTTTGGGGCCAAACGGAGCGGGAAAATCCACCACGCTCAAGATTCTGACCGGCGTCCTCTATCCGACCGCGGGCGAGGTGTCCGTCCTGGGCGTATGCCCCTGGAAGGACCGCAAAAAATACGTTGCCAATATCGGGGCGGTCTTTGGCCAAAAGTCGCAGCTGGTCTGGGACATTCCCCCGGTTGACTCCTTCATGATGAACCAGGCTATTTACCGCATCCCGGACGCGGATTTCCGGCGCACCCTTGACCGGCTCACCGATATGCTCGGCGTGCGCGAACACATGAAACAGCCAACCCGTAACCTCTCGCTCGGCGAACGCATGAAATGCGAGTTCATCATGGCCATGCTCCACAACCCCCGCATCGTGTTTCTGGACGAACCGACAATCGGCCTTGACGTGATCGCAAAGGATCGCATCCGGGAGTTTATCCAGGAAATGAACAGGGAAGGAGTCACCTTCATTTTAACCACGCATGACCTTGACGATGTCGAACGCCTTGCGCGCCGTGTCATCGTCATAAATCATGGAAGCATTGTCTTTGATGACGGCATTGCCATGCTACGCCGTCACTTCGGCGCGAAAAAAATCGTCACTGCCGCCTGCGCCTCGCCGTTTTATTTCGGAAACGACGGTCGCGAACAGCCCCTGCCCGCAGGGGTTACCCTGCTCAACCGACTCTCGCCGGCAGACGTCGAGCTGGAATGCGACACCTCGGTCATGGACCTCGGCTCCCTTATCCGGCTGATTGGTGACACCTGTGGACTGCGCGACCTTGCGGTGCAGGAAGTACCCATTGAAACCGTTATAAAGGAATTGTATACCGACACGGCCGAGGTGTAAGCGGCCGTTGCCGGCAAGATGCGACTATATCTTAAACTGTCCGATGACCGCTTCCATCTCCTTGATGCTTTCATTGGTTTGGGCTGCAAGGCTGGCGACGGTTTGCGCCGACTGATTGATCTGGGTAGTGCCCACGCTCATCTCGTCCATACTGCCTATTATGGTGGAGGAAGCCTCGTTCAGGCCCTGCATCGCATTGATTGCGTTCAGGGCTTCCCGCTTCATCTCCGACGCCTTATCCTTGACCTCGGAGGAAGACGCGCTCATATCGCGCAAGGCCTCCAGGATTTGCTGCGATCCCTCTTTTTGCTCCGACATCGCGCCCTCGATCTCCTTTACCAATTCGCCGGTTTCCTCGATACCGGAATTCAGACTGACAAAAGAAGCCTCGGACTCCCGGGAAACGTCCACTACCTGCGAAATGCCGGTTTTGATCCGCATAAGTTCGGAACCTATCTTTCGGGATTGTTCCGCCGAGGTTTCGGAGAGCCTGCGTATTTCATCGGCAACCACCGAGAAGCCCTTCCCCGCGTCTCCCGCATGGGCCGCTTCTATGGCGGCGTTCATGGCCAGCAAGTTGGTCTGGGCGGCTATGCCCTCAATCACGGCATTTGCGTCAAGAAGCTGCTCGGACTGTGCGGCGATCTCCTTTACGTGCGTATCGACCGCCTCCTGTTTGACCCGCCCGTCTAGTGCCGCCTGCATCAGGGCCTCGAAACGGTCCGCCATCTTCTGCACTGAAGCGGTCACGGACCCGATGTTGCCAACCATCTCCTCGATTGAGGCCGAGGCCTGCGTGCTTCCGGCTACCTGCGTCGCGATCAGCTCGTCAAGTCGCTCCACTCCGGCGGTTACGGTCTGTACCGAGGCGGTCATCTTTTCCACGGCGCTTGCCTGAAAGCGTGTCTGCTTTCGGACCCCGTCTATGTTTGCGAGAATTTGCGAAATGGCCGCAGCTGACTCGTGGGAGATCGACGCCAAATCCGCCCCTATTTTACCCAGTGACCCCTGGGTTCCCTGCAGGCTGCGCACAATGCCCTGCAGTTTCTCGACGAAAAGGTTAAAACCTTCGACCAGAAGACCGATTTCGTCCCGGCGCCGCATTTCGATGCGTTTGGTCAGGTCGGCATCGCCCCGGGAAATATCTTTGAAGGAGACGGAGAGCACGCCAAGGGGTTTGGCGAAGGCCGAGCCCAGTATGACCGCAAGGACGAGCCCGATTAGCACCGACAGGACAGCCATGGTAAGCAAAATGGTTCGCAGGTTGCGAAGAGGCTCCATGATGGTATCCGAAGGGAGGGAGACGCCAACGCTCCAGCCGTATTCGCCAATGGGTGAATACGCAATAAAGGTTTTACCCTGGGCGCTTTCATAGGAATCGAGGCCACGATTCCCCGCAATCATGCGCTCGACGACCGCGGCAATCGACAGATACGAAGCATCGGTTTTCGCTAGCTCCAGCACGTTGACCCGTTTCAGTACCTGTTCGGGATCCGAGTGGGCTATCGCCATACCCGAACCGTTCAACACAAAGACCTCGGAACCCCGTCCATAATCGGTTTCCAAAAGCCGGTTGCTCAGGAACTCCGCCTTTCGCTGGCCGATCAGGGCACCCTGCAGCTCGCCGTTGCGGATAATGGGAACCGCAAAAAGGACGGTTAACAGGGTTTCTTCCCCGGCGAGCGCGCTGAAAACCGGGTCAGAGACGGCGGGAACCCGTTCCCGAAAAACCTTTTGAAGATAAGCGCGCGCGGAAAGATCCGCAGTACGTCCGTTCGCCAGGTGCAAAATGCCCGCGGTATTCGCCGGGGACATGGAATTGAAGCCCAACCTGACCGCCTCCGCGTCGAGAATTGCATACAAACCGGCATTATATTCGGTAAAATCGGCTACCGCAGCTATGGTTTGCAGCTGGGCAAGCTGCAGGTCAACCCAGGACGAATATACGTCCGCCAGGAGATCCGACTCGGCCAAAAGCGTTTGTTCCACTTGCTGGCTGACTATTCGCGAGGTCCCGACGAAAATGGAGAAACCCATTCCGGCGGACAATACTATTGCCAGAGACATAAAGGCAATAATCTGTCTGGTTCGCATATTCATGACGATCATTAGTTCACCCCTTGAAACATACTGTACTGTCTGTGTGCCCCAAATGCAAATTTCTTGTCCCCGAAGGGTACCGGGTCTATACTGTATGGATGCACCCCAGATTCTTTTCTTTGATTGCGTTCCTTATTCTGGCTACGGTCTTCCTTCCCTCCCTGAAGGCCCTGGACAACGGCAGCATCCCGGTCAGCGCGCGGCCACAGTGGACACAGCCGGTTACCTGCGATCCTGCGGCAACCATAGACCCCTCACTGGTTGATTACGGATATTATTACCTGCTGGTGGACCAGCAAATTCATGTCGAACAAAAGCAGGATTACCGCCACTACGCGTTTCGGGTTATCAATAATGCGGGCCTCACCGACGCCTCACAGATTGAACTTTCATGGGAACCCTCGTACGAACAATTCACGTTGCATTCCCTCTCCGTCTGGCGCAACGGGACGAAGCACGAGTGGACAAACCGCATTCGATGGAAGGAAATCCAGAAAGAGGAGTCGCTCGACATTCTGCAATACAAAGAAACCAGAACCATGCTGCTGGTTTTGGAGGACATCAGGGTGAACGACGTGGTGGAGTACGAATTCAGCATCACGGGAACGAATCCGATATTCGGCGACATGACGGCGGGCAGTTTTCATCATGGCTACAATTATCCGATGGACACCGTGCATTTCCGCCTGCTTGTCGATCCGCGAAGGCCGCTTTCAATAAAGCAGCACGTCAGGGAATTACCGGTGTCAAAGGTAACCACCGCGGACGGCTTGCACGAGTATGTGTGGCATGAAAAGAACTCGCCGGAAGTAAAGGCGGAAGAGCGAACGCCCCCCTGGTTCTGGACATATCCCTGGATCGAGTATTCACAATGGCAAAGTTGGGAAGAGGTTCGTGAATGGGGTACAAAACTCTTTGCCCTGTCCGCTTCTGGCGATGCGGCCACCGGTTTGGCAGAATTATCGGAACGGATCGCAAAAGACCGGGGAACGGGCCAAGGAAGGGAAGAGAGACTGATTGACCTGCTCCGGTTTGTGCAGAACGATATCCGGTACTTCGGTATCGAGATCGGCATTAACTCCCACAAACCCCGCAAACCCCTGGAAGTTGCGGCAAGCCGTTTCGGTGACTGCAAGGACAAGGCCCTGCTGTTCAGCGAACTTGCCCGTCTTGACGGCTGGGATGTCGTTGCCACGCTTGTCCACTCGGATGCGGGCCGCAGCATCAATGACCGGCTACCCTCCCCCTATGCCTTCAATCACGTCATTGTCAAACTGACGGATCAAAACGGATACCGCTACTGGTATGACCCGACCATCTCCCACCAGGGCGGGGATCTCCGCTCTACCCATGTTCCTCACTACGGCTGGGTCCTGTCCTTGGGCGAACGTCCCTACGCAGAAGGCAGTCTTGAATACATGCTTGACGAATTGCCCGGCACAATCGAAACGCACGAAACCTTTACCGGAACCGGGCCGGACGGCAGCGGAACGCTGGAAGTGACAACCGTGTACTCAGGCAAAGAAGCAAATGCCATGCGCTGGAGGCTAGCGTCAACCGGACGGGCGACCATGGAAAAACTCTACCTCGATTTTTATCAGCGCCTGTTTCCCGGAACGGAAAAAACCGCCGATGTCCGTTCCACCGACGATCCCGGGAAAAACGTTATCGAGGTGTATGAATCCTATTCCATTCCCCAACTATGGAAAAAGTCCACCGATGAAAAAACCGAAACCCTCTATGTCTATCCGCATACCTTCAGCACCTATATGGATGCCTTCGACAAGCTGCCCGCGGAGCGAAAGTTCCCCCTTTTCCTGGAAAAGCCCTATACGGTAACCCACCGCGTCACGATCGTCAGCCCCTTGCCGCTTTTGGTCGGAAACGAGTCCCACAGGACGGATAATCCCTGGTATGCTCTTTCGTACGATGCGAAAAAAGAAGACAGGACAGTCACGATACAATGGGAATACCGCAACCTGGCCGAAACGATAGCGCCGGAAGTCTTTGCCGATTTCAGAAAGACCGTCAAAAAGGACAACGAAGACTGGGCTGGCTACACCGCCACAACCGGAACTGTGTATGACCGGACAGGGGGCGTTGCCTGGCCCTCCATTCCCTTCTGGGCGTTCATTCTGAGCAACATCGCCATCGCCTTTTCGGCGTATTTCATGGGTGCGGAATTCGGAAAAAAATGAGTCCTGCGGTCCTTAGCCCCCGAGAGAGCGGATCCACCCTGCATGGTCGCGGTACATGATCGCATTGCCCGCAAGAACGGTGTTGCCGCTACGGGCCGCAAAGTCCGCGGTCCAGTCGGCGATGCGGTCAAGGCGTTCGGCGGTTTTCTGCAGCAGGGTTCCGGCGCCGTACCGAAACGGAGGATCGCCCCGGGAGTATTCATCCAGAAAAATCTCGAGCCGTTCAAGGACCGTTCCCAGGGGGAAGGGGGCGAATTCCTGCCCGACCGCGAGCGGAGCGTCGCTCATGAGCGGCACGAACCGGTAGGCGCAGTAGGTCATGTCCCACAGACGGCTTCCCGGCGCGCACAGGTCAAAGTCGATGAGGCCGGAGAAGGTGCCGTTTTGAAACACACAATTGTAGGGGGCAAAATCGTTGTGGCAGATAACCTCGTCCTCCTGACCGGTGGAAAAACTCCAGAGGGCGCCTTCGCGCGGGAAGTCGGCCGTCGCATCATGCCAACACCGAAGGCGGCGCGCGACTGTCCTGAGCACGGACCCGTCCCAAATCCAGGAGGGCATATCGTGGGGGACGTCCCCGTCCAGATAGGTCAGAACCTCGGTCGTACCGTCGCACGACAGGGGACGGGGAACCCAATCAACGCCCCGCGCGCGGACATGGGTCAATAGCCGGTGAATGGTCGGCGTGTGAACGCCCGCGGAGCGGTGTACCTCCGAGCCCATCTTTACCGGGGCGTTCATGTTGCCTCCCGAAAGGGCTACACCGCTTTTGGCGCTCTCGGTGTCATGAGGACTCCGGGATCGCGCGGTATCTTTCTTTTGAGCCATATTGGAACATCCTGCAGGCACTTCCGTACCCGAAAAAAAAATACTGACAGAAGATGTCAGACTTCATGCAGTAGACTACCGGATATAAACCTCTGCGCGCAAGCGCAAAAAGGAAGAATTACATGAAACGAATATTCTTGTCCTCTTCTTTCGCCGATGTCGCGAAGTCGCTTGAAACGTTTTTGGATCGGAACCCCGCAGGCAATACCGTCACCTTTATCGCGACCGCCAGCATTCCGGAAAAAGTCCGCTTTTATGTGAGCGCCGGAAGGAAGGCCCTGGAACGAATGGGAATGATTGTTGAGGAGCTTGATCTTGCGCGCGAAACCCCCGAACACGCAGCCGCGGCGCTTCGAAAGAATCCGTTCATCTACGTCTCTGGCGGGAATGTCTTTTACCTTTTGCAGGAGTTGCGGCGAACAGGCTGCGATTCGGTAATCTGCAACCTGATAGAAAGCGGCACCGTGTATATCGGCGAGTCCGCCGGCGCGATGATCCTTGCCCCGGACATTTCGTATGCCGCCCACATGGACTCGCCGAAGGCGGCTCCCGACCTGGGCGATTATACGGGCCTCGCGGCGATTGACTTCTACCCGGTTCCCCACTTCGGCAACGCGCCCTTCAAGAAGGCGGCAAACACCATTGTCGACGCCTACGGAAAAACCTGTACGCTCTACCCTATAAGCAACGCACAGTATATCGCGGTGCGGGGAAGCGCGGTTTCCGTACACACCGGAGAAAAAATCAGGCAATAGGGGCGGCCCGTACGCTCACCGTCCCGTAATCTTGGCGGCGGCTCCGCCCGAAAAGCGGCCAACAGGCAAAGTCTTTCTGCCTCGGCGTTTTCACGCTATACTGAATTCATGCCCCGCGCGGGGCACAGGAGGATTCCATGAAAGAGAGGCGGGCAGCCAGGGCTGCCTTGAGGAAGATATGCGCGTGCGTCGCGATACTTGCGTTTGTCTCGTGCGCAAAAAACGCGGGGGCGCAAACCGGCCAGGCGGATACGGCCAACGCGCCCTACCGGAACGCCGCGTTGCCGATAGCCGAGCGGGTTGAGGACTTGTTGGCCAGGATGACGGTGAAAGAGAAAGTCGCGCAAATGGCGCAAGCGGTCATTTACCGCGCGTCGCCCGCGGACGTCACCGCCCATGCGCTTGGTTCCATTTTAAGCGGCGGGGGCGACCATCCCGCGTCGGGAATAAGCGCGAAGGACTGGCTTGAGCACACCAACGCGTACCAGAAGGCCGCGCTGCAAACCCGGTTGGGCATCCCCATTCTATATGGCATTGACGCGGTGCACGGAAGCGCGAAAACAGGCGGGGCTACGGTATTCCCCCACAATGTCGGACTGGGCGCGGCAAACGATGCCGGCCTTGTCGAGCGGATAGGGCGCATTACCGCCGTCGAAACCGCGGCTGGCGGCGTCCACTGGAATTTCGCGCCCTGCATTGCGGTTTCCCGCGATGAGCGATGGGGCCGCGCCTATGAAAGCTTTTCGGAATCTCCCGATATCGTCTCCGTTCTGGGCGCCGCCTTTGTGCGCGGCCACGAAGAGGGAGCTCTTTCAGGCCGCGCGACCATCGCCTCGACGGCCAAGCATTACTTTGCCGACGGCGGCGCCGAATGGGGCACCAGTCCGCACGGCATAGACCGGGGCGATTCGACCCTGCCGGAAGCGGAACTGAGGCGCATTCATCTTGCGCCCTATGCGGCGGTCATGAAGGAAAACCCCGCGACGGTCATGATATCCTTTTCGAGTATATCCGGCGTCAAGATGCACGAAAACGCCCGATGGATCGACGTGCTCCGCGAAGAATTGGGATTTACCGGCCTTATCGTGTCCGACTGGGCAGGCCATGCCGAGCTTGTCGGGCCGAACAAGTACGCAAAGGCAATCAACGCAGGCATCGACATGATCATGATTCCGGAAGACTTCACGGGCTTTATCGCAGAGGTGAGCAAGAACGTTACCGACGGCATTGTCAGCGAGGCGCGTGTCGACGAGGCGGTCACTCGTATCCTGACGCTGAAATTCGAGCTGGGACTCTTCGAAAAACCGCTTGCCGACGACAGCCTGTTGCCCCTGGTTGGGAGCGACGAGCACATGGCCGTTGCCCGCGAGGCCGTACGAAAGAGCCTGGTGCTCCTGGAAAACAAAAACCGGGCGCTCCCCCTGCCCGCAGAGGGCACGATAGCCCTGGTCGGCACCAAGGCAAAGGATCTGGGCGCGCTCTCGGGTGGCTGGACCATTTACTGGGGCGGCTACAGCGAATATGAAACCCTGCACCCCACCCTGGAATGGAATTCCCGCCGGGCGGCCTCGAGCGGCTTCCGCGTCAAGGGGAAGGATATTCTGGGCGCCTTTACGGAACGGTTGGGTGCCGACAGGATAGCGTATTCAGATGACGGGCGGGGTATCCGCGGAGCGAAGAGGGCGGTGGTGGTTATTGGAGAGGCTCCCTACACCGAGTTTACCGGAGACAGCGACAATCTTGCCCTGTCAAAGGCTGATGTCGAGCGCGTCAGGAATGCCCACGCGGAAGGCGTTCCCGTGGTCGCCGTAATTGTCAGCGGCCGGCCGCTCATTATCGACAGCATTTTGCCCTATTGCGAGGCGATAGTGGCCGCCTGGCTCCCCGGTTCCATGGCCGGCCCCGGCATTGCCGACGTGCTCTTCGGCGATTACCCCTTTACTGGAAAACTGTCGTTTACCTGGCCCGCGTCCATGGAGCAGATTCCGATCAACGCCGGGGACGGAAAAAAAGGCCTGTATCCTTTCGGATACGGCCTTTGATACAGAGTCGGGTTTACGGGATGTACAGGACGCGTACGATTACTCGTACGCGCCTATAATCGCCTCAAGGATTTCCGGGAAGTACCAGGTCTGCGCGGTACGATTATAGAATCCGTAGAGTTCGGAAAATTTGCCGCTCGAAGGGACGACATGGTTTCCGTTATCCCACAAAATGGTGCTCATGCCGTATGAGGCCGCTTTCCCGCAATAATAGGAAAACCACGCGACCCGGTCGGCAAGGTTGTTCTTGTTCGTTGCGCCGTACTCGCCGATGATAACCGGCATATTCTTTGCGACGGTAAACGTTGTGTGCAACTGGCCCATGAACTGGTCAATTTCACTCTTGTGGGCATCGGTGAAGGCGGAAACACCCGGGTCCTGCATGGCAAACACATAGGGCGTGTAGGCGTGGACCGAGAGGATGAGCTTGTCGTCGGCGGTATCTTCGGGAATGGCGAAGTGGGATGAAAACGACGCCCAGGGAGAGGCCGCGTAGGGCGTGACCATCACGTACCGCTCGGCGTTATTGCCGCCCGTTTCGCGAATGACATCGAGGGCGGCCTGCTCAAGCTCGCCGATAATGCGTGCGCTTTCGGCAAGATCGGGATCCAGATTGCCGTTGTTCCAGTTCCACTCATTGACGTGGCCGACAAGGCGGGGCTCGTTCAATAGCTCGAAGATGACCCGCTCGTCATAGTGGCGGAACATGAGCGCGATTTGCTTCCATACACGGGTCACGTATTCACGCGAACGCGCGGCGTGCACCGGGTCGGGGTAGTAATACTCTTTTTTGTCGTCATGGTGAATATTGATAATGACCGCGAGGTCCGCCGCACGGGCGTACTCGACCACTTCGATAACCCGGCTCATCCAGACGGGGTCGATGGTGAAGGCCGCGTCAACGTGATTGTGCCAGCTGACCGGAATGCGGACGACCTTCATGCCAGCGTCCCGGATTCCGTCAAGCATCGCCTGAGTGGTCAGCGGCTGCCCCCAGGAGGTTTGGGTCGCCAAACCGGTCATGCCGTCCACGTGGGCATCGAGCGTATTGCCCAGGTTCCAGCCCGCTCCGAGCGTTTCAACAAAATTGATAGCACTCAGGGTAAAATCGCCCGGTTGAATTTCAACGCCCGTTTCGGGATAACTCGCCGGAGCGGCGGGCGGCAGGGCGGCGGGCACCGGATCGTCGGAAGCCGTCGAGCCTGAAGACGAACAGCCGGCAAGAACCAGCAGCACCGAAAACGAAAGCGCGTACGCGGTATGGAGCAGAGATGTCTGCTTAATTTGTTTCTTCATTCCACAAATATAAACCGATCCGGTATTTCTGACAAGGTGTCAGCCCGATTCCCGGTGTTTTTTTTACATAGAGATCACTCGCAACGTTCCGCGTCCTGTCGCGCCGCCTGCGCGCGTTGGAGAGCGCCCCACCTAAGCGCTTTCTGGCTCACTTACCGGTTCATCCCCTTGAGCACCCTGTCCAGGTTTCGCATGGTTGCCCCAACAGTCTCGAGGCCGAGCGAATCCTCGCGGGCGTTGGCGACAATCGCCGCACCGGAATGGCAGTAGGGCGCGCCGTCGTTGAGTACCTGCATGTGCATTTGCAAAAGGAAGGTGTGAATGTTTTGAAGGGTGCCTTCTTGCCCGCCGTTCCGGAACCAGCCGCAGGCGATACCCGCGCCGACTTTTCCGGCAAGTTCGTAGGGTTTTTCGTAATCGGGGCGCAGGAGGACGCAGCGGTCCATGACCGCCTTGAGCTGGGACGACACCATGCCCATGAAAACCGGCGAGGCGATCACCAGGGCGTCACACCAGCGCAGGGCGTCATAGAAGGTGATCATGTCATCCTTCTGCGGGCACACTCCCGTTTTGGCGCATGCGCCGCAGGCTGTGCACGGCATGACCGCATGATCCGCCACCGACAGGAAGCGCGTTTCATGAGTCCCTTTCACCGCATCGAGCGCGTACTGAAGTGCAAAGGCGGTGTTTCCCTCACGGCGGGGACTTCCGCAGATACCCAAAATTCGTGCCATAGATTCTCCTCGGTTTTTTTATTGTACGTGGGTCTTACCACCGACCAGCAGGAGGGCCTCGAGGTCGGCGGCGGTTTGCGCGTACACCCTGGCTCCCGATTTCTCGAGGTCGGCGCGGTCGCGGAAGCCCCAAAGACAGGCGACATGCGGGCAGGAGGCGGCTACTGCGGTGCGGATGTCGACGTCGCTGTCGCCGATGAAGACGGCTCGGTCAGCCGCGGGATCGCCGCTGCCGCCGAGGGATTCGAGCGTGATCCGTACCGTTTGCGGGTCGGGCTTTCGCGGCCGGTCGTGAGACTCTCCGTAGACAAGGTCGAAGATGCCCGGAAAGAAGTGGTGTACCGTCGCGTCGGCGACTGAGCGGGCCTTGTTGGTGATGACCGCAAGTTTGACGCCAGGCAGGGCCCGCAATTTCACCAAAAGGTCGCTGATGCCGTCGTAGGGCTTCGTGTAGCGGAAAGGAACGTCCGCGTAGAGCTCTTTCAGTTTGCCGGTAATGGCACGCGCGAGTGTTTCCCGCTCGGCATTTGTCTCACCGGTTGCGGTTTCCCCGGCGACGCGGAGGGGGAGTCCGAGCGACTGCCTGACAAGTTCGCCCAGGCCGTTACCGACAAAGCGCCTCACACGCGCGCGGTTGATCGGCGGCTGGCCATAGTAACCGAGGGCTGAGTTCAGGGCCCATTCAATGTCCGGAAGGGTATCGAGGAGGGTTCCGTCAAGATCAAACAAAAAAATGTGGTACTGTCTCATTGTACAATTCGCAAACGCTCGACACCTCGTGCTTCAAATTCCTTGGCGTATTTTTCTTCTTCTGCCCAAATTTTTTTCTTGCATTCAAAGTGTTCCAGGCTCTCAAGTTCATCCTTGCCATACTTCTCTATTGCGTCGCGAAACGCAAGTTTCTCACACAAGTCATCCCAAAAAATTTCGTTCGTGTGCTCATCAATGTCATCCATATACTCATTCATCTTGTCTTCCGACAGGGTATATTCGTTTATCTTCTCTGAATATTCAATGTCATCTGCATCTTCCATAACATTGTAGTTTTTCGCCATCGACAGGATGCTTTCGTAAAACGCATCCAGTTCTTCATCACGTTCAATCTTCGTTGAATTAAGAATCCAGTTCCCAATAAACACATGACGGACCAGTTCTCGTGCATTTTTTTTATTCAAAGAAAAAGTAATAGTGCTCATAAGATAACTCCTTGTCATTACCCACAGTCTATATCTTTCTGCTGTCGTATGCCCAGTGAAGCAGGGCCTGTCTCTGGCGACGGCGGCAGGGAAGGTCTCCCGGCGCACAGTGCGCGCGGATTTGCGCGATATGCCGCTTCATTGCCTTCCACCGCTTGATTTGTCGCGCGTCATCCGCCGAGCGCCGCCCCAAATAATAGCGGCAGTACCACTGAAACCAGCCGCGCGGGTCATCTTCATGGATCCAGCCCTTCGCGCGCCAGTAGCTGAGGGGCTTTGAGGCGTGCACCAGAAAATAGTTCATGTCCGCGCGCGCTCCTTCCGGGGAAAGCTTTGCGCCCTCGAACCAGGAAGCCGGAAATTCGTCCCGGCAATCGGTCAGGTACTTTCCCCCGAACACGCCAAGGGCAAGCATTTCTTTCGGGGTCAGCTCGGGCTTGAACTCGCTGTCAAAGTTTTCACCCTCGGGACAGGTCAGTTCATAGGTATACCCGCTTTGCATGCGGTCGTTGACGGTTACCGTCCTCTTCATTGTGCGCAGCCTTCTCCCGCACCGGCATGTGGAGAGCGGAAACAGTCACAGACGTGATCGTTGACCACCCCGATCGCCTGCAGCCAGGCATAGATAATGGTAGAGCCGACAAAGCTCATGCCCCGCTTTTTCAAGTCCTTCGATATGATGTCGGAAAGTTCCGTTCGCACGGGTACTTCGGACAGGCTCTTCCAGCGGTTTTGTACCGGCGTGTGGTCGACAAAGGCCCAGAGCCAGGCGGAAAAAGAGCCCGATTCCCGCTGAATGTCAAGAAAGACGCGCGCATTCGCGACGGCAGAGCGGACTTTCAGGCGGTTGCGCACAATACCCGCGTCGCCAAGAAGCTCGGCAATTTTCGACTCGCCATAGGCGGCAACCCGCTCAGGATCGAATCCGTCAAAGACCTGGCGATAGCGGGAGCGCTTGTTCAGGATGGTTTCCCATGAAAGTCCCGCCTGGGCCCCCTCGAGGATTAGCATCTCGAAAAGCTTCCGGTCATCATGAACCGGCACGCCCCACTCTTCGTCGTGGTAGGCAAGATACAGGGGATTATTCGGATTCGCCCAGGCGCAACGCATTGTCATTATGTCATACCTCCTGATTCCCGAACATCGCGAGAGCCTGATTTACCTTATCCAAGCAGAGTGACAAAACCAAGCACCGCAGCACACCGATTCATTGCGTCATCATGAGAGAAAAGTACTAGCTCTTCTGACAAAAGCGTATCTTTATACACAAGAGCTGTTGCCAGATGAAGCGCATCGAGAGTTTTAATAACCACCGGAAAAGACTCCATCGCCCTCTTTTTAACTGCCGCAGAAAGTGAGAGCAGACTTACGCCCTCAAGAACTGCGTTAAGACGAGCAATGGCGGTAACATAGGTTACATCGTTCAAGACTCCAGTCATGCGGCAACGTTGTAAAACCCGCCTGCATTCTATTTCCATAAGCTCGCTTGAAACGAGCGAACCACATTCAAGTGCGCGTTGTATTGCAAGATCACCCAGCAAAATATGTCGGAGGACAACCGAAGAATCGAGATATGCTACCATGAATCCGTTCGCTCCTCATTCAAAAAGACCATTGCATCCTCGTCTATCAGCGGTTCAAAAGACTTGCAGGAATATAGAGATGTGGCTTCGCGTACAAAAAGAGTGTCTTCGTGAAGAGGACTGAGTATGGCGACTGGCCTTTTATGATCTACGACGGTGAGCACAAGGCCGCCTTCGATACGCTTGAGTTCCGCGCTTAAATGGGCTTTCAACCTGGATATAGAAATAGTCTCCATATGACTATTATATGACTATTTTTAGAAGATATCAAGTAAAGGGGACCTCTAAAAACCTCAGTTTTTTAGAGGTCTACAAATAAAAATGCAAATCC
>LVBK01000058.1 GCA_001604385.1 Spirochaetales bacterium Spiro_09 | reverse complement strand
GCTCATTTGGTCGCTTGAGACGGGATAGGGTGGTTTCAACAATATTGATAGCAGTATATTATTGATACATGATCAGGTACGGGCGGGGATCAAGAGCAAACACCTCTTGCGGCGTCATGAGTGGCTTGTCCCAGCCGGCGCCCGCTATGGTCGGCTCCAAAAAGAGCTTGAACGATTTAAGTGGCATATTTGACGCAAGGGCGTTGAACGCATAGGCATTGCGCTTGACCGATGGAGAACCGAAACCGTCGGCGCAATGAATAATTTGTACCAGTTCATAATCGCTTTTCACCTGTGGCCGGTCAAGTATCATGCGCGGCTTGAACTGGTGAACCACCAGCATCCTGCGGCCGGGAAGTCTGTGCTCGACAAGATAATCCTGCATCATTGCCTGGGCGGTATTCAATTCGGAAGCCGTTACGGAGCCAATCTCCTTCATGGGTTTTGTGGTACGCCATTCCGGATCAAGGGCAAGATGCACATTGGGATAGGCAAGCCAGGGCAGGAGCCGGTTCATGGCCTGTTCCACCGTATATTTTCCGATTTGATGATCCAGATACACAATCCAGCCGCGTTCACGGGCATACTCGATATACTCTCGAACGACACGTTCCGACAATATGCCGATTTCGCCCTCCGGCCATACCGTGCCATAGATAATATACAGGGAGGGAATAACGCCCCGGATGCCGTTCGCGTCATCATACATCCGGATAAAAGGAGCCATTACCGAATCAAGGTGCGAGAGGGAATACTGCCCGAGTATGCCCATGTTGCGAGCGCCGGGTTTACCGTAGAGAGCAAGAATATCATTATTGAGCAATACCGATTGAAGGCGAGCCGACCAGTCGTCTTGTACTCGTACTTCCTCGCGGGTCGGCACATTTACCATGCGGCCTTCCTGGACAAGAGCCATACCGGCTACATAGGACTGAAAAAGGGCGGCTGGAAACAGGGGATCAAAGGCCGGGCCTCGCTCCGGCACCACCAAATTTTCCGCCAGTACATGCCCCGCCTCGCCGACAAGCGGCGTAGACGCTACTATACAAAGACAAAACACCACAATCAGGGCGCGAAGGGGTGTGTTCAAGCTTTTCATGGATGCTCCTGTTCAGTGTATCGGCACCCTGTCAGGAAACTGTAGATATGATGGACAGGCTTTTGTCGACCTGCTCAAGACGTTCCTTCAATTGCACAATGGTGCGCTCAAGACGCCATTTTTCCTTCTCCAGACGCTGACGCGGGTCATCCTCATCCCGCTTTTTGGCAAGCTGAACCTTGACCGAGTCGGGACTCTGGCGCGACCGGAAGAGCTCCTCGGCGGCAGCCCTTTTTTCGGGACTTCCCTGGGCGGCGACTATTTTCATGGTCTCATAGCCCATAGAGGGGTTGATATCCAGAACGCTCACCTTGACAGCAGTCCGGGCAGCAGAACGCGGCAAACACAGGACCCGGTCAATGTAGTCCTCATATCGGACTCCGGCACTCTTGCACAGGGCCTGGGCCTTCGCAAGCAACGCCCCCAGTTCCTTCATCAATTTTCCGTTTTCCTCAAGATACTTCGTTCTGATTTCCTCGGTTAATGCGGAGAGCTCCTGCGACTGTTCAAGGCCTATGTGGTAAAGCCCTTCCGATTCGGCCTTCGCCAGCAGCCCGTGAAAGCGGGCCCAAAAGGTCGCCGAATGACAGCGGGCGGTCCGCATGCCCCCATCGCGCTCGCATTGGAGATGATGGGCATATTCATGGATGGCGGTATAAATCAGTTGATTGTCGTTGTCGAAATTCTTGTTGTGCAAGAGTATTTCATGGGTGTCGGGTTTATAGAGGCCGTTCACCTTGGTGCTTTTCTTTCCGGTCATGGTCACCGAGAACTCGAGGCCGGTTTCTTCAAGCCGGAGGAGGAGTTCCTTGATTTGATCCTGATTCATAGTGTCTCCTGATGTTTACCACAGACGAAATTTTGCCAGGGCAACGCTTACCGCGGCCGTACAGGCGGTTTCGGTGCGCAATATTCGCGATCCAAGCGAGCATACCGTAAAGCCGGACAGACGGAACAGATCCCGTTCGCGGGCGGACCATCCCCGCTCGCTTCCGACAGCCAATACCAACGGCCGCTCTGCGGTCGGCCTGTCGCCGGACATCTCCGCAAGCGGACAGACAGCTCCTTCAACGTCCAGAACAACCCGCTGAGCCGCGTCCGGCAGTGTCCGGAGGGCGTCATCAATCGAATCGCACAGGGAAAACGACGGGATGGCTGTCGAGGCTGCCTGGACAGCTCCTTCCCGAAGAGAAGCAGAGGCCGAGCCCCGATCAACCAGATTCGACTCGCGGTAAGACTTTTCACCCAAATCGGTACCGCTTAACAGTACAGAGGATACGCCAAGGCTGCTGACATCGCGCAGCAAGCGTTTGAGCTGGATCGGACGGGGGAAGCCGACCAGCAGAACAAGAGGATGAAGGGGTGCAGACGGCCGCTCGGCAGTGAAACTGAAGGAAAGGCCCGTCTCGTCCAGTCGCTCGATTAGCGCTCGTCCCTCCGGGCCGTTTACCTCGCCCGCAGAAAAAAGGTCTCCCGCCTTTTTTTTCAGGATTTTTCGTATATGTACGCAGCGTTCATCGTAGCGGGGAAAAAAACGCTCGTCTTTTTCGATTAAAATGATATTCATGGCAGAACAGAAGTATAGCAGAGCGGTTTGACTTTTCATACCTCGCCGCTATACATTTGTTCCATGAAGTATTCAGCAACCGTGACAGAAGCGGCCAATACCGTTATACGCGATGTTCTTGCCATCAAGAAGGGGGAACAATTTCTGATATTGACCAATCCGGGTGGCGACGCGGAAGAAATATCCAAAGCGCTCTATGCGGCCGCCATTGAGGCCGGTATCGAGGCGACACTCGTCCTGCAGCCGGAAAAATCCCAGCTTGACTACGCGAATCGCGCCGCGCTTGCTGCCTTCCAGGCCGAACCTGACGCCTGCGCCTCAATTTCCGCGAACAAAATGGGCAAGGATCGAAAAGGCCTTGAGTCCCCCTGGAAATCTTCGACCGGACGGAAGATAGACCATATCTTTCATTACCTGATGGACGAAAAACAAAGCCTCCGCGCAATCTGGACACCCGGAATCACGGTCGACATGTTCCGCCGAACAGCCTGCATTGACTATCAGCTCCTTCAAACGCGTTGCGAGGCGCTCTGCCGCCTCTTGCAGGGAGCCCAAAGCGTGCACGTGACAGCCCCCGGCGGCACGGATGTTCGGGTTCCGGTTACCGGCCGCACTCCCATGAGCGATGACGGACGCTTTACCGAAGGCGGTCTGGGAGGGAACATACCGGCAGGCGAAGTGTTTATCAGTCCCCTACCCGGTCAAAGCGAGGGAACCATTGTATTTGACGGGTCGATTAGCCTGACCGGCTCGGACATGATTGTCGATACCCCTGTTCGGGTCACCTTCTCGAAGGGATTTATTACCGATATTTCGGGCGGCCGCGAGGCGGAGCTCCTGCGCGAATCCCTGGAAAGGGGAAAACAAAAGGCCCGGGAACTGACCGCAGAGGGAAAGCTTGACGCGGAAACCGGCGCCGCTTGGGAACGGAACGCGATCGGCCTTGGAGAATTGGGTATCGGCCTGAATCCGGCGGCAGAAATACGGGGAAATATGCTGGAAGACGAAAAAGCCTTCCACACCTGCCACTTTGCCATCGGCAGCAACTACGACAACGACGCTGACGCCGCCATCCACCTGGACTGCCTTGTCAGGAATCCGACCATCCGGGTTCACTATCCGGACGGTTCGTCCTGTCTGGTAGAGGAAAACGGCGAACTTCGGATTTAATGCGGGCAGACGGTCAGATGAAGGGCGAAAAGCCCTTTTTGTCTATACCGGCGACCCAGTCACGCGCCGCTTTCTTTGCGGCAGACAGGCTGTGCCCTTCCCAATTTCCGCACATGACGGGATCAACGCCGGGGACCTCTTCGCTGTCAGGCCATGAAGCGACTTTTTCCAGAACGCGGCGAATTTTCACTGCGATATCGGCATCAGGGTGTTCCCCGAATACCACCAGATAAAAGCCGGTCCGGCAGCCCATGGGGGACAGGTCAATGACGCCCTCAAGCTCGTCCCGGATATACTCTGCCATCAAGTGTTCCAGTGTGTGTATGGCTTCCATCGGAAGATATTCCGTGTTGGGTTGTGTAAAGCGAATATCATATTTACTGACAATGTCGCCCTTTGGACCGGTTTTTGTACCAGCCGAACGAACATAGGGCGCAGTAACCTTTGTATGATCCAGGGAAAAACTTTCAACATTTCGCGCTTCTTTCATCAGGTACTCCTTGTTTCAATTTTCCGCGCGCAGGCTCATGTCGGCCAGGGAGGCCGCCATTTCCATGACCACATGCGCGCTCGTCAGGGCTGCATGACGGGAAAACTCTTCATAGGACATTCCCGCATCCTTTCCTGCCAAATCCGAGATGCTCCGCAGCACGCAAAACGGTATGCCGTATATCGAACACACATGCGCTATTGCGGCGCCCTCCATTTCAACACAGGCAGGGTCAAAGAGCTGCCGGATGCGTTCCCGCCGGCTCTCGTCGGTTATAAAGGCGTCGCCCGAGGCAATACGGCCGGCAATCATGCGGTGTGCCCGTGAGCGCACATCGGGAGCAACAAGGTTTTCCCGGCCGCCACGTCCGCCCGAGCGGGCAAAGGCATCCATGGCGAGCCGCCGCAACTGCGAATCAGCCTTGACAAAGGGACTATCTGTTCCCGGGACCTGGCCCGGAGCATAGCCAAAGGGTGTGGTGTCGAAATCGTGCTGCACCGTCTCGGTAGCGGCAACCATATCAAGCACCTGTAGTTCGGGGTGCAAGCCGCCCGCTGAGCCGGTATTTATAAGGCATTCCACCGAGAACTCGGAAATCAACAGCTGTGCACAGAGGGCGGCATTAACCTTTCCGATTCCACAGCAGACGACTGCAACCGGGCAGTTATGCAAAACCCCTTCATGAATTTCAAGCGGGCCCCTACGGTTGACGACTACCCTCCCTCCGGATGATGCAAGCTCGGCGAATAATAGATCCACTTCCTGCCGTTCGGCCCCTATAATTCCGGTTTTCATTGCAATCCTCCCACATACTTTCCGACATTTCTGACAACTTCCCCAAGCTTTTCATGGAGAAGCGGATACAAGCGGTTAATGCCGTCATTATCACCCGAAAGTATGGCTTCTTCCAGTTCCGCCGCGAGTGCGGACACGTCCTTCGCTCCGATATTCGCGCAGCTGCTCACCAGGGAATGCGCTGCTGTCCGGAAACGGCCCTGATCCCCGCTGTATCTGCCACTTTCGAGCTGATCAAGAAGCTTTTGTCCCGTTCGATTAAACACCTTGATTACCATTGCGAGGTTCTTCTCGTTACCCGTATAGGCAAGTGCCTGCTGCTTGTCCAGCCCCGTAATCCATTCATCTACGTCCGGGTCAGTTTCCGGCGCTTTGCGGGCGGGCACTTCCGGGGAAAGACGCTTGGTTTCGGGAATCAAACGTTTCAGCGTCACTACAAAGGCATTGAAGTCTATTGGCTTGCACAGGACTTCATTAAAACCGGCCTTGGTAAACTCTTCGGCCCAATAGGAATCGGTATTCGCGGTCAGAGCCACTACCGGCAAGGCTTCGCGTCCGGGCAGGGCCCGTATCCGTTTGAGCGTTTCAATGCCGTCCAGACCGGGCATAATATGGTCAAGAAGAACCAGATCATAGTCAGACGAGTGTAATTTTTCAAGCGCTTCCTCGCCGCTCGCTGCCTCATCGCAGGAAATATCGAGGGTCTGTAAAAAGCCGTCAGCTACCTTGCGGTTAACCGCGTTGTCGTCCACCACCAGGACTCGTACCCCGTTTGCCCGGAAATAGCCCGGAGAAATGCCCAAAGATGAGGACATGGGGAGGGACACACTGAAGTCGACCGCTTCACCACGAAGAAAGCGCGCAAAAACCGGCAGCAAAAGAGGCTTGAACACGAAATCGATCGAAGGATTCCTTCCTGTGCCGATGAAATCGGTCAGGGTCAGCAGGGCTAGCCACCGGATTGTAGGATACCGGCCGGCCAGGGTTGAACAAAGCTCGTATGCGCTTCGATATTCAAATACCACATGGGTCCAGGATGCAGCTGACGACTCCAGTTCCCCGGACAATTCCTGAACAGTTGAGCAAGCCCTGACGGAAAGACCGGCATAGCCTGCCATCTTCCGTATCGAGGCAATGGACGGAAGATCGGGATCGAAGGCCAAAAGCCTGACCTCCTTGAGACCCTCAAAAGACGCAATTCTTTCGTGCTTTCCCGTTTTCTTCTGGTGCAATACCGCGGTAAAAACGGAGCCCTTGCCTGCATCGCTTTCTACGGTCAGAGTTCCGTCCATCAAGTGAACCAGGCCCTTACAGATCGAAAGCCCCAGGCCCGAGCCCTCGACAGCCTGCGTGGAAGAACGCTCTATCCGGGAAAACCGCTCGAATAGTTCTGTCTGCTTGTCCTTGGGTATACCGATTCCGGTATCCCTGATCGCAAAGGAAAGAGGCACAGAATAGCCCGAAGACAAGCCGCAGGACACCGTCAGGTTTATCTCTCCGGAATTTGTAAACTTTACTGCATTATTTAAAAGATTTATCAAAATCTGTTTGATCCGTATCTCGTCACCCGCCAGCTCGGCAGGAAGCCGGGGGTCAATATCCACCGTAAAGGACAGCTCTTTCTCGGCAACCTTGACCGAAACCAGATTGATGACGTCCTGCAACACGGCAAGAAGATTATACGGCGATTCGGAAAGCTCCATCTTGCGATCCTCGATGCGGGAAAAATCCAGAATATCGTTGATGATGGACAAAAGAAGGGTCGCAGAGGATCGAATTTGGCCGACATAATTTTTCTGGAGCGAGGACAGGCTTGTCCGGGATAACAGTTCGTTCATGCCGAGCACTGCGTTCATGGGGGTACGCAGTTCGTGACTCATATTCGCCAAAAAGGCAGCTTTAGCCCGAACTGCGGATTCAGCCCGATTGCGCGCCGAAATAAGCTCTGTCGCATTATTGGCAATGGTGATCAGGCCGAAATTTTCTCCCTGATACCGCAGGGGATCAATACGATAATTGAAGAAAGTTTTCCCCCCCGATCCGTCAAGGGCAAGAGTGCCATGCCGGGACTCATTATAGGGACCGGAAAAAAGCTCCCGGAATTTTTCTCCGGCATACGAGTCATACGTAAACAGAAAATTCCATGTATGGCCGATGACCATGCGCCAGTTACTGAATCCAAGCGTTTCGACAAGCGAACGGGATGCATATTGAATAATCCCTTTCGGGTCAACAATAACAATCGAGTCGGTCGCGCTGTCCATAAGGGACTCAAGTACCGCCTTCGGCTTTATTTCCCCGGTTATGTCGAACCGCGTCAATATGTACCCGAAGGTTCCGGCTGTTGAGGGTATGGTTCGCAGGTCTATCAAAAACCACCGTACATCCCCGTCTTCCCGGTTAACCTTGATGACATCATGAATCGGCTCGCTTGACAGAATAAGCTGGTCGACCATCTTTTCAAGTGCGGCGGCGTCAAACCGCTTGAGGTCGTGGATATGCGCACCAACGGCATCGCGCCAGCCGTGAAAGCCGCATTCCCGCGCGATCGAGTCGCTGACCAGGAGGACTCGCAGCGATCGGGTAAATACAAGCACATCTCCGGGCAGGGCGCCCATGAGCGTATCGAGGATTTTCTTTTGAGAATGGGACTCGGTAATATCGGAAAGAAAAAAGACGGAACCCAGAAAAATGCCGTCCTTGTCTACATTGCCTGCCTTGACGTGGTACCACAAATAGCTGGAAGTTTCCGGGTTCTCGAGCGGGAAGACCTCATCCACACCGTTTCCCCTGTTTAATTTCTCGAACCATCGACGAAGTAACAGGGTCAGAACCGGATTATGTATAATATCGAATATGCTTGTCCCGCTAACGTCGGTTCCCGGTTTGACCTTGAAGGCTTCGCGGGCGGATTTGCTCATCCGGTACACGCTGTGATCCGGTGCCAGAAAAAACACAATGCTCGGGGATAAATCCAGAAGCACATCGGAGTATGAAAAAGCATCGACAGACCGGCCAACGTCACTTGTAGACATGCGTTCAGTATATCCTGTAATATTTAATATATCAATTTGTAGTTTCTTCCGATAATAACAGAGACAGGTCGCTAACCCGGTAATAGCCGAATCAGACCTGACAGTGGAATAC
>LVBK01000019.1 GCA_001604385.1 Spirochaetales bacterium Spiro_09 | reverse complement strand
GGCGGGGAACACAGGGAATGCCTGTGTTCCCCGCCCTGCCGTGCATCGAGCGACAGGCGGGATGCCCCGTTCGCGCCGCAAGCCTCGTCTCCCCTCAATCCTGTCTATTCTTCCGAAAGGTACCGGTTGATTTCGCGGAAGGCTTTTTCGCGGAAGGCTTTTTTGTCCGAATGAAGGCAGTGTATCGCCTTGGGAATTTCCACGTATGTGTGGCCGGTTAAGAGCCGGTCATAATATTCCTTGCCGTAGGGCGCGTCGACCGCGGTGTCGGCCGTCCCCTGAAGAATAAGAATCTCGCGCGTAATGGGAACGGCGTCGGTTTTCAGTTCCTCGTTCCAGCGTTCGAGCGCGCGTACCCAGTGGACGGGAACCTGTTTCAGGCGTAAATGGTCAAGCTTGCTCTTTCTGAGGTAGTTTTTATCCCTGCTGACCTCGTTCCGGAACGCCGGGAAGGCTTCGGTGAATTTTTCCGTCAAACTCAAGCCGGCAAGCGAGACATCCCATAACCAGGTGCGCACGAGCGGCGCCAAAAAAATAATCCGGTTGTATCCCCGGTATCCCTGCCTGAGGTATTCATGCATTGCGGCGCAGCCGGTGCTGTGCCCCATATAGTCAACGGGACCTGTCCAGCGGTCCTCGCAAAAACCGTGCAGGTTGCCGACAAAGAGGCCGTAATCGGAAAACGTTGCAATATCTCCCCGTTCACCGTCAGAAAGCCCGTGTCCCGGCAAATCGGCGCAGACAACGCGGAACCCCTGGTCGAGCAAGTTCCAGATAAGAAAGGCAGCCGAAAGACTGTGCGACAGATATCCGTGCACGTACACCATCGTGCCGCGCACCCGCTCGGGTTCGAACACATAGAGGGCGGTTTCCTTGTTCGGACCGGTCCTGGTCCACCAGGCGCGTGCGCCGGCCGGAAGTCGCAGCTCAAAATAATCCATCGCGGTTTCAAGGAAGATGGACGGTCCTTCATTCCAGGTTGCCGCGTACATTTGATCCCTGTTTTGGAAAAGATATGGATGATCATCGGTACCGGAACGGAAGGTAGTACACGATGAAACCAATAATAACGCGCTCAGGGTCATACAGAGTTCCTTGCTGTGAAGTTTTCTCATTTAATGATTACCGCCCGGTCGGAGCCTGAAGGAGGTAATCCCGGATCAGGGCCGCAAGACGCGCGGTATCCGCGTTCCCGCGAAGGGCCTGGTGAATCATCGGAACCGGCTCACGGGAGGCCGCTACCCACAGTCGTACGTCATAAGCCTGCTTGTCGTTTGCTTCCACCGAGGCGTTAACCGGTGCAAGGCCCGTCTTCGCCGACAATTCGCGCTGCAGACTGTGGCCGGTCAGCCGCTCGTGAAGCTCCGCAATGCCGCCGTATTGGCGCGCGCGGTCAAGGCGGATGGCAAGCAGGGCAGGGGCGATAAACGAACGCTGCGTGGTCGGCGTGCGGGGCGGTACATAGGATGATTCAAACCGCTCGATAGTGCGTTGCGGAACGCGCCGGTGCGCGCTCAGGCTCATGAATACGAATGTCGTGTTGCGGTTTTCCATAAAACTGTGGATGTCCCGTTCCGTCATGCGCAGCCATTCGGGGTGAAGGTATCCTTTTTCTCTCCACAGGATGAGTGTCCCGAGGCTTTTGGTCAGAACGGGGCTTTCCTGGAGGTCGTCGAGCGTTTCAAGATCTCCGGTCTCGTCGAGTAAGGTGCGGTACCCCTCGGGCCCGCCCTCCGCTTCCGCGAGGGCGGAAACCAGGAGAAACAGGTCTTCATCCTGTGCGCCGGCGCAGACAATCGGCCACATAAAACGCGATTTGAGCCGATCCGCTGCCTGTTCGAGCTCGGTAAGGGTCGCCGGGCCTTCGATGCCCGCCTCGCGCAGGATTGCCTTGTTCCAGGCAAGCTCCGCATGATCCAGAAGGACAGCATGTCCATAGCGGGTATTCGCCGAAATTCCTGCCCGTCGCATCGCGCTCGGCATGATATTCAATGCGGTTTCGGGGAGTGCGACCGTGTGTAGTTCGGCGCCCGAAATGGAAGGACTGTCATAGGTAAAAAGAAGATCTATCTTTTTAAGGGCTTTTTGCTGATGTTCGAGCGGGATCATGTCGTCAAGTTCCAGCATCCTGAATGGCTTTTTTCCGCTCCACTGCGGCTTGTTTATCACGGTGAGCACGGAGCCCTTCACTTGTTCGCTGACACGGTAAAAGGCCACCGTCGGCTGTGTCGGCGAGCGCTGGACAAGGATGTATGCAAGAATTATAATTGAAAGAAGGAATGCGAATACCGGGATAATGACTTTTTTTTGCTTCATATCCCCAGTATAGCATAAAAAAACCGTTTTCCCTTCAATAAAAGTTATCGTCAATATCTCCAAACACACTGTATAATAACTATTTATTGCACAGTGACGCGATATCTTGCCTTGGAAGGGGTGTTTGTATGAAAGGGAAAACCGTTCTCGGAATCCTTGCGGGTTGTGTTGTTGCCTGCAGTTTGTTGGTAACCTGTAATGTCGGTCTTGGCGCGGCAGTTGATACCAAGCCTCCCGAAATTGCCATTACCAGCCCTGAAATAGATTCCCATCTGAAAGGTCCCTTTACGCTTTCGGGAACCGTGTCCGATGACATTGCGCTTTCCGGCGTACAGGTTGTGTTTGACGAACAGCTTGCCGCTTCGGAAACGGGAACTCCACGCTCCTATTCCTTTTCGGCCCAGGTTAACGCCGCGGAAAAGACCTGGTCTATTGCGCTCAACACACCCGAAGCCGGTATTTTTCCCATTGCCGACGGCAACTACAAGATAACGGCTACCGCCATCGACACCGCCCGCCGTTCGAGCATTGCCACCACCGGTTTGAAGGTAGACAATACCGCTCCTACGGTGCTTTTAACGTCTCCCCTTACCTGGGGCGCCGGTCTCTTCCAGCCGGTGTTCTACAGGGTTATTGACCTGAAGGGCGAGGTCTACGACGCGAATACTCTCAGCTCGGTCACTGTCTCGCTGTACGGAGATTCGGGCAATCTTCTTTCCCAGAAAATCGCCGACGGCACCAATACCTGGTCTGTCCGGTTTGCCGACGCGGATGTCACGTCTTTCACCGATGATCAGGTCATTTATTACAGCGTCGTTGCGCGGGATCTTGCGGGAAATACCAATACCCGCTACTTCCACCGCTTCGATGTGTATCCCCTTTTGACCGCAACTTCCGGCTACGTCGTGTTTCCGTCCATGAACCAGATAGGCCGGCTTGAAACCGGCAAGATTACTGAGGCCGAGGGCCTTACCGCTGCAGAACTTGACGGCATTGCCTATGCAGTCGCATCCCATGCCGACGCGCCCTCTTTCCGGTTCAGAACCCAGGAATCAAACAAGGTTCAGTGGCTCAATATCACCGGTGCCACCTCGGCGATCGGTATTGGTGTTCCGGTAGTCGGAACGATCCTTCCCGCCATTGACGGAAGCTCCATTGACCCCGATTTTATTGAATTTACCATTTACCGAAAAAGCGACACGAGCTTGTCGAATCCCATCGAACAAAATGTTGTCAGCCTGTCTGCGGTCGGCGCGAGCATCAACTTTGAAGTCCAGCCGCGGGATGAAATGGGCATTGATCTTTCAAGCGGCAACTATCTGATATATCTCGAATACAGAACCAGTTCCGGTCTTGAAGTGACCACGAACATGGAATTCGGCATTACCTCCGGCCTGCCGGTTTTGCGCGAAACCCTGGTGGGTGGCCTGTCCAGTCCGCTTTTGGCTACCCGGATAACGGCACTGCCCGTGACCCTGGGTGGAACCAGTACCTCGAGCGACGGCAATGTCGCGATCGCGCCTGAATACTCCGTTAATGGCGGAGCCCAGACTGGCAGCGGGGTGACTATCGATGCGTCCGGCAACTGGACGCTGCCGGTTTCCGCTCCCTCCGACGGCTCGAACGACGGTACCTGGACCTATATCCTCAGCACGACTGAGGGCGGCCTCAGCACTACGCTGAGCCGTATTATCGTGGTGGACACCCAGTCTCCGGTTTTGACCGTGAACAGCCCGGCTGCCGGTCAAATCATGAGCGGAGCAGGTGGACAACTTTCCTTTGCCGGTACGGCCGATGACGGTAGCGGTAGCGGTGTGTCGACGGTGTATTATAAACTTGGCACAGCCTCTGACGATTTCTCCGCCGAGGATTATACCCTCTGGGATGTTGCCTCCGGCACCATTGTGTGGACCGCGGCCATAGACACGGACGGAATGCCCGAGGGCAATAAAAACCTTTTCTTCGCGGTGGAAGATTCAGCCGGGAATACCGTTCGGCTGACCCGTGCGTTTAGTTTTGACAGGGCTCCGCCCCAAATTGCCAATCTGGAAATTTCCGGAGCGCCCTTACCGGCTACGGTGTATTCGGTCAATTCAGGCTTTACCCTTACGTTCGACGCCCTCGACAGTAATCGGCTGAAATCGTATACGATAAACAGAAACGGGACCAATCTTGCCGGTCATACTGCGGTTGATATTTCCGCTTCCGGCACCTCGCACTCGGTCTCCCTGGCGCAGGTAACGGGTTCTCTCCCCGGCCAGCTTGCGGACGGCGAACATACGTATGTTTTTACCGTTGTTGACGCAAGCGATACGGTCACCACCGTGCAGCGCACCGTATTTGTGGATACGCAGGCTCCTGTTTTGACGGTAACCGCTCCGCTCGAGGGCGAGGGCGTCAGCACCACGAGCTATACCATCCGGGGAACCGTTGACGACGGAGCGGGGCGCGGCGTGCAAAGCCTGCAGTACAGCCTTGATTCCACCGACGGTGTTGACGGAACCTGGATTGATATTCCCCGCGCAGCCGCATGGAGCGTCCCGGGCGTGGACTTTTCTGCCGGAGGGCAGGGAGCGAAGAGCTTCCGGGTACGCGCAAGCGATGGTACCAATGCGGCGACGGTGGTTCCTGTTTCATTCTCCTACGATACCGAGTCGCCCGTTCTTTCGGTGACCGGCATTACCGGAACCGCCCAGGTTATTCGTTCCGCCTCGTACAGCCTCGTTCTGTCAGCAAATGACACCAATGCGCTCAAGTCTGTCGTTATCGGCGCGACCAGGGACGGTGTCAGCCAGGGAAACAGGTACTCCTGGACAGCTCCGGATACTTCCACTACGACGCATGGCTACACCTATACGGAAACGATTGCGGATTCTTCCAAAGACGGCCTGTGGGTATATACCATTACGGTAACCGATCAGGCAAACCGTACCGTTTCGACAACCCGGACCGTATTGATTGATACGATAAATCCCGCGGCCCCGGTGTTCACCTCGTCGCAGGCAGGTTACGTGACGACAAGCCTTTCGGTGGCGGGAACTGCTGTTGACGGCGGAAGCGGGGTACAGACTGTGTATTACCGGCTGAACGGAAATGCAGGGGATCCGGAAACGGGCACCCTCACCGGAACAGACAACTGGTTCGGAACCATTCCGGTACCCGACACGTTAGCGCAGGGTGCGTATACGGTGTACGTGTGGACCGTCGACCGTGCCGGAAACGAGAGCGCAGAAGCGAATCAGTCCTTTGTGAAGGATACCGAGAACCCGGCAATTGCGGTTGCCGCCGGTTATACGGGAACGGTGTATAGAAGTGCCGCGTTCAACCTTCAGGTGACGGTAACCGATACCCGGCTTCTGGGAGCAAGCCCGCTTTCCGTCACGCTCAGCGCGCCGGGGGCTGCCTCCGTCGGGACCATAACGACGACAACCAATACCGATCAGACAAAGGTTTTCACCGTTCCCATCGTATTGGGTTCGGACGGCATGTACACCATTACGCTCAATGCCGTTGACGCTTCAGGCCGGTCTGCCACGACCGATACCCGAACGGTCATTGTTGACAGGACAGATCCTGCGGTCTCGCTGGTAACGGTTAATGGCGGAAACAGCGCCACCTTTACCAACTGGAAGGGTACGGCGGCATTGACCCTTGCCGGCACGGCAACGGACGCCGGAAGCGGGGTGGCTCTTGTAGAATATTCCCTGGACAACAGCAACTGGAACGCACTGTCCGGCACAACCAGCTGGACAGGATCAATCCCGGTCGTTAATGGAACGAATACCCTGTATGTCCGGGCGACCGATGCAGCCGGCCGTGTCGGCAGTCTTGCTCCCGTTTCAATCCCGGTCGATTTGACCGCGCCCGAACTGACCATTACATCGCCGGCAAGCCAGCAGTTGGTAAACGGACAAGCCGCTCTTGTCGCGCTCATGAGCGCGAGCGATACTGGCGGAAGCGGCGTTGCAAGCGTCCTCGTGAAAATCGGCTCGACCAATTTTGCAAGCCCTGACACAACTGCGACGCTTACGGGCGGAACGGCAACCAATGGAAGTTGGAGCGCGACAATACCCGCCGCAACGCTGAACGCGCTGACAAGCGGACAGCAGTATACCGTCAATGTGCGGGCAACCGACGCGGTCGGAAAAATTGTAACGTCAAGTTTCAGCATTCTGGTCGACAAGACGAATCCGACTGTATCTATAGCCAGTCCGGACGATCTTTCCACCCTGAACAGGCTGGTTACCATAAGCGGCTCCGGAAACGACACACAGGTTTTGTCGCAGGTCCGTATTGACGTACAGCGAGCTGACCTGAGCTGGGAAACGATCCAGACTTTCAATGGTTCGGCGGCCTACAACTGGAGCATTGCAAATCTGAATACCGAGACCTACGGGGTAGCGGCGTATCGAAGTCCCTTTACGCTTCGTGCCACCGCTACAGACTCTGCAGGGAATACCGCGACCGATACGAATACGTACACCATCGACCAGAATGCCGATCGGCCCGAAGTACGCCTGGCTAATGTTCGTCTTGACGGAACGACAACACTGAAAATGACCGGAACCATATTCGGTTCGGTAAGTGATGACGATGGCGTGCCATCTTCTGTTTCGATATCGACCAACGGCACAACCTGGGTAGCTACTACTTATGCGAATGGTTCCTGGGAATATGAAATGCCCGCGGGCGACGGCTTGAAAACAGTGTATTTCCGCGTGGTGGATTCAACGGGGAAAACCTTCTCGACCAATGCCGCAAGCGATCTGGACAAACCCTATCTTAAGTACGGTGTGGCCGCAGCGGAAACCCGTACGTCGATTAGCTTCCGGGTTGATACGGTAACCCCTGAAATTGATTCGAATATCCGCGCGAACGGAATTACCCTGGTGAATGGAACTGCATTCGGCGGCGGAGCGGCAAACACGGTTGTTTTCGCCGCCGACGCTACCGACGCAAACGGAGTCACGACGCTTACGGTCGAAGTTGAGGGTCTTTCCCCTGTCGGTACGACAAAAACGGGTAATACATTCACGACCGGATCTATTTCCCTTAATGCGCCGCTTTCTGACGGGAACAAAACGGTAACCTTTACCGCGACCGACACTTCCGGCCTTGTTTCGACTGCGACCAGAACAATACGGGTGGACAACACCGCTCCTACCGCGACGCATCAGACCCCCCTGCTTGGCTCGACAGTCAATGGCGACGTGGAATTGAAGGGTCTGGCAGATGACGGAACCGGGGCCGGAATCGCGTCCATCAAATACAAGGTAGGCAAGGACGCTGATATCGCTCCCGGTGCGGCCGGCTGGACCGACGTCACCGCGATGGGCGTCAGTTGGCGTATAGACTTCAAGGGCGTCAATACGATCAACCAGTTCGCAAACGCAACCTACGGCACCGAAACCGCGCCTTCGAGCGAATTGTGGGAAGTTCCTTTCATGCTGCGGATAGAGGACCTAGCCGGAAACGTGACCGTAACCAATAAAACCACGTATACCCTGGTGATTGACCCCTCCGGCGACAAGCCCAAGACAACCATTGTGTATCCCGATCCCCTTGCTGCAAACCGGACTCTTGGCGGTACCATTCGTATCTTCGGGACGAGCGAGGATGATGACGGAGTCGGCTCGGTGTGGATGCAGATTGACGTCAACAATGACGGCATCATGAACGCAAGCGATACCGCAGGCGGAACAAACTGGTATAACGGCGGAAACGGGCAGCAGGTAAGCGGCACCGTGAGCTGGAACCGCAGTATCAATACCCTCGGGGAATTCAATCCCGCAGGGGAGGGCGTCAATACGATACAATTCCGGGTACGTGCCCGCGACATCTACGGCGTGGACGGCAATTGGTCCGCCTGGCAGCGAATTGACGTGGACAAGAACGTTCCCAAGATCGGGTCGAGCGAACCACTTATAATAACCCAGGGCGCGGTAGAACAAACGTATGTAACCGATATGTATATCAAGGGTGACTGGGTGTTTGAAGGTTCAATCGAGGATGAGAGCGGTATCGATTCGATTCTGATTTCCGGGGACATAAGCGGTTCCCTTGCGGCGAATGAAGAATGGTTCGAGGATATGGGACCGGCCGGAACCGGACGGAACTGGCGCATGAAGATTCCGGTCAACACGAGCGCTTTGACCACCGGCCGTCTGTCCTTTACCGTGCGCGTGTACGACAAGAGCAGTCCTCAGATGGAAAGCTCGATATCGGTATCAATCAATTATGATAACGAGGCACCGACGCTCAATGCGTACACGGGAACTACCCCCATACAGCAAAGCAATAATACCTATACGCTCTCTTCCGGCGTGAATGAAAGCGGAAGCGGTTTTGAACGCGTGGTGTTCTGGTTCCAGCGGAATGACGGGGCCAATAGCCGGGTCTACAATCCCATGGAAAGCAAGGCCCTTAACGCGAACCGGACAATGCTCAATACCCTTGATACCGCAACTGACGGCATTCCCCGTCTTTCAATTTCAGGGGCGACGCGGTCGACGACCCGCACTCTTTCGCATGCCTCCATTCAGTCCAACCTGAACGTTCGGGAAGGCGGCATCATTACTATTGGCGGGATCGACCGTCTTATCGTTGACGTTAATCATGTTTCGGGAACGGTTGAGTGGGCGGACGAAATTCCAACGACGGTAACAACTGCCACCATTCCGTATGTTCTTGTAGTCGACAATCAGACGGTGGAAACTCCGGTCTGGGCGGGCGACACCCTTGTTTCGATCACGCTTGACGACGGTGACGGCATGGTTGAGTCGGTCGAGCGCTCGGGAGGCTTGTACTCCTGGACGGCTTCCATCGATGCACGGAACATCCCCGACGGACCAATCGTGCTGCATTATGTTGCGTTCGATAAGGCCGGAAACCGTGCTTCAGGTTCGGTAACTACCAATGTGCGAAATAATCCCCCGCTTCTTGCCTCGATTATTCTGGGCACAGACCTTGACGGCATTGACGGTGTAACGGATGACGAAAAGGTTCCTTCTTTCAGCGCGCTTGACGGAGACGGCAAGAAGCAGGCTGCCGCAACGGTTTTGTCCAGTGCCTTTATCGCCAAGGGCGATACGAGAGCAGAGATCAGCGTGGTTGGAGGAAACGGGCCGCTTCAGTACGCGCTGACCGAGACGACAACGTCCTCGACTGTGCATGCTCTTGTCAACGGGAATTTGCGCCCGACCGAGGCAAGTGGCATCTCTGCGGTGAATATTACCCGTACACAGCTTGCAGCTCTGGGCGACGGAAACCGTACCTTTGTCTTTACTATCTGGGACACGACCGAGTTGACCACTCCGGGCACGAACAGCCTGAGCGCCGTCCTGACCGTTCCGATGGTGGTAGACGTCACTGATGGTGTCGCTCCCGTGGTTGTGATTGATCCGTTCTACTGGAATAGCGAAACGGACAATAGTGTGTATATAGAATTCAATGACACAAATAATAACTGGGTTGTTGACTCCGGAGAGACAATCATCTCTTCTGCGCGTGATAACGGACATATTCGTATAGGCGTCAATGCCTATGGCGATACAGACGACAAGGTTTCAGGAAAGATCCGTATTCGTGGTAGCGCCTATGACGATCAACGCCTTGAAAGCCTGTTTATACGAATGGATAACCTTGCCATGACCGGAACAACGGGAACCTATCATGGTTTGGTACATGTCCGGGCTGCAGTTCGTCAAGGTGATGGAACCTGGCTGGGCGTGGACGAGTGGAACGATGAAGGCTGGAACTTCCGTGCCCGCAGCGTATCATTTGGTCAAGGCGGCCACAGAATTGAATGGATTCTGGAGCTTGATACAGAACGTTCTGTTGCTGTTGCCGGACTAGACCGTACGTTGAGTGTTGTCGCTGTCGACCGGGGAGCGAATAACTCTTCGGCTGTTCCGGTAATCAGCGATGATTTCACGGTAGAGAATATTCCTTCAAAACGTGTAGATGTCGTGCCATATATACGCGTTATCAGCACACAGCTGAGTCAGGCCCTGCCCTCAAACCCGACGACACTGAGCAGGACTGCCCTGGGTCGGTATCCCGTGCGCAGGGGTGAAAGCATACTGATTGACGGTTTCAATTTTGCCGCAACCGGTAATGCCATTACGATCAACAGCCAGGATATGGGAACTGTTGACAAGAACGGGGAAGGGGTTCTTCCTTTGACTATCCCGGGAGACGCAGAAAGTGGTGAGTTGGTTGTAACGTCCGCTTCGATTCCATCTGTCAATAATGAAGACGGTGGAATGCTTGAACCGAACAATGCGAATAACAACCGTCTTGATGATTCGCGACATATGGATATATGGGCAATGAGCCCGATTGCGGGAACCGCCTTTGCGGCATACCCGGTAATGCGTGTCAACCCGATTACGAATGCCATCAACTTCAGTTTTGGCATTACCTCGCGGTTCTATATGCTGACCGGCGCGGGAGGTACGGTTCAGAACTGGGAACGCGCCTTTAACGATTACAACTGGACAAACCTCGGGTATGACACAGCTGGCAATGTGTATGCGATATCCTCGAATGCAAGCCGCGGTGGTGACAGCCTTAATGCTGGTGCCCGGGCGAACTTTCACTCCCGGACGCGAAATACAGCTGATACTACGGGAGATAATGCATCACACAATGTAGCCAGACGGCGTAACCTGGAATCGAACTGGAATGATACCCTTGCGCAGTATGATCCGCGACGAACCCAGAGTTTCGACATGAAGGTGCGGGGCGCCGGAACAGTTGGAGACCCGGCGAGAGTATACCTGGTCTATCTGGACAACATGCTGGGACAGGTAAAATACCGGTATGCAAGTATTACCGGATCAGATACGATTACTGGCTCGATCCAGAATTTCTATACCGGTGTAAATCCTACGTATACATATCAACAAAGTGGTAGCGCGGCAGGAGCCCATATAATTGGTACCACAGCGGTGTCCGTCCCTGCTCTCGGTGTAATCGATGCGGGTGCGTATAGTGGGACAGCTGTAATTGCCTGGTACGATACCAGTACGCTCGCATTGTTATTCAAGTATAATCAGACACCCTTAAGCGGGTCTGCTGCTGAGTGGTCAGCGGCACGCGAGCTGGATACCTTTGCCGGACAGGAAGTGTCTATTGCAACGGACTCTGATGGTGGTATACACATTGCCTACCACAAGGCAAGTACCGGAGAGCTCAAGTATGCATATATGGAAACTCCGGTTTCTGATCCTCAGATCGTTGTAGTGGATTCATATTTGTCGGTAGGTACCAATCTGATGATTCAGGTTCGATCCGAAAGTGGTATGCAGGTGCCCTACATTTCGTATTATTTCGGTTCGCTTAATGGCACGACTAGCTCTTTGAAACTTGCTTACCGGAATACAGAGGTGTTGGAATTGACTCATGGAGCCGTTAATGATTTGTATACCGAAGCCTGGGAAGTAACCTCTCTTCCAACGAATGTACCCCCACGTAACTTTACGGTAAGTAATGGTTTCTCGAGTGGAAATCTGATAATCGGGTATGCGACTTCAAATGGGTTGGAGACTGCGCGTCGGTATTGATGACGTAGACGTCTTGTAGTAAAGGCGTGCTGACAAGCAATTAATCCCCTTGCCCGCCGGGCGGAACGCCCGGCGGGTTTTTTGTGTCCGCACGACGCCTGCACGAGGCATCTCTTCTGTTGACGTGACTCCGGATATGGCCAGGAACGCCCGGAATGCCGTCTTGTGTCTCCTCTCATTGTAATATTTCTCCAAAAACTCCATGCCGCAAGATGCAGAAATGTGCAATATATAGTATAGTTATGATATATGCGACATTTTCTTGTTGTCACTTTTGTGGCCTTGTGTGCCTGCGCGGCCCTTTCTGCACAGACGAACCTTCCCGATGACGTAGTCAAACAGCTTGACTCTGCCATGACGCGTACCAGCGTCGAAGATTTTTCGCGGGTTCTTGACCGTTCGCGAAGCGCGGCCTGGTATTCCCGGCTTGAAGCCTACGCGCTGCGGGGTATCAGGCAGCTGGTCATAGAAAACAAGCTTGAAGTTGCCCGTGACATGTCGTTTGCCCTGGTTGACAAGAATCTTGACAATATTGACGCCATGGACCTGTATCAGTCCATTCAGCGTTCCATTGCGCGCCGGGATGAGGAAGCGGAAAAAGCCGAACGGCAGCGTCAGATTGCCGCGATAAAGCAGCAAACCGAAGAAAAAAAGATTCGCGAGGACGTGAACAAGACGTACCGGACGGTAACGAATACTGCTTCGGGAAAGACCGTGTACCTGGATCAGGACGTCAACCAGCAATACCGGTCATTCAACTGGGAAGCGGCCCTTGGCCTTGCCCAGTTCGCCATCCAGAGCGACCCGGAGTTTTTCTCCGTCAAATACGGCGTTTCCCTCGAGGGCGGCTTTGTCAGCAACGGAGAGAACTCCCGTGCCGGTATCGACCTGTTCGGCAACGCGCTCTTTTTCGGTCTGGCGGGAGATCAGTCCCTGGACTGGATGGCGGGCGGAACGGTTTTCTACATGCCGGGCTCAAGCCGGAGTTATTTCTCCCTGCGGGCGGGGTACGCTATGTACGGCTGGAATTACGGCAGTTTCGAGCGCCCGGTCGAGCTTTTTTCGACCCCCTTTGCCGGCATAGGCCTGCGCGATGTGAAGATGGGTCAAACCGGCTTGATGCGCCTCTCCCTTGACTACCTTGCCGGTCACCTCTTCGTGGACGACATAGTCGCCGCCGTGTGCGCCTCGCTCCGTCTGTCCGCGATGCTTGCCGATATGCAGGATTTTGATGTTCACGTATATGCGGGAATTCGTGATACAATACTTTTAAAGAATAATGGTCTTAAAAACGACGCAAGAGTTTATTTTGCGATTGGAGTGGCTGATTATGAATAACAGAATGTGTACACTTTTTTTGGGCGTGTTTTTTATTTTGGCCGGATCGCTTTTTGCCCAGGAAGATCCCCTGGTGAACCGCTATTTGACGGCGGCGAACGAGCAGTATACTGTCGGCAACTACCAGCGCGCTTATTCCTATGTCAATGTCGCCATTGGATCCTTCAAGGAACAGACGGTCCCCGCCAACGTCGAGGTTATGGCCGAGTCTATCTATTACAGTTATCTCGATTCGCTGCGCGAAACCAGGAACTGGGGCGAGTTCGAGGGTATCAAGCAAAAATTGATCGAGTTTCCCTGGCTGTCGTCCGAGCGGGTCACGCGTCTGGTACGGATATTGAATACTTTCGAGGCGCAGGAAACAGGCAAGCCCATTCCTGTCGACAGCGGACTTGTGCCTGCGGGATCGGCTTCTTCCGGCGGTGCGGCAGGAGAGCAGGGTACTGTAAGCCGTCAGCAAAACGAAGTCATCGTACAGTCCCTGTATTCGCCCGCCGAGCTGGAGCTTGCCCTTGAGCGCGTTCGCGCCGAGGCGGAAGAAAGGGCCCAGCGCATAAACGACGAGCGGCGGCAGGAACTTCTTGATACCCAAAAGGGCGCTTACGAGCTTGCCTTCCGGGAGGTGCGCGAGGTGAGCGGCACGAATAGCCGGCTGATTACCTTTGCCCTGCTGATAGTCGGCGGCATTTGCGTCATCGTGTTCATCATCGTCATTATCAATTTGGCGGTAAACCTGAAGACAACCAAGGTGCAGAATTCGCATTTCGAGGAAACGCTCAAGATAGTGACGCAGATTGCCTCCATTCCGCAGTCGCGTCCCGTGCTTGAGGCCCTTCCGCCGCTTTACGGAACCGATGGCCCTGTCCGGATGATCGGAAGCGGAACCGCGGCGACCGGCTTGCCCCCCGCACCGGTCAGCGCTGCCGACAAGGCCGAATTCGAGGATCTTGCCCGGATGTGCCGCGAAATAGGCATACAGATTGATCAGCGGACAATGCGAAAAAACAATTCCAAGAATGTGGCCGAGATGGTATATAAAATTTCGCAGGAACTGGGATACGGCCAGTACGAGTCGACGCTTTTTTTCTCCGTCGCCCTGGTCTACGATATCGGCTTTCTGGAAATTGACCCCTCGCTTTTGTCGGCTGACAGCCTGAGCGAAAACCAGAAACACGAGCTCCGCAATCACGTCAAGCAGGGTCTTGCCCAGCTTTCCTTTGTCCCGGAAAAGTATATGAGCGTGTTCGCTGACGGCGTCATGATGCATCATGAAAACATGGATGGAACGGGATATCCCGAAGGCCTTGCCGGCGACCGGATTCCCTACATTGCCCGTGTGCTTCGCGTGGCGGAATCGTTTGTTGCCCTTATTTCCCGCCGGGCCTATCGCGATATTTTCGACAAGGAATCCGCGGTGGAGGAATTGAAGACACGACCCGGTCTGTATGACCAGAAAATTGTCGAGGTGCTTGAGCGCTTGATCTAACGGAAAGCGGGCGCGCTGTTCAGCACGCCCGTACAGTTACTTATTCGATAACGAAGGTTCGGCCGTCGTGCATAAAGATGCTGTGCGCAAGGTAGCGGCGGACGGCCTCGACCAGAACACGGCGCTCGACGTCCTTGCCCATGCGGATAAACTCGTCAACCGAGCAGGTGTCCGCAATCCTGATAATATCCTGATAAATGATCGGTCCCTGATCAAGGTCTTCGGTGGCAAAATGCCCGGTTGCACCGATAATTTTTACGCCCTTTTGCCAGGCTTGATGATAGGGTTTTGCTCCCTTGAAGGCCGGAAGAAACCCGTGGTGGATATTGATCAGTTTTTTGTCCCAGCGTTCACAGAACGAGGCGCTCATTACCTGCATGTAGCGGGCAAGTACCACGAGATCAATCTGGTATTGGTCCAGAATAGCGTTCAGGTCCGCTTCGTAGGCTTCCTTTCCCTTTTTGGTGTCAACCTGGAAAAAGGGTATATGGAATGAGGTCGCTATGTGCGCGAGGTCCGGATGGTTGGAGATAATCACCGGAATGTCGCAGTCAAGCTCGTCGTCTGCATGTTTCAGTAACAGTTCATAGAGGCAGTGGCTGGTTTTTGACACCAGAACGGCAACCCGTTTCTTTTTGTTGTTGTCAAAAAATTGCCAGTCCATCCGGAAGGAATCCGCGACTGCCGAAAATGCGGTCGAAAAGCGTTCTTCGGTAAAGGTATCGGTTCCGGCAAAGGACGCACGGCAGAAAAACATTCCGATATCGGTCGCGGTATGCTGTGCCAGATTGAGGATGTTGCCCCCGGACTGGGCGATGCAGCCGGTAATCGCCGCGATAAGGCCGCTCTGATCGGCGCAGGAGACTGTTAGCGTAAAGGTGTGTGTGGTCATGGGTAACAGCCTATCCTGAAACCCTTCTTTTTGCAAGATTTGGACGACCGGAGTGCGGCGTCTGGCTGTTCGGGCATAAAAAAAGACCGGCCGAAAGGAGGAGGAAAACGGCCGGTCTTATATGTAAATCTTTTGGTGATCAATTTCATGCAAAAAGTACCAAAAATATCCAAAACATGCAAGATAAAATATTGAAAGATGTGACATTTTTTACAAAATTCTGACATATTTTGAATATACCGCATTTGTTGCGGTTTAATGTTAGTGTGAGGTAAACAGCGGAATGTCTCAACCAGCAGGGGACAGGGTGTGCC
>LVBK01000057.1 GCA_001604385.1 Spirochaetales bacterium Spiro_09 | reverse complement strand
AAAATTCTGACATATTTTGAATATACCGCATTTGTTGCGGTTTAATGTTAGTGTGAGGTAAACAGCGGAATGTCTCAACCAGCAGGGGACAGGGTGTGCCTGAGGCGTTCTTCCAGAAAGTCGATGCACAGAATCCGGGTTTGTTGTGGACTGTCCTCGATACGGACAGAAAAGGTTCGGCACAGGTTTCCGGAGGCAAGCGACAGGTATATGTCGGTCAGGTAGCGTTTAATACCCAAGGCCTCAAAACAGGTGACATAATTCTTGAAGGAATGGTTTGCACCCTTGCCTGCCGGATGGTAGAAGGTCGGCCGGGCACTTCGCTGCAGGGCCGAGGAACACACGGTGGCCGATATTTGTATGCCCCCTTCGTCCAGCACATAGATACACTCGATCTCGTCATTCATCGCAATAAATTCCTGAAAGACCGACTCCATGGTGGCGATATCGGAGCGGGAAATCTGTCGCATCAACCAGTCAGCCAGCTGGTTTATGTCTCCGGTCAACCGCCTGCGCTGTTTGAGCGAGGCCAGGGCAACCGGCCTGATTTCCGTTTGCAGCTCGGTTATGCGCTGCTTGGTCAGCGCGTCAAGTTTTTCGATGTTTTCATGCGGCCGCGCGATGATGAATCCCTGAAAGAGGTCTACTCCCAGCAGGTGACAGGTTTTCAGCTCTTCAATAGTTTCAACGCCCTCGGCCAGGCAGAGCGCTCCGGTCATTTCGGCAAGGGAGCGGATTGATTTAAGAATTGACTGGCGGTATGCGTCATCCTGGATGCCGCTAATGATATTGCGGTCTATTTTTATTATATCCGGATGTATCTGTATCAGTCGGTCCAGATTTGAGTGCTCGCAGCCGAAGTCGTCGACAACGATGAGAAAGCCCGACTTCCGGTAATGATGGACAAAATCGATGAGGTCTTCCGAGGAGAGCGCCTTTGATTCGAGCAATTCAAGACCGACATGTCGGGGGTCAAAGCCCATTTGCCGCGTCACCAGGCTGATGTGCGGCTGGTTTTCCCGGAGGCATACGCCAACTTCGGAAGTATTGATGTTGATGAAAATCATGCTGGTCGAACCGTTCTGGAAGCCGCTGTAGCGTTCAAGCGCTTTTTGCCGGCACAGACGGTCAAATTCAACCGACACCTGCTCCTCAAGGGCTTTTTCAAACAGTTCACAGGGATATATCAGCGATTCCATCGAGTCGCAGTACCCCCGGACGAGGGCCTCGTACGCGAAAATTGTTCCTGTTTTCAGGCTTATTATGGGCTGAAAATGCGTGCAAATGCACTCATCCCTGATGATATCCCTGAGAGAGTAAGCCGCTTTATGATTGTCCATGGTATTCCACTGTCAGGTCTGATTCGGCTATTACCGGGTTAGCGACCTGTCTCTGTTATTATCGGAAGAAACTACAAATTGATATATTAAATATTACAGGATATACTGAACGCATGTCTACAAGTGACGTTGGCCGGTCT
>LVBK01000056.1 GCA_001604385.1 Spirochaetales bacterium Spiro_09 | reverse complement strand
GCAGCGAATCGATGTCGCCCGGCGTCAACGGCCTCTCCTGCGCCCTCATAGCGCCCAGCGATGCTGCGCAAAGAAGAAGAGCGAATCCTCTCCTCAGCCTCCCTTCGCATTGCCTCCGCCGTCTCTCCCTCATCGGTATTCTCCTTGTTCGAAGCCCACACAAAAGCGGCAAGAGCTGCCGCAAGCCCAATCAGCCAGCGCAGAATCCGCGCCGCCGCCCTCAGTATTCTTTTCATCCGCTTCACGCCCCGCCTCCCTTCATCCGCGCGATAACCTTCAAGCCCACAATCCCGAACAACACGCACACAAAGACCGCAAACCAAATCCACTCGCCGATCTTTCCGCACACCAAAAGCCAGGTCGCCAAATACAGGCACGCCGGCTTGAACCCGATCATCTTCGAAGGAAGCGCGATCATCCGCTTCGCCAAGATCACAAGGTGCTCGCGGACGCTGTAGTCGCACACGTCCTTGTAGCCGCGCTCTTCTCCGTTTTCGCCTACCATATTTCCTCCGCGATATATTGCGCGAACTCAGGATCAAGGCCGAAAAGATCCGTCTTCGCCTCGGCCGCCTCGATGAAGGCCTTACGGTCAAGACCGCGCAGAGCCATGTCGTATCCCCGGAGCGCATAAGAATTCCTGAGCGACGTAACGAGCCTGATGTCCGCCTTCGGCTCCACCACGTTCATCACCACCCCCTCGGCGATCACGCCGGCCACATGACCGACCTCCCCGGCGCGGAGCACCCGGTCCCCGTGCGGCTTGTCGTGCTGAGCGATGAAGAAGGCCGCCTGAATATCTGAAACCTCGGGATTGCGAACCGTAAAAAACTTCCTGAATAATTCCTGAGCCGTCGTCCGTACCGTCTTCCCCGTCGCCGCCGCGAGGGCGAGCGTTATTGAACCCGAACAGTCAGCCCCGCTCGGAAGCTCCTTCCCCCAGAGGTAGGGCGAGCGGTACTGGAGGAGGAGAAAATACACGAACCTGTCCCGTTCGCTCATTCCCTGAAACTGTTCCTTTTCAACCTCGAATATCCGATTCCAGTTGATCACTCTTTTTTCCTAGCTCCTTTTGAAAAAAGCCATGGCAAGCGTAAAGACGCACATCACCGTCGACACGCACACTGCCCAGATTGACACAGCAAGGCTCTTCCCGCCCTTGTGTCCGCTGATATGGCTCTCGATCATCCGCGCCGTCGCGCACACGGACGGATGCTTCTGGCACTCCACCTGGTCCGTTTCAAGACTCGTGATGCGAACCAGCGACTGCTGCTTGAACTCCCGCATCTCCCCCCGAAACTCCTGCATGTCCAGGCGAAGCCCGTTCATCACATTCACTGTCTCGGAAAAAAGCTTGCGGTCCTCCTCGTTCATTCACTCCTCCTCAAGATAAAAAGACGCGACAAAGGCCTCCCGTGCCTTGTATCGCAGTTCCATCCGGACGATCTCCGCCCGGCCTGAATAGAGCCCGTCGCCGACTTCAACCCGCACGCAGGCTCCCACCCGGGCATGGAATACCGCCCGGTTCGTTTTCAGGAAAAATCCCTTGCGCGGCCGCTTCAGCCGGCTCAACACAGAAGAGGCATACAGGCGGTAATAGGGCGTACCGTCCCGCAAGCTCTCGGAGAGGTAGGGTGTCGATATATTTTTCGCGGCCGTTCCCTCGCGGGCAACCTCGACCGGATCGTCGATGTAATACGAAAAGTTCGCTTCCGCCGCGATCGCGTCCCCGCAGATGCGGGCAGAAAGGAGCGTCGTGTTTTCAGTAGCGTCGAGGCGCACCACCGCCCGGTCCCGGAAGCTCCCGGTATCATAGACGCCGACAGAAAGCGAGGGACCGGAAACTTCAAGGTTCGCCGTAAAGGCTTCAACTCCGTCCACGTTTTCCGCATACACAACCGGAAGCGTCTTCCCCTCCTCGTTCACTACCGTATACGGCGCCTCGTACCCGTCCTTCTCGATAGCCCGCTTCTCCCCGCCGGCGGCAAAGGGAAAGGTCGGAACCAGCTGCTCGGTATACGCTACCGGCATCTCTCCATACCGCCAGAGCTCCTTCCCGGCACACTCCCGGTACCGCATCCAGCGCAGTCGAATCGTGTTCCGATACTGAGAGCGAAGATCATGCATCCTGATATGAGTCGTGTTCGATCGATCAAAGACGTACTGCGCCTCGTCCACGCTATTCACAAACACCAGCGGCTTTTCAAGCGCGGTCTCGAGATGAGAGCGATATACGGAAGCGAGATCGGAAAGCTCATCCCACACCGAACGGCGAAGCTTCACGTAGGGCAGATACTCGCTCACCGTCGAGCAATCGATGTCCCCGGCTCCAAGCCAGGCACGCGCGGCTATCCGGTGAACAAGGGAGAATTCAGGTCGCGCCTTGTCGCAGATCACCGAATGGACGATCACCTCAGGATTCATCCAATCCTTTTCCCGGTCCGTCTCCTTCAGGCGCGAAGCAAGATCCACAAGAGCTACCTCGCACACCCGCCCCTTGTATCCCGTCGCCGTCTGCTGGAATCCGTTCTCGTCCACATAAAGAAGGAAGCGCCTCACAAAGGGAATGTCCTGCCCCGTCGTATACGAAATCCTCACCCGCCGTCCCGGCCGGAGGTTCCCGCACCCGTCCTCCTGGACAAGTCCGTTGTATTTGTTGTAGTCGGGCCGGTACTCCTCGAAGCACCGCGGGCAATACGAACCGGTCTCGTTGTCGAGCACAAGACGCCCCCGGCTCACCGTCCCGCCCGCTTCCTCCCGGAGGCTCGTCACCTCAAGCTCAAGAATGTGGCAGTCAGGAAGGGGCACAAACACCCCGCTCCCCGTAAAGTCGACCGCCGCCTCAACCCGCACCCGCGTCCGGCACTCCGCAATCGCATCCCGGAGCCGGTCTTCTATCGCGTAGAACCTCACCTCGGAGCGCCCCACACGCCGTCTTCTGCCCGCACCTCCACCAAACAGATTCCGTCGATGCGGTACCGCCTCACAACCAGAATCTCTTCCGCGTTATCAGTCTTCGCTGTAAAGGAAAGAAGAACCGCGTTCGTCATCCTGACCCGCAAGGAATCGCCGAGCGTAATCGCTACGTCATTTAACTCGCGCACATTGTTGAGAACATCGTCTTCTTTCAAGGGGTAATGAAGCTGCAGGATGGTAGAGATAGCATCCCCATAGATGCGGGTCAAAGAAAATCGGTAGATGTTGCAGGAAGGTTCGCCCAAAACAGAAATGTCGCCGTCGAAAAACTTGAGCGTCTCGCTTTGCACCCAGCTCGCGTCCCCGGTCGTATGATCCCGGTCGGCAGCCTCCCGCCCCTCCACATCGAAGCGGAGATACGCGCTTTCATCCCGCGAAGCCCGCAGTTCCCACCCGGTAAGGCGTACCCCTGTATATACCCGACGTTCCGCGATCCGGTTCAAGAGGAGGATAAAGGGTTGTGTATAGCCGTCGGTCATCAGGGATGCCAGGGGTTTTAAGGAAGAGATGCAGAGGCGCGTCACGCAGCAGCCGATCACCTTCACGCCGGCGGCTCCCACGGGAATCATCGAAAGGGGAAGGATGTATCCGACCAAAGGATCAAGCGGAACGTCCGTCCGCTCCTCCCGCAGGGTTTCAAGGCTATACGGAATCGCAGTCGCCCGGTCGTCCCGGATAAGAGTCAGCGTGCATTCGGAGCCGTAGATATACACTGAAATTTTCTCCTTCCGGTTGCTATCGTAGCAAGGGGAAGGAGGAAGGAATTTACTTACTTGTTAAGGAGCTGGAGGGGAAAGGATGAAGAAATTCTAGAAATCCTTTATCAAGAGAAAAAGAAACTAGGTAATAACAAGAAT
>LVBK01000018.1 GCA_001604385.1 Spirochaetales bacterium Spiro_09 | reverse complement strand
TCTATAGTGTTTCATTCTTTATATTAGATTGTAATTTCCGGTCTCGTCAATCTTTTCATTCTTTGTTTGATTAGTGTCATGACGTAAAATATTTTCAATATGCGGTCTTTGACATATAGAAAAACTATTGTTATAGTAGGCACTTATTTTCTGAAAAAGGAAACCATTATGACCGGAAGTCAATTATATGAAGCAATGAAAAATATCAGTCCCGCTGCGGTAGTGCAACCCTACACCACACAAACCTGTGAACGCCTTGTACCACTCATCAACCGGATCAATGAGCTGAAGAAAGAAAAAAATGCGGTGGTGCTGGCACACTACTATGTGAGCCCCGAGATCGTGGCAGGTGTTGCGGACTACGTGGGCGACTCATATAAACTTGCCCTGGACGCCCGGCAGGTGGAAGCGGATACGATTGTGTTCGCGGCGGTACGGTTCATGGGGGAAACGGCAAAAATACTGAACCCGACAAAAACGGTTCTGGTTCCCGGCCATGACAGCGGCTGCTCCCTTGCGGAAGCCATCGATGCGCAGACGGTCCGCAAACTTCGGGTGCAATATCCCGAACATACCTTTGTCTGCTACATCAACACCACTGCAGGGGTCAAGGCCGACTGCGATGTCTGTGTCACTTCTTCCAATGTGTATGACATTATCGAGCGCCTTCCCTCGGACAAAATATTCTTTCTTCCCGACCTCCTGATGGGGCAGAACATCATACGGGAAATGACTCGCCGCGGGATACACAAGAGCATCGAACTGTATGACGGGAATTGCTATGTACACAAAGAATACGACGGCGCTCTCATAGACGCCGTCAGAATGTCACACCAGATTGTGGGCGAGGATGTTACCGTCATAGCGCACCCCGAGTGCCGGCCCGAGGTGGTCGCGAAAAGCGACTTTACCGGCTCGACCAGCCAGATGACTGCGTTCCTGGAATCAAGCCCTGTGCGGAATGTGATGCTGTTGACAGAGTGCGGATTGAACGCGGGCATGCAGGCACGGTTCCCGGAACGCCGGTTTATCGGATCGTGCAATATGTGCCGGTACATGAAGTCGAACACGCTGTCGTCAATATTGCAGGCACTGGAAAACCCGGCGCCTGCAATGCATGTCGACATTGAAGAAGCGGTGCGCAGCGGGGCGGAGCGGTGTATTTCCGCCATGTTCCGCTACGCAGCGAAGAGGTGAGGTCTCCCCGCTGTATACGCCCGCACGCGGGGGCTCCGCGCATGATGCGCGCTCCCGGCATGGACGTTCTGCCTCACCCTCCGTTTCTTACTTTGCCTTGATCATGTCCATGAGGGTGCGGTACACCTTTTTGGGCTTCATTTCGCGGTCAAAGAGGTGGGCGCTGTCATAGCCGCCGAAGGTCGCCGGAATCCAGCTCTGGGCGTCTGTATAACCCCACAGGATAAAGCTCTTTACGTTCGGCTCGTCCATCGCGATGCCGAGGAGGGTAGCGTAGACGGATTCCTGTTCTGCTTCCTTGTCGGGTGTTACCGGCGACTGGATGCGGACATCCACCTCGGTGAAGGACACGGTCAGGCCGAGGTCACGGAAACGGCGGATGGTTTCACGAAGGGCTGTTTCGTTGATGGGATGTTTTGCCATCATGTGCAGCTGCAAGCCGACTCCGTCTATGGGAATGCCGCGTTCAACCATGCTTTTGACCAGCGCGTAAAATGCGTCCGCCTTGGCGGTTCCCGCGTATTCGTTATTGTAATCGTTCAGGATGAGCTTGACCGAGGGGTCCGCCGCGCGCGCGGTCTGAAAGGCGATATCGATATACTCCGCCCCGATGTTCCTCATCCATACCGAGTTTCTGAGTGTTCCGTCTTCCTCGAACACCTCGTTGCACACATCGTATTCTGCAATCCGTCCCTTGTAGCGGGTCAGGGTTTCGGTGATTGTCTCGGTCATGGCTTTCAGGGCTGCCTCGCGGGAATTGAGGCCCATGATAAAGGGTGGGTTTTGCGCATGCCAGATGAAGGTGTGACCTTTCGCCTTCATCTTGTTGGCTTCGGCAAAGTTCACCAGCATATCCACGTCTCCCCAGTTCCAGAAGGTGGGTGTCGGGCGCAGATACTGCATTTTCATGGTGTTTTCCGCGACCAGAAGATTAAAGTGTTCTTTCAGAAGTTTTGCCCGCTGTGGATCGAGCATGTCTCCGGGACGGACTGCCATGCCGAATACCAGTCCCTTTGCGTCAGCGTGGTCGCGGATGGATTTCCCTCCGCAGCCTGTCAGGGTTACCAAAAAAGCAAGCGAAGCGGCGCAGAGAATCACGGCTTTGGTGATAGATCGCGCATTTTTGTGTGTCAATGAAGTCTCCTTGTCGGCAAACTGCCTCTATGTCGTGCGGGTCGCCCGGAAAAAACCGGACATCGGGTGGTCGGCCCGCCTTGCCTCATGTTATAATGCATTTATGGATTATCGAACAATAGGAAGTCCGGGCAAAATGACCGGAATATCCCTTTTGGGATTTGGTTGCATGCGGTTTCCCCTGGTAGCCGGGAAAATTGACGAAAAAGAAGCGGAAAAGATGCTTGATGCAGCCTATGCAGGCGGCGTGAATTATTTTGATACCGCCTGGATTTATCATGACGGCAAGAGCGAGGCCTTTACCGGTCGCGTTCTGTCCAAATATCCCCGGGATTCCTGGTATGTTGCCGACAAGCTTCCCTGTTGGCAAGTGAAGAAAAGCGAGGATGTCCGCGAGATATTCGAGGAGCAGTTGAAGCGGCTCGGAACCGGGTATATCGATTTTTACTTGCTGCATGCGCTTAACCGGGGCAGCTGGGCCAAAATGGAAGAGCTGGGCGCATGGGATATTTGCCGGCAGTTGCAGGAAGAGGGGAAAATCCGCTACCTCGGCTTTTCCTTTCATGATGAGTACGAGGCCTTTGATACCATTATCCGGGCAAAACCCTGGGATTTTTGCCAAATTCAGTACAATTACATGGACGTGGAAGAACAGGCCGGTCGCAAGGGCTACGAGCTTGCCGAATCCCTGGGTATACCGGTCATTATTATGGAGCCGGTCAAGGGCGGTTCCCTTGCCGGCTTGCCCTCATCGGTTATGGCACCCCTGGAAGAACTTGATCCTTCCGCAACGCAGGTGTCCTGGGCCTTCCGCTGGCTTGCCGCGCATGAGGGTATCAAGTGCATTTTAAGCGGAATGTCGACAATGGAGCAGGTTCGCCAGAATATCGAGCTGTTTTCGGATATTCAGCCCCTGTCTGCACAGGAACTGGGTGCCCTTGACGAGGTTATCAAGCGTCTGGAAAGCAGGGTTAAAAGCCCTTGTACCGGTTGTTCCTATTGTATGCCCTGTCCTCACGGAGTTGATATTCCCCGGAATTTCAAGCAGTGGAATTATTGGGGGATGTTCGAGAATGCCGGTGACGCGCGCTGGCAATGGCATAACGCCGAGTTTGCTTCTGCGCGGGCCGACAAGTGCACGTCTTGCGGTGCCTGTGTGTCCCACTGCCCGCAGCACATCCCGATACCCCAGGATCTTGAGCGCATGACGGCCGAGATGAACGCCATAAAGCGCGTGTCGGGAAAGAAGAAGTAAGACGCGAGCGAGGCGTTTAGATCGAACTGATGGCGTTGTCCAGATCGCGGATAACGCTGTCGCTTTGTTCGCCCAGCGTATGAACCTTTCGGGATCGGTTCAAAATGTCCTGGAATGACTGCCCGACGGATGCGAGGCCGCTCATGGTGCGCTCCGTCTTTGTGTATACATCCTGAATCGACCGGGTGTTGTTCTCTATGAGAGAATTCATTGTTTTGATTGACCGGCTCATCTCGCGCGAGGCGTGAACAACCGACTCGACGGAGGCGTTTATTTCTGTCGTACCGGTGGCAAGTTCTTTCATCCCCTGCAGAATTTCGTCGAAGGCTTCCTTTGTTCGGGTAATGTGCCGTGCAATTTCCCTGAAGGCGTCCTCGGTTTGTTTGTTTGAAAGGCGCGCCGTGTCAATGTGAACCGCGAGGGAATTCAAACCCTTTGCGATGGTGTTGCTGTTGCTCGCCGTTTCTTCGGCAAGGTGCCTGATTTCCTCTGCGACCACGGCAAAGCCCTTGCCGCTCTCCCCGGCGTGGGCCGCTTCGATGGCGGCATTCATGGCAAGAAGATTAGTCTGGCTGGATATGGAGCTGATTACCTCTACAATATCCTGGAGGGATTTGCTGCTTTCGGTCAGCGAGGCGATGCTGTGCGCCGAGGCATCTGCGGTCTCTATGCCGGTCGCGATGCTTTCCGCAAGCGTTTCCACGCTGTCCCTGTTTTTACTGGATACCGCGCTGATGCTGCCGATCGCGGCTGTCATCTGTTCTACTGCCGATGAGGCCTGCAAGGTAATGGTTTGATAGCCTTCCGTGGTGGCTGACAGCTCCCGCGTCGATTCCACAATAGTTTTGTTCGAGTTCGCCGCTTCGGTGACATTCTCGCGCAATGCCGTCATTTCGCTGGTCATGGTGCCAATTTCGCGATCGATGGATTGAGCCGCCTGTTGCATCGACTCCGATTCTTCAAGAAGCCGTTCCCCGACATGCAGGCCATCATGCGCCAGGAGCATTGCGGCTTTTACGCGTTCAAGGGTGTCAGTCGTCGTTTGGGCTTCCTTTTTCAGGAATTCCGTATATCGGGTGAACAGGCCCACAAGCGAGGTTGACAGTACTCCTGTGGTAAGCAACCCCATTGTGCTATTGATAATTCCTGTCGTCATGGTGCTTTCGAGAATGCCGTTGACCTGTCGGGTTTGAAACCAGACAAGCCAGTTCACCAGAAAAAAGAATGTTGTGGTAAGGGCAACCTGCCAGCGCTTTCCGAATACGGCGACAAAAACGATCAGGTAGGGCATGTAGAATATATAGGTGCTGAACGCCGTTTCCGGGGAGTTCAGTGAATTGATAATTCTGAGCGTTGCCGCGATCAGTATGGTCGGGATGGCATACGACCAGATGGCTACATTGAGCTTGCCGGTTTTCAGCATGCCGATACTTATACATACGAGTACCAGTATTCCGATTGCGCCTGCCATTCCTTTCGTTTTCAGTTCCGGAACCAGGGGCATTACCTGGTAGAGGATCATCAGCAGCGACAAAAGCACAATCATGACATAGCTGTAATGTAAAAAAATGCTTGCTTTCCGTTTGGTAATAAAGTCGGCCTGTTCAAATTTTTCCAAAAGAAATTGCTCAAAATTCATCGGAAACCCCTGCGTACTGTTTTTTTTTCGGTATTTTATGGTGCGGATAGCGCCTTCACAATATGGTCAGGAGCTGTCCCTTGATACAGTATCGTCCGGACAGGATCCAAATTCCAGACAAACCGTTAAACTTTCGCTCATTTTGGTCGACTTGTCGCACGTGCTTGTGTTTTCCCCAGTTTATGCCGTTATTAATAGCAAGGGAGATTCCGGGTTATGAAGAAAGGCGTATACAGCTATAAAAAACGGGTTGTCAATCAGGTTATCGCCTTGAGCGCTGCGATCATCTGCGTGATTGGCGTGTTGTCCGTCATGATCATTGCCAATTCCCGCACTATTGGGCGGTATGCCGTATTGATAAACGAAGCAGGAAAGATCCGGGGCGGTATACAGCGTGTTGTCAAACTTGATCTTATGAACCAGGATTATGGGTATCTTGTCGATTCCATCGACAGGTCAATCCGCCGGGTGTTCGATCTGGAACATTCTCCGAACGTGTTTGAACGGGGTTTTCGTATCGGGTATATTGAGCAGGCTGAAAGGGACTGGTACGAGCTGAAACATCTTCTGGGAACCGGTGATGTACAAGAAATCAGGCTGGCAAGCGAGCGTTCCTGGCATTCAGCCTTTGCCCTGGTGTCCTACATCGAGAAAAAATCGCTTGAAGCTCTTCGCCTTTTTTATATTATCACTTTTATTTTATTCGCGGTCATTGTGTGCCTCGTTCTGATAATTATTGTAACCAAGGTGGTCATTCGTGACCGGATTGTCTATCAGTCAGATCATGATAATTTGACCGGTCTCTACAATCGGCATTTCTTTTACCGGAATCTTGAGCGCGAATATGAGGTAGCAAAGCGCTCTGATCATAAATTTGCCATTCTGATGTGCGATATTGACCATTTCAAGAAGGTTAACGACACCTGGGGTCATGATTGGGGAGACCGCGTCCTTCGCGAGATTGCACAGGTGTTAAGTACTGAAAGCCGTGAAATTGATATGGTCGCCCGTTACGGAGGAGAGGAATTCATCGTGTTCATGCTGACCCGTTCGGAGGAAGAGTGTGTTGCCTTTGCCGAGCGCATACGGGTGAAGGTTGCGGAACATATTGTCCAGAAGAAAATCGGTGTTACCATCAGTATCGGCATTTGTCTATATGTGCGCGGGGTGTCTCTGGAACAGATGCTGAAAGGCGCCGATACTGCCCTCTACGAGGCTAAAGACGCGGGGCGGAACTGTGTGCGCGTTTACCAGGCCGCCTCAAGTACGTAAAAATATCCCTTGTCAGTACCGAACACTATTCGTCTGCCGGCGACAACCGGCGAGTTTAAAATTGAACCGTCAACCGGGATGCGCCACAGCTCCCGGCCGTTGGATGCTTGCGCGCAGACCAGATACCCGTCTTCACCGTCAGCCCGCAGGCCGAAATACAGTCTTCCGCCTGCAAGACTCATTGCCGAGGAAACCGGTTGACCATAGTCCCTTTCCCATTTGTCGTCCCCGTTTCGTTCTGCGAAGGCCCGGATGCGGCTGTCCCCAATCGCGTACATAACCCTGCCCCGGTACACGATGGGCGCGCCGTATTCAAGCAGCAGCGTTGATTCATAGAGTATTTGCTTTGCTGCGGAAATAGCCGAATACAGTGAATCTCCCAGTGGTTCCGGCGACAGATCGGAAACAACCCGTTTTTCCCACAGGTAGCGGCCGGTCCGTACCTCGCGGCAGAAAATTCGTGCGCCAAGCTGGTCTCCGTCCTCCTCGAGTCCGGTTATGGAGTAGTGAATGTATCGTCCCGATATGGCCGGAAAGCTGTACCAGGGGTAGTTTTGTTCTTTTGTGTCGACAGTCCACAGGTATTCTTCTGCCTTCATGTCATAGAGCGCAAGACTGGCAGGTTCTGTCGGCGTACCGGGCGCGAAGGCGAGGAGTCCCCGGTTTATCTGAAAGGCGTTGTGATACCAGTAATCGTTCGGCAGCCGGAGTATCTGCTCGCCGTCCGGGGTGAACATGTATAACCCGTCGGCATCGGAGGCTGCCAGAATGTTCTTGCCATATCGTGCAAACGTCGAATTGACTGCACCTCCTGTTTGCTGTATCCACTGAAGGTTTCCCGTTTTACGGTCTGCACAGTAGATTCTGCCGTCAGAAGAGCCAAAATAGACATTTTTCTTGTCGACGTAGGGTACCGAATTGATTGGTCCCTCGGTGCGGATTGTCCAGTCCATAAAGCCGCTTGTCAGATCAAAGGCATAGAAATTCCCGTCAGATGAGCCGAAATATATAGTGTTTCCGTAAATGACCGGCTGGTTGAAAAACCGGTCCCTTCCGGTATGTTCCGATAGCATCAGCTTCCAGCGGATGGCGACCGGAGGCTGTATGATCGAGCTTGAGCGGCCGCTGCCGCCGTCGCCCCTGAACGTTGTCCAATTACCGTTTGTACAGGAAACAGAGAGCACAACCGAGATACACAATACCATTCGAATGAATACTGCGAATCCCCGTTTTCGTGCCAAAAACCTGTCTGCTTCGAGCCTGAATGCCCGGTCGGCTTCCCGGCGCTCTCTGGCCGAGGGGTGCAATACGGCACGGGTATACTGCTCCATAATGTCGGTCAGTTCGGGATACGCATGTGCATACGAGGCGGCGTACTCCCGTGCGGTTTCCTCCGCCCGTTTCCGCCGGAATTTGCGCGCGCGAAGGGCAAATAAAAACAGGGCAAAGCGGGCCTTTGTTCCCGTTTCTCCCGGTCGGCGCGATTGAACGAGCAGTGAAACTCTGCGTATAACCCGTTCAAACCACAGAAGGATAACGAGCGCGGGTACTACAAGCAGGATGTATAAAAGAGCTTTGAAAATATCCCGTAGATTCCCTCTCGCTCCCGAACGGTCTTCGAAGCGTGGCAACGCGATATCCCGGGAATTCGGGTCATCGGAGGTTTCCGGGGGAATGGCGTATTGCGTTGTTTCAAAATCAACCCAACCGGCGCCGGTTATCCAGAACTGCACCCAGGAATGGGCGTGAGCCGTTGTTACCAGCATCAGTTTATCGGGATCGGTGCGTGCAAGCGGCGGAAAGAGGCTGCGAAGCTCGAGCAATGCGCTCCGGTGTCGCGGCGTTTGCAGTTCTTTTCTTGCCGCATATCCGGTAACAACCCGCGCCGGTATACCCGCCGCCCGGCCGAGCAGGGCGGCGGCGTTGGAAAATTCGGTACAGTCCCCGTTTCTGGTATCGAAGAGAAAGCGGGTAATGGCTTCGACTGTTGTGTCATCCGGACCGGACGCATCGTAGGTGCAGTTTGAAAAACTTTTCAGAATGCGGTGAATCCGCGCTCCCGGGTCTGTTTCCTCGCCGACAATGCGCTGGGCCTCCCCGGTTATTTGATCGCGAACGGACTCGTCGAGCGGTAATTCAAGCAGGGCGGACATTTTTTGTGCATCTTGCGTTGACAACACCGGTGCGGGAGGAAATACGCCCGAGCTTCCCCAAGTCGACACGAGACTTGTTGCGCGCCAGGAGTAGCGCAGCGGATAGTGACTGTCATCGCGGACGGTTGGTTCGATTGTCCAGGGAAGCCAGGGCGCCACGCGGGCGCTTACGGCCGAGTATATGGACATTGTCACAGGGATCCGGCGACCGTCCCGAACCATTTCCGGGTTTTTCCAGGTTTCCAGAAGGGGTGCCTTGATAAGCCTGTTCGGAAGATATTCACCGTCGGGAATAAAACCCCGGACCGGGTGAAGTATCTCGTTGTACGAATTTGCCAGGTAGAGAGACTGGGCTGCCGTCTCGATTACCAGCACTATTTGCTGCCGGCTGTTGCCCGAATTGCCCCTGCCCCGTTTGCCGAATCCGTCCGAACCACCCCGGTCGGGAAGCCCTTCGCCTCCGCCCGAGCCCCCTGCGTCAAGCGGATTATGCGTAAGGCTTTCCGGTTTCTTGAATTCGGTAAGCCGGGATGGCAACAGAAAAAAAAGAAGCGGCAGTACAAGTAACAGCAGGAAGGGTACAAGCTGTTTTGACGAGCTTTGCTGCCGTCTTTCCCTGCCGGGTTTGTTCACCCGGTATTCAAGCGCATACACCAGAGCCCAATAGATCAGGGACAGGAGGATAAAGGCCGCAACTCCGGCAATTCCCGTAACAAGGCTCCGGTGAGCGAGGTCTTCTGAGGCGCGGGAGAATCCTGCGATACGCCAGAAAGCCCATGCAAGGATGAGGGGATCCGCGTAGAGAATGCGGACCATCCGTTGATGGAAGGCGAGGTTGGTAGTCAATACCAGGCCGACTATCCAGAGTACCTGCGTAAGGCCGTGAGCGGCGCTGCCTGAAATCAGCAGGCTTGACAGGCAGAGTGTGGCAATCATGAATGACAGCATCAGTCGATGAAGGCGACCCATGCCGGGCTTGAACAATATGCCCGCAATAACCGACAGGGGGAAGAGCACGGCGGAAAACCACAGGCGTTCCCTGTCCCACACCAGGATAACCCCGGGGTGGACTGCCGCCCAGGAAAGGAGAATGAGCGGTAATAATGACCGGAATACAATCAGCGCTTTTTTCACAGATACACTCCTGTGTGTCGGACGCAAATGCGGTTTTCCTCCGGATCCGACTGTTCAGCATTCCCTCCTTGCAGTGTGTCGAGCGTCGAGGCAAGAATGTCTGCGGGCATAATGACCGGAAAAGCGGAAACGAGAGGGAGCCGGTGTATCGGGACAGTTGTTTCTGCGGTCTGAGGTCTGGTCACAGGTGGAAGCAGTCGGGAGGCAAGAAGAAGGCATTCCGGGCCCGCGTATCGCGAAGCGGTACTTTTAAAGACCGGATCATCGGCGGCACCGATCAAACGGTCTCCCGCGCCGAGCTCTCCGTCAAGGAGCGGTTCTCCCGGTGCAAAACCCGATTCCGCTAGCATATCGAGGGCGCGGCCCGGATCATCCGTACTTTCTATCGTGATTCTTTTGTTCTGGACGATAAGAAGGCAGCCGTATTCGGGGAACTGTTCGCGTATGTCGGTTATCGACGAGGCTGCAAGCGATCTGATGTGATCGAGATGAATCAGGGCAGCCGGAAGTGTCGCCGGAGGCAGTACCACCGCAATGGTCACAAGCGGGATCTCCCGGGGGCTTTCGGGCGGGATGCGGGTCAGAAGGCTGCCGGTCCGTTCGAGTGCCTTCCAGTTGATATCGCGGGCAAGGTCCCCCGGCGCGTAATCCCTGACCAGGATTCGTTCCATATCGCCCGAAAGCCTGGCGGCTCCCTCCCTGCTTCCGGGTTTTATCTCTCTGGTCAGATGCCCGAAACGATATCCGGAATACGGTCTGACGGGTGAAGAAAACTGAATGCGTGTTTTTCTGAAGCGCCCAAGTCCGAACATGTCCCGAACGGAAAGATAGCCGGCAAGATGCAGCATGCCGCTTGAGGGAAGGAATATTTCGTGGAGTGTTTCCTGATTTCCGCGTAAGCGTATATCAAGCTGAACCCGATACACGGTACGTTCGCCGCTTGATATCCTGCCGGATAATTCCAGGTGGTAACGGCGGGCAATACCAGCGGCCGCGGGCGGACAAACGAGGGTCACCGGCTCGCCGTCTGCCGTGACGGTCTGTATGGCGCTGCCCTTGAGGGCGAAGGCTGCCGGCAGTTGTTCTGCACTGTCGTCCGTGTCGATGCGCGTCAGGAGGATTGCTGCTCCGACAGTTGCGGCGAGACACAGGGCGCTCACCATTCCCGGGATGTTTTTTCCCGTGACCGAAAACAGGGAAATGCCAAGAGCCAGGGCCAGAACAAGGGTTCCGGCCATAGTAAGGGGCAGGAACTGGGCGCCAGTCCGGTGCGTCTTCATACTGTTCCCGTTTTATCCCGCTTTAGCCGTTTTGCGTGGCCGTCAACCGGAAGCGTCTCCAGAATATCCGAAAGTATCCGCGCAGCCGGTCGTTCCGGGTCACGACTTTCTAGCCGGTGGGCAAGGGTCGGAATTGCCAGTTCCTTGACCAGATCCGCAGTGACATATTCTTCCCCGCGAACGAACGCGAGTGCCCGGGCAAGGCGGGACAGCTTGATGCCGCTCCGGGGACTTGCTCCCGTAGCGAGTTCTCCCGTTTCCCGGGTCGAGCGGACAATGGCCACGATGTAGGACAATACGTCGGGATGAAGCTGCATTGTTTCAACGTGCGAACGCCAGTCGACTATGTCGGCTTCATCGGCTACCGGGCAAAAAGTGTTCCAGCTTCCGCTTTGACCGTGTGTCCGGATTATCTCGTATTCATCCTGTTCGTTCGGGAACCCGAGCGATATTTGAATCATAAACCGGTCGAGCTGGGGCAGGGGAAGGGGAAACAAGTGGGCTCCCTGCAGGTTCATGGTGGAAATCAGAAAAAATTGTTCCGGCAGGTCCCAGGTGGTTCCTTCAACCGTAACCTTGCCTTCTTCCATTGCCTGGAAGAAACTGCCTTGCGTCTTTGGGGGCAGGAGGTTTATTTCGTCGCACAGCAAGAAGCGGGTAAAAATGGGCCCCTTCATGAAAGTCATTTTCATGCTCGAGCTGTCGATGCGCGTGTATCCCAATATATCTTGAGGAAGGAGATCGACGGTACATTGAATACGGTTGAATGAACTCGTGTCGCCACTTGTACGACGGAAGGAGAGCGCAAGGGCCTTCGCCAGGGAGGTTTTGCCGACACCGTGGCTATCGGCGAGCATGACATGCCCGCCGGCGATAAGGGAGGCCAGTATATATTCCAGCTTTGACCGGTCAATCCAGATGATCGATCGGATATTGTCAACAAGATGTTGTATTGAGGTACTCATGGTCTGCAGTATATCACGATTTTCCGCACTGACCGGGATCTTTTGCCATTCCCCCTTTTTGGGTGTATAATCTGTCATGCTCTCCAAATGTATTGATACACCGGTCGGGTCTCTTGTCCTTGTTGCCGAAGGCGGTTTTTTGGTCTCCGCCAGGTTTGGCTGTACGGGGAATGAGCGTACGGTGGCTCCGGCTGTATCCCTGCCGGACTATCTGGTACTTGAGCGCGCGGAGGAGCAGCTTCAACTCTGGTTTGCGGGCAGTTGCGCAGACTTCGATCTTCCTCTTGCTCCGAAAGGGACCCCGTTCCAATGTGCCGTCTGGACGGCACTGCGGAGAATCCCCCGGGGGAAAACGGTCAGTTATTCCGCTATTGCCGACGCGGTGGGAAATCCGCTGGCCGTGCGTGCGGTCGGAATGGCAAACAACCGGAATCCGCTGCCCATTTTTATTCCCTGTCATCGCGTTGTCGGCAAAGGCGGGAACTTGACCGGATATGCGGCTGGACTCGAGGTGAAGGCCTGGCTCCTCCGGCACGAGGGAGTTTTCGTACATCCTGACTACATGTGCGATGTTACAAACCCTTCTTTCTATTGAATATGGCCCAGCAGGGATTCCGGATTTTCCTTGAGCGGTATACGAATCTCGACCAGGGTGCCCTTCCCCGGCGTCGATTTGAAAATATACTCCGCCCCAAGCTGATGGGCGCGGTATTGCATCGATCTCATCCCCAGGCCTTCGCGTCTGTTCCGCTTTTGCGGTAATCCGCCATCTTCCATGTAGCTATACGGTTTGTCGCCGGGATGGGGCGCTCCCACTCCATTGTCCTTCACCCTGATCACAAAGGCATCGCTTTCCCGGATGACGGTAATATCGACCATGCTTGCCTTTGAATGCTTAATGACATTTTGGAGCGCTTCCTGAATAATCCGGTAGACATTGATCTCCTGGGGGCCGGTAAGCGGGGAGGGACCGCTCACCTGCCAGGAATAATTACAAATGCAGGCGGCGTTTTTTTCGACATCATGACAAAGACTTTGCAGTGCATCCTGCAAGCCCAGGGTATCCAGCTCCATCGGAAACGAGTCATGGGCATACTGGCGGGTCAAATGCAGTGTTTCATCGATCATTGTAGCAATTTCGCCGATAGTTTCGCCGTTTACCGGAACCGTTGCCAGGCTCTTGCAGTACATGGAAATTCCGGCAAGGCGCTGACAAATATCATCATGCAAATCCAGACTGAACCGCAGCCGTTCAAGCTCGCTGATACGCAATACCTCTGCCTCTACTTCGATTCGCCTGCGTGCCTCGTGCTTGAGCTTTTTGTTTGTGTCAACCAGATCCCGTGTGCGGTGTTCTACTTCCTTCTCGAGATGCCGGGATCTCTCTTTTTCTTCTTCCAGAATTCGCAACCGCTTGAGCGTATTGCTCAAAAAGGCCGCCGAGCTGCAGATAAGCGGCTGGGCAAAGTCTTCCGCGTAATAATAGATAAGGCCAAGAAAGTCCTTTCCGGAACGCAGATGGTAGAGCATGCGTTCGTTGCTGCGCTCGCTTTCACCCGAATCGAGGGAGGCGAAATAATCTTTCAATACGACAACATTATTCATATCCGGCCAAAAGGAATCTGTTCCGTTGACGCGCTGGTAAAGTAGGACTCCCTCGGAGGGGAATACCGGTTCCTGTCGCGGAAAGGCTATTAAATGAAAGGTGTATACCTCGAGACTGGTCAGATAGTCGGGAAGTGTTGCAAGCATGTCCTCGATGGTATGGATGGTGATGAGGTGTTGGCCGAAGAAGCTTATATTCCGCAAATATTGTTCGGATTTTGCTGCCTTGTACTGGATGGCTTCCAGCCTGCTTTTAAGCTGTGTTCTCGTTTCTGCTTCCTTTTCCAGGTCCCATTCGCTTCCGCATCCGCAGGAATTACGTACGACAAACTCCGAGTCGGTGTGGATGACGCCTGAAACCCGGCTGCCATCAAGGACATCAAGGAGGGCCTGGAGGGCTTGTCTTCCCAGGCTGGAAAGCGGTTGCCTGACGGTTGTCAAGGCGGGAACCTCGAGCCGTGCCTGCGGAATGTCATCGAAGCCGGTAACCGCGCACTGTTTCCAGCGGGGATCGGTGCAGTCCTTCAATTCATAGAGGGCTCCAAGAGCCATGTTGTCATTGGCGGCAACCACTGCATCCAGGGGCTCGTCAGGATGTTTCATCATGTACTCGTGAATAATGGACGCCCCCGAGGCGTCATTGAAGCCGCCATTCGCGACATCGCCGTGCAATGAAGGGAATTTTGGCTGATAGGTGTGGATTGAACGGCGGAACACGTGTTCGCGAACCATATTGTCCCGGTGGTTTGCCGGTCCGCCGATATACAGGAATTTGCGGTACCCGTGATCGATAATCAGGTGGTGCATCAACTGTTCCATCGAAACCCGCGATTTGATGATTATGGAGGGAAAGTCGAATAACCGGGAACCGATGGAGACACAGGGAATATTGTGAAAATGGTCACGGATGTTCGGCAAGAAAATCTGGCCTGCGCGGTCAACTATAACTGATGACAACAGGAGAACCCCGTCCATGTTCATAAAATGACGGGAGGGAAAGGGGCTTGGCGTCCCTGCCATAAATTGGTTGAGCGTCTCGCCCTGTATGCAGACAAGGTCTATATTCAGGCTCCTGGCTTCATCCCGGATTCCCTTGTAGACCGATATCTGGTATTCCTCGTCAAGGTTGTTCAGGTAGAGCGCGATGCGTTTACGCAGTCCCATCAGTTAAATCCCCTATATCTGATTCGAATGTACGACCTATACAATATGATATTTGGCAAGTATACCATAGTTTATCGTAGGAGGATTACATGAAAACAAACGCAAGCCGTCATGTGCGGTCTGTTGCTTTACTGTGTGTTTTCATGCTGCTCGCAGCCACAAGTTCCTTGTGGGCGGGAGGCAAGAAAGAAAAAGCGCCGGAAATTGATCTGACAGAGAAAGTTGTTCTGCTGGATGATTTTGAAGCCGGTGTTGGCGGATGGGGCGCCCGGGGACGCGAGACCGTGGAGGTTTCGGATAAAGCTGCCCTGTCAGGAACCAAGTCCCTGTTCGTAAGCGGACGAAAGTCTACCTGGAACGGACCCATTGTTGATGTCAGCGAGGTCATGCTTCCCGGTGAATCGTATAAAATTTCTGTTTGGGTTATGTTCCAGGAAGGCCCTGAAACCCAGAGTTTCAACCTGAGCATGCAGCGAATCGTTGACGGCATCGATGCAACCTACGCCACAATAGGCAGTGACCGTATTGCCAAGGGTGACTGGGGTAACATCGTAACCAACTATTCGGTGCCAGTTTCCAAGGAACCCAGCCCGCTCAGTTTTTATATTGAAACCCCGTACAAGAACGACGATGCGGCAACTCCGAACGATCTTCTTTCATTCTATATTGACCGCCTCGAGATTACCCGGATTCCTCCGGCAGCTCCCCCTATGGTAGAGAAGGATATTCCCGAATTCCATACCTTCTTCAAGAATCTGCCAATTGGTGCCGCGATCAATGTCGACGATATCAATCCCCGCGGAGAAAAACATGGTCTCCTTCGTCATTTCAATGTATATGTTCATGAAAATGACATGAAGCAGGCCTATATGCAGCCCGAAGAAGGCAAGTTTGTCTTCGACAAGGCCGATGCCCTGGTTAACTATGCCGCAAAAAACAAGAAACTTGCCCGCGGACACACCCTTCTGTGGCATAACCAGTATCCTGCATGGCTGACCCGCGATCCGGCCGATCCGACCAAAATCGCAAGCAAGGAAGTTCTGTATGCCCGCCTTGAAAAGCATATCAAGACTATCGTCAGCCGCTATAAGGGAAAGATTCACAGCTGGGACGTAGTTAATGAGGTTATCGGCGAGGACGGCGCCTTGCGGAATTCACGCTATCTGCAAATTGCAGGAAGCGAGGAATATATCGCCAACGCATTCAAGTGGGCACATGAAGCCGACCCGAATGCGCTGTTGTTTATCAACGATTACAGTATCGAGTTCTCCGGAGCCAAGCAGGACGGTTTGTACAATCTGGTTAAGCGTCTGCTTGAACAGGGTGTACCCGTTCATGGTGTCGGTCTTCAGGCCCACATCAGCATTGGTCATCCGACTGTCAGCGATATGCGTACCGCTATTCGCCGTTTTGCCGAACTCGGCGTGAAGGTACAGATCACCGAGCTGGATATGTCGGTCTACGCAAGCGGTAATGAAGCCAAGAAAGAAGCAACCCGCGAGGTTCTTCTCGATCAGGCAGGAAAGTATCGCGCCCTGTTCCAGATGTTCCAGGAAGAAGCCGATGCAGGCAATCTTCAGATGGTTGTCCTGTGGGGTCTTGCAGACATGGGTACCTGGCTTGACAACTTCCCTGTTGCCGGCCGCACAAACTATCCGTTGCTCTTCGGTAAAGATTTACGTGCCAAACCGGCTTATTGGGCAATCGTAGATCCGAGCAAGCTTCCCATTGGCATCAAGCAGGGTGAAGTTATCTCTACCAAAGAGCTGATTAAAACTCCCGATGATACAAAGTGGGACTTTGTTACTGCCCGCACTATTGAAGACCGGGCAGGAAAGGTGTATGGCACATACAAACTTGTCTGGACTGACACAACCATCCAGGCTCTGGTCAACGTAGTCGACAAAACCAAGGATGCTTCTGACGAAGTTACCATCTTCATCGAGCCGAAGAACCTCAAGGAAGCCAAGGTCGGACCGAACGTCAAGGTAATCAAGGTTCCCCGTTCCAAGGCCGTGGCCGATACCGGTGAAACCTGGACCGCGCTTGTCGATATTCCGTTTGCCGGTCGTGTTGCCTCAAAAATCGGTTTCGATCTTCGCGTAACCGATGGCAAGAATTTCTACAGCTGGAACGATCTTGATCACACACAGGACAAGGTTACCGAAAATTATGGTACAGTCACCTTCAAGATTCTGCCTCCGGTAACCTATGCCAAGAGGGGAACACCCCGCATCGACGGACAGATCGAAAAACTGTGGGACACCGCAGAAAAGATTCCGCTCAATGTGAAGACGCAAGGTTATACGCTCGACGGATCTACCTTCCGTGCCCTGTGGGATGATGAATACCTGTATGTTCTGTTTGAAGTACAGGATGCCCTCTTGAACGATAATGCCCGCGATCCCTGGGAACAGGATTCAATCGAAGTCTTCATTGACCAGAATAACGGTAAAACGAAGACTTACGAAGAAGATGATGCCCAGTACCGTGTCAGTTTCCGAAACAAGGCTTCATTCAATGGCGGAAGCGAAGAACTCTTCCGTTCACGCTCCCGAATCTTCCCCGGCGGCTATGTTGTGGAAGTGGCCGTTCCCTTTACCCACCTCAAGCCTGCCGCCAAAGCCCTCATCGGTTTTGACGCCCAGGTGAACGAGGCCGATGCATCCGGTACCCGCTCGGGTATCCGCAACTGGGTAAGCGACAACAATATGGGCTACCAGGACATGAGTGTTCTTGGTGTCATGATGCTTATTGACTGAGTCGACCATAACGATTCCTGCCCTGGTTTTTGATCAGGGCGGAATAAGGTTCGTCTGACTTAACCGTCCGGGGCAATATACCCGGACGGTTTTTTTATGCGTGTTTCGCTATAGTCGGTGAATTATCGGATGCAGTTTCGGCCAGGCGATAGAGGACAACGGTTGCGTCAAAGGGAAGCTGCCTGCCTTCCGTGATACGGTTTGTCAACTCCTGTGCGCTCTCCTGCCGTTCTGCGAATTCGGTTAACGATGCTGTACAGGCCTCTGCAGTGAGCGGCGATTTGAGCAATAACCGTGAAAACAAAATCAGGGTAGAGGTCTTTCTGAACGCATAGCGTTTGAGGATGAACGGAAGATCGTCCTGAATGCCGATAGATGGGGAGGGAAGACTGTAAATTGCAAGGCGTGAAGCGTCGGTAACGGCGAAGTGCTCGCCCCCGGAATGTGAGCAGGAAAAAAAATCAGCGTGTGCGGTAAACCGAAATACACTGAGGGAGAGCGAGTTTTCCGGAAGTTCGGGAAGGTTGCGGTATATGTAGGAATTTACGCGGGACAAAAATATGTCGGGTTCGCTGCCTTCAGGAAGTTCTTTGGCCAGCAAGAATATGGCCTCGCGGATCTTTAGGCCAAGATAGGTTCCTTTCACTCCGGTTACCGCAAGGGAGCCGAAACACAGATACAGCGAGCCATCCGGTGCGAAAAGCGATAGTATCAGGTCTCCACCGCAATCAAGAGATCCTGCAGCCGGTTTGGTCCCGATGTCCAGGGTACCCGGATTTTCAGGGAGTGTGTTATTTAAAAGTAATTCCTTATGCAGTTTCCTTGTCCATTCGAAATCATTCTGAAGCCGTAAAAAATACTCGCTGTGCTCTTTTCTCAGTCGCGTCAGCTCGATAACCCGGCTCAATTCCGCACGAAGAATTTCTCTGTTCCAGGGTTTTTGCAGAAAAGACAATATCCCGGCCCGAATACAGTCTTTTATTTCATCCATATCGGAAAACCCGGTCAATAATATCGTTCCAATGTGTGGCCACTTCCTGGCAACTTCGAGGAGCAGTTCCGATCCTTTCCTGTTCGGCATTTTCAGGTCGGATACAATTGCCTGGCAGCGATCTGCCTCTGTTTCCAGGATCTCCAGCGCGGCATTCACGCCTTCGGCACTTTTGAATTGCAGATTTCTCTCTTCAATCCATTCTTCGAGCTCCCTTTCCAGGGATAATAAAATCTTTTCCTCGTCATCAACGAATAAAATAAAGTCACTCATACTTCTTCCCCCGTGGTTTCCAGTTGACTTGTTTGATTAAACGGTATGCGGATGATAAAGCGCGCTCCTCCCTCAATCCGGTTTTCGGCAAGAATATCCCCGTTATGTTTTTTTACTATGATATCATACGAGACGCTTAACCCCAGGCCTGTTCCCTTGCCAACGGGTTTTGTAGTAAAGAACGGGTCGAATAGCCTCCGGATGACCTCTCTGCTCAGTCCTGGCCCGTCATCCTCTATAATAATCAGGGCCATATCACCGTCACGGTCTGTCGTAATCCGGATACTGCCCGGCGTATCACGTCCCTGGCTTGCTATGGCCTGTGCCGCATTGACGATGATATTCATGAAAACCTGATTCAGGAGGTCTCCATACGCCTCCACTGTCTGATCAAGGCGGTAATCTGTACTAATCTCTGCAACATATTTCCAGCTGTTGCGTGACACAATCAGCGTATCTTCCAGTAACTGCTCGATATGAACCGATGAAAGAACGCCTCTTGTTTCTGTCCGGGAAAAATCCTTCAGACTCTGAATAATCTTCGAGATGCGGGAAAAGCCCTCGTCGGTATCCTTGATTAGCTGTTCCTCTCTCTGGAGTATTTTCATGATCCTTGTCCGGTTCTGCAGTTGGGAAGAATCCGGAACATGTTGTTCAAGTTCAGTAATATACCGGGTCATTTTATCAAGGTATTCCTTGAGCGTTTCATAATTACTCATGATGAAACCAAGCGGATTATTGATCTCGTGAGCGATACCCGCCGCAAGCTGGCCAATGGAGGCGAGCTTTTCCTGCTGAATCATCTGTAGTTGCGTTTTTTCCAGAAGCTCCTGTGCTTTTGAAAGTTCATAATTTGCCTGCCATAGAGTCTTTTGCGACTCGACCCTGTCGGTGATGTCCTTGCAAATAGCGTGAATGAGCACAAGATTATTGTGTATGTCCATTTCGGGAGAAAATGAGGCAAGCAGAAACCGGGGTTGTCTGTTGTCATCCTCAACCACTACTTCCAGATCGCTTGCCGGAGTGCCGTTCTTGAGCAAATTGGCAATAAACGATAAATCGGGGCTGACCGGGTTAAACTTGCATGATTCAATGTCATGCCGGGCGCACAAGAGATTCTTGCCAATTTCGTTTATCGATCGGAGTGCTCCGTCCGGGGTAAAGGAAAGAATAATGTCCCGTGTGTTTTCAAGGAGTATCCGGAATTGGCGTTCAGTTTGTGAAAACAGGGCACGCAGTTTTCTGTTCGCCTCGAAGCGGCGGGTATCTTCGTGTGCTGAAAGCAATACCGTATGAAGATATGCGATCGCTTTAGCGGTTTCGACGGCTTTATCCGAATCGATATCGTCGGTGTCCTTGCCGAATTCCATGACTGCTACCAGTTGCCCCTTCTTTCGGACTGGTACTGTCAGCGTGGATGCAAATTTTTTGTTTCCGTATATACCGAAACTCTCGGAATGCCGCACTATTGTTTTTTCGGGAATTCTTTCTGTATGAAGCGTTACGAGATCGGTACCGACTAATAACGGAATTCCTGCAGCATCCTGGCTGTCGACGATCATTGTCAGTATCTGATTTTCTTCTACAAAGAAAAGGCAGGCCGTATCTGCCTCTATATGAGTTCGTAATACGGACAGAAGATGCTTGAGGTTGTATTTTGCTCCTTCCTTTATGACAGCATGGAGGATTTGTTCGTGGAGGGCATGCAGAAAGGGGCGGTCAATGTCTTTCATCCATTACAAGTATGGTTTCTCCGAGGGTGCAGGTCAAATAGCAGGGGACCCGGAGTGTTGAAGCGTTGAGAAATTTCAGTAGGTCAGGTTTAGTCCCATGTCAATAAGGACATGGACAAGCGGCTTTGCAGAAAAATCGGGATTAAAAAGCAGAGCCCGGTTGCTTTTAGTTCGCGCCGGTGAATGACCGATCCAGTGTACATTGTCAGCGATTCCCCAGGTGGTTATATTTTTAACCGCAGGATAGTCGGATGCGATTCTGAAGATTGTCCGGTACTGATGTGCCTGTGCCAGTTCCCGTTCTTCCGGAATGGATTCCATATCGTTTTCTTCTTCTTCCCGTTTATACGCCGATATATCAAGCTGGGTAATTTCGATGTCAAGGCCGAGGGCCGCATAGTCCTCTATGGCTGTCCGGAGTGTGCATTCATCGGGATAATCTATATTCCAGTGACCATGGAGTCCGATGCCATCGATTGGAACGCCCCGATCCAGCATGCGTCGCAATAGCGACAGCGTCATCTCTTTCTTTTTACCGGTAATGTTGTTGCTTTCGTTCAAGAAAAGCTTTGTCTGCGCAGAAGCGGCGTGTGCGGCCCGGAAAGCGAAATCGATGCATGATTCATCGTCGTTCTCGAACCATCGTCCGGATAGTCCCGATTCCCGTGTTGTGGATACCGCATTGTTGATGACATCCCAGGCATACACTGCATCCCCATACCGTTCGCACATATATTGTATGAAGTTCTCAAGGAGATCGCGCCGTTTTACCGGATCGTGCTCAAATACCCATTCCGGTGTAGCCAGGCTGTCCAGGAAGGCATGTCCCCGAAGAAGATACCGATGTTCTTTTGCAAAGCCGGAAATCCGGTCCGCTTCCGCCGTGTATTTCCGGTGCGGGAATGGCCAAATTTTGCTCATCTTCATCGCGGACTCCGGGGTCAGCGACGAAAAATGTGTGGTGAGTAACTGCACTGATTCTTTTTGCGCGAGGCATTCGGAACTGACTGCGGCCCCGACGCTAAACGCATGGGACCAAGCATCCTTAAGCCCTGTTTCATTATGTGACATGTGCATGTTGTGACCATTCTAGAACAAGAGGCTTCGCTCAGAAATAAGGAATTTGTACTATGCCGTCTGTTTATTTTATGGTAGTATGCACCCTATGCCGGTTACCAAGGTCATATTGATAGAAGATCATCCGTTGTTCAGCAAGGGACTTGCCCAGTTGATTGACGCACAGTCATCATATGAGGTTGTCGGAGAAGCCAGAAATTCCTCCGAAGCGCTCGATCTGCTTGAAAAAACATCTCCTGACCTGGCAGTTGTTGATTTAAATCTTGGAGATGAAGACGGTCTTTCCCTGATTAAAGAATTGAAAGCCCGGGTTGCCGATCTGGTTATTCTGGTTCTCTCCATGCATGATGAGCGCTATTATGCCGAACGGGCGCTTCGTGCAGGGGCCCGCGGGTATATCATGAAAGAAGAAGCCGGAACCAAAGTGATTGACGCGATAAAAACGGTCATGTCGGGTAAAATCTGGCTGAGTGATACCGAGCGCGAACGGCTGTTTGACTATATGACCGGTGGCAACGCCATGAAAGAGGGCAAGGACTGGTTCGCTTCGGTCAGTAAGCTTTCGGATCGGCAATTACAGATTTTTACCCTGATCGGAAAGGGTCTGGGAACGGTTGAAATTGCGGCCAAGTTGAACCTGAGCACCAAAACAATTGACACTCACAAGGAACATATCAAATTGAAACTTCACTGCAGCTCTTCCCAGGAGCTTCGGCAGCTTGCCATTGAATGGGTCAATAACTGAGTTTTCCGTACATATACTTTGTGCTGTCTAGGGGAAATACCTGATTTTGGACAGTCTGTAGTGCCTCTAGAATTGTCTATCAAAGACTAATATGGAGGTATACTCATGAGAAATGGCTTGAACAAAGCAATGCTTGTTTTGCTGGCGTTTCTTGCGGTACTTGCCGTGTCCTGCTCACAAAAGTCAGGATCTGCCGGTGCCGTTTCGTCAGAAGACGACAATTATCCGATAGAATTATCCGTGTTCTCGGTGCAGAACCATCAGGCCCCCCCTGCTGACAACAAGATCTTCAAATGGATGAAGGATGAGTTCAATGTCACCTTTACCTGGGACATCGCTGTCGGCGTCAAGGATCAAAAGATAGGTGTCATGATCGCTTCAGGTGACTACCCCGACATTCTTAATGTCGACAGTCCTAAATTTTATGAAGCCGGAGCGCTCATACCTCTTGATGACCTGATCGATAAATATGGACCGAACCTGAAAAAGCACTATGCGAGCGCCTGGGAAAAGATGAAGGAGCCGGACGGAAAGGTCTATACCCTTCCTGCCTGGGGTATTGTGGACAACCGCGACACCTCCACCTGGTATGGTGATTCCGCTCTGTGGATCCAGAAAGAAGTCATGAAGGAATTCGGATATCCGAAAATAACCACCATGGATGAGTATTTCGATATCATCATGAAGTACAAGGAAAAATATCCGACCGTAAACGGCATGCCGACCATCGGCTATACTATTTTGACCTATGACTGGCGCGCGTTCTGTCTGATTAACCCGCCGAACTTCCTGGCCGGTTATCCCAACGACGGAAACGGAACGGTCAATCCTCAAACCTACAAATATGAAGTCTTCCTTGACAAGGATATTTCCAAGCGCTGGTTCAAGAAACTGAACGAAATGAACGCCAAGGGCATTATCGACAGAACCTGTTTCGTCGACAACTATGACCAGTATATGGCAAAGCTTTCTTCCGGACGTGTTCTGGGAATCCATGACCAGAACTGGCAGTTCCAGGATGCCGGAACCGCTTTGCGCAACCAGGACATGTACAACAGAACCATGATGCCGCTTCCGATCGTATTCGATGAAAGCATTACTCCCCGTTACCGCAACAAACCGCTTCCGAATATCCAGCGCGGGTACGGTATCAGTATCAAGGCAAAAGATCCCGTCCGGATTATCAAGTTTATGGAAGCTCAGATTTCGGAGGAAGCCCAGCGGGTGTTCCACTGGGGATTTGAGGGTGAAGACTGGCAGTGGGATGCTGACGGAAATCCGTACCGCACGCCCGAACAGCGGGAACAGCAGGAAGACGGTGTATGGAAGCTCAGAAACAAGGGCGACCAGTGGTTTAATCAGGCTCCCAAGCTGACCGGTGCGTTCTCTGACGGCTGGCCGACCTCTATCGGCGAAGTTCCCGCCGAAGCTCTCGCAGCACAGCGTCCCGAAGACCGTGAGGTTCTCGAAGCCTATGGCGTTTCCAGCTATGCAGAGCTGATGGATCCCAATCCTCCCGACAACCCGGTATGGTTCCCTGCCTGGCAGATTACACCTCCTGACGGATCTCCTGCCCAGATTGCATGGAAAAAAGCGGAAGACTTGTACAGAAAGTATCTTCCCCGCATTATTCTTGCCCGCCCGAATCAGTTCGAACGCCTGTGGAATGAGTATGTGACCGAACTTTCCAAGGTTGGACTGAAAGAATACGAAGCTTACGTTCAGGACCATATCGACGAACGAATCCGCAAGTGGTCGCCGAAGAACTGATACTTGAAGAGCGGAGTCCCCGGAAGTGGTGACGCTTCCGGGGCGCTTTCAATAATCCTTGCTGGATTTGTTCCTTTTACTTTTGATGTTGACCCCGATACGCAACGTAGTATCGGGGTAGCCTAATGGAGCTTTTTAGTATGACGACAAACGAGATCCGGATACAAAACCGGCCAAAAACCTTTCTGGAGAACCTCTTTGCACAGCGGCAGCTGTTTTTCATGTCCGCACCGCTGGTTTTGTATGTGATTGTTTTCGCCTATGTGCCTCTTTGGGGCTGGACAATGGCGTTCCAGAACTACAAACCCGCATTATCCTTTGCCAAACAGCAATGGGTCGGGATCAAATGGTTCCTGTTTCTTTTTACCGATGATAACTTTCTCAAGGTTTTGCGTAATACGCTTGCCATGAGTTTTATCAATATGACCCTGGGGTATGTGACTGCCATTGTTCTTGCCCTTATGTTGAATGAGGTCAAGAAAGTCCTGTTCAAGCGGGTGGTACAGACTGTTTCGTATCTTCCGCACTTCCTGTCATGGGTTATTGTTACCGGACTTGTTGCGTCGATGTTGTCGACCGAGAATGGTGCCATCAATGATTTTCTCATGTATCTGGGTTTGATCGAGGAGCCGGTACTCTGGTTGAGCGAGCCCAAATATTTTTGGGGTATAGTCGGCGGAACGTATGTATGGAAGGAGGTAGGATGGAATACCATTATCTACCTGGCGGCAATTGTCGGTATTGATCCGACTCTCTACGAGGCGGCAGAGATCGATGGCTGCCATCGCTACCAGAAAATGTGGCATATAACGCTTCCCGGTATCAAGTCGACGGTCATGATATTGCTGATTATGAGCATCGGCCGAATACTCGATGCGGGTTTTGAGTTGCAATATCTGCTACGAAACGGTTTGATCCAGGATGTGTCCGACACAATCGATATTTACGTCCTGTCGTATGGTTTGAACCTGGGGAATTTCTCGCTTGCTACCGCGGCCGGTATGTTCAAGAACGTAGTCAATATCAGCATGCTGTTTTTTGCCAACTGGCTGGCCAAGCGAATGGGAGAGGAGCGACTGGTATGACAAGCAAATACGCAAATTATTACTTTCGGGCACGGCTCGAGGATCGGGTGTTCCATACGGTAAATACACTGTTTCTTGTGTTCCTGATGTTCATTACCCTGTATCCGTTCTGGAATACCATAGTCGTTTCTTTCAATGATGCAACCGACACCGTTCGGGGTGGCTTGACCATATGGCCACGCCGGTTTACCTGGCAGAACTACAAGGCTGTTTTTGCTTCAGGTACTATCTATAATGCGTTCTTCATTTCGGTTGCGCGTACGCTTATTCAGACTGTATTGAGCGTTTTTTTGACGAGTATGCTTGCCTACTCTCTGGGACGAAAAGAATTTGTCTTGCGCAGGCAATTTACTTTCATCCTGGTTCTGTCAATGTATATCGGCGCGGGTCTCATCCCGTACTACTTTTTGATCAGAAGCCTCGGCCTTATCAACAAGTTTGCGGTGTACATCGTGCCTGGCCTTGTCAGTGCATTCAACTTCATCGTTGTACGGACATACATGAACAGTATCCCCGACAGTTTGGTGGAATCGGCCCGTATCGATGGCGCCGGTGAATTCAAGATTTTCTTCCGGATAATGCTTCCCCTGTGCAAGCCTGTTTTGGCAACCATCGCGCTCTTTGTCGCGGTCAATGCCTGGAACCAGTGGTTTGACACCATGATATTTGCTTCCGGACGACAGGAACTGAGCACACTGCAGTATGAATTGATGAAGTTCCTTTCGGCCAGCCAGCAGCAGTCAAAAACCGCTGCCGACGTAGGTGCGATGGGAATGGGGCAGGACTACAGTTCGAGCGTTGTCACTCCGGTCAGTATCCGTGCGGCAATCACTATTGTTGCCGCGACACCCATTCTGGTCGTGTATCCGTTCATGCAGCGCCACTTTGTTACCGGTTTGAATGTCGGTGGCGTTAAAGAATAAAGTGATTACCGGAAACACGCTGTTCCGTTAGTCAAGTTGTAACGAAGCCCTGGCTTGCCAGGTTAAATTAGGAGGAGAGTTACATGCGAAAGACAAAAATGCTGTTCGTGCTTCTTGCATTGTTAGTCGCTGCAGGCGGAATCCTGTCGGCACAGACATTCAAGAATGTCACCGTAATCAAGAATTCCTTTGATGATGGAAAGGTTGGTGGCTGGGCCCACCGCGGGCACCCGGGCTCGGAAGAAAAGCTGATTATCGATACCGCGGTGAAAAAGGTCGGCTCTGCGTCTCTCAAGATTACCAACCGGACAAAGACCTGGCATGGACCGATTCACCTGTTGACCGACAATGCGGTAGCGGGAGATGTCTATGCATTCTCCGGATGGATATATTACAACCAGGGCCCTGAAAACCAGGCGTTTACTTTCAGCGTCGAGCGTTCTTTCAAGGACCCCAATGAAGCGCACAAGTATGCGAATATCCTTTCTTTCCAGGCAAAGAAAGGCGAATGGACACAGATAAAGGGCGAATATACGGTCGGTGCCGATCCTACCCAGAAAAATATCTGGGTGTATTTCGAACTTCCGTATAAAGCCGATGATCTGGTTACCGACAATGATAAAATTGATTTCTGGGTAGATGAAATCGAGTTTATCAAGCTTGATCCTGCCCTGAAACCCAAGGTACAGCTGGATATTCCCAACCTCGGTGACACCCTCTATGACTGGTTCAGCATCGGTACAGCAGTCAATCCCGATGAAGTCGATCCGTCGCAGCAGAAAGCCCAGCTCATCATGAAGCATTTCAATGCCCTGGTTGCAGGAAATGCCCACAAGATGGATGCAATCCAGCCGCAGGAAGGCAAGTTTGAGTGGCGTGATGCTGACCGCATCGTCGAATTCGGTATGCTTACCGGTATGCGTGTTCGCTGGCACTCGCTCCAGTGGCACCAGCAGGCACCCGCATGGTTGATGCAGGATCCCAAGGATCCCAACAAGCGCGTGTCAAAGGACCTTCTGAATCAGCGTTTGAAAACCCACATCCAGACAATCGTAAAGCGCTATAAGGGCCAGGTAGAATCGTATGACGTTGTTAATGAGGTTCTTTCCGACAAGGGCGGTTTCCGTACCGCTGCGGAAGGCTCTCTGTGGTACGATATCCTTGGTAAGGAATTTATCTTCAACTCCTTCAAGTGGGCCCGTGAAGCCGATCCGTATGCACAGCTTGTGATCAATGACTACAATCTGGAAAGCGACAAGCGCAAACGGCAGGATATGTACAATCTGGTAAAGGAAATGCTCGCTGCAAAGGTTCCGGTTGATGCAGTCGGTATCCAGATGCATATTTCCAATACCGCACCCTCGGTTGCGGAGATTAAGGAAACTATCGATCTGTTTGCCTCGCTTGGTGTTCAGGTTGTTATCACGGAAATGGATATGTCCATATATGCAAGCGCCAATGATGCAAAACGGACGCCCACTGCCAATGATCTTCTTGTTCAGGCTCAGCGATACAAGGATATTTTTGCTGTCTACAAGGCTGCCGCAGAGAAAGGCCAGCTTGACCTTGTCATGATTTGGGGCCCCTCGGATGATACCAGTTGGTTGAATGACTTCCCCGTTCGGGGTAGAACCGATGCCCCCCTGCTCTTCGATACCCGTTTCCAGGCAAAGCCTGCCTTCTGGGCAATCGTCGATCCTTCCAAGGTAAAAGGACTTCGCTGATAGGCACTAATCCCCCGGATTGGTTTTGGGCCGTTCCCGCTGTGCGGGGACGGCCCTTTTCATTGAAAGAGCCGTGCTAGGGCAAATGCCTTATGGAAAATCCGTGTAATTTGTGGGAAACTTCAACTTATAAGGAGTAAGCCATGATGAATGCTGACCGGATACAAGCCCTTATCTCCAAAATGACCCTTGAAGAAAAAGTATCTCAATTATCGGATGTCAGTCCGGCGATAGAGCGTCTGGGAATACCGGAGTATAACTGGTGGAATGAGGGTTTGCATGGTGTTGCCCGCGCGGGTGTTGCAACCATTTTCCCCCAGGCAATCGCTTTGGCAGCCATTTTTGATGAAGAATTCATGAAAAAGGTTTTCACTGCCATTTCCGATGAAGCCCGCGCAAAGTATAACGAAGCCTCAAAACGCGGGGTTCGCTCCCGCTACTATGGTTTGACCTATTGGACTCCCAATATCAATATTTTTCGAGATCCCCGTTGGGGGCGAGGTCAGGAAACCTATGGAGAGGATCCCTTCCTGACAGCCCGCCTTGGCGTTGCCTGTGTGCAGGGCTTGCAGGGGGATCATCCGGAACGACTGAAAATTGCCGCATGCGCCAAGCATTATGCCGTTCATTCGGGACCCGAGCGGTTACGGCATGAATTTGACGCTGTGGTAAACCAGAAGGATTTATGGGAAACCTACCTGCCCGCATTTAAGGCCCTGGTGGAGGCCGGAGTTGAGACAGTGATGGGTGCGTATAACAGGACTTTGGGCGAGCCCTGTTGCGGAAGCGCGTATTTACTGAAGGACATTCTTCGTGGCCGCTGGCAGTTCAAGGGCCATGTCGTCTCCGATTGTTGGGCGATTCGGGACTTCCACCTGTACCACAAGGTGACGTCGACCGTTGAAGAGTCCGTCGCGCTTGCGCTCAATTCCGGTTGTGATCTCAACTGTGGAAGCTGTTATCCGGCACTCGTCCCGGCAGTACAAAAAGGGTTGGTTACGGAAGAAACAATCAATACCTCCCTGGAACGGCTTTTTTCGACCCGTTTCAGGCTTGGCCAGTTTGATCCAGTCGACACTGATCCCTGGGCAACACTGGGAAAAGAAACGATACGCTGTGAAAAACATCTTGATCTGGCCCGCGAAGCTGCGGAAAAATCTATCGTATTGCTGAAAAACCGGAACAATCTTCTGCCGCTTGACGATTCAAAAAAGAAGATTCTTCTGATTGGTCCCGGTGCCGCGAATCTGCATACCCTGACCGGAAATTATCATGGCTTGAGTCCCCGTATTGTTACCATTCTTGAGGGTTTGACCGGTAAAATTTCCGAAAAATGGCAAATTTCGATGGATTATCATCAGGGATGTATGATGTATGATGAAAACAAGAACATGGGCTGGACGGTCGGTATGGCTGAACAGGCGGATGTTGTCATCGCGGTCTTCGGCCTTGATAATGCGATGGAAGGGGAAGAAGGCGACGCGATAGCCAGTGACAGTAAAGGCGACCGCGATACAATAGAACTTCCCGAATGGCAGCTCGGATATCTCAAGGCGCTCAGCGAACGGGGAAAACCGATTGTGCTGGTTCTGACCGGTGGCAGTCCCATTGCTATCCCGGAAGAGATTGCCGATGCCGTTTTGTTTGTCTGGTATCCCGGCGAACAGGGAGGTAATGCTGTTGCCAATATCATTTTTGGGGATGTAGTGCCCTCGGGTCATTTGCCCTTGACCTTTCCTCAATCAACCCGACAGCTTCCTCCCTATGAGGATTACTCCATGCAGGGAAGAACCTATCGCTTTATGGAAGAAGAACCGTACCGGCCGTTCGGGTTTGGTTTGTCGTATACAACGTTCCGCTTTGACGCACTGGAGGTTTCCGGCACGGTTTCTGACAATGCTTTCGTAACCGTCCGGGTAAGGGTGCGCAATACCGGAACGCGGGATGCTGAAGAAGTCGTGCAGCTCTACCTCTCGCGAAAGGACCGTACACTAAAAGAACCGCTGTATTCCTTGCGCGGTTTTTCCCGGGTTGCAATCCAGGCAGGTTCATCGCAGACTGTAGAATTTACGCTTGATGCGACTGCTTTCTCGGTGGTACAGGAGTCAGGCGAATCAACTCTTGCACGGGGCCTTTGGTCGATTATCGTATCAGATGCCGCGCCTCATTCCTGTGCGGTGGTTCACGGTGCCTCGAAACCTGTTAAAAAGGAAATAACAATATGACATTTACAAAGAATGATGACGGCTATCTTCTGTGGCTTGCCTACGAAGGATGCAAGACAGCGTTTTCTCAATCCTATGGGGATTACATTAAGGAAGTAGCGATTGTAGGAGAATCGGCATTGCTCGATTCGGTTGCTTCCGAGTGCAGCCGCGCTCTTGCGTCTCTTGTCGGCCCTGATGTTCCCCTGCAGCGGCTTTCATCTTCCAGTGCATACAACACGTCGGTTCCCTCATTGCTTATCGGCCGTTTTGACGATATTGCCGCAATGCTTCCCTGTTTTACACGAACCGCGCTTCCCGCGAAGGACGGGTTCAGAATTGTTTCGGGAAAGGCCGATGCGTGCGGAAGAACCATTATTATCGCCGGTTCCACGGACAGCGGTACGCTCTATGGGGTGTTTTCATTTTTGCGGATTCTTCAGCGGGGGGAGGATATTTCCACCCTGGATGTGACCGATTCGCCGGCCTGTCCGGTCCGCATGCTTGACCATTGGGATAATCTGGACGGTTCCATTGAACGGGGCTATGCAGGAAAGACCTTGTGGAAGTGGGGTGAACTGCCTGACCGGGTAGACTCCCGGTACACAGACTATGCGCGTGCCATGGCGTCTATCGGTCTGAATGCAACGGTACTCAACAATGTTAATACGCAACCCCAGATATTGACTACCGAGTATCTGAGAAAGGTTCGCGCCATTGCGGATGTTTTCCGTTCATGGGGCCTTGTGACATATTTATCGGTAAATTTCGGTTCTCCCCGGTTTATCGGCGATCTAACGACTTCCGACCCGTGTGACCCTGCTGTAATCAAGTGGTGGAAAGATAAAACTGCTGAAGTGTACTCTCTTATTCCCGATTTTGGCGGTTTTCTGGTGAAGGCCGACTCCGAGGGACAGCCGGGCCCCTTTGCATACGGTCGCAGTCACGCCGATGGGGCGAATATGCTTGCCGAGGCGCTTGCGCCCTTTGGTGGAAGGGTTATTTGGAGAGCCTTCGTCTATGGACATGGTGAAAATGACCGCGCAAAGAAAGCCTATGCCAATTTTATGCCCCATGATGGTGAATTCAGGGCAAATGTCGCGGTACAGGTTAAAAATGGCGCGATTGATTTTCAGCCGCGCGAACCTGTTCATCCTCTCTTTGGCGCAATGCGAAAAACCGATGTTTACATGGAATTCCAGATAGCACAGGAATATCTTGGTCAGGGAAACCATCTGGTATATTTGGCTCCCATGTGGAAAGAAATACTTGATTTCGATACTCATGCCGATGGTCCCGGATCCACGGTCAACAAGTATCTTGCAGGCATTGCAGCCGTATCAAATACGGGTAATTATGCTAACTGGTGCGGCAGCCTTTTCCATCCCATGAATTGGTATGCTTTCGGCCGTTTGTGCTGGAACAGCTCGCTCTCCAGTGAAGAGATTGCCCGGGAATGGATACTGGCTACCTGGGGTAATGACCCTGTAACGGTAGAAACCATTCTGGATATCATGATGCGTTCCTGGGAGGCTTGTATCGATTACATGACACCCCTTTGTCTGCATCATATAATGAAAGAAGGTCATCATTACGGGCCTGATCCTGCCTTTGACGCGGGAGAGCGTGAGGACTGGCGGTGCACGTATTATCATCGTGCAGATAAAAAGGGACTTGGTTTTGACCGCACCCGCACGGGTTCTGCCGCAGTGGATCAGTACTATCCTCCCGTTGCCGACATGTTCAATGACTTGAAGACGTGTCCGGAAAAGTATCTTTTGTGGTTTCATCATGTTCCCTGGAATCACATTCTTTCAACGGGAAAAACTTTGCAGGATGAGCTGGTTGCCCGATATGCCCGTGGAGTTGCGGAAGCGGAGTCGATGTTGCAGAAGTGGAAAACCCTTGAGTCCCGGATCGACCATCTTCGGTTCCGTGCGGTCCTGGACAAATTGTATATCCAGGTCGCTGACGCCCATGAATGGCATGACGTGTGTGTCCCCTATTTTATGTCGTTCACTCGCTGACCGGGCTATACCGGTTGTACAATAATGAATAAGGAAGTCAATAATATGAATTTGCTTGCAGAGTACGGTTATTCACCTGAAGAAATTGATCGGAGAATAGAGGACACCTGGTATTCAATATTCGATCCTGAATCTCCTGACCGGTTTTATTTCGAGTCTGACGATGAAACAGGATACATGATGGATACCGGAAACTTTGATGCCCGTACGGAGGGTATGAGTTACGGCATGATGATGGCGGTTCAAATGAACCGCAAGGATGTGTTTGACCGGTTGTGGAAATGGTCGATGAAGCACATGTTTATGACCGAAGGGAAGCACGCAGGATATTTTGCCTGGTCATGTGGCACTGACGGAACCAAAAACGCTCATGGGCCCGCTCCTGACGGGGAAGAGTTTTTTGCTCTTGCTCTTTTCTTTGCCTCATCCCGTTGGGGCGACGGTTCCAGTCCCTTTGATTACAGTACCCAGGCAAAAAATCTTTTGAAGACCTGCGTACACCGTGGCGAGGATGGGGTCGGAGTCCCCATGTGGAATCCGGATAATTATCAGATTAAATTTGTGCCCGATCTTGACTTTACCGACCCCAGTTATCACTTGCCGCACTTTTACGACATTTTTGCCGAACGGGCTTATCCCGAAGACCGGGAATTCTGGAAAAAGGCTGCCTCCGCAAGCCGGGAATTCTTGCCCAAGGCGTGTCATCCCGAAACCGGACTAGCCCCTGAATATGCGAATTATGACGGTAGTCCCAATTTTTTCAATGGGCATGGAGACTTTTACAGTGACTCGTATCGTGTTGCCGCAAATATCGGACTGGAAGCAGTATGGTCCGGACCTCGTCCCGACTTGACCGCGATTGCTGACCGTATTCAGTCTTTTTTTGACGGAAAGGATAGTGCCGATTACAGATCGTACCGAATTGACGGCACGCCGCTCGATCTTGCCTGTCTGCATCCTGTCGGCCTGATTGCCACCAACGCTGCCGCCTCTCTGGCGGCAAGTCCCGGACCGGTACGGGACAGGGCAATTGCATTGTTCTGGAATACGCCTCCCCGTACAGGAGAGCGGCGTTATTACGATAATTGTTTATATTTCTTTTCTCTGCTTGCCCTGTCGGGCCGGTATCGTGTGTATTGAAGAAAAAAGGAGATGATAACATGCACTACACAAATCCCGTACTGAGCGGTTTTTATCCGGACCCCTCCGTCTGTCGTGTCGGAGACTGGTTTTATCTGGTAAATTCCACTTTCGCCTATTTACCCGGAATTCCGGTTCACCGCAGCCGTGATCTGGTCAACTGGGAATTGATTTCACATGTCATTGATCGAAACGATCAGCTTTCTTTTGAAGGCGCCGGTATATCCCGCGGTCTTTTTGCCCCTTCAATACGGTTTAACAAGGGAACTTTTTACGTAACCTGTACCAATATTGATAACGGTGGAAATTTCTATGTGACCGCAACTGATCCCGCAGGCCCCTGGTCCGATCCGGTGTGGCTTCCTGACGCCATCGGTATTGATCCGTCGGTCTTTTTTGACGATGACGGAAGCGCCTGGTATGTGGGAACCCGTCCGGCTCCGGAAGGTTGTGCCTATTCGGGAAATTGGGAAGTATGGGTTCAACGCCTTGATGTAGAGAAAAAATGCCTGGTCGGAGAGACCTACAGTCTGTGGCGTGGAGCGCTGCGGGACTGTGTGTGGCCGGAAGGGCCTCACGTCTATAAAATCAACGGCATGTATTATTTGCTCATCGCGGAGGGCGGGACCGGTCCTGACCATGCGGTCAGTATTGCCAGATCCCCGGCCTTAACCGGTCCCTGGGAAGGCTTCCGGAAAAACCCGGTATTGACGCACCGTCATCTGGGTAAATCAGCGCAAGTGGTCAATGTAGGACATGCCGATCTTGTTGACGACTCCTCGGGAAACTGGTTTATGGTGCTTCTGGCAAGCCGTCCGATGCAGGGATACTCGCTCCTGGGCAGAGAGACCTTTATTGCCCCGGTCAGATGGGAAGATGGCTGGCCCTGCATTGATACGCCTGACGGTTTACTTGCCGAATCGGGAGAGGTCCCGGACAGTATTGCTTCTCACGACAGTTTCCTGCCGCTTCCGGCCTGTGAACATTTTGACGGGTCTGTACTGCCGCGTGGATTTCTTGGTTTGCGAACACCGGCCGAGCCTGTATACAGCCTGAGCGAGCGACCCGGATTTTTGAGACTTCGACACTTGCCGGGTACTCTGCACGGCACTGCACCTGTCTCCTTTATCGGACGCCGTCAGGAACATCATTCGTGGGTTATACGGTCTTTGTTTGAGGTTTCTTCCCGAAAAGAGGGAGATACCGCAGGGCTTGCGCTTCTTCAGGCAGAGGATTGGCATTACCGGCTGGAATTCGCCGTTGCGGGAAAAGAGCGTGTTCTTCGACTGATGTGTGCGGAAGGCAGCTCTGACCGGCTGATCGCTGAATGTCCCCTGCCGTTCAGTCGGGACGAGAACTGTCGCCTGGAATTGGCCTGCCGCTGCGACGGGCTTTCCCTTTCGTTCTTTTGGTCCCTCCCGGGTGGAACAGCGCGGTGTCTTGCGTCAAAAATCGATGCTTCGGTATTGTCGACCGAACGGGCAGGCGGTTTTGTCGGCACGGTATTGGGCGTGTTCGCCAGTTCCAACGGAGAGCCTTCAACGGCGGTAACCGATGTCGATTGGTTTGAATACCGGCCGATATAACTCTTACAGTACCTCGATTTTATCCCGGCCTGTTTTCTTTGCCTGATAGAGGGCGGCGTCAGCGCGGAGAAACAGGCCGTCAAATGAGTCGCCGGGACGGTTCTCCGTCAAACCGATGCTGATTGTGATATAGACGGGCTCGCCCTTTTCCGAGAATACCGCATCGGCTATGACATCGTTCCGGATATTTTCCGCTATGGTTTTTGCGGCAAGGGCATGGGCACCGGGCAGAAAAATGAGAAACTCGTCTCCGCCGTATCGACACGCAATATCGCTCTTTCTGATGTGGCGTTTGATTTTGGTCCCTGTTTTCGTCAGGATAATGTCTCCGGTCAAATGACCGTGCGTATCGTTAATTTCCTTAAAATTGTCCAGGTCAATCATGATCATTGCCGAGCTTTCCGGCAATTCTCTGTCCGCTTCCAGCCTTTTGACAATCTCGTTTAAATATCTCCGGTTGTATAAGCCGGTCAGGGGATCAGTTCGGGACAGGTCCTGATAATATTTTTCCCGCTCCAGAACCTGTTGCCGGTCGCTTAGCTGCTTGCGAATCAGGTCAAAAATGGCGAGCGTGAAGAGGAGCGAGTCGATAGTCGTTCCTGCTATAAAAAAGTAATTTGCGGGGATTTGGGCTTCCGCGTATGCTGCTGTCGACCAGATAAGGGTCGCGGTAAACAGGGCTGCCCAAGCCAGAAGATAGTAGCGCACCTCCTGGTGGCCCTGAAAATACATACGGGCGGTGGTGGTGATTATTAAAAGCGGAATGATAAAACCGGTCACATAGGCGAACTGGTTCGCCCAATAGCTTTGCAGACAAAGTCCCAACAGGGTTTGCGGCAGAAAAAGGGCAGCGCAAAAATAGAGGACGATACGCATGAGCGGAGCGCGTTTCTTTAGCTCCAGAAAGTATATGGAGAACAACACCATGAAGACACCGACTCCGCAGAGACTGAGCCAGAGTATACGTTCAAGGGTGTCGAATGAAATCGGAAGAAAGTACAGGTAGCCGTGAACACGTAAATGGTAAATGATCAGGGACAGCAAATAAAAAACGTACAGCAGAAAGTTTTTGTTTTTGACGATGATGAACGAGAAGAGATTGACGAAAAGTATGGCAAAGAGTATGCCGAAGAACGAACCGAAAAGCAGCGTTTCCTTTTGGGTATGGTTAAACATTTCCTGTGTGGTCGATATGTACAACGGTACCCACATAATGGTGTTCGTCCTGATCCGGATGTACACTTCAGCGTCCGCTTTCAGGTTATGGGGAATCGGTAAATACCATGTTCTGCTTTTAACCGCCAGTTGGTTGCCGGGAATGCGTTTGCCCGCCCGAATTCGGGATCCGTCCGGGTAGAAGACGTCAATTTGTTCCAGACTTGCATTCGGAATATGAATGTATCGTCTGCTCGCATCCTGATATTCGGCGGAGGGATCTATGGTGAAACGAATCCAGAAGGCATTGCTTGTCCGTTCACTGTAGATGGTTGGTTTGGGGTGTGAAAGAAATTTGTCCCGCAGATTATATACCTCGGAAAAAAGAGCCGTATCTCCGACTTCCTTGTACAAGGCGATATTCGATATTCCCCGCGTATCGTGTTCAAGACGGGGCGTATAGGCAAGAAGAAAGCATCCGGTAATACAGACGACCGCCAGAGAAAAAGCAACGATATCAATGTTTATTTTTTTTCTACGCATATTTATATATGACAGTATCAGTCCTAATTCTCCCTTTTGTCAATTTTCACTCGTATGCTATGGGAAAATAATTCCCGGGGATGGGAAAAGTATACCCCCTTTTGGACAGAAAAAACGTATGGAGACACTGAAATACGCGATAAATGGTAGTTCATGGGACTTATTGGCATAAAAACAAGTTGGCACGGTAATTGCTTGTATACAGGCAAGGAGAGACACATGAAAAAGATACTTGTGTTTGTGATGGCAAGCTGTTTTACAGCGGCGGTTTTTGCTTCCGGCGGAATCGACTCCGTGAAAGCTGAAGGAACAATCCGGGTCGTTGATGGTATTCCGGTTCTACAAAGTGGAGAGAAAAGCTGGATGTTGCCGCCCGGAGCGTTTTACCGGCTTGCCTGGGAAAATGGTGTTAAAGAGGGCGACTCGGTTCGTGTAGAGGGAATATCCCGTGACATGGGCGCGCGAATGGGCCGGGGGGCTGCCCTTGCCGAAGAGGCGGGGTATGAGTTTTTGATTCCCTCCCGGGTATGGGTAAACGGGAAGGAGCTTTCCCTTGAGACTCTGGATTTCCCCCGGGGCGTGTGTGGGGGAGGCGGTTTTGCCGGTCGAGCTGACAACGGGTATGGCCGGAACCGGTTTGATCGGGACGATCAAACCGGCAGGGGCGCGCCGCGCGGCGGAAATCGTCGGTAAGCTTGCACCCCGCCCGCGGGCGGGGTACACTGGTGTATCCATGAAAAAAATACGTACAGAACGCGTCCTTCTTCCGCTCGTTTTTTTTGCCGTGCTGATAGCTTTCAGCACGGCTCTTTTGCTTGTGCGGCAGGAAACGGGCCGCAGGCGTGCGGAGATGGAATATCGCTCATACCAGATCCTGACCGTTTTGATGGACCGGTTTTCTATGGGAGAAGCACCGGAACCGGGTGAATGGTCCGACGTAACCGGTTTTGCCGTGTACGGATCTTCCGGAACACCGGTGTACAGGTGGGGTATGGCTCCCGAGCGATTGTCCATGGAGGATTTGCAGTCGGAGGGTTATTCGCGTTTTATCGGCTCCAGCTTGCGCGTTGTGCGGCGAATCGGTTTTCTTCCCCCTCATCGCATGGATGCTCCGCAGCATCGAATGCCGCGGAAACCTTCGGACATGATGCGTTTTAACCGGATCGTTCTGATAGAACGTGATGTGTCGCGTCCGGTTCGCTTGATGCGTCTGGTCATCCTGGGAGTGTTACTTTCTTTCATTCTTTTTTTGGCTGTAGTGATCGCCTCCGTGCGTATGGTCCGTGAGCTGGACCGCTACCGGAGCCGAGAGCGCGATACAGTGCATTTGATTCAACTGGGCGAGGCAGCCAGAACCCTGGCCCATGAAATCAAGAATCCTCTTGGCGTAATCCGCATCCAGTGCGCGACACTTAAACGCCTCGTTCCCGATACCGGAAGCGAGCAGGTGAAGCTGATCGAAGATGAAACAGAACGGCTGGCCCTGCTCGCGGACAGAATTCGTGAATTCCTGCATAATTCTCCCGGCCGGATTGAGCGGTGTGAGGTGCGTACGGTGTGTGCCGATTTCAAAAAACGATATGCGGGGTTTGTTGACGTGACCGCTCCGGATACTGACGTTTTTGTCCTGATTGATCCGCTCCGGTTGACCCATATTGTTGATAATCTGATTGCCAATGCCCGCGAGGCGGACCCTGCCGGTACGACCGCGCTCGAGGTATCAGGCGATGAGCAGCGGGTTTTTCTGCGTGTATTGGACAGGGGCCCGGGTATTGCTCCCGATCGGCGCGAGATAATATTCGATCTTTTCTATACGACCAAGGCAAGCGGTTCCGGTTTGGGCTTGAGTATTGCCCGACGGTATGCCTCCATTGCCGGTGGCAATATAGAATACAGCGAACGGCCCGGAGGCGGCAGTGTGTTTACGCTCACCCTGCCGCGTGCTACATAAAGATAGGGGAAAATGCATGGAGAACAGCCAAAGTGGCACCGTATTGATAATCGATGATGAAGACAATCTTGCCCGTTCTCTGGCTACCTATCTGTCACTTGACGGTTTTGACTGTACGGTTTCCGCGACTGCGGAGGACGGTTTGCTGAAGCTTTCCACTGCTTTTTATGACGCGGCGGTACTTGATCTTCGGTTGCCCGGAATGAATGGACTTGAGTTGCTTGCTCACCTCCGGGAAGAGGGACTGCGTATTCCCGTTATCATGATCAGCGCGCACGGGGATGTCCGTGACGCGGTGGAAGCCATGAAAACAGGGGCTGCGGATTATCTGGTGAAACCCTTTGATCCTGCCGAATTATCCCTGCGACTCTCCCGCGCCATATCGGTGAGCCGTCTGTTCAGACTGGCGGAAGCAGGAAAGGCTTCAGCCGATGCGCGGCCATCCTTGGGGACAGACCCCGCTATGCGGGAAATCATTTCGGTTATACGTCGCGTCGCGCCGACCCAGTCAACGGTTCTGATAACCGGAGAAAGCGGCACCGGCAAGGAAATTGTTGCGCGTGAAATTCACGCGCTCAGTTCTCGCTCGGAAGGTCCCTTTGTTCCGGTGAACCTGGGTGCCATTCCTGATTCTCTTCTGGAAAGTGAATTGTTCGGACATGAGAAGGGTTCCTTTACCGGCGCCGATTCCCGCCGTACCGGGCTTTTTGAATTGGCGGGCGGCGGTACCCTGTTTCTTGACGAACTTGCCGAAATGCCGCTGAACATGCAGGTCAAGCTTCTTCGGGTTATACAGGACCGGACAATTACCCGTCTGGGGGGCATGCGCCAGGTCCCCGTCGATGTGCGCATTATCGCGGCAACGAACCGGAACCTGGAAGAAGCCGTTGCATCCCGTACGTTTCGCGAGGATTTGTATTTCAGGTTGAATGTAATCCGTCTGAGGCTGCCACCCCTCCGGGACCGGCGCAGCGATATTTCACGGCTTGCGGGGTATTTTCTGCAAAAATATTCCCGGGAAACCGGCCGTCCTGTCCACACTTTCGCAGCCGAAGCGCTTGCCCGTCTTGACGCATACGCCTTTCCCGGGAATATCCGGGAACTCGAGAATATTGTCGAACGGGCGGTGATACTCTGCGAAGGCGAGACTATAACCGCATCGGATTTGTCTCTTGATGAGCGAATCGGATCTAGCCGGCACGACGTTGGGGAGACGGGAAGCGCGAGCACGCTCAGGGAGGCGGAAAGGATCGCGATAGAATCGGCCCTTGACCGCAATGCCTGGCACCGAGAAAAAACGGCAGTCGATCTCGGCATCAGCAGAAGAACACTCCTTAATAAAATCAGGGAATTTTCGCTTGTGCCTCCGGGTGAACGCAAAGGCAATTCATAAGGTTTTTTTATGGCGGACTCGCCAAAGCTCGCATACAATTTGAGCATGAAGATTCCACATATTACCACGATTTATGGAAACAAGGTTCCTGACGCGGTGAGCAAAAAGGCCGCCGCCCGTTTCGAGAAATTCGCCCGAAAGTTTGACTGGAAGAGCGATATTTCACCGTCCCTGGTTGCGGTTTCGGAAGGACCCGGTTCTGACGATTTCTCGTTACGCTATATCCGGGACCGGAATCTTCTTCCCGCGGGGCGCGAAACCGAACCGATTGAAAGCGGCAAGGGCTTGATTCTGGGCACCATTCGCATGGGCTTCGGGCATTGCAGGATGGCCATCGCCCTGGCGTCGGCCGCCAACTCCCTTGGATACACCCCCTACTGGTTTGATTTGATGTCATTTCCGGACACTGCGGCCAGCAAAACGATCAAGTATCTTGAAGATCTCTATAACCTGGGCTCGCGCATTTCGCAGAAGTCAAAGCTGTTTGATAAACTGTTGTGGGAGTACGTTACGAGCGCGGCTGCGCAAAAACTGACCTTTTCTGTCGAGGAAGATGCGTTGTCCCGTTTGTATGTCCCCCTCTATCGCGATTTGCCGCGTGATATGCCATTTTATTCGACTCATCCCTGGACTGGACATGCTGCCGTTGCGGCAGGCATGAAACAGGTTGTGACCATCATACCTGACAACTATCCGATCGCATTCCATATTGTCGAGGGCTCCCATCATGTGGTGCAGTCACCGTCAGCCTATATGGGCTACCGGAGCCTGCATTCGATGGGTGGGGGCATGCATCTTGATCATTGTATGCCCGCGTCCGATATCAGCCTGACAGGTCATTACATCGATCATGAGATTGTGACAAATATCGAGCTTGACTGTGAACAGCGCTTGAAGCGGATGCGGGATGGTCAAACCAGGCGGTTTTTACTGACTATGGGTGGAGCGGGTGCCCAGGTCGAGCGGTTTGCGTCGATTGCACGGACCTGCCGCGATGCGATAGAGAGCGATAAACTGGCCCTTTTTATCAATATGGGCGACCATAAGGGGCGGTGGGCAGATCTTCAGGATCGATTTGACCGGGAGGGCATTACGTATCAGTTGCATACACAGTGGGCTGAAACGCGTTCATTTATCGAGGATTCCCGATATTCACCGGTCTCCGGCGTACATGTTTTCCTGCACGATGAATTTTACTGTGCGGTCTATGCGACAAACCTTCTGATGCGCATCTCCGATGTAATGATTACCAAGCCCAGTGAATTGTCTTTTTATCCGGTTCCCAAACTGTTTATACAGCGGGTAGGGCGACATGAAGCCTGGGGTGCGATACGCGGTTCTGAAATTGGAGACGGCACGATCGAGACGGCGTCAACAACCGGACTTTATAGGACTCTGAAGCTGCTGATAGAGGATGATGACCTGCAAAAAATGTATTGCGCCCATATTGTCCGGAACAAAGGGGAAGGGATATACAATGGCGCGTACAATGCCATCAGGTGCGGTACCGGAAGTATGTTCAGGGAATCGTAATGACGGACGCAATTCGTCCGTCCTTTGTGTAGACACGGTCGCGGTTTATTGTATCCGGTAGTTGCCTGGTTCCGTCGTAAAAGGCGTACAGCCACTTGCCCCTCGGCAGGGGCAGCCGGATTTCATATTTACCCGGCACTGTTTCGGTAAGCTCATACATGAAGGGGTCCCAATTATTGAAGGTACCGGCAAGGCGAATCGTTTTACCGCTTTCCCCTTCCCAGGTAAAGCGCACGAGACCATCAGATACATTGTTTGTCTGGAATACCTCATAGTAGTCAACGGGAAGACTTGAAAGGTGAAAACCTTGAACATAGTCGAACACCGTGAGAGGATTATGGGGATCGGTCGTCCACAGTCCGTCAATGACCATGCGGTACTTGAGAGAGGTCATGAGGGGCGGAATGTCGAGAATATAAAACAGTACTTCGCTTGTTGGTTTCCCGTCCAGGTCGCGGCGGATGAGCCTCTTGAAACTGTGTATACGGGAGAAATTTTCGTGTTCGAACGCAACTCCTGCGTGCCGGATGTTTCCGTCGGCAGTGAATACGGCGAATTTACCGGAGACAACCGGCTCCCGCGCACGGGATATTGACGCGATCAAGTCATTTCTGACAAGGTCATCCGAATCGGCAGCCAGGACAGCCGGCAGAAAAAAAAGGATGATCCAAACGAGTGCTGATATCTGTTTCATGGTTATTCTTTACTTTTATCGGAAAATGCTTCAGAATCTTTAGGCATACCTGCTGCTAAAGTACGGCATAAAAAGAACCGATTATCAACAGGATGCGGAAAACCTTACAGCAGGTGTTTCGGCTTTCTGCCAAAAAACAGACCGGATAACTGAGTACACAAACACCGCTGGTGGGATGTACCCCGGGCTAATCAGGGATGCCATGCCGGGAATTACAGAACTAACACAATTCAGGGACGAACTCAGTAAACTCGGCAATGAACGGGAAGTAACCGCTTCCTGGGGTGAAATCTATGAGGAATTGCCCCTGCCTGATACAGCTTCCGCAGCCTCAGCGGATATTGATGTTGACGGTCTCTTGTCCTCGCTGGGGGATGAGACTCCGTCCGACTCTTCCGAATTTTCCCTTGAATCCCTTCTTGATAATCCAGATCCCGGCGAGGCAGTCGCCCCGGGCGAAGCAGTAATCCCCGGCGAATCAGTCGAGGTGGTTGAAGACGCAGATATCGACGAGATTCCCGATGCGGTAGAGATACCTGATTTCGGAGAGGAACCCGAGCCTGTAGAGATTCCCGATTTTGGAGATGCAGGTGTATCGGGCGACACTGAACAGACTGAAGAAACCTCCGCTGATACGCTTGACTCCATTTTGGACTCCCTCAGCCTGGACACACCCGAAACCTTTGACGACTCGGATTTTGGAACACCCTCCTTTCCGGAGGATCTTCTGGAGACCATGGAGGAAGCATCTACCTCTGACGGGGATGAAGAGGAACTATTACCGGAGGATCTGTCCGGTTTTGAACTTCCCGATTATGGAGACACATCCCCGGACAGCGAATTACTTGAAATAGAAGAAGCAGCGCTTGATGAGGTGGCCGAGGACAGCCTCCCTGAAGAGGATTCGTTTGGCGTTCCCGAGGATTTACTGGCGGGCTTTGCCAATGACATGGCACAAAGCGCCAGCGATCTATCCGGCGAGAGTGACTCCTTCGATATTCCCGATTTTCCGTCCGATTTCGGTTCCACGTCTGATGACCCGATGACGGGAATTGACAGTCTTCTGAATGATAATGCGGGTGACGAAGATCGTTCCCCTCTCATGTCTGACCTCGATGACAGTCTTTTCCCTCCCCCAACGACTAAAGAATCTGCGCCTGCAGCTGAAAATTACCTTGATGAGATAGATTTTACCCCCGAGTTCGAGGAGAAACCCCGAAAACCCGGCGGTTTTACCTCTTCGGCGGGTTTCGAAGATTTTACCATTCCGGACGACCTTGAAATACCCGAAGAAGATTCCGCTTCGGCAGCAGAACCCGACGGTTTTGAGGGTTTTGTCCTTGATGAAGACTTTTTGCAGACTGCTATTGAAAGTGTTGATCAGGATGACGAATTTCATATCCCCGGATTTTCGGATTTCACTTCCGGCCCGGGAAAAGGTTCTCCGGGAGGAGCGGACGGAACAGGAAGAAAGACCGGTAAAAAAGAAATATCGATGGAAATTTCCGAGCAGGACTTCGAGGAATTTCTGTCGCTTTTATCCCATTATCCCTTGAATGTGCGTATTGCGATTGAGGAGTATCTTTCGAAGGACATTGGGACCGACCTTCACAAAATGGAGATCGTTCATCATGTTCTTGACGGTACCCCGATCAGGAAAATCGCACGGACTCTTGAAGACGCCCTCGGCCGCTCGATACCCGTTCCCAAGGATTTCGAGAAAAAGAATTTTGCCGATTATGAAGCCGAAAAGCAGTCTTTGCGCTATGTCTTTTTCAACAAAATACTTCCCGTTGCGGTAATAGGCTGTATTGGTCTGGTTCTGCTGTTCTGTATAACATACTTGTCCTGGATGTTCGTATACCGGCCCATTGTTGCGGAATCATTGTACAAGAAAGGGTATGCTGCCATTGAACAGGAGTTGTACTCCCAGTCCCTCGACTACTTTGATAAGGCTGTCGAACAGTGGGAGAAGAAACACTGGTACTTCCGCTATGCACGGGCCTATAGGGACCATCAGCAGTATATTATGGCCGGCAATATGTATGAACGCATTCTGTATCGTTTCCGGAATGACCGGATAGCCGGTCTGGAATACGCAGAGATGCTTCGCACCGATTTACGAAATTATGAAAAGGCTGAAACCGTTCTCAAGCGTCGTGTTCTGGACCATCACGTAAACGATTCCGATGCCCTGATGCTTTTGGGCGACACCTATCTTGACTGGGCGTACGAGGACTTCTCGAAGTATGAGGAAGCCAGAAAAACGTATGCGGTACTTATCGAGCTCTATGGACGGAAGGACCCCTACCTTGCGCGGATGATGCGGTATTTTATCAGAACCGATAATCTCGCGGAGGTGCTTCCGCTCAAGGATCACTTTATGCGTAAGGGTACCCGTATCGGTGCGAGCGATCTTGTCGAGCTTGGCGGCTATTTGCTGGAAAAGCGGTATGAAAGTGGCAGTGACGATAACGAAGAACTGCGGAGCAAGATAGAGGATGTGCGAACTATTCTTGAGCGGGCGGTAAAGGCCGATGAGTCGATTCCGGAGGCGCATTACAACATTGGCCGGTTCTTCATCTATAATTATAATCCCGATCGCGCTTCCCGGGCGCTCAGCGAGGCTCTGCGTCTCTTTGATTCGGCTCGGGGCATGAATCCCCGAAGGGTTCGCGCCCGTCTTGACTCCTTCCGGTTATTGGGTGAATTGCGCATGGAAGACAAGGAATACCTTCGCGCGCAAAAATTGTTTGCAGACGCAATATCCTATTACGAACAGCAGCGTGAAAACCGCAGTGTTTCCCGGGACCCGATAATCGGCAAGCTGTACGCGAATTTTGCCGATATCGAATACTTTATTGCGAATGATTTGTCAGTTGCGCTGTACAATTATGAAAAAGCGGTATCCGAGATGATGGACACCGCGTCGGTTCGCTTCAGGATCGGGTATATATACTATCACCGGCAGGATTATGAAAAGGCCTTGCAGTCGTTCATGATTGCCCGCTCGGAAGATTCCACGGATCCCAATATCCTGTATAGTATGGGAAATACTCTGTTTCGCCGGGAAAGTTATCATATAGCCCATGCCCATTATGAGGCCCTTATGGAGCAACTGGATGCGGAGCGCTTGCGGAAGGGTATAATTTTCCCGCAGGCACGCTCTGATTATGGCGAATTCGTGGAAACCTATATGAGAACTGCCAATAATCTTGGTGTCACGCTGGAACGTCTTGCAGCCCGTACGGGCGACTCCAGGAAAAACGCCCGGGCCTTGTCTCTCTATGCCGAGTCAGCTCGTGCCTGGGATACACTGACCAGAAATCCTGAAACCTTGATCCGGGCAGGAGGGTCAAATCTAGCCAGCCTGAATATACAGAATATGACACGGCCTTTGTCGCAATTTGTCAGCGAAATTTACGCCGATATTCCCAAAACACTCGAAGGAGAGCGAATTTTACAGCAGCGGGAGGATCAGTAAGGCCGTTCCGATCTGAAAATGAAGGAATCACCCTTGCAAAACAGCCTCTCTCTTGCTATCATGGGAACAGTTTTGCATGTACGGACGTTTAACTCAGTGGTAGAGTGCTACCTTCACACGGTAGAAGTCACTGGTTCAAATCCAGTAACGTCCAATAACAGAAAAGCTTTCTGCTTCTGAAATACAGGGCCTTTTTATATCACCTGCGTTGTTTTTCCTGTCTTCCGTGCTATACTTTCACTCCATGAAGGGCGTATTGATGGGTTTTCTGTCAGATTTCAGATACCGCAAAATATCTCATTCAGCGACAGTGAATGACCTTCTGAAAGAAACCTTCCGAAAATCAATTCATTTTTGTGCGTCACTGGTGCCGGTGATGGCTTCCACTCATTATAGTGGTACCGTTACTTCGTTGTCGGTTGTCGTGTGCCTGTATATTTTTTGCGAATATCGCCGCCTGTCCGGTTATCCTGTTCCCTTTATATCAAGAATTACCTCGTATGCGGCGCGAAAGCGGGATGAGGGTCAATTTGTTCTGGGACCGGTGACCATGGCAATAGGGATTTTATTTTCATTGGTACTTTTTCCCCAACCCGTGGCGGCAATAGGTATATGCGCACTTGCTTTCGGTGACGGCGTTGCAAGTCTTGCCGGCAAGCTGTACGGTCGTATCGAGCTTCCTTATGCCCGGGGTAAAACCCTGGAAGGAAGTTCGGCTTGCTTTTTGGCGGTGCTTGTATCAACCGGCTTGCTCACCGGCAGCCTTACGGTTGCGCTCAGTGTGGCCCTCATTGCCGTATTGATTGAAGTGCTTCCCCTGAAGGATTACGACAACTTGCTTATTCCGCTTGTTATCGGGGTTTTTTTGTGTATGTTTAACCTTGTTCCGTACTGAGACAATCATTATTGCCACATATAATACCGGTGCATGTTGCGTAAATAGGCTCGAATGCCGAATACGAACAATATGCTTCCCGCTGCCAAAATCAACCAGGCATCACTGATCAAAAGAAGGGCATATCCACACAGAAACGTTCCGCCGCCGGTTCCAGCCCCGTAATACTCGGGTATGCCCCGCGTTTTCCCCTGAAAGAAATAGGACAAAATCGCGGTTAAACCAAACAGGGCCAAAACAAGGTACAGCATGCCTTCATGGCCAAACTGAAGGACATACAGGACTGAAATGGTTTCCGTATTGAGCGGGATACGGTTCGCAAGGGAGAATGCGATAAACATAAGTATGAAGATTGTCCCCGCGATCTGCTGGGCGGCCGTCTGAATGGTGGCGATGAGAATGCTGCAGAGAAAGGACAGGACGACAAATATTCTGCTGAAGATAATGACCCTGGTGATCGCGAGCAAATAAAAGGAAGAATGATTCCAGAGTTCGTAGAGGGGAACCAGAAGGCGAACTGATTCGAGCGAGAGGGCCAGTATACCGGTCGCAAAAAATGTTATTTCCGTAGATTGCGTTTTTTCGAACCCGAACAGAATATACAGAAGTCCTGACAGGGAAATAAACGGAAACAGTACTATGGAAAAAAGGACGGGCAGGTGGTTGTAGGGCGGGTATAGTTCGTGCAGGCCAGCCAGTGTACTGCGCCGGAAGAGAGCCGGATCGGGTGGAGTATTATCCAGCAGGAGCCGGACAACTATAGTTCCGGAAGCCAGAACTGCAAGAATGGAAAAAAGTACCGATACAGTAATAAAACGGTTGCGTGTCGCGATGGTCATGACTGCAATAATACCACTGTTAGGCTGTTCAGGGGAACAGACTTTGACGCGGAAGCGGTTATCACTATGGAGCCTAAAGTGCGGTCACACATATGCCGATACACAATACAGAATCTCGCGCCTGTGTTGGCGGGATGGATACTGTGCACAATCGGGGAGAAGGCGATGCGAAAGATCATAATGAGTGTAGTGACAGGATTGCTCGTAGCTGGTGTATGGGCGGGTGATGTAGCGCATTTTGTGAATCTGGGTTTTTCGCCTGACGGTACGCGCTTCGTTTTTGCCCAGCATGGCACAGTTGACGGAACCTTTCAGGCATACGCAGATATCTTTTGTGTCGACGTCGCACAGAATTCATTTATACCCGGCGGAAAGTTTTCCACGCCTCCATCGGCACATACCTCGGGCAGGGACAGTGTGTCGGTCTTCTCGGCATTGAAGAATGATTCCAGCCGGTTTTTGAAACGGGTTGGCGTTGACGGAACCAATACCGGCAGACCCCTGTATGTGAAGACTGACGCAGTAAAAGACAACAGTGTGCTTTCCTTTCGGGACTTTGAAACCGGTGCCGATTATCAGGTCAGCCTTCATTCCCGCACTGAAGGAGCTCAGGCGACCGTTCGGTCATCCTTCCATCTTCAGTTGAGCAAAACCGATGCCAATGGAATAAAAACGCTAAAAACGCTCGGTCTTCCGGATTTCCGGCGTACCGGTGTCGTGTCGTATTCAGTACGTCGTGTCATGACAGACTCAAGCGGGACTTCCCTTGTGTTTGTCATTGAAAAAGAAGAATTCAATGCTCAGGGTACTTCTACCCGCTTTATGGTTGAAACAGTTCGCTTCTAGAATAACGCTCTCCGACCGGATTACTCCTGCCTGGCAATGGGCCGGAGTACCTGGTATACCCTCCTGCCATCTTCCGACAACAGGCGAACATATACGCTGTCGTCTATAAAGCGGGCCTCCCTCCATAGTGACTCGAGCCAGAGCTCTTCCGAGGCTGAACGAAACAATTCCCGTTCACTCTGTTCGTGTAAGGTAAATTCATGCTGAGTAAAAAGATATAATCCGGGTTCAATTCGGGATTCGCTATATTCCACAGAAAGATGATCGTCGGCCGCCGGTTCCAGGTCATTTATCCGTACCCGTGACCGGTATTCCCTGACTTCTTCAGTCCCGTCCGGGGCTGCGCCATTCTCGCCGGCCATAATCGTTTTGTGGAGTTCAAGAAGGTGTATGCGATATTTCATTGTGTCATCGTATCAAAAAAGCGGGCAAAATGCGATATCCCGGCATATGGAAGAGTCGGAGGCTGCCCCATGATTCCCATTCTTTCATGTGTACCTGACGCCCGGCCCGCAGGCATTCGCCAATCGGTTACCCGACTGTCATTGTCCGTCTGTCTCCGGTTGCTCCCGGTTGTCTTTTTCTGCCTGTCCGCTGGATGCGCGGTAGATCCGACAATTGTGTCGGTTTTCGGCGGTGCGACCGCTCCCCCGGGTTTTCTGGGGATGGATGTCGTGGGCGCACAGACCTATTCCGCCCGTTTTTCAGCTCCGGTGACGGTCCTTGAGGCTGAGCTTGTCGTCGAGGATGATGTACTGTCCCTGACCTGGAGCGGTGAAGCTTCTTCTTCGACAATTATGTTTACCTCTTCCCGGTCAATGCCTGCTGGAAGTCATCTGGTAATCAGTGCGCGGGTGCGGGACGAACGGGGAAACACGCTATCTTTCGCTGTTCCGGTAATCGCCTGGAACGGGACTCCTGCGCGGCTTTCTATAAACGAAGTGCGCTTTGCCTATTCGAAGCCGCGTGTGGAGTTTATTGAATTTGTGGTAACCGGGAGAGGAAATCTGGCCGGGATCGAGGTTTTCAATGCGCGGAATACCGTATCACCTGTGTATACTTTTCCGGCCATTGAAGTTCCTGCGGGTCTCTACATTGTTCTTCATTTCCGCTCCGTTGAAGAGGGTGTGATTAACGAAGATACCGACTTGTCTCTATCCGGCGGCAAGGATGCGCACAGCGAGGCTCTTGATTTGTGGGACACGCAAACCAAAGCTCCCCTCAAAACTGACAATGTGATTATTGTTCGCGAGCGAAAGGGTGGCCCGATGATGGATGCTCTTTTGTGTTCGGATGGTAATAGTGATGAGTGGCCGACCGATCTTGTCCGGGAAAGCGCCGTTGCCGTGTGGGAGGCGGGATTATGGCAGAACGGGCCTCTCCCCGCGGATGCCGCGTTGACTGCGGGACACAGTGCGACACGTACCCTGGGCCGCGTGCGCTCTTCAACAGGCGATGTCTGGATCATCTGCCCGACTGGCAAGGGGAGTCCCGGTTTCATCAATTATTCACCCTGACAGGTGCGGTCTTTGCACTCGGGCCGCTTTCAGAGTACAATCATCCATGCAGGAACATATCCTTGAACCTGATTCGTCCTTCGAGCCGTATTCTTTTATATGGCTGGAAACCCCTGTGTTTTTTTTTGACATGAAGGATGCATTCGAGGATGCCGATGGAGGCTTACATGGCAGAATTATTGGCTCCCGCGGGAAACCCGGAAGCTTTGGACGCGGCAATCAACGAGGGTGCTGACGCGGTATATCTTGGACTTAAAAGTTTCAATGCAAGACTGAGGACAACCAACTTTGCCTGGTCACAGTTTGAGGCTGCGGTTGAAACCTTGCATCATCGCGGGAAAAAGGTGCTTGTCACGGTGAATACCGTGCTTGAAGAGCGGGAAACCGAGCGGATGTACCGTTTTCTGGCCTATCTTGACCGAATCGGCCCCGATGGCCTGATCGTCCAGGATTTCGGCGTACTCAATCTCGCGCGCACTCATTTCCCGAAACTTCGCATACATGCATCGACGCAGATGAATATCGCCAGCGCCCGTGCCGCAAATACGATGAGCCGGTCGGGCGTCTCCCGGGTAGTGCTTGCGCGCGAGCTGGGCCTTGCCGAGGTGCGCGCGATCAAGGAACAAACGTCCTGCGAACTTGAGGTGTTTGTTCATGGAGCGCTGTGCGTCAGCGAGTCCGGCCTGTGCTTGTTTTCCAGTTTCCTCGGTGGAAAATCTGCCAACAGGGGAATGTGCGCGCAGGCTTGCCGGCGTCTGTACACCGCCGAGGAAAAGGGCGGTACGCGGCAGGGGTATTTTTTCTCGCCGCACGATCTTCAGCTCATTGATTACATTCCCGACCTTGTTCAGGCCGGGGTTCATTCATTCAAGATCGAGGGGCGCATGAAAAGCGCCGAGTATGTCGGTACCGTTGTGGCTGCTTATCGGTATGTTCTCGATAACTGGGAACATGACCGCAAAGCCGCGGTTGAAACGGGAAGACGCATGCTGGCCAACGACTTTGCCCGGGCGAAAACCCGGTACTGGTACGAATCAAGCAGTGCCGAGAATGTGCTGAATCCGGATCAATCTGGTGGTACTGGCATTTATCTGGGAAAAATTGAACGGACCAAAACGGTTGGTGAAACCGTTTTGGCATCCCTTCGGGGCGGGTCCTATGATCCCGACGAGGGGGATTCAATCCGTTTGCACAAAAAGGATGATTCGAACCGCGACAGCCATAAAATCGGCTCCATCAAGCAGGAGGACGGGAGACTGTGGATTGACATACCCTCCGGTTATGCAACCGGAGATTCTGTATATTTGATACAGACGAAGGCAATGTCAAAACGGTATCCGCGTGTTCTGCCCAATGATCTGGGCAAATACCGCTCCCAGCCCGCTGATGAACGCCTTCCTGAACTGAAACTGGAGGTGCCTCCAGAGCCTGCCATGAACGGTACTAAGCTGAAACCCCATCGCGGGGAGGAAACCGGCTTTCCTGAGGGGACCTATGTGCAGGTTTCGACTATCGAAGACTTGTACTCCCTTTTGTCCGACCGGCCCGTCCGCGCGATACTGGAACTTAATTCGGAAACCGCTCCTGCGCTTCTGGGCGAAAACGGTGCGGAGCAGGCAAAGCCGCTGCCATTTTCCAAACGGGAATTGATCATTTCTCTTGATCCCTTTGTGCCGCAAGCCGCGGAAAATGAATTGATCGCCCGGCTCGATCTTCTTGTGGAGTCGGGCTACACGCAGTTTGTGGTAAATAATCCTGCGCACATCGGCATGCTCAGAAACCGCGGACTTAAGCTTCTTGCCGGTCCCTATCTGTATACCTTTAACCGGTGGGCCGCGGATTGGCTGACAAAACAGGGTGTGTATTCATTCATTACGCCCCTCGAGAATTCACGGGAAAATCTTGAGGCGACGATCGATACGCATAATCGCAAACAGGTGATTGTTACGGTCTTTGCCTATCCCGCGCTCTTCAGGATGCGCTTCCGTCTTCCCAAGGATTATACCTTTACCTGGTTTTCCGACCGGCAAGGGGGCTCCTTCAAGGCGCTATCCACTGCGGATGGTTCCTTTGTCATGAGCGAAACGCCCTTTTCCCTGACCGACAAGCGGACGCATCTTGCAAAAGGCGGTTTTACCCGTATTCTGGTTGACCTGTCCCGCACTCACATAGAGCGCCAGGAATACCGTACAGTCATGGACTCGATTCGCAAAGGCACGCCGCTCTCCGATGTTTCACGCTTTAACTGGAAAGATGGTTTCTATGATCCCGATCAGATGGAAGAGTATAAACAAATGAATGAGCGCGCCCGAAAGAAAAGTCCGTTACGCAAAAAAGACGGAAAGCCAGGCTCCGGACATGGCAGAAAGCCGTCTGCGCGGGATACCGGTGCGCGTACATACCGGCCCAAACCGAAAAGCTAGGTACCCTGAGCGCGCCTAGTTCAGGTTTTGAACCAGCTGTATGATGTAAAGCTCTACATATTCAAGCAGGGCGTCCCGGTTCTTTATCTTGATGAGACCGGGACTGTTCACCAGCGTTTCCGACAAGTTTTCGATGCGTGCCAGATCAAAGGTGCTTGCCTTTATAGTTTTCAGAATTCTGCGGATATAATCCCTGACCAGGGAATTAACATCTTCGGTCAGGTTGTTCTTTATGGTCGGGTCAAGCGTTCGGTTCCATAGATCAAGACGTGCTTGCATTTCCTTTGCGAGCGTTGAGCCTTCTGGAACAAGCCTGCGCTCAACCTGGGCTACTGCTTTTTTGAGTTCCTGTTTGCGTTTTGCCCGCGCGTCTCCATCTTTGCCCGAACCTGACTCTGTTTCCCTGCCGGCATTTCGCTCTTCCTGTCCGGAAATTTTTCTGGTGGACTCTTTATGGGTCTTTACCTTCCGGGGCCGCATGAACAATGCAAAGATGCTGGATAATAAGGGTATAGTGTACCAGAAGGGCAACATGATTCTGGTATCGGTAAGCAGTTCCTGGCGGTCAAGCATGAGCAGGACGGAATAGGGAACCAGTCTGCCGTGATCGAACATGCGGAATCCGCTTTGAGAATCCCGGAGTTCGCTGGTCGTATCCATAGCCATAAGCGGAATAAAAGACGCGTTCACGACACCATGAAGTACGGGGATATATTCCTGGCACAGGCTGGCCAACCGTTTCTCGAAGGCATGCTGATTTTTCATTGACTCTTCCTGGTCAAAGGCCTTGAGGGTCTGATACCACTCGCGCGTCAGTTTTTCCTTTATTATATTTCGACCCTCGTTTGCGAGCCGGACAACCATGGATACAACCTTTTCCTTGAGGACAAAATACCGGTTTCCCGTTTCCGTGCGAAATACCAGGAGCGGGGGAAGACTGGCCGGTCCTGCATCGTTGGTATTTTCCTTTATGAACGATTCAAGGTCGGTATCCCGGTATTGACCGAGGAGGGGGACTCCCCGCGAATCGGTGAAACGGGTAATGGTTTCCATGTCGAAATAATAGGGCGCCTTCTGGAAGGATAATTCCAGGTTTTTCAGGGCGGTTTCCCGTTGCAGTTCCTGTTGTGCCCTGTTTTTATAGAAATTGTTCATGTACTCCGCAATATAGACGGATTGCATGAGTGCGGTCTCTTCGGGTGTTTTTTCAACTTTTTTTGCATAATCCTGCCGGATAAACGAACAGAGGTAACTCCAGAAGAAAAAGGTTTCGCCTGAGTGCTTGAATGCCCTCATCGACTCGCTCGGGCGTGTCTGAAACTGTATGAGCTGGTTCTTGATGGTCAGTTCCTTGCCGGGACTGGCTACCATCATTCGTTTTTGGATGTAGTCGCGTGATTCATCCTTGCGTAAAAACATTCTCATCTTTGCCATGGCAAGATCGAGCATTTTCTCCGGTGATATGGAGCCAGGGTATATAAGGGGTGCCGTGTCGTCCGGGAATATCAGTTGATGCAACATGGTTCGTGTTCTGCTGTCATCGTCGCCCTGGCTGGTAAAGTCAGTAGTAATGTGAATCTGTTTGAGCGAGGGGGTGGGAAAGCCTGCATGAAGTTCGCTGACAAGCGGAAAGGGAATTTCCGGGCGTTCATCAATTTCCTTGTAGCGCTGTACAATGCGGTCAATGCAATACTGGGGAACGAAGACAATCCTTCGACCCTTGGAATCAGAGGCAAGCTCGACCTGCCGGTCGGCCTCGAGACGTTCCAGCTCGCGGGTTACGACCGAAAGGGTGTCATCAAGGTACTGGATCAGCTCCGGGCTTTCCTGCAGATAGTGTCGTGAATACTTTTGCAGATAGTCGCTAAAATCCTGTATTATGATAGTAGGAGAGTTCTGCTTTCCGGTGTACAGTCTCAATAATACAGAAAGATCGGTGGGAGCTGCCATGAACATATTTTATACGATAAAACGCCTTTTCTCAATCGTGTTTTTCGTATTGGTTCCTGCCTTTTGCCTGTTTTCCGGCGGTTTGTGGGCACAAGACCGGCCCCGTGCCGTTCTTGTCGAAGGAATTCGCCCTGTATCCGGGGTTCCCGGTTTCGGGCCGAATAATTTGCCTGCGCTTTATGGCGTATACCGGCTGCCTGATCAATCCCCGGTTCGCGTTTTTGCACTGGATCAGCCGCTGTTGTTTAATGCCGGGTTGTGGGATTCCGGTGGTCGCAGGGCATTTCCCTGGTATGTCTTGCGTAACCGTGAGGACGGGCGTGTGTATGCGCTCGAGCGGCAATTAACCATGAACGAGAATCTCCGTGACCGATCGCGCTGGTATTTTGTCTTTGTGTTTCCCGGGGAAAGTCCTGAAACAGGCGATGACGCTTTTATGACTGCCTTTATGGAGCGTACTGTCTTCTTTTTTGGCAATGCCCGACTCTATGCCGACCTGAGCTTTCCTGCTTCCCTTTCCTGGTAAAATCGATGTATGTTTAGGGTATGTACGCACAACGCTTTTTTGACCTGAAGCCCTATGTTCCCGGCGAGCAGCCCAAGGACAGGGTGTACATCAAATTGAACGCGAACGAGAATCCGTATCCGCCGTCTCCCGCTGTCCAGGAAACCCTGCGCACCTTTGACGCATCCCGTTTTCGCCTCTATCCCGATCCCGATGCGCAGGCCCTCAGAGAGGCGATCGCCGAAATGCTGGGCTCGGGCATTACAAGCGACATGATATTTACCGGAAACGGTTCGGATGAGGTCTTGTCGTTTATCTTCTACACCTTTTTCGATTCTGCTGCCCCCCTGTACTTCCCCGAACATACCTACAGCTTCTATCCGGTATACGCGGGGTACTACAATATCCCCATAAAGAGGATCCCCCTGGCTCCGGATTTTACAATTCAGATTGAATCCCTTCTGGAAGGTGAAAGTGCCGGTATCATTTTCGCCAATCCGAACGCACCGACCGGAATTTATCTGCCCCTTTCCGGAATCAGGCGTATTCTGGAGGGGTATCCGAAGGACCGGGTTGTGGTTGTCGATGAAGCCTATATTGATTTCGGCGGGGAGTCGGCTATCTGCCTGTTGCCGGAATTTCCAAATCTTGTCATTATTCGAACCTTCTCCAAGAGCTTTTGTTTTGCCGGAGCACGGTTGGGTTTTGTAGTTGCAAATCCGGATTTGATTCGCTCCCTGTTTACGACGAAGAATTCATTCAATCACTTCCCGGTTGACGTCCTGACCCAGGAAATCGGTATTGCCGCCTGCCATGACCACGCGTATTATCGGAATATTAACGCGCTGATCATGCACACCCGTGACCGGTTTGCCTCAGCCCTGCGAGAGGCTGGCTGGGACGTGTTACCATCCCTGACCAACTTTGTATTTGTCCGTAAACCGGGCATTGAGGGTCAATCTGTGTATGAACGGATCAGGGAGCGGGGGATTCTGGTCAGATATTTTAACCACCCGGGTATTACGTCCTGGGTACGCATTTCAATTGGCCTTGAAGAGGATATGGATCGCCTCCTGGAGGTCATGAAGGAGATACACTGATGAAGGTGCTGATTATTTCTGACGGTCACGGGGCGGTAGAACAACTGGACCGCCTTGAAAACATCGCGCGTGAATCGGATATGATTCTTTTTGGCGGGGATTTTGCCCTTGACGGAGATCCGTCCACCGGGAAACCCTTTATGGAGCGGCTTGCCGCCCTTCATGATAATGTCTTTTCGGTATGCGGGAATTGCGACGAACCGGTGTTCAGGGACGATCTTGAAGAAATGGATATTTCCGTCGAAGCCTCAATTTCATACTTTAACGGCCTGATGCTGTCGGGTTCAGGCGGCGGATCAATATTTACCCGTACCACCGTCAATGAACGAACCGATGAGGATCTTGTGTCCGACTTGCATTTGATACGGGATAGTGCCGGCGAGGACTTTTCCGGTAGCTGGGACAATCTGGTTCTTATTGTGCACAATCCGCCGGCCGACACGGCTTGTGACCGCATTACCTCGGGGTCCCATGTGGGGTCCCCTTCCATCAGGGCATTTATCGAACGCTATCAGCCTCTTCTGGTCGTTTGCGGTCATATTCACGAGTCGGCTGCCGTTGACCGGATCGGTAAAACGGTGGTGGTCAACCCTGGCGCTCTGCAGGATGGCGCCTATGCGCTTGTCGAGATTTCTGGAGATTCGAAGAAGGGCTTTACACTGTCTGAACCTGCCTTGCTCCGGCTCTAGGGGACGCTCTTCGCTCCATTCTCGATGGTCATGATCGTATGATAAAAATAGGTATTGACCGGCACGGCTATGCCCGACTCGGCACCCATTTCCATCATTTTTTTACCGAATAGTTCTACCTCTGTTTTCCGGCCTGCCTCTATGTCCTGGCACATGGAGGTTTTTCCGTCCGGGGAGAGGGTGTCCAGTGTCCGGTATATGGAATCGATATCGGCTTGACCCAGTTCGATGCCGCGTTCCGCCGCAACCGCAATAACCTCGCGCATTGCCGCCTCGAAAAGTACCCGCGCGCTTTCCGTACGGGTGGCTGTTTGTAATATACGGTATCCGGACCGGGTGATACCGGTAAGCTGGTTGAGCGCAACGTTCATCATGTACTTGTACCAAAGCCGGTTACGCATATTTTCTGGGATGACACATTGTATACCTGCCTGCCCGAAAAAGGTGGCGATCGACCGGACGCGTTCCGAATAGGGCGGAGTGTTTGTTGCGTCGCCAAAATAGATGATGCCCGGTTTTGTGTATGTAATTGAGGTTCCCGAGCGGACTGCGTCTGTGCCGATGATCATGGCGTATGGAAGGCGCGCTTCTCCATACTGACGGGCTATGTCTTCCTCGCTTGATATACCGTTTAAAAGCGACAGGATGAGGGTGTGTTCACCGATATGCGTTGAAAGGTCAGCAAGCACTTCCGGAAGGTGATGATTTTTGCAGGCGATAATGACAAAGTCAAATTGCTCGCCGCTTCCCGCCCTGGTCAGGGGCAAGTGGACGCTCCGTCCGTTAATGGTAAAACCCGAGCGGCTGTAGCGGTCGAATCGCGTGTGCGAGGCAAGAACGGATACGGTAAATTTCCCGCTTCGATATATGGACTCTGCGACCATCGCGCCGATTGCGCCAGCTCCGGCAATCAGCACCCGTGTTATGGTACTGCACATCCGTCACCTCCTTCTCTTGTCCAATCAGGCATTTTTTGCATAGTATAGAAAAATGATTGATGTCGCAATGCTCGTCCCCGCCATCGCCTTTGTCCTCCTTCCTGTCTCCGCCCTGTTCAGTTATATTCGTTCACGCCTGATCGTGCGTTCCCTGGGCGCTCTTGAAACGCCACTTGTCCGCAGATTGCGAAAGCAATTTTTCGGTATTATGTTTTGTACGCCCGTTCTGATTGCCCTGAACTATATCCGCGATTTTGACCTCCTCGTTCGCATAGCGGTTTCCGGTGTCGGTGTTCTGGGTTTTTACATTGCCTTTCACGATATGCTGTTCTCCCTGCTCGGGGGAATTTATGAAAAAGGAATCGTCTGGAACGGAACCTGGGTTTTGTTCGACGATATTGATTTTCTGGATGAACGGGATCCTCATACCTTGACCTTCCAGATGAAGGACCGGATACGCAAGGATTTTGTAACTGTCTCCGGTGAATTTCGCGAGGCGGTGATTGCCCGATTGAAAGAAAAAACGGTTTCTCCGGAGTCTTGAAGGAATAGGCCCAATCGTTTTATTATGGGCCGATGAAAACAATCGTTATCGGAACGGGCGGGCGCGAGCATGCCATTGCCTGGGCACTTGCCAAATCACCCCTAGTTACTGAGGTAGTCTGTATACCAGGAAACGGCGGAACAGCCGTAGCTGACAAATGTCGCAATATCGGAATCAGCGTAGCGGAAATAGCCGATGTGGTCGCCGCCTGCAAGGCCGAGATGACGAACGCGCCTCCTTCTTCGTTTATTGTTATTGGTCCAGAGGACCCGCTTGCGCAGGGTCTTGCTGACCGGCTTGCCGACGAGGGACTGTCCGTTGTCGGCGCAAAACGCCGCGCTGCCGAACTTGAGGCAAGCAAGGATACCGCAAAGCGGTTTATGAGCCGCCATGGGGTTGCCTGTGCAAAAAGCGCGACCTTTAGCGATGTTACCGACGCGATTGCGGAAATCAACGCCTGTTCCGGTCCTGTGGTTGTAAAGGCCGACGGCCTGGCTGCCGGAAAGGGAGTGGTGGTTGCACCCGATGCAGAAACCGCCATACGGGCCGTTCGAGACTTTATGGTCGACAACACCCTGGGAAGCGCCGGCCGGAAGGTAGTGATAGAGGAATATCTTGAGGGCGAGGAAGTGTCCATCCTTGCTGCGGTGAGCGTTACCCCGGAGCTTGCAAAAGCGGGCAAGGCCGCAATAGTTCCCTTTGTCACTGCGCGGGATCACAAGCGGCTCCGGGATGGTGCCGAGGGGCCAAATACCGGCGGTATGGGGGCAATCGCGCCTGCTTCGGGTATAAGCGCAGAGGTGTACGAACGGTTCCGTTCGGAGATTCTCGAGCCGACACTTCAAGGTTTGATTGCGGACGAGCTTGATTATCGCGGGTTTATCTTCTTCGGTCTGATGGTGACGAAAAACGGACCCAGGTTGCTTGAATATAATGTACGTCTGGGAGATCCTGAAACCCAGGCAGTTCTTCCCTTGCTGGATAGCGATTTTGCCGTACTGTGCCGTTCGATTATTGACGGCACGATTTGTGAAACTCCTCTTGTATGGAAGGACGGGTTTTGCTGCGCTCCGGTCGCCGTTTCGCGCGGGTATCCCGGTTCCTATCCCAAAGGACTCCCTGTAACCATTGATGAGACATCAGTCGGTCCCGACGCCGCTATCTTTATTGCCGGCGCCGCACGGAACCGGAGAGAGGGGCCATCCCGGCAAGGAGACGATGTTGTTCCCGGTCAGCTGGTGACCACCGGCGGGCGCGTACTGGCGGCTTCAGCTTGTGGCGCGACGGTCGAGGAAGCCCGAACGCGTGCCTATCGCGCGCTCGAAGCGGTATCGTTTGAGGGGATGTTCTACCGAAAGGATATAGGTTTGCCGGGTGCTGCGGTCTCCGGCAATCTTTCTGCCGGGAATTAGGAAAAAGATACTGCCCTTTCAGGGTTAATTCTGATAGAATTGCTCCCCAGAAAGAAAACAAGGGGTACATATGCTGAAAGGGCGTCACCTGATAGAGCCGGGCAATCTGAGTATTGAAGAACTGGACAATCTGTTCAGTTTGGCCGCGCGGATTATCGATGATCCGCAGCGGTATTCGCAAGTGTGCCGGGGCAAGGTCCTCGCCACACTTTTTTTTGAGCCGAGCACCCGGACCCGGCTTTCCTTCGAGGCTGCCATGCTCCGGTTGGGCGGTTCCTGTCTAGGCTTTGCCGAGCCGAACGCAAGCTCCGCCTCGAAGGGCGAAAGTCTTGCGGATACTATCCGGACTGTTTCCTGCTACGCCGACCTTATTGCCATGAGAAACCCCAAGGAGGGTGCCGCTCTCCTTGGCACCCGCTACAGTGAGGTTCCCGTCATCAATGCAGGAGACGGCGGCCACCATCATCCGACACAGACCTTGACCGATCTATTGACGATAAAAAGCATAAAGGGGAAAATATCCGGACTGACTATCGGACTCTGCGGCGACCTGAAGTTTGGTCGTACCGTACACAGCCTTGCAAAGGCCATGGCCCGGTATCCGGGAAACCGGTTTGTCATGATCAGTCCTCCGGAGCTCGAGATCCCGGACTACATCGTATCCCGCGTGTTCAAGCCTTCCGGTGTGTCCTATACCCAGGTCCGCCGCCTTGAGGAAGCGATTGGCGATCTTGATATTCTCTACATGACCCGCGTACAGAAAGAACGGTTTTTCAACGAACAGGACTATGTCCGTCTGAAGGACAGTTATATTCTCGATTCACAAAAAATGAAACTTGCCAGCCCTGATCTCTGTGTTCTTCATCCGCTTCCCCGTGTCAATGAAATTGCGCCTGAGGTCGACTCTGACCCGCGCGCCGCGTACTTCCGGCAGGTTACCTACGGCATGTACGTGCGTATGGCCCTGATCATGGCCCTGCTTGGCTGTGATACCGAATTTGTTGAAGAGCTTGGCTTGCGGAAGCAGGCTGCACAGACGGCTGAAATTCCTGCAGGCGCTCCGGTTTCCCTGCGCAGAAAGAGGGGGTCGAAATGAATGTGCAAAAGATAAAAAACGGACTGGTAATTGACCATATTCGGGCCGGAACAGGCCTTCGTATCTTTAACTGGCTGAAACTTGACCGCGCCCAGTTCAGCGTCGCGCTGATTATGAATGTGTCATCTAACCATCTGGGAAAAAAAGACATTATAAAGATAGACAATGTCATCGACATTGACTATTCGATTCTTGGCTTCATCGATCCCGACATTACAGTGAATGTGGTGGAAGACGAATTTGTAACCCGAAAAATTACCCTGACGTTGCCCGAGAAGGTGTCGAACATTATCCGGTGCAAGAATCCGCGCTGCATTACCAGTTCCGAGCAGGGCATTGCCCACGAGTTTCATCTGGTTGACCGGAAACGGTCCGAATATGCCTGCGTGTACTGCGATGAGCTGTATCGGGCGGGAATCGGAGAGTTTTTATGAGCGGGGGGACACTCTTTACCAACGCGAGGCTTGTGGACCGCGACATTGACTGTCCCGGATCTGTTTTGATTCGCGACGGTCTCATCGAGGCGGTATACCTGGGCGATTCCGCGGCCCTTCAGACCGCCTCTGCTGCTATCAATATTGTTGATTTGGGCGGAAAGGTGCTCATGCCGGCCTTCATTGATTTACATGCTCACTTTCGGGACCCTGGTCAGGAATACAAGGAAGATCTTGTAAGCGCGAGCCGTGCGGCCGCCGCCGGTGGATACGGTACGGTTGTGCTGATGGCCAACACAAATCCGGTTATTTCCGACAGCGATGCGGCTGTTCGGGTGCGCGAGCGTGCCGCCTCGATCGGTTTGGTCGACGCATTCCAGGCAGTCAGCCTGACCCGCGACTTTAACGGTTCTGATACCTCCGCGCTTGCGTCCCTTGACCCGGCCCATGTTCCCGTCGCGACCGAGGACGGCAGGGAGGTCGCTTCGGCCGCCGTTATGCTCGAGGCCATGCGGACCTGCGCGGTTACCGGCGTCATTGTGTCCTGTCATTGCGAAGACCCCGCCCTTGCTGCAAGCGCGCGGCCGTTCCGCGAGGCAGCCCTGCGCGCCGATGCAGAAAGCGGTTTCCCTGCTTTCGCTGATCGGGGCCGGCGTGGTTCTTCCGACTTTTCCGGCTCCGGGGATTCGGTGCCCCAGGCGGTCAGGAAAAACCTTGCCGAAGCCGAACGGCTCCTCCGTCTTGCCGAGGATACCATGACGGTACGCAACCTGACCCTTGCGGCAGAGACCGGATGCCGGGTGCACATAGCCCATATCAGTACGGTCGGTTCCCTGAACGCGCTTCGTCACGCCCGATCTGCCCTGTTGCACGGTGGTGGGCTGCCGTCCATTACCTGCGAGGTAACGCCGCATCACCTGGCGTTGACGGACACCGTCCCCGCGATCGTGAATCCTCCCCTGCGGAGCCGGGCCGACCGTGATGCCCTGATCGAGGGTATTATCGATGGAACGATAGACGCCATCGCGACCGACCACGCGCCGCATAGCCTTGCGGACAAGGCTGCCGGCGCTCCCGGTTTTTCTGGTATTCAGACTGCCTTTTCTTCCTGCTACACGGTGCTGGTAAAAACCGGCCGAATCGGCCTGTCACGTCTTTCTGCACTGATGGCCGCGCGTCCTGCGGAAATTCTGGGTGTAGCGCGCGGACTGCTCCGTCCCGGGTATGCGGCCGACCTGGCCCTGATCGATCCTGAGGGCGAATGGACGGTCGAACCGAACGACAGTTCCCGCTGGTTTTCCAAAAGCATCAATACGCCCTTTTGCGGTTCTGTTCTCTCCGGAAAGGTGCTTTCAACCTGGCATCGGGGCAGGAAAGTCTATCCCTGATACGATGTCCCCTCTGCATGGGCCAGGCCGAATCCCGACAGGGGATTCGGCCCTTCGCGGGGGCTCCGCGGCACCCGATTTCGCTGTCCATGGCCCCTTCTGCCTCCTTACATCCTGACAGTTTTGTATTTTCAGGTAAAAAATTCGTAGTGTTCTCTTGACAAATTGTACTAGTACATTGTTAATGTATTATATGAGTAGTACAATTGTATTGGATGCCGCGAGCGGCGTACCATTTTACCGGCAAATTATCCGGCAGGTCGAAATGGCCATTCTTGACGGCCGACTTGTGCCCGGAGACCGGCTGCCAACCATTCGCTCGCTTGCGATTACGCTTAAAATTAACCCCAATACGATCGCGAAGGCCTATGCCGAGCTGGAATTGCGCGGCTTTGTGTCGACGCAGGTCGGAAGCGGCACCTTTGTCTCGGACAAGCGGCCTCCGCCCGATGAAGGGGAGCGGGAGAGCCGGATCGAGGGCGTTGTCGTCCGCTGTATCCGGGAGCTGGAGTCTCTCGGTGTGCTGCGAACAGCCATTCCCGATGTAGTGAGGGAATACCTGGAGTGACCGAACGGAAAGATACGGGCGTATCCGAAATAAAAGGAGAGAGTATGATAGTGCATGAAGGAAGTCAGGGAAGTGGATATATCGTGAACAAGGCCCGAAAACGGGCATGGTACCGGATCGCGGCCGACTGGATGGTGACCGTTGCGCTTTTGTTCGCGCTTGGTTTGCTGCTGCAGTACGCCGCGGGCTATCACCCTGGAACCACCGAGGGATACCTGTGGCTTTTCGCTCCGCTCGCCTTCGGCGTGATTGTCGCCTCGACGGTGCGTAAAATGCGCGAGTGGGAGCGCGCGGTGGTGTTGCGGTTTGGCCGCTTTCACCGCGTCAAGGGTCCCGGCCTTTTTTTGATGATTCCGCTCGTTGACCGCATTGGCGAGGTGGTCGATCTGCGTATCCGGGTGAGCGATTTTACGGCCGAAACGACATTGTCGCTCGACTCGGTGCCGGTAACGGTCGATGCCCTGTGTTTCTGGCTGGTGTGGGATCCGGAAAAGGCGGTGTGCGAGGTGCAAAACTACGAGGAAGCGGTAGTTCTGTCGGCGAAAACCGCCCTCCGCAGCGCCGTCAGCCGGTACCGGTTGACAGACTTTCTCGAGAAGAACGCCGACATTGAGGCGGATATTTGCGCCGGAGTCGACCGCAAGACGACCGATTGGGGCGTGACCATTCAACATATTGAAATAACCGACATTCAGATTCCTGCCGAGCTGCAGGACGCGATGAGCCGCATAGCCCAGGCCGAACGCGAAAAGCACGGACGCGTGCTGCTTGCCGAGGCTGAAATCGAGATAGCGCGCAAACTTGAGGAAGCCGCCCGGATTTACGGTGCCGACCAGGTTGCCCTGAATCTGAAAAACCTGACCATCCTGAATGAAGGGCTAAAGGCGGGCAATTCGATGATGCTGGTTCCCAATTCCATTACCGAGAAGCTTGAGGGAAAGGATATTTTCGGCCTGCAGGCCCTCGCGGAGAACCGCCGCAAAGATTCTGAAGGAGAAGTCAAATGAACGTGATAGAGACCGCAAATTTGGTAAAGGATTATGCGTTGAACGGTTTGACCGTCAATGCGCTGCGCGGGGTAAGTCTTTCCTTTGAAAAGGGCGAGTTTGCCGCGGTTGCCGGGCCTTCCGGAAGCGGTAAGTCTACCTTTTTGCACTTGGTCGGTTGTCTGGACACGCCGACCGCAGGAGCCATTTCACTGGGCGGCCGGGAAACCCATTCCATGAAACGCAAGGACCTTGCGCTGGTGCGCCGGGAGACCATCGGCTTTATTTTTCAGGCATACAACCTGATTCCCGTGCTTACCGCCCTGGAAAACGTGTCCATGCCCCTGGTGCTTCTGGGCAAGGGGAGGGCCGAGACACGGGAGAGAAGCCTTGAGGTGCTTGACCGGGTCGGTCTTGCAGGGATGGAGGATCGCCGTCCGAAGGAAATGTCCGGAGGCCAGCAGCAGCGGGTCGCGATTGCGCGCGCATTGGTCAAGAAGCCCGCCCTGATCCTTGCGGATGAGCCGACAGCAAACCTGGATTCAAAAACTGCCCGGGAAATTCTTGAACTGATGCTTGCGCTCAATAAAACGGAGGGAACGACCTTTGTGTTTTCCACCCATGATACCCTTGTTATGGAGTATGCGCGACGCCTGATACGGCTCCGCGATGGAATGGTGGAAGAGGAGGAGCGAAGATGACGGTACGCGAAGTCCTTTTTGTCGCCTCGATGGCTTTCAGGAATTTGGGGCGGCATCGGGTGAAAACCATCATTACGGTAACCGCGGTTGCGGTGAGCGTCAGTATGTATATTTTTATGGATGCCTGGCTTACCGGTATGAACCTTGATTCGCAGCGGAATATTGTCATGTATGAGATCGGGGCGGCGAAGATTCAGCGCACGGCATATTTTGCCGACAAGGACGAGCTTCCCATGTACGAGAATTTTGGCGGGCACGAGACCCTTGCAGCAGCCCTTGCGAAAGCGGGGTATGTGAGCGCTCCCCGCTTTGTGTTCACCGGCACACTCCATTCGCGAAGCGGCAGCGCGCCGCTGGTTATCAACGCGGTGGATCCCGTACGGGAAGACCGTGTGTTATGGTACACCTCGTTTATAGACTCGGGCCGCGCGCTTCGTCCTGGGGAGCGCGGTCTTCTGGTCGGTTCCATGGCGGCGGAAAAACTGCGGGTTGGCATTCCCCAGCGTCTTGACCGCGACGAGTTCGAGGAAGATGTGCTGCAAGCCGCCCGCGATGCCGAAGAGGAGGTTTTTTTGCGGAGTATGTATATTCCGTTTGGAAGCTCGTCGTCTCCGAAGTCCTTCATGAGCCGCAAAGAATCCGATCGGGTGCTTGAAAACCGTCTGGTCCTGAAAACTACCGTCAGCGATGCGGAAAAAGAGCGATTGTGGGACATATTCTCCTCCGCCGGCAGAATGGATGTCCGCATCGCGACGACGATCGACATCCGGGACGAAAAGACCGGCGCGATTCGACACGTTAATCAGCTGGTCGACGCGGTGGTGGTTGGCGTGGTCAATTCTCCGAATCCCCAGACAAACGGCAATGTTGCCTATATGCCGATGGACAGTTTGCAGGATGAAACAGGCATGATGCTGGAGGGCCGGGTCACCGAGCTGATTGTGCGTTCGGCTTCCGCAAAGGACACGGTTCTTCCCGGTCATGACGAGCAGAGTGCGGTCATTCGCTCCCGCTTGTTGGCTGCCTTGCGCGATTCCGCCGCCGATGGCGAGGCAGCCTCTCTTGCCGCCGCAGTGGATGACGGCACCCTTGGAGTGTATTACTGGGAGGACTATGTTGCCGATTATATTGCGGCTGCCCGGGGCGATAATGTCAGTACCCGTATCATGGCCTTCTTCCTGTTCTTGCTCAGCTTTATCGGGATCGCAAACACGATGCTCATGTCGATTCTTGAGCGGACGAAGGAAATTGGCATGCTGCGCGCGCTTGGCATGACGGACGGGCAGCTGGTTCTTTCCTATACCACTGAAGCCGCCATAGTTGGTTTCATCGGAAGTACAGCAGGCCTTGTCATCGGGACTCTGATCAATATTCCCATGGTGCGCTACGGGATAGATTTTTCCGCGATGACCGAGGTGATGAACGGAAATATCGGTTATCGTGTTGCGTCCTACTTCCGGTCTGCCTGGAATATCCCCTCGATGATCGGAACCTTCGTGCTTGCGACGGTGACCTCCGCCCTGATGGCAGTCATGCCGACCGTGCATGCGCTGAAGATGCCGGTGACTGACAGCCTCCGTTTTGAATAGGAGCTCGAGATGAATCAAATGATTACGATTGCCTGGAGAAACATCTGGCGTAACCGGCGGAGAACCGTACTTTGCATTGTCGCCGTCGCCATTGCGGTGTTCTTCAACATATTCATGCAGTCCATGATTGACGGGATGTATCGGGGTATCGAGGATATTGTGCGCATTTTCGATACCGGTCATGTTTCGGCAGTTTCAGCCCGCTTCGAGGCTGACCGGGAGTACTGGCCAGCCTGGTACCCCCTGGCTGACGGAGCGCCGGTTGCCGAACTTGCGGAAAAGGCCCGGTCGATTACGGGAGTGCGCGAAGCCCTGCCGCGCATTACCGTCTTCGCCACGCTGTTCGACTCGACAGTCAAACATGCCCTTCTGTGGGGACTTGAGTGGGAACGGGAAACCAGACTGAACAACTTTAACCTGACGAAGCGTTCCGACGGCATCATTGAAGGTCGCGCTCCGGAAGTCGGTACAAATGAGTGCATGATCGGCGAACGTCTTGCGAAAAAAGCAGGACTGCGCGTGGGAGACCGAATACCTCTTAAAGTGGTTTCCTCGCAATTTTCGGATAAATACTGGAGCCCGGAGGTCACCGGCATCTTTTCCTTTGATTACCAGCTCTATGACGAAAGCGTTATAGTCGTTCCCTTCGACCGGTTACAGCGTATTCTTGGTCTGGGTGAGGGCACCCAAAAAATGGTTCTGTACGCGGATTCCTTCAGGGATTCCGGCCGTATCCGCCGGGAATACGAGGCCCTGCTCGATGATGACGCGGTAGTACGCGAGTGGAAGGAGAACTATTGGGTTGCCATGCTTAATTCGATGGCGGGTTTGTATGCCCTTATTTTTGCGGTATTCCAGATTGTCGCCAGTTTTTTGATAGTCAATACCATGTTGATGGTCATTCATGAGCGTATCAAGGAAATCGGCATGATGGGCGCACTGGGAATGAACCGGCGTGAAATAGTCGGGGTATTCTTTCTGGAAGCGGTTTTTTTGAGCCTGTTGGGAGCGGCTGCCGGTGCCCTCGTTGGCGGCGTCTCTACTTTCGCGTTATCCCTCTTTCCGATAGATTTCAACGCGTTTTCCGGCGGAGGCATGAAAGAATTGCCCATGTCGGGTACGCTCTATCTTGATTTTTCCTGGCTGTCGATATTGTCAGGATTTCTTTTCGGTCTGGTTGTGTCGGCGGTATGTACCCTTTTCCCGTCGCTCAAGAGTGCTTTTGTCGAGCCGGTCGAGGCTTTGCGCCGCTGACAGACTGCCGGGCAAGGAGGTTTTTTAATGAAACGGTTTATGGTGATATGCATGGTGTGTATGGTGTGTGCTGGCTTTCCGGCGGTTAGCCAGAGCGCTTCTGAGATTCTCGCGCGCGTTGACGCAAACGAAGTGTATTCGTCCATAACGTATACGGGCGAAATGCTCATTGAATACCAGGGTCGACGGTATGTTAAAACCATGAAGGCCTGGGCCCGGGGAAACGCCGAAAGCTTTATCGAGTTCACCAACCCGGAAGACCGCGGCACCAAATATCTGCGAACGGAGGGCCGGCTCTACGTGTACTCGCCGGACACCGAACAGGTTATGCTAATCTCGGGACATTTGCTGAAAGAGTCGATGATGGGGTCCGACCTGAGCTATGAGGATACCATCGAAAACGATACTCTGTCGAAACGATACCGGGCGGAAATTGCGGGGGAAGAAGAGCTGGATAGCCGCCCGGTCTGGGTACTCGAATTGCAGGCTCTGCGCAAAACGGAAAGCTATCCGTCGCGACGGCTCTACGTATCGAAGGAAACGGGAGAGCTTGTCCGGATGGAACTCTTTGCCCTTTCCGGAGCGCGGCTGAAAGAATACCACCTTATTGAGTCGAAGCTGATCGGCACCAGATATTTTCCGGTTGAAAGCGAAATGCGGGACTTGTTGCGGAAAAACAGCCGCACCGTATTCCGCATGACCGACATTGACCTTGACGCGCGTATTCCGGATTCAGTATTCAGTATGCGAAATCTTGAGCGCTGAGCTCTTTCGGGAGATGACCATGAAAAATAGACCAGCGGCACGGCGTGCGGCCCTTGCCCGTTTTCTGTGCCTGCTTTCCTTCATTCCCGCCGCGGCCCAACCGGTATTTTCCGGTGTCCTCGACGGGAAAATGAGCGCCTCCGTGTCCCCGTCCGGAATGTGGTCCTACGCGCTGGAAGAGTATGCGAACATCCGCTTTTCTGTGCGAACGGGAAGCGCCATCAGGCTGAACGGTGCGGTAAACCTGCTCGCTTCATCGGGTTCGGATACCGGTCTCGCAACAAGCGGCGAGCTTGAGCGTCTTGAGCTGTCTGTTCGCGGTGAAAAAGCGGACACAACCCTTGGGCTCATGCGTCTGTCTTTTGGATTCGGGACCGGATTCGTGCCGACCGACTACCTTTCCCTGCCGAACCCGCTCTTTCCCGACGCACGGTCGCGGGGCGTTCTGGGAGTTCTTGTGTCAGCCTATCCTTCATCAACGACCCGATTTCGTGTCTGGTTTGTCGACCGCGAGGATCTGTCCCTCCGTGCCGGCCTTCCCGCCGGTACCATTGAAAAACGGCCGAATGCCGGACTGTCGGCGGATTGGCACGGCAGAAAGCTGAGCCTGCAAGCCCTGTATTCCCTCGATCCACCCCGAAGCGCGGGCAATTCGTCAATTCACCGTCTTGGTTTTTCACTGAAAGCAGATCTTGTAGCCTCTGTAATGGTGGATGTCCTTCTGACCGATCCCGCTTCAAGTTCCTCTCCGTTGCCCGATTTCTTCCCCGTGCAGGACAATCTTTTTGCCGCCATCGGGGCAGATTACTCCCTCGTTGACGGCAAGTTGTACCTCTTGGCCCAGTATATCTATACGGGTTCCGGTAGCCTTTCTGCATTCATTCCCGATCTGGTTCCCGATCTGGATACTCTTCATTACGCATATGGACTGCTTGCCTGGCAGTTCAATGATTATACGCGCATTTCAGCCGGCGGGGCTGTTTCCCTCGGGGACGCGTCATTTCTGCCGGTATTCGACCTTTCTCACGACCTTTTTCAGGGGTGTACTCTTCTTGCCCGTATGACCGCATTTATCGACAAGTCTGTCTATGCCTCGGGGCCGGCAGGGATTTTTGGCCCGGAACAGTCTGGTCTGACGTCTTCGCAGGCAACCGCAGCACTGATCAGCCTGGGCCTCAGATACCGTTTCTAGCTTGCACGTGAGCGAATAGGAGAGAGTAAAGTTATTTTACTGCTATCAATATTGTTGAAATCTCGTTGCGCGTTTCGAATGCTCATGTCTCCGTATATTGACTTGTCACGAATAACCTTGTTTTCTGTCTCATTGTTGAGTATCAACAATATTGATAGCAGTATGTAAAGTTATCCTGACGATCTGCTTTCACCGTTTACCGACTACTTTTTTTTTGCTACACTTGCGCCCATGAATACATACCGGTATGAAATGCTCCGTCTGCAGGCGGCCTGTTCCGAAAAGGGACCCTTATGTGTCGGTCTTGATACTGATCCCACCTATATGCCGCCCGAGGTGCTCAGAATGTATGGCTCTCCGGCACAGGCGGTACTTGCCTACAATGAAGCTCTTGTTTCGGCAACTGCCTCCTCGGCGGCCTGTTTCAAGGTGCAGATTGCCTACTACGAGGCCCTCGGACTTGAGGGCCTTTCCGTATATGCCCGGACCCTCGCGCTGGTCCGTCAGGCAAAAATCCCGGTCATTGCCGACATAAAGCGCGGTGACATTGCCGACACCGCAAAGGCCTATGCCCGTGCGCATTTCTCCGGAGACTTTGAAGCTGATATTATTACCCTTAATCCCTACATGGGCTTTGATACCCTCGAACCCTTTCTCGAATATGTTGACTCTTCCGGCAAGGGCGCGTTTGTGCTCCTTCGTACCTCCAATCCCGGGATGAAGGATATTGAATGGCTTGAGCTCGCTTGCGGTGTCTCTCCGTCCGGCACCCCTCCCCGGGTCCTTGACGCGGTGGGAGCGGGTCTTCTTTCCCTGTCCTCCCGATTCGGGAATGCCGACTGCGCGCCCTTTGGCGTAGTGGTCGGCTGTACCGAAGAGGCGGATGCCCGTGCGCTCCGTGACCGGTACCCCGGCCTCTTTTTCCTGATACCCGGCTATGGCGCCCAGGGTGGAGCAGCACGTATTGCGGCAACCCTGCTTGATCGCGCGGGTGGTACGGTCAACTCGTCGCGCGGTATCTTGACCGCCTGGAAAAAGGATCCCTTGCTCGAAATCAAGCGTGCATCCCAGTCCCTGACTCTTACCGATATAGCGGAATCGGCCGGACGAGCCGCCTTTGCCTCGAAGGCCGAACTTCTATCAGCCGTCAAACAGTTGGGAGCGGAATCCTGAATGTGCGCTCACGACCCCTATCCTCGATCATACGGCACCGTCCGTGTGCGTGAAAACGCCGAAATTGCACCGTCCGTGTACCGCCTGGTCACCGCAAAGGAATCCCTAACCGGTCCCATTGCCGATCCGGTGCCGGGACAGTTTTTTATGCTGCGTGCCCGTCCTTCCGGTGTCCTGTTGGGCCGTCCCATCAGCGTCTATACCTCCCAGTCCGATTCACTGACCTTTTTGATACTGAAAAAAGGAGCGGGTACTGCCGAACTGTGTGCCTTGCGCGCGGGAGACAGCCTGGACCTGGTCGGCCCGATCGGCAACCGGTTCCTGTCGCCCGCGGAGCTTGCGCGTGAAGGTTTGCCGCCCTTTGGCCCGGATACCCCCGCCGAGGGTACCGATCACGCACTCAGGGTAGCTCTCGTTGGCGGTGGTATCGGTATCGCGCCGGTCGCCGGTTTTGCCCTGACCCTGCCTGAAAAGAGTTTCGACTTTTTTGCGTCTTTCCGATCGACGCCCTACGGTCTTGACGGACTCGCCGAACGAGCTCGACAACTGCATGTTACTACCGAAGACGGCTCCGCAGGCGTCAAGGGTATGGCGAGCGCGGTTTTTCAGCCTTCAGCCTATGATCTCGTCTATGCCTGCGGCCCGACCGCCATGCTTGTCTGGCTGCGTAGCGCCTGTTTGAATGGGCCGACCGCCTGGATAAGCCTTGAACAACGCATGGCCTGCGGAGCCGGCGCATGTCTTGGCTGTACCATCCGGACAACCGCCGGAAACCGTCGTTGCTGTGTCGACGGCCCGGTCTTTCTTGCTTCGGAGGTCCTCTTTTGAATCCCGCGAACCCTTTAGATCTTTCTGTCGTCCTTGCTGGCGTGCGGTACGCGAATCCGGTTATCGCTGCGTCGGGAACCTTCGGGTACGGAACCGAATACGGCCGCCTCATGGATGTGTCAAAACTGGGAGGCGTTTGTTCCAAGGGCCTTACCCTTGAGCCCAAGGCTGGCAATACGGGTATTCGACTGCATGAAACCCCTTCGGGCCTTATCAATTCCATTGGTCTTGAAAATCCCGGCATTCCCCATTTTATAGAGCATGAATTGAAAACCATGCTTGCACTCGGTCCTGTGGTGCTTGCAAACCTCTCCGGCTCTACCATGGAATCCTATGTCGAGGGAGCCCGTCTTCTTGATGCGACGGAGGTTCCCGTCATCGAACTGAATATTTCCTGTCCGAATGTCAAGGCAGGGGGAATGGCCTGGGGTCTCGAATGTGGAGCGGCCGGGAGCATTACTGCGGCTGTTCGGAAGGTTACCTCCAAATGCCTCGTAGTCAAACTTTCCCCGAATGCCCCGCAGCTCGTTGATGTCGCCAAATCGGTGGTTGACGCGGGCTGTGATGCGATCAGTCTGGTAAATACATTTCAGTCCTTTGCGGTTGACATTGAAAAGGGCAGGCCGGTCTTCGACAACATTACTGCCGGGCTTGCGGGTCCTGCCATCAAGCCGATTGCTCTGCGCATGCTTCGAGACATCGTGCTTGGCGTCGCTGACTGTGCTCCCGGCGGTCGCATACCGGTCATCGGGCTTGGTGGTATCGCAACCTGGCAGGACGCAGTCGAGTTTATCATGACTGGTGCAAGCGCCATCCAGGTGGGAACCGCAACCTTCGCTGATCCATCCGCAATGGAATCCATCATCACTGGCCTGTCCGCTTTTATGAGCCGGAAAGGCTATCCTTCCATCAATGCCATGAGGGGGTGCGCTTTATGAACGATTTTCTTGATATGGCAAAAAGCCGTTGCTCTGTTCGTTCCTTCAAGCCGGATGCTGTGCCTGCTGACATGCTTAACCGTCTTCTGGAAGCCGGCCGTGTCGCCCCTTCGGCAAGAAATCTTCAGCCCTGGAAATTTCTGGTGATTGACACAGAATCGGACCTCGCGCGCCTGGGAACTGCATCGAAAACGTTTGGAGCGCCCCTTGCCATTGTCATTCTGGGCAATGCAGGCGAATGCTGGGTTAGACCCCATGACGGCAAGGATTCTCTCGATATCGACACTACCATCGCAACCACTCATATTTTGCTGGAAGCTGAATCGCTCGGTCTTTCTTCCTGCTGGATATGCTACTTCGACGCTGTCCGTCTGCGCGCCGAGTTTAATATCCCGGGCCACTTGATCCCTGTCAACATTCTGGTAATCGGCTATGCGAACGGGGAGAGAAAGCCCCGCGACCGACATGTGACGGAGCGTAAAAGCCTGGCCGAGATTGTGGTTCGGGGATGTTTTTAAGGATGCCTGAATAGACTGCTATCAATATTGTTGAAAAGTAGTCATGAGATGTTCAAACGATCTTCCCGTACTGGTTTTGATACGCGTAGTTTCATGTGTGTATCTCTTTTGGATATCAACAATATTGATAGCAGTAGAGAAGTTGATCTCCTGTGCTGGCAGCCGCTGGAACGCGGTGGTTCCAGCTCTGCGCAAGGCAAAAATCGAAAGCGATACAGAGGCGCGGACTATGTTTCCGCTGATTCCTCGATCATCTTCCGGGTCAGGGTTTTCATGGTCACCAGGTGAACGGTAACCCCTATGCCGATTGCTGCAAGAAACAGGCGGAGATGCGTGGATTCAGTTGCAAACAAAATTGAGCTCCCCAGTACCACCCACATCAGCGATATCGAAATGATTTTCGAACGGAGTGTTACAGCCTTGAAGCGGAGGTAGTTGCTGATATATGGGCCGAACACAGGATGCGTGGTAAGCCACCTGTAGAGGCGTTCCGAACTTCGTAAAAAGCAGGCTCCCGCCAGCAATAGAAAGGGAGTGGTTGGAAGGACAGGGAGAAATATACCGGCAATGCCGGCTCCCAGCGATGTGCACCCAGCTGCAATTAACAGGTATTTTTTTATCACGATGAATTATGCTTCCTGTGTCGTTTTTTCAAGCTCTCCGAGTCTGAGACTGAGCATTTCAGGTGTATCAGAGAAGCTGACGCCATAGATATAGTTTCTCTGTTTCTTCTTCACCCAGGTAATGTGCCCGGTTGTTCTGACTTCCGCTGATGCGCTGTCTGCGTCCGAAAATACCATGTCCAGGCAGGTGTCTACCGTGTAGTTTGCCGCACACTCGAATTGAACACCTCCCATTGATACATTCTGGGTTTTAATGCCGGAGAGGGGTTCTCCGTTCGAATGGGCAAAAATGGTCAGTTGCCAGTTTTCCGAAAAACGACCGAAGCGGCGGCGTTCAGGCTGTGCGGAAATGACCCGGTCCTTTCCGCTGTATTTTGCCTGATACAGTGCGCGATCTGCCGCCTTTACCAGTTCATCAATTTCCCGTGCTGCTGTCGGGTAGGTCGCTGTTCCCGCGGAAAACGAAATTTTTTGTTCCCGAAAAAAACGGTTGGCCTTGAGCGCATTGCGGATGCGGTTTGCCAGTCTGAACGCGCCTGCCTCTTCGGTTTCGGGAAGCACCAACAGAAATTCTTCCCCGCCATACCGACATACCACATCTTCCTCCCGAACAGAGTCCTTTATCAAGAGCGCCAGTTCACGTAATACCCGATCCCCAAAGGGATGCCCGAGAGTGTCGTTAATTTGCTTGAAGTTATCGATGTCGATGATGCAAACAGAAAAAGGTTTTGCATATCGTTCGCAACGGTTGAATTCCTTTTTCAGGACAACATCCATGTATCTTCGGTTAAAAAGCCCGGTGAGGCCGTCGACCATGGCTATTTGTATTGTTTGCTTGAATACGGGCATATCAACCAGAAGCGGGGTTTCAAGAAGCTGAATGCTGCCGGTAAAATAATCGGCTATGGCTGTGTGAAGGCTGACCTCCCTTCCCATTTTTTCCCGCATCATACGCCAGGTATCCAGAATGTTACCCCAATGCAGGGCTGCTTCTTCCTCGCTCAGTTCAAGGTGCACAAAATTGCCCAATAACTTGCTGAATGAAAATACCTCGCGTGATACGTGCTCGCCAGAAATCATGGAACTGGTCGCAACCTGATCCAGAAGACGGTTGCGAAGCGATGCCATATCGTGTGTCGTCATGCGTAATCCTTCCCGTGTCTACCGCCCGGTGTACCTTCATGCCGGACAATTCTTTGTGCGGTGTATGCAGTTAGTAACTTTTGTGCAGTATATGACCTGACGGCGTATTTGTCGAGGATTATAAGCGGGTAACACGGTCGATAACGGTGATTAGTTCGTCAATTTTCCGGTTTCTGTCCGATTCAGTTCCGATTTCCATGGATTCGCGGACACAGGAGGATACATGGGCGCGCAAAACTTCTGTATTTGCCTTTTTGAGAATGGATGCTGTTGCTTGCAATTGGGCCGATATATCCATACAGTAGCGATCCTCTTCCACCATTTTCAGTATGCCGTCCAGTTGTCCTCGGGCTGTCTTTAAAAGTCGCGAAATCAGTTGCGGATCAGCTTTCATTCGGTAACCGTATAACCTGCGTCGCGTATGATTGCGCGTATTGCCTGTTCATCTATGGTATCTTGTGAAGTGACCGTCGCTTTTTTTTCCGTCAAGTCTACTGTCGCGGTTATACCCTCAATGCTTTCAAGCGCTTTTCGTACCCGTGCTGCACAGTGTCCGCAGCTCATGCCCTCAATACCAATTGTAAGTGTCATATATACTCCTTGTACGTTACTGGTGAATTTCTGCCGTCTTTTTGGATCCGGCGAGTCGAAGCGCGTTAAGAACTACCGATATTGAGCTAAAGCTCATTGCTGCCGCTGCAAGCATGGGACTTAGTTGCCATCCGAGCCAGCTGTAGAAAACCCCGGCAGCGACCGGGATACCAAGGGTGTTGTAGATAAAGGCCCAGAACAGGTTTTGCTTGATGTTTCGGATAACCGACTTGCCGAGCTTGAGCGCGGCCTCTCCATCGCGGAGGTCGCTATGCATGAGCACAATATCCGCCGACTCGATGGCAATATCCGTTCCCGCACCGATGGCTATACCGATATCTGCCGAGGCGAGAGACGGTGCATCATTAATACCATCACCGATCATGGCGACTGTTTTACCCCTTGCTTTCAGCTCCGCAATAACAGAGGCCTTCCCGTCAGGCAACAGCGAGTCTACTACTGTGTCTATTCCTGCTGCTTTTGCGATCCCTCGCGCGGTTTGCCGGTTATCGCCCGTCAGCATAATGACTTCAATTCCCATGTTTTTTAATGTCTTCACCGCTTCCCGGCTTCCTGTCTTAATGACATCCGCAACGGCGATAATCCCCAACACCTTCCCCTCTCCGCCAAAGGCGAAGGGTGTTTTCCCCGCTCCGGCAAGAGATGAAATATGCTCCTCTATCGGGCTTGTGTCTATTCCGTTCTCGGCGAGAATTTGTGGCCCGCCCGCTACATACCGCTTGCCGCGTATCATCCCTTCTATCCCCTTTCCGGGATGCGCCTTGAAATTTGATACCGGCACAATATCAATTCCCGATTTTTTTGCTTCTGTCAGTATCGCAAAGGCCAGTGGATGTTCTGAAGGTTTTTCAAGGGATGCCGCGAGAGTCAGGAGTTCATTATCATCCAGTTCGGATAGAGACAAGATGTCTGTAACCACCGGTTTCCCTTCGGTAATGGTTCCCGTCTTGTCCAGTACGACGGTGTCTACTGCATGGGCAATTTCAAGTGCTTCGGCCGATTTGATCAGTATGCCGTTTCGTGCACCCCTGCCGGTCCCTACCATAATGGCCGTCGGTGTTGCCAGCCCAAGCGCGCAGGGGCAGGATATAACCAGCACCGCGATGGCGCTGGTCAGAGCAAAGGATATTCCCGCTCCCAGTATCAGCCAGACTATAGCCGTCATGAACGATATGAGTATGACCGCGGGCACAAAACGTGCGGAAATGCGATCCGCCAGGCGGGAAATAGGCGCTCGTGACGAGGCCGCTGTTTCCACCAGCTGAATAATCTTGGCAAGAGTTGTGTTTTCTCCAACCTGTTCTGCCCGAAAGGTAAAATAGCCGGTAAGATTGACGCTTGCACTATATACCCGGTCGCCAGGATGTTTTTCAACCGGTATGCTCTCGCCGGTAATCGCTGACGAATCTACGGTGGAACTGCCGTCAACTACAGTTCCGTCAACCGGTATCATTGTCCCTGGCCGTACAACGACAATATCTCCAGGAACGATCAGATCAATATCAATTGTCATTTCTGCACCGTCCCGCAAGATGATTGCGGTATCGGGTTTCAGTTGCAGCAGTTTGGTAATAGCGTCCGATGTATGAGCTTTCGCTCGTGCCTCCAGGTGCTTACCAAGGGTGATGAGCGTCAGAATCATGGCTGCCGATTCAAAATAAAGATCCATCGAATAGCGGTCTACCAAATCATTTCGTCCATGACCAAAACCATAACCTATCGCGAAAAGTGCGAAAATGCCATACAAAACTGCAGCTGCGGATCCAATGGCTATGAGCGAATCCATTGTTGGCGCACCCTTCAACAGACTGCGGAATCCACGGGTAAAATAAACCTGGTTTATCATGAGAACGGGGAGGGTCAACAGAAATTGTAAAAGGACAAACGTAATAGCATTTTTATGACCATGCACAATATCTGGAAGGGGCCAATGAAACATGTGGCCCATCGCAATATAGAATAATGGCAGGGTGAACACTATTGATACTATCAATCTTGATCTGGTGTTGTTTGCTTCGCTAGTACCCGATGCGTGCGGTATCATTTTATGTCGCTTAGTTTCATGAGTGTCCGCGTTTTGTGTCGCTCCATACCCCGCATCGGCAACTGAGTGCTCGATATCTGCCGGTGAAACCAAAAGAGGGTCGTAACTGACACTCATTGAATTGGAAAGAAGTTGTACTTCAACCTGCGATACGCCGGGAAGTTTCCTCACCTCTTTTTCTATGTGAGTCGAACAAGCCGAACAGCTCATTCCTGAAATGGCAAAGCGCGCTTTGTCCTGCATATATGTCTCCTGCCTGGTATCTTTTTTTTAGTCCGGGGTTCCCAAAATTATGTATACCATGGTGTTTTGTTACTATGAAATCACCCCACCCCCAGGGGGTGGTATATCAAAAATATATGCTTTCCTGCGGCAGCGGTCAAGAAACTCTATATACCGGATGCTAATTTTTTACAAAAGAAGGCTGACCGGTGACAGATTTTTGTGTAAGCTGTGTTATAGTATTACATAAATAAGTATATTATACTTGGTATAATATTAAAGGAGGTGCAGTGCATGTTGTTCTCGATTAATACAGCTCTGCTGGACGCCTGTGTGCTTGCCATCCTGTCTCGCGGGGATGAATACGGGTATCGGTTGACACAGGAAATTAAACAGCTTATGTCCATATCCGAGTCCACCCTGTATCCGGTACTCAGACGGATGCAAAAAAACGGGTGGCTGACAACCTATGATATGCCCTTTCAGGGGCGAAACAGGCGGTACTACCGGATTACCGCATCAGGCAGGGACCAGCATATTCGCCATTTGGACGAGTGGAAGGAATACCGGAAACGGATCGAAGATATCTTCGGGGGAGTAAACGCAGTATGACAAGAAAGGAATTTATGGAGGAACTTGCCGCCCGGCTGGGCCGTCTTCCTCAAGCTGAACGGGAAGCCGCACTGGCTTACTATGAGGAGTATTTTGACGAGGCAGGGCCTGAGAAGGAATACGAAGTTATTCGGGAGTTGGGAAGTCCACAAGCGGTTGCTTCGCGTATACTGGCTGATTACGCCATAAAGGTTGCTCGGGCAGCACCACACAATCCGGGAAAAGGTTTTTCAGCGATCTGGTTTGTATTGTTGGCGATTTTAGCCGCACCGATAGCCCTGCCGCTCGTGTTTGCCCTGATGGGTGGCGCAATAGCAGTTGTGGCAACGGTATTTGCAGTGGGTGTCGCCGCGGTTGGCCTGATTATCGGCGGTATTGCCCTGTTTTTCGGTGGTTTTACCAGCTTGTTTGCGACGCCAGCCGCTGCACTTGTGTTATTTGGCATTGCATTTCTATTATGGGGTGCGGGAAAGCTGGTGTTCGAGCTTATGGGGGCTGTGCTCGGTTTGCTTGGCGGCTTTTTGAGCTGGCTGTTTGGCCGGCCCCGGGGGGGACGATATGGGCGGTAACAATCGGATGAGCGGGATGCTCAGAGGTTTTGTGCTTGTTTGCATCGGCTGTGTACTGATTGGAGTTGGCTTGAGCATGGGCGGCCGGCCTGATTTTCTTGACCGTCACTTCTATCCGGAAGGTCGGAGACAACGGGAAAAATCATGGGGGTATGAATATAAGTCTGAAGGAGGCGCTGACATGAAAGTAACTGCCATAAAACTGGTGGAAGAAAAATTGGGCCCGGATATTCGTGAAATGGATATATCGCTTAAAGCGGCCCGGGTGATTATTCGCAGCGGAACTGAACCATCCTTACGGATTGAGTCAGGTGAAAAAAGCACAATTGAGTATACGATCACCGATGACAGTCTACGACTTCGCGAGCGTGACTGGAATTCGGTCTTTTCCTTCGGTAATAAAAGTGAAAACGTTCTCGTGGAAATCGTGGTAAGCGATATGCATACCTTTAACCGTCTGAATGTATCATTGGGAGCAGGTACGCTTTCTGTAGAATCCCTCGATATTGAATCCTTTCAACTTAAGCAGGGAGCAGGTGAATGTGTAATCACCGATCTGCGCGCGGAACGGGCCTCTGTATCTGCCGGAGCGGGTGATTATCGGATTGAACGGGCGCAAGTCGGAGAAGCGCTTATAGAAACCGGAGTTGGACGCTTTGTATACACGGGACAGCTTGAAAAACAGGCAGTCATTTCGACGGGAATTGGTGAAGTAAACCTTCGCCTGGAGGGTATTGTCAATGACTATCGTATTGCGTATACCCGCGGGATTGGCGATATCCGTATTGACGGTATCTCCTATGCCGGAATCGGTTCCGGAGCAGCTGGAAACTTGAGTGCTGAGAAAACCATTGAGGTAACCACTGGAATCGGAGCGGTTAAAATCGATTTTGATTGATTGAATGGCAAAGCGGAGTCTTGTCTCTGGTCACAGGTGATGATTCAGAGCTCCTTGACCCGCTTGCCCTCTTCTATTGAGTAGCCTGCTTCGATCCAAAACTCGTTCGCTGACTGTTCATCCATAAGCTCGGTGCAATAGACCCTTTGTGCGCCTTTTTTTCTCAGTTGCTTTTCCAAAGCGGTGATCATCTCCAATCCTATGGACGATCCCCGGTATTCTTTTTCGAGAAAGCTCCCCTTAATATACCAGAGGTTTTGTTCACTTTCTTTTTCCACCCGAACTGCATCCACAAATCCAATCGGTATATCATGAAAATAGGTAACGAAAAAAAGGGCATTCGAGGTGTCAAAACTCATTTGTAACATGGTTCTGAGCGTACGCTGGTCGCAGGGTATTGCCGCAAGCCTGTGGTCTTTTGCCCGGAATTCGGCAAGCATTCGTTCGTAGAGTGTAAGGGCATCATCGACAGTCAGTGTTCCTAAGGGTTTTATTTCTGTCATATCGTGTACCTTCTTGGTACAAGTATATACTGCTATCAATATTGTTGAAACTAACTTTTCACTTCCTACGCGACCAAATGAGCAGCCGCACACCCATTCCCCGTGGGATCTGTATGCTTCATTGTATTATCAAACGATTTATCAACAATATTGATAGCACGTAAAGCAGTTTACAATTATGACAAAAATGGTATACTTGTCTACTATGATATTACTTGCGGCGCCGTGTGCCGTCGGGGCCGAGAAGGTCCTGTCAAATGAATTAAAACAGCTCGGTTATTTTGTCGAGGGGACACGTTCCGGACGAGTCTTCTTTTATTCTGAAAAACCTTTTGACGGACCGTTTACCGAAGGTGTCCCGCCTGCCATTCCGTCCGACACAGATCTTGCGGCAGCCTATCGGGCAAATCTTTGTCTGAGAACCGCTGATCGCGTTTATATCTGTCTTGCTCGTTTTGAAGCTCGTGAGTTCGATGTGCTGTTTGAGGGCGTTCGTGCCATTCCTTGGCAGCATTGGTTTCGCAAGGATGTTCGGGTTGTTGTCGATAAGGTTCGAACCCACAAGAGCCGGCTTGAGTCCGAGCACTCCATTCAGGGCGTTGTGCATAAGGCCATTTATACCCGTCTTGGTAATGAGTGGAAGATGACCAATTTGCCCGAGACGGGAAGTCAGGCCAGTGTCAGGGTGTATCTTGAGCAGGATGAAGCCCTGGTTCTGCTGGATTTATCCGGAATGCCCCTGCATCGCCGCGGATACCGCACAACCGGTGGTGATGCTCCCATACGGGAAACTCTCGCGGCGATTTTGCTTCAGCTTATGAACTGGCGCCGAAAGATTCCACTTCACGATGCTTTTTGCGGCTCCGGAACTATCGCACTTGAGGCTATGCTTTATGCGCACAATATTGCCCCTGGTTTGTCCCGATCCTTTGCCCTAGAGACTTTGCAACCTTTCACGACAGCTTCAGTCAAAGAGCGTATGGTAAAAGTGCGTCAGGATGCCGTTCTTTCTATCAGAACGGATTGTCTGGTCCGGATATCCGGCAGTGATATTGATCCGAATATTCTGGTTGCCGCCCGGGCAAATGCGGAACGAGCTGGTGCCATAGCGGGTCGCGCCTTGATGGAGTGTGGAAATCGTTCTCAAATCGCAAGGCCCTCATTTTTTCAGGCCTCTTTCGACGAACTTGCCTCGTCCTCCCATCGATCCCGATTTCCTGACGAGGGCCTTTTTTTATCTAATCCTCCTTACGGGGAACGGTTGGGGGACAGCGAGTCAGCTCTTGCGCTGTATGCCGCGATGCGCTCGCTTCCGGTGTCATTTCCCGATTGGGAATTTGGCCTGATCACGAGTCATAAGGATTTTGAGCGGGCCTATGGCCGGCGAGCGGACAAGAAGAAGACTCTCAAGGGTGGAAATCTGGAAACCTGTTTGTATATGTACACAAAGGAGCGGTAACGGATGGCCATAGTTGTCGAGCATGAAAAAAGACGATTTGAAATTCTTGAAAAAGCCCTGGATATTTTTATCGAGGAAGGATACGAGGATGCCACATTTCAGAAGATTGCCGACCGGTGTGGTATAACCCGAACCACCTTGTATCTCTATTTCAAGAACAAGAGGGAAATTTTCACCTGGAGCATCAAACAGCTGACCGACGGCGTTGAAACAGACCTTCTTGATACCATTCAGGATGAAAGTCTTAGTTTCGCAACACGCCTTGAGTCCATCATGCATACCATTCTTGACCGGTGCACCGAGAACCGCCGGCTGTTTAATGTCGTTTTAACTTATCTTCTTCAAGCTCAAAAATCGGGAAAGGATCCGGATACGCGAGTGAAGCGGAGGACAATTCGCCTTCGACATCTGCTTTCCCGTTTGCTGATAGCAGGTATCCGTGCTGGTGAGTTTCGGCGAATTACTGTAAAGGATGCGAATGAGCTTCTGTATGGTCTGATCGAAGCGGCCATATACCGTATCGCGGTTCTGGATCATCCGGATACCTTTGACGTCAAGGCTGCGGTTACTCTTGCCGTGAATGGTCTGAAAGCAGAGATTTGATCATTCCGCAGCTTTTATGTTCTGCTATCAATATTGTTGAAATCCCATTGCGAATACTACTAAGTAGAATTTATGCATGATTATGCCATGGACTCCCCTGTTTTCTGCTTTACTTTTGAGTATCAACAATATTGATAGCAGTATATTTGAATCTCCCAGTTCGACACAAGGCTTGACTTTTGTCATAAAAAGGGTACAATGCGAATACTGTTTATTATGACGAATTGACGTCAAATGTCGAAATGGAGGCCTCAGAGTGGCAATTTTTGTGTTCCCCGGTCAGGGAGCCCAGTTTACCGGAATGGGCATGGATTTATATGCGAGCAGTTTTGCCGAAGAATCCGGCATCCGGAATTTGTTTGATCGGGCAAGCGGCCTGTGGGGCAGTGACATTAAGACATTATTGACTTCCGATGCGGAAGTTCTCAAGCAGACCGATGTCAGCCAGATTGCGATTACTGTGGTATCCCTTGCGGTTGTCAAGGCGCTTGCCTGGAAGGGGATCGTTCCTTCTGCCTGCGCCGGTTTCAGTCTGGGAGAATATCCGGCACTTGTCGTTGCCGGGGTTTTATCCGAAGAAGACGCGCTTCGTCTTGTGATCGAACGCGGCAGAATCATGCAGGAAGTTGCAACACAGATAGCGGCAACAGCAGGGGACGCGCCCGGAATGGCTGCTGTCCTTGGTTTGTCGAGCGAGGCCGTCGATTCGGTTATTGCCTCTCTTGGTATCAGCGGTCTATATGCTGCAAATTATAACAGTCCTGTGCAAACCGTTGTTTCGGGAACCGCAGAGGCGCTCGCGGCATCTGAAGCCGCCTTCAAGGAAGCAGGAGCCCGGCGTGTTGTGCGTCTAAAAGTTGCAGGCCCCTTCCATTCGCCGCTTATGGGCGAAGCCGGTAACCGGTTTGCGGCAACTCTCGAGCCGGTCGAATTCCGCGACCCGGTTCTGCCTCTTTTTTCCAATGTCACCGGTTCACGGGTTACCTCGGGCGCCGAAGCAAAAAAATGCGCGGTATCGCATATCTCCAGTCCCGTTCGCTGGACACAAGAGGAAGCCCAGCTTGCCTCCCTCATTACGGCTCAGAATGGTGTAGACGGGCTGACCGGGGTAGACCTCATTGAAGCGGGACCCGGCAAGGTATTGAGCGGTCTCTGGGCCGACTCGAAGCAGCCGGGCATATGTAAACCCTGGGCTGAAGTTGTAAGCCTGGACTGAAACGCAAAAAATAGCGGCAGGTAGCAGGACTCACCCTGTGGGGCCGCATCTTGTCGAAGTTGTCATATAAATGAAATGCCGGAAAACTGTATACGGGTGTACCCGCCGGTTTTTCGATCAAACGGGAGAGTGTATGCTGTTGAAAGGAAAAACCGCCCTGATTACGGGCGCAAGCCGGGGAATCGGACGGGAAATTGCCCGCCGGTTTATCGAGGAAGGCGCATCGGTATGGGGTCTGGCTACCAAACCTTCGGATAGCGCGTCGGAACTGGCCGAACTTGCTGCTGCAAACGGCAGTGTGTATCACGAGCTTGTCGCGGATATCGGGAATGCCGAGTCCGTTGTTCCCGTCATCACCGAAGCGGTCAAGGCTTCCGGCGGTTTTTCGATTTTGGTCAATAACGCGGGCATTACCCGGGACGGTCTTTCCTTTCGTATGAAACTTGAGGACTGGGAATCCGTGCTCCGCATAAACCTGACCGGAACCTTCCTGGTCAGCCAGATTGTTTCGTCCGACATGATCCGCAAGCGTGCCGGCTCCATCATTAACCTTTCGAGTATTGTCGGTTTGCATGGACAGGGCGGACAAGTCAATTATGCCGCGAGCAAGGCCGGTCTTATCGGCTATACAAAGGCCCTTGCCAAGGAGACAGCCGGTCGCGGCGTTCGCGTTAACGCCATTGCGCCCGGGTTTATTGTAACAGAAATGACCGATGTCATTCCCGAGGAAGCCAAGAAAACCTGGCTTGAAACCATCCCCATGAAGCGGGCGGGAACGGTAACCGAGGTCGCGAACACAGCAGTGTTCCTTGCTTCGGATTTGTCAGAATATATAACCGCGCAGGTAATTGGCGTGGATGGAGGAATGGGAGCATGAAACGACGCGTTGTGGTCACCGGACTTGGTGCCGTTACACCGGTTGGTAATACTGTACAGGACACATGGGCATCGATTAAGGCCGGAAAAAGCGGACTGGGACCCATCACTCTTTTTGATACAACCGAGTTTGAAGTCAAAGTCGCCGCAGAAGTCAAAAACTTCAATCCCGGCGACTGGATGGATCGTAAGGAAGCGCGCAAAATGGCCCGGTTCACCCAGTTTGCGGCGGCTGCTGCCGCCCAGGCCCTTGCAGATGCGGGTTTATCCAGGGAAACACTGGAACACGAGAAGGCCGGTATCATTCTGGGAAGTACAATTGGCGGTTTCGAAATATTCGAGGCGTCAGTCAAGAAATATTTCGAGGCCGGAAACGGCCGTATCCCGCCGCTGACCATACCCATGCTTATCGTGAACGAGGCTGCGGGAAATATTTCCATGCTGAACGGCATCAAGGGTCCCTCCTGGACCCTGGCAACCGCCTGCGCGTCAGGAACTGACGCCCTGGGCTCAGCCCTGGATCTGATTCGCTCCGGTCGGGTTGACATTTGCGTTTCCGGTGGTACCGAGGCTGCCATTACCGGTTTCGGTATTGGCAGTTTCAGCGTATTGCAGACGCTTTCTACCGCGTATAATGATAATCCGGAGAAGGCGAGCCGACCCTTCGACAAGGATCGGGACGGCTTTGTCATGGGCGAGGGTTCAGCAATTCTGATACTTGAAGAGCTTGAGCACGCCCTTGCCCGCGGTGCGAAAATTTATGCCGAGTTTGCCGGTTATGGGGCTTCGAGCGATGCGTATCATATTACCAGCCCGAATCCCGACGGTTCAGGCGGAGCGCTCGCCATTACCCGTGCGCTCGAGGATGCAGGCATTCGTCCTGAAGAAGTTCAGTATTACAACGCTCACGGTACATCGACACCGATCAATGACCCGGCCGAAACAACCATGATCAAGAAGGCCTTCGGCGATCATGCCTACAAGATGAAGGTTTCCAGTACCAAGAGCATGACCGGACATTGTGTCAGCGCCGCAGGAGCGGTCGAAGCGGTCATCAGTATCATGGCCATGAACGAGGGCTTTTTCCCTCCGACCATCAATCTGGATAATCCCGATCTTGAGCACGGCTGCGACCTTGATTATGTACCGAATGTCGGTGTCCCGGGGGAAATCAATTGTTTTGCCTCCGGCTCCCTCGGTTTCGGCGGACATAATGGCGTTCTGGTTATGAGGAAGTATATAAAATGAGTGATAGTGCCATAGTAAACCTTTCTGATGCCGACAATCGTGCTTCCGGGCGCGCCGGCATCGAAAAACTTCTTCCCCACCGGGATCCCTTTTTGTTTGTCGATACGATCGATATCACCAACGAGGAGAAGGTCGTTGCCCGCCATGTGTTTACGGAAAATGAATTTTTCTTTGCCGGCCACTTCCCGGAATATCCGGTGGTTCCTGGTGTCATTTTAATTGAAACCATGGCCCAGGCTGGCGGCGCCGGTTTGGCAAAACGCGGCATTATGGGCGAGGACGCCCTGTTTTTCCTTGCTTCGGTCGATAAAGTAAAATTTCGCCGTCAGGTTCGTCCCGGCGATGAAGTTCGCCTGGAAATCGAGAATCTGCGTGTTTCCGGAAAAATGATCAAACAGGCAGGAAAAGCCTATGTCGGTGATGAAGTCGCTGCGGAAGCCGAGTGGCTGTGCCTCGTCGGCTCCAAATAACAGATAGAAAGGAACGAACCATGATAGTCAAACCGATGATACGCAGCAATATCTGCATAAACGCGCATCCTGCCGGATGTGCGAAAGAAGTTGAAAATCAGATTGCCTATGTGCGCGCAAAAAACGCATCTCGCGGACGGAAGCCTGGAGCTGCAGTATCGGGTGGCTCACATGCCGGAGGTTCTTCTTCTCCCGTGAAGGCGGTGCTTGTTCTGGGTTGCTCGACCGGGTATGGCCTGGCGAGCCGGATCACGGCATCCTTTGGATACGGTGCGGCGACGATCGGCGTGTCCTTCGAGAAAGAGGGTACTGAAACCAAGAGCGGAACACCCGGCTGGTATAATAATTTGGCTTTTGACCGAGAGGCACAGCGTGACGGCATCAAAACCCGCACCATTAACGGGGATGCTTTTTCAGACGCGGTACGGAATCAGGTAATCGAAGCCGCCCGCGACATGGGCCTCAAGTTCGATCTTGTTGTCTACAGCCTTGCAAGCCCGGTACGCACCGATCCGGATACGGGCATTCTGTACAAGTCGGTACTGAAACCCTTCGGAAAACCCTATACCGGCCAGACTGTTGATCCCATGACCGGAAAACTGAGCACCATGAGCGCTGAACCCGCCAATGAGGACGAGGCGGCTCAGACTGTAAAGGTTATGGGTGGCGAGGACTGGGAACGCTGGATGACCACGCTTGAAAAAGCCGGTGTCCTTGCTGCCGGTTGCGCGACGGTTGCCTACTCGTACATCGGTCCTGCCCTTTCCCACGCCATTTACCGCGACGGAACGATCGGCGGTGCAAAGAAGCACCTCGAAGCGACCGCACGCCGCATGAATAGGGCTCTCAAAGATTCTATCGGCGGTTCGGCCTTCGTTTCCGTCAATAAGGGTCTGGTTACCCGTTCCTCCGCGGTTATTCCGATCATTCCCCTGTACCTTTCAATCCTTTTCAGGGTTATGAAGGAAAAGGGAAATCACGAAGGCTGTATTGAACAGATTGAACGGCTCTATGCCGAACGCCTTTATGCGGGAACCCCGGTCCCGGTAGACGGTGATGAACTGATCCGCATCGATGACTGGGAAATGAGCGATGAGGTGCAAGCCGAGGTTAACGCACGCATGGCTCGTGTGACCGAAGAAACACTGCCTGTGTTGGGCGACCTTGAAGGGTACCGCCACGATTTTCTTGCCGCAAACGGTTTTGATGTAGTCGGTGTTGACTACGAAGCCGATGTGGCTCGCATGGACACTATCTGAAGGAGAATATGATTATGGACGACAAGACACTTCTGGCGCTTTTTGACCGCTTCGAGAAATCTGATGCTGCCGAACTGAAGTATTCCGGAAACGGATTCAACTTCGAGTTGCGCCGCAAGGATGCCTTTGCCGCTTCCCCGCTGGTAGCCGCTTCCTGTGCCCCGACCCCCGCAGCCGCTCCGGTTTCCTCCCCCGCGCAGGAAATCAAGGCACATTCCGCCTCTCCCGCTCCCCATGCTCCGGCAGGTGGCGGTGGAGCTGCAGCTCCCGGATTCGAGTACATCAAGAGTCCGATCGTGGGTACTTTTTACCGCGCGCCAAGTCCCGATGCTCCCGCATTTTCCGAGGTCGGCAAAAAGATTTCCAAGGGACAGAAGCTGTGCATCATTGAGGCCATGAAGATGATGAACGCCCTTGAGGCCGAGTTTGACTGTGAAATCGTCAAGATCCTGGTCAACAACGGAGACATGGTGGAATTCGACCAGCCTATTTTCGAGGTTCGCCCTCTATGATCAAACGATTGATGATCGCCAATCGCGGTGAAATTGCGGTTCGTATTATACGGACCTGCCGCGAATTGGGAATTGAAACGGTCGCTGTGTATTCGACCGCGGACCGGGACGCCCTGCATGTTCGTCTGGCCGACATCGCGGTATGCATCGGCCCGCCTAAATCTGCCCAAAGTTATCTTTCGGTCGCTGCCCTCATTACCACCGCCATCCGCACCGGCTGCGAGGCTGTGCATCCCGGCGTCGGCTTTCTGTCCGAGAATTCGAATTTCGCGCGCGAGGTTATCAAGGCCGGCTTGATCTGGATCGGACCGGATCCCGATGTTATCGATTTGCTGGGCGACAAGGTAACCGCCCGTGAAACCGCAGAAAAGTACGGCCTTCCGGTTACGCCGGGCTCTCCTGGACCCATCGCGACAAAGGAAGAAGCTATTCCGGTTGCCCGTTCCTGCGGGTATCCGGTTATCATCAAGGCCGCTTCCGGCGGAGGCGGCAAGGGAATGCGCATAGTCTGGAAGGACGAGGACCTTGAGGAGAATCTCAAGATCGCTTCCCGTGAAGCCGAGGCAAATTTTGCCGACGGCACCGTGTATATCGAGAAATATCTGCAGAATCCGCGCCACGTCGAGCTGCAGGTCATTGCCGACGGCAAGGGCGGCGTTGCGATCATGGGCGAGCGGGACTGTTCGGTCCAGAAGAATCACCAGAAACTGATCGAGGAAAGTCCGTCTCCCGGCGTTACGAAGGAAATGCGTGAGCGCATGAGCGCCGGCGCGAGAAATCTTTTTTCGAGTTTAAAGTACCGCGGCGCGGGAACGATTGAATTTCTTGCGGTAGGGAACGAATTCTTCTTTATGGAAGTAAACGCCCGTATCCAGGTCGAGCATCCGGTCAGCGAATTTGTGACAGGCACCGACCTTATCCGCGAGCAAATTCTCGTGTGCTGCGGAGAAAAATGGACTATTGATCCGGATAATATCACCTTGAATGGATGGTCAATCGAGGCACGTATCAACGCGCTTGCCCCGGGCAAGGTTACCCTGCTCGAGGTTCCCGGCGGTCCCGGCGTGCGCTTCGACAGCTTTCTGTATAACGGCGCGACGGTATCCCCGCACTATGACTCAATGGTCGGAAAGCTCATTGTTCACGACTCTGACCGGAACAAGGCGCTCGACCGACTGCTTCGCGCGCTTGACGAATTGAAGATCGAGGGTGTTCCCGTCAACATCATCACCCAGAAAAAAATCCTTTCCCACGCCATGTTCCGTTCCGGACAGTTCGGTACGGGCATTTACGGACAACTGGAGGCTACACTGTGAGCGATAAAGCAAACACAATCGGCTGCCCCGGCTGCAAGGTCACCTACGATCCCCAGTCCGTGAAGGCAAACCTTATGGTCTGCCCTTCATGCGGACATCATTACCGTATGGAACCATTCGACCGGATAGCATACCTTGCCGATCCGGGAAGCTTTCAGGAAACCTGCAGAAACATGAAGAGCCTGAATCCTATCGCGCTTGAGGGGTATGAGGATAAGCTGACCGAGGCGGCAAAGAAGTCGAGCCTTGCGGAAGCGGTCATAACCGGAACCTGTTCCATTGACGAGGTTCCCGTCGTTCTTGCCCTCATGTCGTTCAGCTTTATGGGCGGTTCCATGGGATCGGTTGTCGGCGAAAAAATTACCCGCGCAATCATGCTCGGGGTAGAGAAAAAACGCCCGGTCATTATATATGCCACCTCGGGCGGAGCCCGAATGCAGGAAGGAATTTTTTCCCTCATGCAAATGGCCAAAACCTCCTCGGCGGCCGCGGAGCTGGACCGTGCAGGGCTTCCCCTGTTCATGGTGCTTTGTGACCCGACCACTGGCGGCGTTACCGCGAGTTTTGCCATGCTCGGAGACATCAACATCGCCGAGCCGGGAGCCCTTATCGGTTTCGCCGGCCCCCGGGTCATCGAGGGAACAATCAAGCAGAAATTGCCGGAAGGTTTTCAGCGTGCCGAATTCCAGCTTGCGAAAGGCTTTGTAGATTACATTGCGCCGCGTAAGGAACAGCGAGAACTGTTCATTAAACTGCTGAAAGCCCACGGTTTTCGCAAGGGAGGGAAATAATGCCTGCGTCAAAAAAGGTACTTTCAAAAATTGACGAGCTGAAAAAGCTTGCTGCCGAAGCGGGCATCGATATTACCCTCGAGCTTAGCGAAATTGAAAGCAAGGTGGAAGAATCCTCTTCTTCCGCAAAGGCATGGAAGCGGGTGGAGCTTGCGCGTCATCCCGATCGTCCCCGCGCCCTCGATTTCATTTCCATGATGTTCGACGATTTTATCGAGCTTCATGGAGACCGCTACTACGGCGATGACCCTGCCCTGATCGGCGGTATTGCCTTTCTGGACGGCATCCCGGTTACCGTTCTGGGAAACCAGAAGGGACGCAATTTGAAGGAAACCATGGCGCGAAACGGCGGTATGGCGAATCCCGAGGGCTATCGCAAGGCCTTGCGGCTTGCCCGCCAGGCCGAGAAATTCCATCGCCCCATTATCACCTTCATTGATACACAGGGAGCGTATCCCGGTCTCGGTGCCGAGGAGCGGGGGATCGGAGAGGCTATAGCCATGAACCTTCGCGAATTCAGCCAGCTGAAAACACCGGTCATCTGCATCATTATCGGTGAGGGTGGTTCTGGTGGAGCGCTCGGTATCGGCGTTGGCGACAAAATATATATGCTGGAAAATTCGGTATATTCCGTCATTTCGCCCGAAGGCTATGCGTCAATATTGCTGAAGGACGCGACGCAGGCAAAAAACGCGGTCGGCATGATGAAAATTACGAGTGAGGATCTTTACTCCATGAAAATTTGTAATGGAGTGGTCAAAGAGCCTTCCGGCGGCGCGCATACTGATCCCATGGTCGTTGCACAGGCGCTCAAGGAAGTTATCCTTCGGGATCTCGCCGATCTGATGGGCAGAAACCCGTCAGTGCTTGTCCGCTACCGTAACCAAAAAATCCGCAAATTTGGTCACTTCAGCGAAAATTGCGCTGACTGACAATCGTATCGGTCCCCGAATGCCGCTTTTCGGCCTTCGGGGCACCCCGTACGCTGCTTTAACACAATCCTCATATTAATCTTATCAATCCGTAACAAAGTTTGCATATCATTCGTTTCATGAACACTTTCTCCGTTATTGACATGGACTTTTGGTATGGTACCCATCATGCGCTGACAAGTATCCGCATGGATATCAGGGACAAAGCAATTACCGCGTTTATCGGCCCTTCCGGCTGTGGAAAATCAACCTTCCTGCGCACCCTTAACCGTATAAATGACACCATCGACGGTGTGCGGGTCGAGGGAACGGTACTATACAAGGGTTTGGACATATATCGCGATTATGATCCGCTGGACCTTCGCTCCCAGGTGGGCATGGTTTTCCAGAAACCCAATCCTTTCCCCATGAGCATATACGACAACATCGCGTATGGGCCACGGTTGCATCATGCGGTGCTTAAAAAGCACGAGCTTGATGAACTGGTGGAAAAAAGTTTGCGCGATGCCGCGCTCTGGGACGAGGTAAAGGATCGCCTGCACAAAAGCGCGCTCGGTCTTTCTGGCGGCCAGCAGCAACGTCTGTGCATTGCACGTACCCTTGCCGTCCAGCCCGAGGTAATACTGATGGACGAGCCGACTTCCGCCCTCGATCCCATCTCGACCTCCTATATCGAGGAACTGTGCTTCAAGCTCAAGGAAACCTATACACTTATCATCGTGACCCATAATATGCAGCAGGCGTCGCGAATCTCGGATTATACCGCCTTTTTCATGATCGATGACGATCGCTGCGGATATCTGGTTGAATACGGTGAAACGGCGCAGGTGTTCTATAACCCGAAAGAAGAACGGACCGAAGCGTATATTTCCGGCCGCTTTGGCTGATTCAGGAGGTGCTCGTATGGGAACCGCCACCCGATTCGACGACAAGCTTTCCTCGTATTACCGCAATATTATGTACATGGGTACCCTGGTCGAGCAATACTTGATCGACGTTACGCGAGCGTTCAGCGAGTGTGACCGTGACGCTGCCAGGGAGTTGATTGAAGTCGATATAAAGATTGATGAGATGCAAGTCTCACTTGAGCAAGAAAGCGTCATGCTCCTGTTGCTCCAGTCGCCTGTTGCGCGCGATTTACGAAAGATCATCACCTCAATCAAGGTACTGGCGAACCTGGAACGCATCGGCGACTACGGGGTACACCTTGCCAAGCTGACGGTTAAGGGTGACCCCTCACTTTTTACCCGCTTTATCCCGCGTATAGCCGATATGGCACGGAACGGGGCTTCCATGATTCGCGACTCTCTGACCGCATATATTGAAGATGACCAGGAACTTGCGGTGGCGACAGCCGGCCGGGATGAGCATATTGACGCCCTGAAGAAAGACATTATCCGGGAACTGATTTTGCTGCAGCCCGCCAATGAAAACGAGATGCGGCAAATATACCGGTATATCTCAATTTGCAAGGATCTTGAACGCCTGGGCGATCATATCACCACCATCTGCGAGTGGGTGCTGTTCACCGTAAACGGGAAAATTGTGGATTTGAACCGGGCACGGTCCGTCGGAGAATAATCTGCGGTACATTCATACAGTCTCCCCATTGTTCCCGGACCGTTTCGGCGTTCTGTCCGCGCGCGGGCGTGGCACGCCGGATTCTGTTTCTTGCCAGGACGGGTCCCGCGCGCGGACAATAAAGCGGCTTTTCAGGGTATGGCGTGTTTGCAGGATGCAGGGGTGCCCGTGGCAGACCCATTCGCGGGCGGAGCCGGTGTCTGGGTCAATGAGAGCGTACTCCCTGTCCGCAATGCCGATCAGGTCAGGCCCGACGTATTCAAGCTCTTCGCCAGCGGTAATCTTGTTCATTGAAACAAACTCGTACCGGTTGAATATCGTGGCGTCTGCTGCGGCACATTGTCCCAGGTCCTTACCGATCGTTCCTGCCAGCATCCAGGGAGAGTCCGTTTCCCCCCGGGTTGTTTCGTTTGCAGCATCCCGGGAAAAATAAAATCCGGTTGCGAATTCGCGGTGGGCTACCTTGTCCAGTTCCGCCACGAAGGGCGCGGCAGTTTCTTCGGTAATTCTGCCTTCCAGTGCGTCAATGCGTTTCCGGTAGGAGCGGGTAACGAGCGCGGTGTAGTACAGGCTTTTCATGCGACCCTCGATTTTCAGGGAATCGACGCCTGCCGCCTTCATGTCGGCAAGATGGTCAATCATGCATAAATCCTTGGAAGAAAAAAGAGCGGTAAAATCATCGGTTTGTACGACAGGGAAAAACTCTCCCGGCCGCGCGCGTTCCTCGACCAAAAACTCGCGGTCTCCGGTTTTCAGCTCGTCGGCAAGCAGGCGCCAGTCCCAGCGGCAGGAGTGCGAGCAATGTCCGCCATTTGCGCTCCGTCCGGTCAGGTATGCGCTCATCAGGCACCTGCCCGAGTATGCAATGCACATTGCCCCGTGAGCGAAACATTCAATTTCCATGTCGGGTACTGCGTCCTTTATCTCCCGAATTTCGGCAAGGGACGTTTCCCTCCCAAGTACTACTCGTTTGAAACCGAGACTGCGATACATTTTTACCGCTTCCCGGTTGACGCAATTTGCCTGGGTACTCAAATGCAGGGGAATATGAGGAAACTCCCGCTGTAGAACGGGAACCATGCCGATGTCCTGAATGATAAAGGCGTCAAAGGGGTAGGCCGCGAAGTAGTCTTTTTCGGAAAGAAAATGGTCAATGTCTGCATTATGAAAGGATATATTGAGGGCACAAAAGAGCCGTTTCGGCGTTCCCTTTTGCTCGTATTCATCCTTTAGGGTGCGAATTTCTGTGTATTCGGTGTCATGAAAATTATCTGCCTTGACGCGCAGGGAAAACCGCTTTAGACCGATGTAGGCCGCGTCCGCGCCGTACTCCCAGGCATAGGTCAGTTTTTCGCAGTTACCTGCCGGGGCGACCAGCTCAAGAGCGCTCACTGCATGCCTCCGCGCACCCATGCTCCAATTCGCTGAACTGCCCGGTGTGCGTGGGGAGTCAGCGCGTCCGCCGCCTGGAAGAGATGCCACATTCCCTCCTGAATATCGAGCCGACAGGTAACGTGTTCCCGTTCAAGACGGCTGGCCAGCGCGCGGGCGTCGTCTATCAGAATATCCCGGTCACCGCATTGAACATAGGTATTCGGAAAGAATGAAAAATCCCCGTTGAGGGGTGATACGTGCGGGTTCGTCAGGTTTTCGCGCCAGGTGTACAACAGGGCCTGGGCAATATAGGTGTCACGGGTATACAAGGGGTCTTCACAGTGCTTTTTGGAAAAGGACGGAGTCGTGCAGGTCAAATCAACCCAGGGTGACAGTAACACGACTCCGGACGGCATTGGCACCTTTCTGGAACGCGCATAATGGGCCAGGGCAAGCACAAGGGTGGCACCCGAACCGTCACCTGCAAAGACAATATCTCCCGCCGCGTTTCCTGCCTTCAAAAGGGATGTATATACCCGATAGAGATCCTCAAGTGCGGTGGGGAAGGGATATTCGGGCGCAAGGCGGTATTCCGGAAGTACCAGCCGGCTCGCGCACTCATGGGAAAGAGAGGCGCACAGATTGCGGTACGATTTTCTTGAACCCGCAATGAATCCTCCCCCGTGGGCATAGAGCATGGTTTTTTGTCCGATGGCAAACTCGGGTACCAGAATATCCGAAACCACCGAATCAAGATTTTCTTCGTGAACGTCCACGTTGTTGGGAATACGGGTTACCCGGTGCACCTCGTCAATGTGCGCCCGCAGCGTTTTGACCGGTACCTTGGGTGTGTATACCGTCTTTTTATAGGTTTTGACTGCCCTTCGGAGGGCTTGCGCGTCTGTCATACTCATACGTGTCAGGAAGTATAGCACACAGAGGGGCGGTACATGAAGCAGCACAAACCGCCAGAGGGGTTAGTATTCCGACAGTATATAGGCTGAAAGGAGCACGATCAAACGGGCTGTGTCCTCGAATGCGTGTGAATCTTCCTCCCGGATTTCCCGTGTCAGATATGTTTTTGATTCTTCAATCATCCAGGCAAACATACCCAGCTTCTGATCAATGCGGCACAGAACTTCGCGCTGCACGTTCTCTCCGAAGAGGTCGGAAAATAACCGGGTTACAAACACGGTCATTTCGCGCAGGGCGTCACGGTTACGGTCTTCCTCGATTGCCTTTCTGATCTCGTCGATTACATCGGATTTCAGCCTGAGCTTTTTATGCTGCCGGGCGTATACCAATTGCATGTTGGCTGAAAAGGCCGCTATCAGTTTTTTCTGTCGGCTTTGCAGGACCGTTGGCGCGCCGCTCACATACTGGTAGAACCCGTCCGGCCGTCCAAGCAAATTGGCAAGCGCTATCGCATAGCGGTGGCGCGCTGTTTTATTGGTGGTGATCAACAAATTCGGAAAAATGTCGCGCGCCGCCTCGAAAATGCCCAGACGGGCCGCGGCTGTCGAACTTATCTCCTTCATCCGGTCGGTTTGGCTTTCACGCAGAAACTGCATAACCTGATGTATGGACTGCTCGTCCCCGATATCTGCCAGGGCCTCAATGCAGGCCCGCTGCAATTCCTCGTTCGGTTCCCACAGGCATCCGACCAGGGCTCCTACCGCACGGCGATCTCCAAGGTGTCCCAGCGAGCGGGCAGCCTGGATGCGAATACCCGAATTCTGGTCCAGAAGGCGGAGCATCAGTGCCTCGACAGCCTGGCTTGACGGGATTCGGCCCAGGGCACGGGCTGCCTCTTCCTGGACCGTACTGTCGGGATCATCAAGTTTTTCAATGATGTCCGCAAGCGCCAGCTCCGCGCTCTTGCCGCCAAAAGAGCGTAAAATATCGGATTTGGCACGCGGAGAATCAGAACGGCCGAGTGAATCGAGATTCTGGAATGTTCTGATAATGAGCGGATTCGTAATTTGACCGAGCACAAAACCGAAGGGTTTTTCGGATCCTTCTCTGACCCGCGCGATTAAAAACGCGCAGAGCACACAAAGCACAATAGAGATGAGCTGTACTACGTGAAAATTCCCGAAATGGAGCGGCCCTGCCTGAATGGACAAATCCGCGAGCGCGTCGTTTAAAAGGCCACCTGCGAGAGAACCCGGTGCGGATACCAGACCGACCAGTGCAAGATACCAGGCGATATACGATATGCGGTTCTTCTCCGGCGCGAGCGACAACATCATCTGGTTTGTTCCCTCCCAGAAAGCCGGAGCGAGTACACCGGTCGATACCGCGATGAGGGGCAGCAGTATGACATAATTACTGCCGTTCAACAGAAGGTAGCCGCTCCACCCAAGTACAAAGAGGGTTCCCGAAATGACCACGGGTTTTCGGCCCCACCGGTCCATGATTGTTCCCCAAAAGGGCGCAACCAGTACCCAGATAAACTGCGTCATCATGCTCATGATGCCGAGCCAGGTATTCGGAGCGCCAATGCGATCGGGATCGACGACATAGGGGGCCTGAAAGGGGCCTACCATGTTCATGGAAAAAATGGCGAGACCTACTGCAACCGCATACTTCACGAAATCCCGGTTTTTCAGGGGTTCAAGAAGTGTATCCATATCGAAGGCCGGTTTTTGATCCGGTGTCAGCTCGGGCGTAACAATCTGGCTTACTATATCAAGAAGTCCCGCAACCGCGCCGACGGAGATAATTACACCGAAGACGGTTAGCGCCGACTCTTTCGGAAAAATGTCGAGCATGGTACTTGCGACAAAAAACCAGGCGATATTGACAATCTGGATAACTGACGACCGTTTCATAAAGAACGTGCCGCGCATTGACTCCGGGAAAAGATCCGCTATCCAGCCAAACCAGCAGGCGCTTGATGCATTCGCGAAAATCCAGGAAAAACCCATGGCAATGATAATGATGACGATGCCGCGCTGGGATGATCCGCCGCGTGCGACATAAAAGGCTACAAACGCGATAATCGCGGTCAGTCCGCGGTGAATGATGTGACCGATAATGAAAATTGGCTTTTGTCGGCCGATTTTTCCGTACAAAAAAATACCCGCAATCTGGAACACGGCCGATACCTGGATGATTGTTACCAATAACCCGAGCTGGCCGGCACTAGCACCCAGATAATTCTGGAAGAATACATTGAAAAGAGGCTGAATGGAACAGACAAGCTGCCAAATTACCGAAGCGGCTCCGGAAAACACCGAAATCTTCATGGCGCGGGCAAGCTGTGTTTGCGTTAATTGTTTCGACATACAACTAATAAATAACACATGGCGCGGATAAATGAAAGACATTGATACTGCTATCAATATTGTTGACAAGATGAATTTACTTCTTGACATATAGTTTTATATAAAACTATTATAAACTAATGCCGGAAATTTATCCGAACATCGGGAGGAATAGTATGAACGAGGTTGCCTTCGAAGCTGCGCGTGCACTTGCCGCACGTACAAAATTTGTCACCTGTTCGACAATTGATGAAAACGGGGGGCCGGATACCCGTCTTTTGTTCAATTTGAGCCGGATGAGAAAGAAAGCTCTGACGGAAGGGCCGGCACGCTGTGAGAGACCGTTTATAACCCTCTTGGGGACAAATACATCCAGCCGGAAGATCTCCCATATCCGGCGCGACAATCGGGTGTGTCTGTATTATGCGGATCAGAAGACCTTCGAGGGCCTCAGCGTCAAGGGACGGCTGGAAGAAGTGCTCGATGCAGACATTCGGCGCGCGGTGTGGACGCCTGCCTGGGAAATGTATTACTACGGAGGGCTGAATGGCGGGGATTTTTCGCTGCTACGATTCATTCCTGAACAAGCCCGCTATTATCACGGATTACAGTGTCATGATTTCGAACTCTGAAGGCGGTGCTCTGGTATCCCAGCTTCACCAGCTTTCATCCCGGGTATTCGGTAAAATTTTACGGGATTCCGGCTTACGTGAGTTGAATCCGGCCCAGGGGCGTATAATTTTCGCGTTGTGGAAAGATGGTGATATGTCGCAGACCGAACTGAGCGGAAAGACCCGGCTGGACAAGTCGACCCTGACCTTGATGCTCGACCGTCTGGAAAAAGAGGGCCATATCGAGCGGATTCAGGATACCCGTGACGCACGTCGCAAAATTATCCGGTGTACTGAACAAAACAGGGCTTTGCACCGTCTCTATGGCGAGGTATCGAAAAAAATGAACATGCTCTTTTATGAAGGGTTCTCCGATGCCGACATTTCTTCCTTTGAAGAAATGCTGCGAAAGATCATCGCGAATCTGGCCCGTGCAGGACACGGGCCTCTATAGCAGACAGTTTCACGGTTATCCCCGAATCTCCACCCGCCTGATTTTTCCGGAAATGGTTTTGGGTAATTCCCTGACAAATTCGACAACCCGGGGGTATTTGTAGGGCGCGGTTATTGCTTTGACATGATCCTGCAGTTCTTTTATCAAATCCCGGCTCTCGCCGAATCCATGGGAAAGCACAATGGACGCCTTGACGACTTCGCCCCGTTCGGGATCGGCAACTCCGGTGACCGCGCATTCCATGACTGCCGGGTGTTCCAGCAGCGCGCTTTCTACCTCGAAGGGACCGATGCGGTATCCTGAACTTTTAATGATATCGTCGGATCTTCCCACAAACCAGATATATCCGTCCTCGTCCATCCAGGCTGTATCTCCTGTACGGTATATGCCGTCTTTCCATACCGATGCTGTCCGCTCGTCATCCTGGTAATATCCCCCGAACAAGCCGATCGGCCGCTGTTCCCGGGTCATGATAGCTATTTCACCTTGCCGGTCCGCTTCGCACGGTGAAAGGTTTTCATCGAGAATGGCAAGCTGGTAGCCGGGAGACGGTCTGCCCATCGAGCCCGGTTTTGGTTTCATCCAGGGATAGGTTGCGACGGCACAGGTCATTTCGGTTTGCCCGTATCCTTCGCGAAGGGCCAGTCCCGTCTCTTCCAGAAAACGGTCATAAATTTCCGGATTCAGAGGTTCTCCCGCGACGACCGCATAGCTCAGGGCAGAAAGATTGTATTTCGAAAGGTCTTCCTTAATTATATACCGGTACATAGTCGGGGGAGCGCAAAAGGTGGTCACCCGGTATTTTTCGATTACTGAAAGCAGGCTTCGCGCATTGAAGCGGTCAAAATCAAATACCATGACGGCGGAACCGCACAACCATTGCCCGTACAATTTCCCCCAGGACGCCTTCGCCCAACCTGTTTCCGCAACTGTGAAGTGAAGTCCTCCGTCACTGCAATTTTGCCAGTATTTTGCGGTCAATATGTGTCCGAGCGGATAGGTATAGGTGTGTGACACCATTTTCGGCATCCCGGTTGTTCCGGATGTAAAATAAAGGAGCATGGGATCATCGTTGTGTGTCGCCTGATCACCGCAGGGTCGGGCAAACAGGGAAGATTCCCGCTCCGTCAATGCGGAAAGGTCAAGCCATCCTTCCGGGTCAAGGTCGGGAGATGCGGCAGGATACGGACCATCGCATAAAAGTTTCAGCTCAAGCGGATGTTCTGCCAGGGCCTCGGACAGTTCCGTGCGGATAGAGGGTTCATTCACCGAGATGAGCATTTTGACGTTCGCTGCCTTGAAGCGATACAAAAGGTCTTTTTTTTTCAGCTGATTGGTTGCGGGTATCGCGACCGCGCCGATTTTGTGCAGGGCAATGACGGCCGGCCAGTATTCGGCCCGCCGTTTCAATATAAGCATGACGACATCGCCTTTTTTTATGCTGAGGGAGGAAAACAGGTTCGCCATCCGGTTTGACCAGGCGCTCATTTCGCCAAAGGACACAAACCGCTCGGCCGAGGAATCGTTGCACCATACAAGGGCCGTTTTATTGGGCTCCTCACGGGCAATTTCATCCACAACGTCAAAGCCGTAGTTGAAGTTCTCCGGCACATTTACCCGATAGTTTTCATAGAAATCTTCGTAAGAATCGAAATCGGTGCGGGGTAAAAAGTTGTTCAATAACATGGATAGTATCTCCCTGTGAATACTCTGGACAAAGTATCATTTTTTGTTTTTTTGTCGTAATGACCGTATTCTGTAATAGACACTTTTGCGAAGAATAGGTTGCCGGGATTCGTCAGATTGTCAGGTGTTCGAGCTCTTTTCTTCCTGATATACCAAGTTTTTTGTAGGCATTGATTGCATGGCTTTTAACCGTGGCGGGGCTCACACCAATTTCGATTGCAATTTCTTTCAAGGTTTTACCTTCTTTAAGAAAGAGCGCTATTTCCCGCTCCCGGTCGGTCAGAGAGGAAATGGCGCGAGTGTCTCCAGGCTCGGTGAACGGCCCTTTACCCCGCGAAAGCAGGGCTGGTAAGGCAAGGAATGCATACCAGGTAGCAAAAAAAGGATACATTTGCTCGTAAACGGCTCTTTCGGGGTCCAGGAAAGGATACGTAACCCCTAAGAATTCGGCTATAAGGGTTACGGGGTAGGAAATAAGTCCAAAGAGAGCCATCCTGACACCTGCATGTGAGGATGGCCAAAGCCGTATGCCTGTTCGTAATACTACCACCGCGCTGATTGCCGAATAAATGCTGGTAGCGGACATAAAAAGCAAGGCCACAAGCCTGAGAATGTAGTCTTCTCCATTAATGGCAGCAAGCGTGTACGCAAGGGCAAGGATGATTGTAAGGCAGACAACCGGCACGGTAAGTCGGCCCTGCCAACCAAGCTTTCCGTGGAGGCGTAATTGGGAATGGCAGAATAAAAACCATCCAAGACCGTATACAGCACGAAATGATGTGGCAAGTATACCGATGAGGGGCTTATTGAGGGAGAGTGAATCGGAGAGTACGAACAGAAGTTCCCAAAAACCCACGACAAAAATAAAGGAAAACGGATATAAAAGGGAAAAGAGACCGGGAGCTCTTTCATGTCGAGCTCTGAATGCTATTCCGCCGATGATTGCTGCTGTCAAGAAAAGGGACGCATTTATCAACAATATTGATAGCAGTTCCTTCATGACTCTTTCTTCCCTGAGTTAGCAAGAAACCGTTCACGAGAAATTCCTCCCTGCTTCTGTAATATATTGCGTACGTGTGTTTTTACCGTCGCGGGGGAAACATGCAACATAGCTGCGATTACCGTGTTCGATTTTCCTTCTTTTATAAGTCCCGCAATTTCGCTTTCGCGGTTTGATAGTGGTTCATGTATACGCGTGTTCCCTCCCAGATAACGTGAATAGAAGGGTTCAAGATGCAGGGTGTAAAGAATGATAATGATGAGTTCGCGTATCGGGAACAGTTGAAGAGTCATGGGTCGAACAAGCAGGGCGTTTTTGATCGTTGGTGAGAACATGTCTGCCAAACCCACGAAAGGAATGTAGATCAATCCCAGGAAGGCCATCCAGAACACCGCCTTGGTTGCAGGGAAAAAGTCTTTCTTTTTACTTCGTGCTATGACCGCGCACACGCCTGCGTAGAGCAATGTACCTCCAAGAATCGATTTATTCGCGATCTGGATAGTCGGCAGCCAGGATGGCAGGACAAACCTGAGCGTAAAGATGAGGTAGTTTACCACGGTAAGCGCGATAATCCAGCGAAGCGGGATATACCCTTTGCCTGATAATCCGTTTACTCGCCAGCTTTCATACGTTAAGTGAATATATGCTACCCCGAAGGTAAACTGGATTATTTCGGAAAATGACCACAGAAGGGAAGAAGGCACTTTGTCTAAAAGCGCGTATATGAGAAAGACTGCCTCCATTACAGTATAGAGAAGTTCGGGTATCAGAGGGATTATGAATAAGGCAAGTGCGGGATCCCGGGATATCCTTTCAGGGTTTCGCGAGATAACAAGAAGGGCGCATCCCGATGAGATAGTTAGCATGGCAAGTGCAAATCGGAAGGCAATAAAAGGCATATGTGAGTCAGTATACGGGCATCTCCACCATAATTCAACCCTAAATCATCCTTCTTTTCTCCCTGAGCGCGTGGTATACAAGCGTAACTGATCGTAGAATAGTCAAAACAAGTCACCCCTCACGGAGCAAGATAAGGAGTTTGAAAGTGAAAAGAATTATCGGTGCCTATATTGCTGTAGCACTATGTATTATCGGGTGCGAATCTCCCGTTACTGACTCGAAGGTGCCCGTTTCGGGCATATCGGTTACCCCTGAAACGCTCAATCTGGCCATTGGAGAGAGCGCAAACGTTAGTGCCGCGGTGAGCCCGGGCGACGCGAGCAACAAGGCCTTTACCTGGTCAAGTTCGGATGAAGATGTCGCCTTTGTCACCGCGGAGGGCCTGGTAACCGGCGTTTCAGGCGGTACGGCCGATATCGTGGCCACCACAACGGACGGGGCCAAGACCGATGTTTGCGCGGTTACCGTTTTCAACAACTATGCAGTCACTTTCAATTCCGATGGTGGATCGCCCGTTGCCGCCCAGGACCTGGTTGAGGGTAGCCTTGTTACCCGGCCTTCGGTTGACCCGACTAAGAACGGGTATTCGTTTGACGGATGGTACGCGGATTCGGATAAGACCATTCTGTGGGATTTTGAGAATAATATAATAGAAGATAACACCGTCATTTATGCAAAGTGGGTCCTTGTAACCTATTCCGTCACCTATGAATTGGACGGCGGTACCAATACTATTGGCAATCCGACAACCTATACAATAGAAAGCAGCACTATCGTCCTTGCATCGGCGACGAAGGCAAGCTTTGCCTTTGCCGGATGGTATACCGATGACTCATTCGAGAATCCCATCACTCAGATCGTGACTGGCACGTCGGGTAACCTGATCCTGTACGCAAAGTGGGCGCCGTATCACACGGTCACTTTTGATGCGAACGGCGGAACTGGCGACATGAGCGCACAAAGCCTTCCCGAGGGCATCGCGGCCACGCTCAACGCCAACACCTTTACCGCTCCGACGAGCACCAAGTTTGCCGGCTGGAGCGAGGATCCCGACGCGACAACCGCAACCTGGACGGACGGCGGTTCGTTCACCTGCGGAGCCGCAAACGTAACACTCTATGCCGTGTGGAAGAGTCTTTTCGATTACACCGTTTCCGGGTCTAATGCCACGATTACCGGTTTCTCGAATTACTATGCCTTTGAAGAGGCTATCACGATTCCTTCGGTCATTGACGGGTATACCGTTACCGCGATAGAAGAGTGGGCCTTCTACGGCGAGATTAAAATTACCAGTATTACCCTTCCTGCAACCCTGCTTACCATCGGCAGGAATGCGTTTTACAATTGCACTAAGCTGACCACCATCACCATTCCAGCTTCTGTTACGCTAATAGAAGATTACGTGTTCTCTGATTGTCCCGAACTGGAATCGATAAACGTAGCCACAGCAAACGCGAATTACTGCTCGGTGAACGGAGTTCTTTACAACAAGACAAAGACAACCTTAATACAGTATCCCGAGACGAAAGGCGGCGCGGCGGTCATAGATGCCGCCGTGACGATAATCAGTCCCGCTGCCTTCAGGAGCAATAAGCTCATCACCAGCGTGACCCTGCCTGCCGGTGTGGTTACCATTTCAACCGAGGCGTTTTATAGGTGTTCGGCGCTTGAGAGCATCACTTTCCCGAGCACTTTGCAAACTATTGGTAATCAGGCATTTTATGAATGTACTGAGCTCACTAACTTAAGTTTTCCCGCAAGTCTTCAGTCAATCGGTAATTACGTCTTTCGGAAATGTACCGGTCTGACCTCGATAACCTTCAGCGTAGGTTTGAAGACCATCGGCGCTGGTGCCTTTGCCGAATGCTCTTCGCTTTCCAGTCTTACTTTGCCTTCCGGGATGACCACCATAAACGATTCTGCGTTTACCTGGTGTACTTCCCTGAGCGAGGTAACGATCGGCGAAGGGGTGACCGGTATCTATTCGGATGCGTTCCGAAGCTGCCGCGCGCTCCAGACCGTTAATCTTCCGTCGACTATATCCGCATTCTCGGACAGGGTCTTTTTGGATACGCCGATGCTTACCACGATCAACGTTGCCTCCGGCGGGGCGTCATTATCTTCGACCGACGGCGTGCTGTATAACGGAGCGAAGACCATTCTTATGAGATTCCCTTCAGCGAGGAATGCGAGCGCCCATGCCTACCCGGCGACTCTTGTTTCGCTTAGGGAAAACAGTTTTGAGGGATATCAAGGAGACACGCTCACCGTCCCCGAAGGGGTAACGAGCGTGGGAGAAGGATCGTTCAGCGCCTCAAACCTCGTATCGCTCACGCTTCCTTCAAGCCTTACTTTTATCGGAACTCATGCTGCGGCCAACAGCCAATTGCTTGAATCGGTCACGATCAACGCTATAACACCGCCTGATCTTGGACAATTCGCGCCTTTTGGAGGCTCGAATGCGGTGAATCTCAAGATTTACGTTCCGGCGGGGAGTGTTGCCGCGTACCAGAGCGCGCCGGAGTGGGTAAGCCTGAATATCGCGCAATATGTAGTATCGCAATAATCTCCCGGCCGGTAATCCGGGCACACGTGCAGGCTTGCCGTGTGCTATACTGGCCTTTGGAGATTATCATGCCGATCTACATTCATCACGACGAGCCCGTCTTTCATCTGAAAGGCGGGAACACGAGTTATGTTTTAGCCTATACCCCCACGGGGCTTTTAGCCCACCTGTATTGGGGGCCGGCCCTTTCCGATCAACCCCTGCTTTCCCTCATCTCTCACGCGGACAGGCGTTTCACGCCTGACCTCCGTGCGGTTGACTTTCAGGGGTGCCGCGAACAGATGCCCTGCGAGTTTCCCTCACTTGGTACGGGAGACTTTCGTCTTCCTGCGATTGAAGTACTTCACGCCGATGGCTCATCGGTCGTCGATTTCCGCTACATCAGCTCAAGGATTATTCCCGGGAAGCCCGCTCTCGAGGGTCTTCCCGCGGTATATGCCGAGGACGGCGACGGCGCCGAAACCCTGGAGATTTTTCTTGAAGACGCTCCTTCCCGGCTCCGGGTCTGCCTTCTCTATACCGTGTTCCCCGCCTCCGACGCCCTTATGCGCTCTGTCCGCCTGGAGAACGCGGGAGTACGCGCGGTCAGGATCGAGCGCATGGCGAGCGCGAGCGTGGATATCGGCCGTTCGTCCTTCGATACTATAACCCTCTCGGGCTCCTGGGGCCGTGAGCGGCGAATAGACCGCACTCCGCTTAGGCCAGGAACTTTCTCGATAGAGAGCGCGCGCGGCGTTTCAAGCCATCAATTCAGCCCGTTTATCGCGCTTGCCGACCACGACGCAAACGAGACCTCGGGATCCGTGTTTGCCCTCTCCTTCGTGTATTCAGGCAACTTTTTCGCGGAGGCCTCGGTCGAGCAGTTCGGCACCACCCGCCTTCACATGGGCATCAACCCCCGCGATTTTTCCTGGCTCCTCGAGAGCGGTGAAACCTTTCAGGCTCCCGAAGTTGTCATGGTTCATTCCGCGTCGGGTCTCAGGGGCCTCTCAAAAACCTTTCACGCCCTCTACGGCAAGCGCCTCGCGCGGGGATCATGGCGCGACCGCGAACGGCCGATTCTGGTGAATAACTGGGAGGCTACCTATTTTGACTTCAATCAGGAAAAAATTACCGACATAGCCCGCGCCGCTTCCCGGGTGGGCATCGAAACCCTCGTGCTGGACGACGGCTGGTTCGGACACCGCGACAAGGATGACAGCTCCCTCGGGGACTGGGTAGCGGACCGGCGAAAGCTGCCCGACGGCCTCGACGGCCTTGCCCGACGGATCAACTATCTTGGTCTCACCTTCGGCCTCTGGTTCGAGCCCGAGATGGTCTCCCCCGATTCGGATCTCTACCGCGCCCATCCCGATTGGTGCATTCACGTGAGCGGACGGCTCAGGACCGAGATGCGAAACCAGCTGGTGCTCGATTTTTCCAGGTCCGAGGTGCGCGATCATATCGTGGCCGCCCTCTCATCGGTCCTTGAAAGCGCGCCCATCGCGTACGTGAAGTGGGACATGAACCGCGGCCTCACCGAGGTTGGTTCGGCGGCCCTTGCCCCCGGCCGTCAGCGGGAAACCGCACATCGCTACTGCCTTGGCGTGTATGAGGTGATGGAGCGCGTAACCTCGCGCTTCCCCAAGGTTCTCTTCGAATCCTGCTCCTCAGGCGGCGCGCGCTTCGATGCCGGGCTCATGTACTACATGCCCCAGGCCTGGACCAGCGACGACATGGACCCTCTTGAGCGTCTGAAGATTCAATGGTCAACGTCCCTCGTGTTTCCCGCCTCCATGATAGGCACTCACGTGGGAACCTCTCCCAATCACACCACGCACCGCACCCTCCCTCTAAAAACGCGCGGAGCGGTCGCCATGTCCGGGGCCTTCGGCTACGAGCTTGACCTTTCCCGGCAGACGGAGGAAGACCTTGCCGCCATGCGTGTCCAGGTTGCATTCTTCCGGGCCGTGAGGACAATCGTTCAGTTTGGCGATTTTTACCGTTTGGTTTCCCCATATTCCTCGGACGAGGCCGCGTGGTCCTTCGTCTCGCCGGACAAACGCGAGTCCTTCGCGGTATATGTGAGAGTGCGCCACGAACCGAACGCGCCCGTGGTAACACTTCGCCTTGCCGGCCTTGATTCTGGATCGATGTATCATGTGGTAGAAGGGTTTGATGATGGTCTTGCCATGGCCAGGGGCACGGGCTTTGTCATGGGCGGGGATCTGCTCATGAAAGCCGGTATGGTCGTGCCCTGCCTTTCGGGCGACATGCAATGCGCCCTGTGGCGGCTCCGGGTCTCAACGGGTTAAGTCTGCGTACGCCTACAGGTCGCTTTCCCGGGTTAGAATACTTTTCGGGAACCAGGTTTTACAGCCTGGGTTTTTCCTTCCTTGCACAGTTCGCATGCGTCGGCATCCCAGAGAACGGCCGGCTGGCGAAGTGCCGCATAGAGCGGCCAGGGAAAGGGATCTGCCGCGTCCGCGGGCCTGCGGTCTACAATGCAGATGGAGGCCACAACCTCGCCGCCCATCGCGCGGATTTGTTCGGCGGTTTCGAGGGTCGACTTTCCGGTCGTTACCACGTCCTCGGCAATGATTATCTTCTCGCCGCTTCGTATTTCAAATCCGCGGCGCAGGCTCATGATGCCGTCATCGTTGCGTTCGGTGAAAAAGGCGGGCAGCGAGAGCTGTCGGCCCAGTTCGTAGGCCACCACGATCCCTCCCATGGCAGGCCCGATCACGGAATCTGCGGCAAGTTTTCCCGATGTAATATCCGCGCGTATGCGGTCGGCGACTGCCCCGATAACGGCCGCTGCCTTGTCCGGATACTGCAGGAGCCGTGCGCACTGAAAATACTGTGACGAGTGTTTACCCGAGGACAGTAAAAAGTGGCCGGAGAGCATGGCCTTGCATTCGGTTAAAATGGAAACAACATTCGACATGGGAAGATCCTCCACCGGTGTTAGGTTGGCCCAGTATAGCGTTTTGGCGCGACCAAGGCAATTGACAAGGGTGAAAAGGCCTTACCGCTTTTCCGCCTGTATAATGCACGAAAGGGGAATACCCTTCCGGTCAAGATGCGCGAACATACCGGAGATGTCATAGTCAAATTCCTTCAGATCAGTGATGACAAGACCCTTCGCGCACATACTGCCAATAATCTCCGACAGGGAATGGGTATAATTGATAAAGGGCTTCGATTTGTATGACTTGCCGGTCAGGTAATACATCCCGTCCTCTTCGATCCATTCCTTGTCAAAATATGAATGTACACAGCTTGCCGGCCTGCTCTCCTCGTATCCCGGTTCTCCCGGCGCTCCGAGCATGTTGGTGACGGGGTGCTGTTCGTTGATTATCAGCTTCCCGCCTTTTTTTAGCGAGCGGGAGACAACGGCAAAAAAGGTCGGTAAATCCTTAAACCAGCACAGGGCTCCGATTGTGATAATGGCAAGGTCAAAGCATTCGGTGTATTCATCGCCCAGATCAAGAATATTCGCCGCTATAAACCGGCAGGGGCATTCCAGTTCCCGCGCGCGGGAATTCGCAAAGGCTATCTGGTTTTCAGCAATATCGAAGCCGGTTCCCCCAGCCGCTCCCGCATGCACGAGCGATAACAATTCTCTTCCATTGTTGCAGCAAAATTGTGCGACCTGCGCACCCTTCAGTGTCAGGCGGTCCAGTATGGCGACCATTTCCTGTTCAAAAAACGGAAGGTGTTCCCCTTTGACGCGGCTCACTATGTCTTCACCCCATCCTTCCTGTCTGTTTTCGAAGGCCTCTTCCCATGCTTCCTTGTTAGATCGAATGTAATTCATGCTCATTTTGTATCCTTTATGTTTTTGTGCCCCGGTTATCTGAGGGAGAACCGCGGTTCTTTTTTAAAGAACCACGGTTCTTTTTGTAAATATCTCCATTATGTCTTTTGACTCCTGAAAAAAACCGCTTTTACAATAATACAACACAGAAATTGTTAACAGGAGGAAAAAGATGAAATGGAATGGAAAAAGGGTGTCTGCTGCACCCCTGGTATGTGCTGCGGTTTTGGCCGCCCTGATGTCTTGTTCGACTTCTTTCTTGTCCGGCAATAATTCCGGCACAGTCGAATCAGACCTGGGTAATTCTCTGGGATATGCGGACATATCCCGACTGGGGTATATGGGCGGAAGCCTCATGTACAATGGGGCTTCAGGGCATCTTCAGCAAAATGCGACCATTGCCGTTCGCCTCGGTCAAGTCAGTAAAGAAATCGTCGATGAAACCCGGGCCGTATTTACCGACCTTCCCGATCAGGCGGTGTTCGGCGTATTGCGGATCGAGACCGTCAATGCCGACAGCGTCTCCTTTACCGCATCCCTATACACGGGTCGGGGAGAAATTATTGAAAGCAGATCCTTCTCACTCGAACGCGGCGCAACGGTCGACATTGATTTTGACGGAAACCCTGACCTCGAGTATGCGCAACCCGCTATAAAGCGGCCGGGCTTTGAAAAAAGTGTGTATCTGAATTTTCTCAGTTCACAAGAAACACTGAACACCGCAATGTTCTCGGTCATTCCCGAACAATACAGCAGAAGCGCGTATCCGAACGGAATAATCGGTATTAACCCCAATGGGCGCTTTATTGTCCGCAAGTATGCTGATCAGGCAAACTCGGTTCGCTCGATGGTGTCAGGACTTCAAACCGGAGACTTCGTCCTTGATACGGAAACCGGCTCGTATCAGCGGGTACGTTCGTCCTCAACTTCCCGAAGTGCCCGTGCCATTGATGACAGCGAGCTGGAGAACCTTGAAGAGACTTCTCTTCCTCAAACATTCACCTTTACCACCGATGAATTCATTCTGACCGGACTGGATGCAGCCGTGCTCTTCGATTCCCTTCCGGCAACGATCACGGCGCAATATAGTGCTATAACGGGTGATGTTGAACGGCTCAATGCGGTGTTGTCCAGTCCTGACCTGATCCCTGCAGTGCAGAGAATCTCCTCTACGCCTATTCCGGCAGAAAGTGTCGATGCGGTGCTTGCCCAGATTTCTTCCCTTTCAGAGGATGAATTGGCCCGCCTGAACCGCACCTTCCTTGAAGAAATGTATCCGGATCTTTGCCCCCGGCTGCAGAATGTCTCGACCTGTTTTACCGAAGTGCTGCCTTTGTCGAGCGTATTATTCGGTTCGGATGAAATTGATTCTTCCTCTTCCGGATCTGGTGAAGGCCGGGTTCTGACTGCAAGTATCTACGAGTCGGAACGAGCTGCCATCCGCAGTGATTTCGCGAAATATACCGAGTTCTACAGACAAAACCTTGCGTCCCCTCCTGTGTCGGCCAGTGGAGGAACCGCCAGGGTTGTATTCAACAATTCCTACTTTGCGCTCGGCTTCAAGGGCAGCTTCAGCTCGACATGGGGCAGTGTTTTCTCCTCTGTCGAAGGTGCGGTTTTGATTTCGGTAGACACAGATATCAATAGCACCCTGAGCTATAACCGGGATTTGTGTACACTGCCGCCCTTTCAGCAAACCTTTCCGGTGTTTGCCTACGGTCCGATTGTCCTGAGTTTGAATGCCTCCATCGATTTCAATCTGCCGCTGTCCATTACGGTTCCCGTGGAAACCGGCTTCGGTTTGCGTGCCGCCTTTACCGGTTTGTACGGAGCCGGTTTTCAGGTAGGGCTCGGGTATGGTGTTGAATGGAAAAAAGCCTGGATTATTTCGTATCCGGCTCCCTACGCGAATTGGACCGGCAGTACTTCGTCGATCAAAAAATCAACGTATTTTGTCGGTGCACAGACTCCTGGCGGCGTGACAAGCGCGGGTATCATTACCACCCTGACGCCGAATGTTGTTGCCTGTGTGGGCGCGGATATTACAAAAGTAGTCGTTGGCGACATATCAGCCCAGGCCGGTCTTCCTGCGACCCTGAAAATTACCTACACTGCGCCCGATCTGGTCGGGAATGCGACTCTCGATTTCTTTTGCAACCTGAATGCAAACGCGTTTATCGGTTTGAAGGATCTTCCGATTATCGGTACCCTTGGAAAGAGTTGGACCTGGCCGATATACGCTTCCGGAAACCAGCGGTTGGCAAGCTGGCAGGTTTTCAAGACCCGTTTATAGTAACCGTTACAGTGTCGTTCCGTAGCTCTGTTTGAGCTATACACAAAATAAAAAAGTTAATAACCGGCAATAACCTTTTCGGGTTGTTGCCGGTTTGTTATAAAAAAGCTGCATCGTATGGAAGAAACAGGAGCCCCTATGAAAAACAACGTAACCGGATGTCTGTGCCTGGTGATTACCGCTACCGTTCTGTATTCCTGTGCTTCGCAACAGGTTTCCCCTTCCGTGTCGATACCTGCCGACAAGGGGGCGGATACTGGCCGTATTGTCTATAACCGCGCGCTACCGGTGACCAGCCCGACCGATATTGTTATTCGCGGCGCAAGCGATTATACCTTTGATTCCTCCTGGTTTCTCCAGGATTTGCTGTATCAGGACCGTATGGAGATAAAGAAGTGGAAGGGTACCGTTACCCGGGATACTGAAACCTGTCCTGTCGAAATTGTCTACCGCACCTACAAGCGGGATACTGCCATTGCCCGGTATGTGTTCATCAAAACGCCGGTCATTCACTCCGGAAGCTCGTTTCCCAAACTGACTATCAATGATTCGTATGTACGCGAGAAGGATCTTCCGTATCCGGTTGCATTATGGACTGCTTCAGGGCGGCAATTCAGTCTGTTCTTGCCGGTGTTGCGAAAAACGCTTATTGGCGGGCAACAGGCTGATACCCTGCTGGCCTCATTTATTGAAAGCGAGCATCAACTGTATGTGCTTGATGAGACCGACAAGCTTGCCGCACGTCTGAGCCGGACGGGATACCGCATTACTGACGAGAATGCCACTCCGGGCCTCTGGAGGGACCTTGCCTATTACGCGATTGTCCGCGAGGTCTGCGCCGGTCGGTAGGGGCCGTTCGTGTTGCCCTGACGTTGCAGGAATCGCCGGAATGGATTTATACTTCAAGTACTCGGGCTGTGGAGAAAGGTGGTATAGCGCGTGACGTTCGATATGCCGACAATATATTTCGGTTTCATTCTGGTGTCGGCAGTGTGTGTCGTTCTGGTCGTGTTATTGCGTGTTCAGAACGGCGGCCGTTTTCAGGGAACAGGACTGTGGGTACTCGGTTTTGTTTTACAGTTTACCGGAACCCTCTTTCTGCCCCTGCGGGTATTCATTCCGTCCAGCATGGTTATTTTCATGGCGAATATCCTGCTCATCGGTGGTGTCTTGTCGATTAAAACCGGCATAGAGCAGTTTTGCAGCTTGCGGAGTATCCGCCTTTTTGACAGTGTACTGTTTGGAGTCTTTGCGGTTGTGGTAGCCTTTGCCAGTTTCAGCCAGGTTGATACCTTCCGCTTCCGGGTTGTGTTGTTCAGCCTTGTTCTGGCCTGGTTCAGCGGGGAAACAGCCGTGCGGATTCTTGTCTTCGCTCCCCGTACGGTGAGGCAGCGGGCGGGAACTGTCGGCGGCGCCCTCGGGGCCTACAGTCTGGTCAGCGGTCTTCGTGCGCTCCTGCATGTGCTGGCGGAATCGGGGTTTGACCTCTTTCATGTGTCCGGCCTCGAGGTTGCCGTCATTTTTTCCTTTGCCATCTGTTATCTGGTGCTGGTATTTGCCCTGACCCTTGCGGTCAATAACCGCCTGCTTGCCGAACTTGCCTCCGACGTATCAATCCGCAAGAAAACCGAGGCAGTTATTCGCCTTCGGCTGTCATTGTGGGAGTACTCGCAGGATCATGACTACAAGGATCTGATGCGCCGCGCCCTCGACGAGATTGAATCAATTACGCAGTCAAAGATCGGGTTTTTCCATTTTTACGATGAGTCAAAGGAACAGCTTGCCCTGCAGGTGTGGTCAAGCCGCACTCTGCGCGACTTTTGCCATGTGACCGGCAATGACACCATGTATGACATTGAGCGGGCCGGCGTATGGGCTGACGCGGTCAGGCAGAAAAAACCGCTTGTACATAATGATTATAGCTCGCTTGCGGATCGTAAAGGTATGCCGGAAGGACATGCCCCGGTCTTCCGGGAGGCCGTAGCCCCGGTGTTGCGTCAGGGCCGGGTGGTGGCCGTCATGGGTCTGGGTAACAAGGAAGAACCCTACAGCGACGATGATATGCGGCTTGTCTCTTTTTTGGCCGATACAACCTTTTCCTTTGTCGAGCGAAAGCAGACGGAAGCCCGCATCGAGAAACTGAATGCGGATTTGGCCCGCCAGGCAATGACCGACGAGCTGACGAAACTGCCGAACCGGCGATCCTTCTTCCGGGATGCCCGGCGCGAGTTCGGACGTGCGCGCCGGTACGGTTATCCCTGCGTCATTCTGATGCTCGATCTGGACGGCTTTAAGGCGGTCAATGACCAGCTTGGCCATGATGCGGGTGACCGGGTACTGAAGCGGCTTGCGGCGCTTCTTCGCAAGGGCGTGCGCGACACCGACTACCCGGCGCGTCTGGGCGGAGAGGAATTCGCCGTCCTGCTCGCGGATACCGGAACAGAAGATGCCCTTGTCATGGCGGAGCGGATCCGTGCCTCGGTCGAGAAAGCTGCCCGAAGTACCGGCCGCGATTCGATGCGGGTCACCGTCAGCATCGGAGTGGCGGGCATCCGGGCGGAGGACAAGCATGTGGAAGACATGGTCAAGCGTGCGGACGAAGCCCTCTATGCCGCGAAAGCGGCAGGGAAGAACCGCGTTCAAACCGCGACTTGATGTCATGGCGGCGGCTCCGCCCGTTGCCCGTTCTGCCGGCAAGGGCGTTCTGCCTCAGTCTTTTTTGACATTCTTCATTTGCATGGCATATTTCGCATCGTAGGCCTTTTCATACTCGACCGCCTCATGAATGAAATCCCGGTACAGGTCGTCCAGCATCTGCTTCGTAAAATGTTCCCGTGAGTCGAGCAGATGGAGCTTGCTGCCCAAAAGGTAGGAGCTGGTCTGCGTCATAAAGTGATAGGAGATGACCGGGTCGTAAAATGAATGGACCAGGTCAACCTGGACGGGTATATCGAGCAGGTCGAAGTCCCAGCTCCTGATGCGTAAAAATAAATCGGAGGCAATACCGAAACAGTGGTTTTGCACCGAGTCGTCCAGGGCGGCGCTTTTGCCGGGATAGAAGTCCGCAGGGATGATATTCCGCTTGGCGTACACCATCCAGTCACGGAGCGTTTTTTGATAGTCATAGGGCTCCGGCCAGGTTTTTTTGATCTCCCTGAGGCAGAAGGCCGGGTAACCCGAGACAATGAAGGTACGGATCGCGCCGATATTTTTCGACATTGACAGGGCATAGGTGGAGCCCGCCGAGATCCCCAGTATGAAATACTTGCGGATTCCCATACCGCTCAACAACAGATGGGTCAGGTGACCCCATTGCGCTATCGAGCGGAACAGGAGCGGCGGGCTGGCGCCGTATCCGGGGCGGGCAAGGGCGATTACCCTCATGCCGTTTTCCACCAGCACGGAAAAAAGCTCTTCCTCCCGTATGCTGGCGATTGTGTCATGATTCACTACGATAACCGGGCCGTCAGGATTCCCGAAGTCATTCATCGCGAGATGGATGTTCGGGTACGGCTCTACAACGGAAAAAGCCATAGTTCCCTCCTCCGGTATTGTACACCCTTTTTGCCCTACAGCGTATCGCTTGATATAACTCCAAGCTTCTGTATGTAGCGCAACAATACTTCCGCGTCCGAGGGATACTCGTTGATAACTTTCTTTCCCCTGAACATGGTGTATTCGTCGCCGCCGTTTACCAGAAAATTTGCGGTCGCGAGAATATAGGTCGCATTCGCTTCGAGGGGCTTGCCGCCAATCAACACATTCGACACCCTGCTGCCCGGCGCCTTCGATACATCGACGGTGAAGGTGACGCCTGCGACATGGGGATATCGGCCGTCGGGTGCGGGCAGCTTGCCCACGCCATTTTCCAGCGCTGCGAGAATGTCTGTACCGGTAACTTCGATGGTTTGCGCGTAATTGCCGAACGGAAGCACGGTGAAAATATGGCGTTTGGTAATGGGTCCTACCGGGATCGAGTCGCGGATACCGCCGCCATTCACCAGGGCAAGGTCCGCGCCTGACACGTCGAGCATCGAGGCTGCAATCAGGGTTCCCAGGTTGCTTTGCGAGGTGCGCACAACCTCGCGTGCGCCGACGAGCGCGATGGCCGTTTCCCCTGCCTTTTCGTCAAGGACGCCCGCCTGTTTCGCGACAATGTCGTCGTGTACGGCCTTGACCGCTTTACTGCTCGCGTTCGCATCAAGAAGGGCGGCTGTGACAAGGCGGGGGGTAGCCGACAGGACGCGGCGGTCTGTACCGACGGTGATATCGATGCGTCCAACGGCCTTTCCGTATTCGCCCGCGCTCGAGATGACCGTTGACGTTGTGTTTACCGCCTGTATTTGTTCCAGCGTCGAGTGGCTGTGGCCGTCAATGATAACGTGAATTCCCGGCACTTTGGCCGCGAGGTCGAGGCTGGTCGGCGAGCTTGACGGGTCTATGCCGACATGCGAAATGCACACAATCAGGTCGGCTTGCTTGCCGATTTCTTTCACTACCTTTGAGGCTTCCTCGACCGGATCGGTAAAGACGATTCCCTCGATGCCCTTTGGGTCGGTTTTGTAGCTGGTTTCAGGGGACGCCAGGCCGAAAACCGCGACCCGTACCTCGCCAATTTCGCGCAGATCCCATGCGGTGAACAGACGTTGCCCGTTCTTGAAGACATTTGCCGCAAGGATGGGGAAGTCGAGCTGCTTTTGAAGCTCGAAAAGTCGCTCCTGTCCATAGTTGAAATCGTGGTTGCCGACCGTCATGTAATCGTAGCCGACCGCGTTCAGGAGTCGGGTAATGCTTGCCCCCTTTTCAAGGTTGGCAATCGGCAAGCCGTGCAGGGTGTCGCCTGCGTCAATCACCAGGGTGTTGGGCGAGGACGCGCGCGCGGTCTCGACTACCGCGCCGATGCGCTCATAACCCAGCTGATCCTTGTTGGGCGCGGTCCGCGAGTGTATATCGTTTGTGTGTATAATGGTGATGACCGTTTCTTTTTCGAGGGGGGCAATCGCGGGACTTGTGGCGCACCCGATGGCGACACTGGCTACAACCGCCACGAGAACGGCGGCGAAAAGAGTTTTCCAGAGAGTGTGAGATAATATACGTTTCATATAATCCTCCTGTAGAGGAAGTATAAAGCATATTGGGGGGATACTCCGGTGAATTCTTTGTTAAGGTTATTTCTACTGCTATCAATATTGTTGATAGTAGATTGAGCTCAGCCCATGCCGTTAAATTGCCCGATAATACCCTCGATCCGCGAGGAGTGAGCAAGTATAAACAGTATGTCGTCCTTGTGAATTACCGTATTTCCCTTTGGTAGAATCAAAGTACCGTTCCGTATGATCGACGAAATCAACACTTCTTTACCGAGGTTCAGTTCAGAGATTGGTCGGTTCAGGCAACACGCATTGGGTTCCACATGAACCTCGAACATATCAAGATCGCTTGACTTTGTTGAATGCAGTTCAACCACATGGGGTGGTACCGGTACACGTTTATCGGTAAAACGGAATAGTCGGGCGAGCGGTGCCAGCGTCGTTCCCTGAACGATGCATGAAAGAAATACCGCGAAGAAAATGGTATCGAAGATAAAACCGGACTCATCAAGCCCGTTTGCCAGGGGATACGTCGCCAGAACGATAGGAACCGCGCCCTTGATGCCTCCCCACATCAAGACAAGCTTTTCCCTGAATGAATATTTGAAGGGAAACGTACATAGCAGAATGGCAATCGGCCGTGCAATGAACATCATGACGAATACGATGAACAGGGCCTCTTTCCAGATATGCACAAATCGGTGCGGAAAGGCCAGGAGTCCGAGCATTATGAAGAGAGCGATATTAAAGATGGAAGACACACTTTCAAGGAAACCGCTGATGCTGCGTTTTGCCGGTATGTCACTGTTTCCCATCCAGTAGCCCATAAAAAAGACCGCGATAATTCCGTTTGCCATCAATATTTCTGCGCTTCCATAAGCAAAGAGGACGCACCCAATCATCAGCACATTGTAGTTTCCCCTACTTTCGGATTTAAGCGTGCGAAAGAGAAGTAGACTTATCCGGAATACCGCGTAGCCGAGCCCGACCCCACCGACAAATTGCCAACATAGCCGTATCAGGGCGATCCCGGGGGAGGAAAAAGCTCTGGTCACGAGCTGGATAAAGGCGACAGTTAAAATAATGGCCATGGGATCGTTGGCTGCAGACTCGACATTTAGTGTGGTTGCAAGCCTTTTGTTAATGGGATTTGATCTGGTAATCATGAAGACGGCAGCCGCATCTGTCGACGAAATAATTGATGACACCAGAAGAGAGTACATAAGGTCAAACTTCAATACCAGATGAATGAGTGTGCCAAGGACTAGAGAGGTCAGAACGACTCCTGCGGTCGCGAGTGACAGGGACGGTCCTGCAGCGCTTTTAAATGCCTGTCGGGTAACACGGAAACCGCCGTCGAAAATGATGAAAATGAGCAGGATATCCGCTATTTGCTTGGTCAGTACCGCATTGTCAAAATAAAACAGATTCAAAACATCGCTTCCAGCGATTATTCCGATCAGGATAAAACCGATAAGCAGGGGAAGCCCGAATTTCGAGCTAAATTTCGTTGCGACAATGGAGGCAATTATCAAAAGCGAAACGATAAGAATCATATTGGGAATAATAGCAGATTTCATCAGCGAATAAAAGCACGCTCAGGGTACCGCACTGCCGGGGTGAGAGGTGAAAAAAAAGAGTTTCAACAATATTGATAGCAGTAGTTACGGTTCCCCAGCGGCCTTTATCCTGATCCAGGTCAACTCGTTCTTGTTGGCATTAAGATGCACTACCGTGCTTCCGGGAATGGCGGCGAAGGCGGCGGTGGTTTCGTGATCGGCTTCCCCCTGCATCTTGATGGTACAGATAAAGTTTTCGCACAAGCCCGACTCGAGCCACTTGTGTACCCATTCCAGGAGTCGCGGCGGATAGCAGATTACGTCGGAACATACCCAGTCCTGCGGGCCAAAATCCTCGGGTTTCAGGGTAAAGGCGTCGTGTTTGATAAACGAGATGTTCGGTTTTACCATCAATCGCGCGTCCAACTCCGAGCGGTCTATCGCCTTGACGGTGGCTCCCAGCTTGTCCAGAACCCAGGTCCATCCTCCGGGGCAGGCGCCTGCGTCAACGCAGCGAGAGCCGTTGGTCGGCAGCGCATGGCTCCCTCCAAGGTAGTCGACCCAGGCAAGGGCTTCGTACATTTTCAGGTAGGCTCTGCTCGGCGGATTAACGTGGTCTTCCTCGAACTGGATTTCGCCGGCGGGGAAGGGACTCGAGGTTTCCGCCGAGGCAAAAAGCGTGTGGTCATCCAGGAGGCTCCACAGGCCGACCGGCGATCGGGGCACAGAATAGGGAAAAAAGCGGGGTTTCAGGTTTATGTAGGGAAGCTTTTCCCGGATCAGCTCTGCGCGCCGGAAGGAGGCGACCGGATAATGCGCCCAGTTCCGTTGCAGAGCGCGCAGAATGTCTGCCGCCTCTCGAATGGACGAAAAATGGGCGATAAAGGGTTTATCAAGGCGGGTGCGGTGCCAGAACGAGCTGACGGCCGGACCGGCGCGATAGACCAGGTCGCCGAAGCGCGCGACCCGCGCGGGGAGTAATCTTTCAACGGGAAATGAAGTCTTGCTGTTAGGCAGAGTATCCCGCGCGGGGAGTAAATCTCCAGTGGAGTGGAAACCCGCAGCGGGGAGTAAATCTCCAGTGGAGTGCAAACCCCCGGCGTCAATCGGCTCTATCCCGAGTTCGCGGAACAAGTTGTGCTGGAAGTCCGGTACGGCAAGCCAGGCGGTACCGGGAAGATAGTCCGCCATTACGCTTCCTGGAGGGCGGTTTCTTCCTGTTCGGAAAGAAGGGCGACATAGCGGTGAAAGTCCCGGATTCCGGGTGAATGCAGTATGGTAAAACCAATTTCAGTCGAATCTTCCGTCACTTCGGACCATTGCGGGCGAACCACAAGTTCGAATTCGGGAAATCCGGATCCCGGGCAGGGATGAACGGTCAGCGAATATTCCCGCTCGCTGTCAATTTCAATGCTGTGCGAAAAACGTACCTTGCAGCCGCCCCGGCTGACATCTTCTATCACTCCGGGCATACAGGAAAGCTCGGTAACCCTCGCACGCGCGAAATCGCGGTAGCGCGGCAATTGCCTGTTCGTTATACTCATACCGAAAGCGATGATCATCCTTTTTTGTCCCTTTGTCAATCCCGCCCTGTCTGCGCTATACTGAAAGTGAAAGACGGAGGCGGGTTCTGTATGAAAAGAATATCAAGATTGATGGGAGGCGTTCTCCTTGCTCTGACAGTCCCTCTCCTCGTCACGTGCGACCTTCTTTCCTATAGCCGTCCCATTCCGGATGCCTATTATTCGCAAAACCTGCTTTCTTCTGCCGGTTTTTCCGTTTTTACTGGCGCAGGCCCGGTCCCTGCCGACCCGCTCGTGCCCGACGCGGCCTCCTGGGATTTCGCCTACCGCTATACGGACTGGGACGGCTACGGCTACCTCGGTTTGACCGACACGGGAGCGACGGCCGCAAGCTTTGCCGCCGTCCCTGAGGGCCTTGCCGCCGACGCCGCGGTATACCGCCTGGAAGTGGTAAACCTTATTTTTGACGGCGATTTTCAGATAGCCACCGGCGGCACCTGGGTGGACGAGGACAATTCCTCGGCGGTTCGCGACACCTTCGGTACCACGCCCCGCATGCGTCTTTCTGCCGGCTCGAATACCTCGGTGTATTACCGGCCGTCGCTCATCGGCGGCTTCGTGCCGCCTGCAAACGGCGCGTTCCGCCTCAGCTTCGCCGCGGAGTCGACCAATTTCGACCCGATTCGTATTTTCGGACCAGGTGAAATCAGTTTCGACCCCGGACCGTTTACGTCGGCCATCATTACGCCCGTAACCACCGCGCCCTATCTCGAGCTCAGGTTCACCCCGCGTGAGAATAACATCAACTTTACCGACCTCTACGTTGACGACTTTACGCTTTCGTACAATACCGGCATGCGGCTGCGCCTCCTGCTCTCGGTGGCCGACACCGACCCGCCCCTCATCGGCGGAAGGTACCGCTTTACCGTCTGGGTGTGCGAAGACCCGACCGCCTTTCCCGACCGCTCTCCCTACAATCTGGACAGACTGCGCATAACCATGCTGAAAACCGGCCAATCCTATCTTGAGGCGGGAAACGACGAATACGCCTTTGTCGCCGGAAGCCCGTCCTGGAAACGCCTTTCGGTCAACCTCGACGCCCATGCCCTGCAGTTTGACCCCACGGATCTTCCCGTCATCGAGCTTTCGCTCGACCTGTCGGAATCCCGTCCGGGGCGTATTCTGCTTGCCTCCCCGGAACTTCGTTTCTACGACTGACAAAAAAAAGGGCCGCGAAACCAGGCCCTCCGACCGGCTAACCCGATCCCGCGCCCTCGTTCCGCGACCGCATCGCAGCCTTGCACGAGCCACCGGAGTGGCCCGTTCAATTTCAGTCTTTTTATTCCTTAATCACCATCACCTTTCTGATCTCGTCAATGTCCGGCCCGACCACGCGGATAAAGTACATGCCGCGCGCGACCGCCCGTCCCGCATTGTTCGTTCCGTCCCAGTAGTAGGTGTAGGTTCCCGCGCCCTTCATGCCGCGCTCGAGCGTTTTCAACAGGTTTCCGTCCAGCGTGAATATCTGGATGACGATGTTGCCCGACCGGGGAACGTCAACCTGGACGCTCGTGCGCTCGCGCTTGGTCGAGTCGATAACGTTGTTGAAAATGGTCACGCCGCCCCGCTGCTTCTTGGTTTCGGTAACCGTGAAGCTCCAGGGCGCAAGGCTGGTCAGGTCGTTCTCGTCGGCGAGACGCGCCAGGTAGAGGCTTCCGTAGCGGAAGACCAGTTCCATGCGCGAGCCGGGAACCATCTCGTCGTCCGCGGCGGGGATCGTAAAGTTCCGCAAGGTCCGGTCCGCGTCGATAATCGCGTCGGGCGAGCGCGAGCGGGCGGCCCCGTTGCCCTGCCGGTTAAAGCCGCTCACGATGCCGGGAAGCCAGAGCGTGCTCGAGGAGCCCAGTATCTGGTTAAAGAGCGTCGGGAAGGTCGCCGGCGCGGGAGCGGCGTCGAAGAACATGGTCAGGGGCAGGGGCGCCGGGCCTCCGGTCGTAAGCCGGGTTCCCACCGTGATGTTGCGGTCAAGGAGCCGGCCCGTTCCGTCGAAGACGCGGAGTGCGCCCTCTCCCTGTCCGAAGACACCGTCCTCGTTCACGCCGTCGGAGGCGTAGAGGGTCTCAAGGACGCCCAGTCCGATGTCCGAAATGCGGTGCGTGCTGCCGTCAAGGGCCTGGTTGCCCAGGGTGTCCGCAAAGAGAGGTGACTGCAGGCGCACCACCGAGGCGGTGTCCAGCATCTGGGCGGTGGTCGGCCGCCCCTCGTCGGGCAGCGTAATGCGGAGCGCCTGCCGGTTTCCGTCCGTCGCGAAATCGACCGTCTGAGGCGTTACCGTTGTCCCGCCGGCCAGTTCAATCTGCATTCCCGCCGTGCTGACCGTCGCCTCGTCCAGGTTTTTCGAGAACAGAACCAGCATGTCGTTCCGTCCGACGCCGGTCACCGTCAGCGTGATGCGCGGCGGCGTGCGGTCGATGCAGAATTTATAGTCGCTCATGGCGCGCATCCGGTTTCCGGCAAGGTCGGTCACGAAGGCGCCCGTCTGCACGTACTGAATTTCCAGTACCGAGTTCGCGATGCTCCATTCAATCTGCGCGGTGTCGATGTCGAGCGACACGTAGGGGTCGTCCTGCAGCGAGAGCGTGGTGGCAATATTGTAGAAGGCGCTGTTTATCTCGGTGGAGAAACCGGTAAACTCGCTGCCTGTCGCAATGGAAGAGAAGTTCCTGACCCGGAAGCCGCCCTCCGCGCGCACGAACGAGCTGTCGCGCACGCCGCCGTGCGTTGCCGCCGGTTGTGCCGTCCAGTTTCCGTTTGCCGTGTTCGGCCGCGAGCCGCCGAAGCGGTGCGGCGCATCGTAGATAATGCTCGCCGGATCTGAGACGTACCAGCCGGTGCGCGAAAGCCACCGGAAGCTGTCGGCAAGCGCATACGCTACCTCGTTGTCGAAAAAGTTCATTTCAAGCCGGTTAATGTTTCCGGCAGCATTAGTGGTCGGGTTTACCTCGACGACGGGCGGTTCCGCCTCCCATGCCTCGCTTGCCGTTTTGACGCCCGCAAGCATGGGGGGACTGGTGTCCCAGTTTCCGTAGAGCGCGCCGGTCGTAGCCACCGCGCCGTCATTCACCGACGGTGCGTACTTGTCGTAGTCGGTTGCACCGTAGCCTGCGGCCACGCTGCTAGTTGCCTCGACGGGGTTCCGGTACGCCGCGCGGTCGCGGATGTTCGCGTTCGCGGGAACGGTAACCGCTCCGGAAGGCGTGACCGTTTCGTCGATATAGCCCTGATAGAACCACTTCCAGGCTGTGCCCTGCGCCGCCATGGTTTCTTCGGCCCAGCCGGCCACGGAAAGCCTGATTCTGTGCTCGTGGGTGACCGGCGCGGCGGTTCCGTCAACGGAGAAGTCGCGGTAGAGGCCGTGAACGGTTCCGTCCGTCGCCGCGGGCGTTCCCGACCCGTCAAAGGCGCCGCGGTAGCCGCTGTCAAGGCGGCCGCTCGCGAGGGTTGCGAAGCCAGCTACCGTCACGCCGCTTCCGTCAGTTTGCGCAGCCCCTCCCAATTCTCCGGGAGCCGCGAACGAAGTCTGCGCGCGGGCGTAGGGGATGGGCCAGTTGGCTTCTGCCGGAAGGCTGTCAAAGTCGCCGATATCGACCGGCTCGGAATAGCGGAATTCGATGAAGTTGTGCGCGTCATAGGGCCGCTGCGCCGCCTGTGTCGGGTTGTGCAGTTCCTGTCCGGTTCGGACCTCGACCAGTACGGGCCGTGTCCGGTCCGCGGTTCCCTCATATCTGCCAATGCCCGGCGCGGGAACGTAGTGGGCAATGCGGTTTTTGTATGTATCGCGGAGTGTCTGATACAGTCCGTCAAGGGCTTTGGGAATACTGATGTCAGGTCGCGTGTTCCAGTGTGCGGGGGCCACGCTCGGGCGGCCGCGGTCGGTGCTTTGCGCGTCCCCTTCAGAGCTTCCTGTTGCGTCCGTATTCCATCTGCCGTTGACGGCGGTTTTCAGGTAGAACGAGGAAAGGTCCCCCGCTCCGTCTGTTGTCTGGGTGCATTCGGGGTCGGTCCAGGCGCCGTCAAAGGCAAGCGCGCCGCCGTTCCATCTCATGTGTGTGACTGCCGCGCTTATTTCGTTGTTGCTGTTTTCCATTGTTCGCGGGTTCCCCGCGCCGTCGCGGAATTCAACCCGGATGACGTCGTCAAAGACGGTGTAGGTGCCGCTTCCCGCGCTGCCGGTCGCGACGGCGGTGTTCTCGTTCATAAAGAAGGGACGGCTGAACGCCCAGCCTGTGTTGTTTGCGCCGTCTGTCGCTTCCGCCGCGCTCACCCAGGCATGGGTTCCGCTTATTGGTGCGACGGTCGAGTAGGCCACCGTCAGGTTGTAGGCTTCCGCAAAGGCGGCTGTTGCGCTGTCATTTTCGGCAAGCTGGAGCGTCCAGGCGGCGGTTGCCGCAAGGTCAACGCCGTTTGCGTAGAAGTTTCCCTCTGTAAGGATTGTCTTGCCGTTCAGGGTGGCTCCGGCGATGGTGCCTGTGTATGCAGCCGGGAATGTGAAGCTTGCGTCCGGGAAGGCGTTTGCCAGGGTCAGGGCTTCAGGCGCGGTGGCTGTTCCCCGCGCGCTGTGGTCGTAGGCAAAGAGTCCCGCAACGCCCGACTGGTTCGCCGCGCTGTCGTCGTACATTGTTGCCTGGTTTCCCCGCGCGTTCAGCAGTACCAAGTCGGCTCCCGCACTCAGAGCATAGGTTCCTGCTCCACTGAATTCTATGTTCCCCGCGTAGAGAGCAAGGCTGCCCTCGGCCCGGAGCGGCGAGGCAAGTTCTATGGTTTTTCCGTCCGCCGCAATATGAAGGTTCTGCCCAAAACGTATGGAGTCGGCTGCGGGGTTTCCCTCGCTTGCAAGGCGCATGGTTCCCGTAGTTCCGTAGAGGTAGGTGTCTCTCGCGAAGGTGATAGCGCCGCCCGGCGTAACTGCGTTTCCGGTGGTTACGCTTCCGGCAAGCATGACCGCTCCCGCGCCCGTTTGGTCAAAGGCCGCTGACCCGGTCAGGGCAATGTCAGCGTCCTCGTGCGAGACAAGGAGGCCGCTATTGTCGATCGTGAGCGAGGTCGTCTCGATTCCGTTTCCGTTTACCGCGGAATGGAGGTCAATCCGCCCCGCTGCGTCCGCCCCGGTTGTCCGGAGGGTCAGGATGTTGGTTCCCTCAAGCGCGATGGTGTCTGCCGGTGCGTTTCCGAACTGGAGGCTGTTTGCGCTGGTAAGGCTTACGGCGGCACTGCCGGTGTTGAAGGCAAGGTTCCCCAGGAAGGTGCTTGCAGTGTTGCCGGCCGCAATAGTGACGTTGCCGCTGAAGGAGAGGCTTCCCACCCCGTCAGTCTGGCTGATGCCGCTTGCGGTATTCACGGTTGAATTGAAAGCAATGTCCCCCGTGCCGTTTTGGGTGATGGCCGCGCCGGTTCCGGTTCCGATCGCAGTTGTGGCGCCGACCGCCGCGTTGAAGGTTTTACTTCCCGCGCCGGAGAGGGTCAGGTTGTTGTTTCCGCTTACCGGTGCGTTGATGGTGTAGGTGGCCGCGCCGCTCCAGGTTGTGGCGCCGGTCAGGGTGACGGTGTCGCTACCTGCGGGGGCAGAGCCGAGCTGGACCGTGACGCTGGCGTTCAGGGTCATGGACCCGAAGCTCGCGTTGGCATAGGTTGTCAGGCTGGCTGTGGTGACGTTCGCGTTGAAGGAAACCGGGCCGGAGCCGTCTGTTTGGGTGATGGATAGGAGGGCAGTACCCGCGCCGATGGCGCTGTGGAAGGTTTTGCTGCCCGTTATGGGGGCTGTTTGGCTGCCGCCCGAGAGGGTTAGATCAACAGCACCGTTGATGGTCGAATAGACGGTGTAGCTGCCGGTGCCGGTAAGGGTTACCGGTCCTGTCGAAAGGGTAAGGGTGTCGCCGTCTGTAGTGGGGCCGGTTCCAAAGGTTACGTTCCCCGCGCTCGAGAAGATGAGACCGTCGAGGGTCACATTCCCGAGGAAGCTGGAGGTGCCGCTGTCGAGGGTGACGTTGCCGTCGAACTGGATGGGGTTGGCCCCATTGGTTTGGCTCGCGCGGCGGGCGGCAAAGGTGTTCTGGAAGTGGACGAGGCCCGTGTTGCCGTTGATGGTCAGATCGCCGCTGGTGCTATTGAGCACAACGCTGGAGTCGAAGGTCTTGGTGCCGTTGCCGGAGAGTGTCAGGTCGCCGATGGGGGTGGCATTGCCTATGGCGGCGCTAAATGTCCGGTTCCCGTTTTCGGTAAAGGCGAGGGAGTAGGCGGTGCCATCGTTGTTGTCGTCGATAGTGTCTACGAAGGTTGCGTTGCCGATGAGAGCCGCGGCTACGTTGCCGGTAAGTACGACGGGGTTATTGAATGTTGTGGTGCCGGCGATGGAAAGGTCGGCGGCAACATCAACGCGGCTAGAGCCGGTTTGTTCGAAGTTGCCGGTTGTCGTTTGGATGTTGACTGTGGCGATGTCTGTATTGCCCTCGGGGTCTGCAAGGGTAAGGACGCCTGAGTTGGCAAGGCTGATAGCTCCGTTACTGTTAATTCCACGCGCGAAGGTGGCGTTGCCGGCGCTTGAAAGTGTGAGGCTCTCGAGCGCGTTGGTGGTGCCCAGCTCGCCGTTGGCGACGAGGCTACCGGATCCGGCAATTATTTCCAAGCTGCGGGCGGTTGTGCCGCCGTTTACCGGTCCCAGGGTGAGGTTGCCATTTCCCGCGCCGGTGGTGAGGGTTGTGTTTTGCGTGAGGATGACGGGGCGATTGTCTGCCTGACTACCCAGAGCCATGTTTGTGCCAGTCGTCGCGATCGTCCCTGCGACACGCACGCTGGATGGTTCGGTCGCCGTAAGGCCTCCCTCGGCCGTAAAGGTTTCGCCTGCGGCAGTATTGAGGGTGAGGGTTCCGGTGTTGGCGAACGTCATATTGTTCGCGACCGTGCCGCCGTCGTTCACTTCGATGGCGTAAGCTCCTGTACCAGTGGTCAGACCTGCGGCCGCGTTGCTAACGTTAAGTTCGCCGGTAAAGGTGACGGTGTTACCCGCTGCCCTCGTCCCGATGGCCAGGTTGTACCAAGTTTGGTTGTTGGTGGTGATGCTTTGGCTGGCTGTGCCGTCCAAGGTAACGGTACCAGAACTGTGGGCAAAGTTGGTAACGCTCCAGTCGCCTGTAAGGGTAGTGGAGGCCCCGGCGGTAAAGCTGTTTATGGAAAGGTCTCCATTTAAGTCCAGGGAGTTGCCAGAGCTAATTGCCGCCGCGTTCAAAAGACCGGAGCCTGAGACATCCCCATCAATTACGCTGTCCGCATCGGCAAGGATCAGTGTTCCGCCCACATCGGTTATCTCAAGATTGCTCAATACGTTGAGCGGTCCGCTTATCGTCGCGGAGTTGGCATTGGGCATCGTCACATTGTAGAAGCGATCGGTCGCTTTCAATATGATTGCGCTTGGAGAGGTCAGATTGATAGTTGACATACCCGCGCTCGTCGCGTTCCAGGTAACATCGCCCGCACTCGAATCCCAATCGCCTGCGATGTTGTGGGTATAGCTTCCTGCCCTGAAGTCGCCCCTGGTAAGGGTGAGGGCGTTGGCAACGGTAATGCCGGCCGATGGTGTGAGTGTTGTCCCTGCTGCACCCATGTGCATGACGAGGTTGTGGAAGCTGTAGCCCAACATGGCCGTATTGGAGGCGCCGTTGAAGGTTACGGTGGAATTGCCGGCGGTGAATCCTGCAAGCGGGGTGCTCATGCTCCCGCCCACCTCAAGCTGGACCGTGCTTCCTGAGAGGTTGACGGTGGACAGCGAGAGATCCTCGCCCACAGCGATGCTCTGGTTACCGGCTGGATCTACCGTAAGGCTGCCGGAGCCGGAGAGGGTGCCTGTGCTGCCAAATGCATCCCCGTCGATTGTAAGGGCGAAGCCGCCGGCTGCGAGGTTCACATTCGCATCGATCTCAAGGTCGGACATGAGCAAGGCGCTGCCGAGGGTTTTCGTGGTTGCCCCGCCGCCAGAGGCCAGTGTAACCGCGCCAAGGTTTTGGAGGGGATTTGCACCGGTGTTCAGGTCTGTAAATGTACCGATAGTAACACTGCCGCCGCCCAGGGTGAGCGGTCTGTCGTTGTGGTTATAGCTGCCGCCGTTTTCGATGGTCAGGTGACGCAGGACGGTAAGGCCGGAGCCGGCTGTACGGGTAAGGGTGCGACTGCTGGGAATTACCAGGTCCATAAAGGTTATATTTCCGGTAATGCTTCCGCCGATGCGCACGTTCTTGCTGTTGAAGTTGAGACTGCCTGTTCCAAGAACTTCAACATTGTCTGCGATGTCCAGGTCACCGCCCTGCGTTCCGGCGTTCCAAATCATGGTACTGCCGTCCGCGACAGAGATCGAGGCTGCTGTCTGATTGCCAAGAGGCGCGTTTACATTGTTCTGTTGGAAGCCTGGAGCAGCGGTGCTGGTTATTGTCATCGCCCCTGCTGTGAAATCACCGGAGCCGACGCTAACAGAGCCGGTGCCTGAGACGGTGAACATGGCCGATCCGCCTGCATACGCTGCAGTATCGGCAAAACTCAAGCTTCCCGCGCTTATGGTGGTGCCGATTGTCGTACTGTTTACTGTTACCGACAGGGTTCTGCCTGCTGCAACAGCAAGGGTGCCCCCGCTTACCGAAAGATTATGGGTAACAGAAGGAGACTCGTTCAGTGTAAGCGTTCCACCAGTAGACTTGGTTAAATTGTGGAATGTATTCGAGCTCGCAATGCTGGTCGTGCCGGTAAACGCCACTGTTCCGCTTCCTGCCGTAAAACCCGAGGGACTCCAGGTTGCGCCGCCGATGGTGAGGGTGTTGGTCGAAGGAGCGGTCAGGCTTCCTGCGCCGGTCACCGAACCGGCGATAGTCTGATCAAGGTTTGCCATGACGAGAGTTCCGGCTGTAAGGGTGAGGTCACCGCTCCAGGTGAAGGCGGTGGTGTTGGTGAGGGTGGCGACGTTGCTTGGTGCGCTGCCGCTTGTCTTGTTTATTACAAGGTTCCGGATAGTTGAATTCTCAAGATTGGCGTTCTGTGCCGTTGTTCCATCGAGGGTGAGGGTCCCTGTGGTAAAGCTGATGGAACCGTTTGTCCGATCCAGATTTCCGGCAACGAATACCTGGCGGGTACCTGCATTGATGCTTCCGGCGGCGCTAAGTGCAAGCGATTCATTGCAGTCGAGGGGTGCATTCAGGGTGAATGTTGCACCGGTAAGAACTGCGCGGTCTTCCAGGGTGACGGTGCCGCCATTGGTGGTGAAAGACCCCGAGGCAAGGTTTATTGGCGCAACAGAAGCCCCTGCCGCGTTGGTTGCTGTATTAAGGGTAATCGATGGCGTGGTCGCGGTACCAATAGCGCCGGCGACCGTAATGGTGGATGCCGCATTATCAGTATAGGTACGTATATCTATCGTTCCTGCCGCCGCAATATTCCCCAGACTGATCGCATCAGTGTCAACCAGCGTAACATTGTTACCTGAGACGACCGTCACGGTGTTACCAAAATTGTTGGAAGTATTATTCAACGTTATGTCGTTGGCATTCCCTGCTGTCAACGAGCTGGTCCCGTCCACCAGGATAGCCCCTGTCTGGTCGATCTGCCCGGCCGCCGTTACGACCAGATTCCCGTTTATATCCACCGAAGCGAAGCGAATTGCCCCGGTATCGTTCAGGGTGAGATTGGTGATGGAACCATTTGCGGTAACAGCCCCGCCGAAGTTGTTGTTATTGTCGAGGGTTACGACAGCAGCGGCGCTGGTATTCAGCGTTGTGGTGCCGGTAATCGAAAGGTTGCCGCTATCAGTAATGGTGCCTCCTGCGTTTACAGCAAGGGTTCCGCCTATGGTGGAAGTCCCCAGAATAATGCCGTTCGTATCGTTCAGGGTGATATCATTCACGCTGACAATAACCACGGTTCCGAAATTGCTTCCTGCCCGAGCCGTGAAGTTGCTCGTTCCCAGGTCGAGGGAAAGGTTGCCCGCGGTTGCGGTAAGGGTGCCGGTTCCAAAACTAAATGTTCCGTCACTTGTATCATTTGTATCAATACTCAGAGCCGCAGAAGCGGTGAGGTTGCTTGCGCCATTGAGGGTGATATTGCCGCCTCCACTGGTCGATACATTGTTTGCGAAATAGGTATTTGTTGCAGTAACATCGAGTCCGCTTGCACCAAGGGCAAGGGTGTTGTTGAACCTGAGGGTATTTGCCGCTGTTACTGTAATGCCTGTAAGCGGATCACTGTTCCCCACTTGGTTCGAGAACAGTATATCGCCACCGGTGGCCGTCAGGTTCAAGGCCTGCGCCCCATTGACCGCTCCGGTAAAGGTGATGTCGTTGTTCGCATTATTGCCAGTGAGGGTGATAGTCCCGCCTCCGGCGTTCAGGGTCGTGGTGCCGCTCAGTGTAACGCCGTATCCTGCGCTGGTAACGGTGAGTGAGTCATTCAGGGTGACGTTGTCGCCAATGGTGATGCCCTGGGTGGTTCTCACCGACTGAAGGCTTGTTGAGCCGTTTGCGTCTGTGGTCAAACTCAAAAGGGCGTCAGTTGCGCCAGCAGCGCCAAGAGTGGTTATGCCTGTTGAATTAAGCGTGAGACTGTACGTGTTGCCAATTGAGCTGTTGACTGTGCCGCCGGCCGTGAGAGCTCCTGTTCCGGAGCTCAAGGTGGTATTGGCGTTCAGGATGATGGTGTCGTTCAGGTTCAGTGCAGTGGCACTGGAAGTGATGGTTCCCGCAAGCTGTATACCGCTTACGCTTGAGGCATCAACAACGCCGCCTGTAAAGGTGATGCTGTCGCCGTCAGTGTTGCCCAGAACAAGGGAGCCTGTGTGATTGAAATGACCCGGTGTTCCGCCAGTAAGGCTTCCCACGACACTCGTCTGGTTCATTGCTCCCGCACCTATTGACAGGTTGTAGGTTTGGGCTGTCGTTGAAAGGTTTGAGGCATAGAGGCCGCCATTGAAGGCGACGGTCTGGCCGACCGAGGTGTCGGTGATCGTTACAGTGCCGAGGGCGTTGCCGTTTGAACCTACTGCGCCGCCAAAAATCGTACCGTTCGAGTTAGCGATGCTCAGGTTGAAACCTGTTCCCGCCGTTGCTCCTGTTACACTGATTATTCCACCCGCTCCGGCGTCCAGTACAAGAGTGCCCCCGGAAATCCCGAGGTCGTCGAGGAGAATATCCTGTCCTGCGCCCCCTCCTGTGGCAAGGGTTCCGCGGTAGCTGTTGGTGCCCGTACCGTTGGCGGTGATGCCGCCGGTAACGATAAGGGTGTCGGTGTTCTCATTTCCAATGGACAACGTTCCCGTGTTCAGGAAGCTAGTCGCCGCTGTTATTGTCGTTGATTCCCCTCCCGAACCGGTAGTTGTGTTGAAAGAGACAGCGTAGTTACTGGCTGCAGTAGTAAAGGTGCCCACCGTAAAGCCCCAGGGGAAGGAGAGACTGCCGCTTGCCTTGCTTGCAGTGCTGATGGTCGCGCTCGTCAAGGTGCTTGCGCGGAAATCGGCGGTCTGTGTCCCTGTTCCGCTAAAACTGATGATTCCGGTCGAAGTAAATCCACCGCCGCCCGTTGCAGCAGCTGTGATCCCGTCGTTCGTGATGGAACTCGTTGCACCTGTCAAACTCACTTGGTTTGCACCCATAGCCAAGGTTCCACCGTTCAGAGCCAGATTCCCCGAAAGGCTGATATTCGAACTTGCAATGACCTGAGGGGTGGTTGCAAAACTGTTGTCAATCGTCAGGTTCGAGAGTGTCGCCTGGCTCAAGTCCACGTTCTGGGTATTCGCGCTTCCGTTCAGTGTAAGAGTACCGCTTGTAAAGGTGAGCGCACCGGCATCGCTGTTATCGCTGATGTTCCCCGCCACCGAGAACGTGCGAGTGTTTGCTGCCAGGGTGCCGCTTTGCAGCAGGAGGTTGTTAACTTGGGTGTCCGCTCCCAGCGTAATGCTGTTTGTGGCGCCCGGGTCAATCCGAATGTTTCCGATATTGATAGCTACAACGCCACTTAGTGCAGCGCTGGATCCGCGCATATCCCATGTCAGGTTTGCTGCCGAGCTAAAAGCCGGTGTTCCGCTTACGCTAATGCTTCCATCAACCCGTATGGTCCCGGCACCGGCGGCATCGATGGTTCCGCCGGTGATGGTCACATCGTTAACCCGAGCTGTTGTTGCGTTGAGGCCATTAACGTTCAAATTGTTGGTAACACCTGCTGTCTGGAAAATGACGTTATCTGTAACGTTTGGCACATAACCGTGCTGCCAGTTGGTGCCGAGATTCCATGACGCGGAGTCTACGCCGGTCCAGCGAATGCTGGCAGGGGTGAATATCCAACGGTCTGCATCGGTATCGTTATTCCCGCTGTCGCGTGAAGTAGCCGCCGCGATACTGTTGGTGTCGGCGTTCCCGTAACTCACATTCACAAACTGAACATTTGTTGTAGCGGTGTTTTGCAAGTCTATCGTCCACCCCATCACTCCGCTTCCCGTCAGCGTCAAAAGCTGCCCGCTTGTGCCGAGCAATGTCAGGTTCCCGCCCGCCGCGATGGTCTGGGTAGTGCCGTCGGTAAAGGTGAGGGTTCTCGCTGCTCCCGCACCAGAAGCGTCCATTTCAAGATTGTAGAAAGTCGTGCTGCCCACAATGGTGTGGTCAGCATCGTCTGTAAAGAAAACCGTAGAGTCCCCGGCGGTGAAGCCATCGTTATTGGTCCAGTCGCCGCCAATGGTGATGACGAGGTTTGTTCCTCCATCAGCCAAAATACGCGTGCCAGTGGTACTGTCGTCAGAGTCGATGGTAAGGGCTGTTGCAGCGGCAAAACTTTGGGTAAAGGTGGTGTCGCCGTCAAAGTGGACTGTCGAGAAGCTGGTCTGCGCGCTGCCGCCCAGAGTGCCGATACCGCTAAAGGTCACGGTGCCATTATTCGCGACAAAGCTGCCGTTGTTGGTCCAGCTTGCCGTGGTGATACCAAAATTGTTGGCAACATCAGTATCGAGGGTCTCGTATTGTAATATCGTGAGAGTTCCGCTCAACGTCAGTGCGCTCGCAAGTCTCAGCGTGGTATCCGTCGGGTCATCAACCCCATCTCCCACCGTCACATTGGTCAATGTCGAGCCGCTAAAGTCGGCCGTCTGCGCTCCGCCGTCAAAGGTCAGGGTCCCGCCACTTGTCAGTGAGCCATTTGTGCGCGTCAGATCGCCCGCGATTCGTACTGCGTTCGTTCCTGCGGCCAGGGTTCCGGTTGCTGTCAACGCAAGACCAGCTTCGCAGACAAGGGTGGTATTGGTAAGGGTAAAGGTTCCAGTACTGCTTAAAACCGTAGTATCTGAAAGAGTCGCCGTTCCGCTGTTACTCGTAAAGCCGCCGGAGGCCAGGTTGATGGGTGCGACCGAGCTGCCCGCTGTGTTCAGGGAGATGCCGGTCGTTGTGCTCGTACCCACAGTACCTGCCACAGTAATAAAAGAGCCGGCGCCAACCGTACTGGTCGAAACCTCGATGATGCCGCTTGTTGCCGCAATATTCCCAAGCGTTATATCATCGGTATCGGTCAGGGTGATATTCGCACCCGTCGCCGTTACCGTGCCGCCAAAGTCGTTGCCGGTATTGTCCAGAGTGATGTCGTAATAGGCTGCCACTCCGTCGAAGGCTGTGAGCGTGGTGGTGCCAGCAATAACGAGTGCGCTTCCTGCTGTCTGGGTAATGGTTCCGCCACTTGTCGTCACATTGAGCCCGCTTGCTCCGATGGTCGTACTCGCCCCGAAGTCTACGCTTGCCGCGTCGCTTACCGTTACTCCCAGTGGGGCGGTGGTGCCGCCGATGATGCCAGTAAAGCTTACCGAGCCGGCACCGGCGTCGAGGGTCAGTGTCCGATCGCTGCTTCCTGCATCATCGTTCACCGTACCGTTGAACTCAATGGAATCGGAAGAATCAAGACCGATGGTGGACATGGCCACGTTCTGTCCAAGAAGGACGTTTCCATTGAACGTCAACGATTCTGCGCCGGCTGTATCGGACAGGGTTTGGTACTCAGTTCCGTTCAGGGTAATCGAGGTCGCGCCGGTGTAAGCTTGCGCACCGTGGCTGTAGACGTTTGCCAGTGTCAGCGTACTGCCGCTCACCGTTACCGAGGCAGGGTCGTCCGCACCGGCTCCTGCCGTGCCGATGGCCCCAAGGCTCACCGCTCCAGAGGTCGCCGCGTCGGCGGTAAAGGCGTAGGCAGCGTTGCTGCTTGTTACCGTACCTACGTTAATCGCACCCGCGGCAGTGGTCGCATTGCTGTCAAGCGTGACCGTCGATCCAAGGGTGATGTTGCCGAGCGTGATTGCCGTATTTGTTGTGGCAATGGTGCCGTTAAGTGTTACAGTCGTTGGGTTTGTTGCGTTCCCGGCTGTCTCGATTCCCCCTGCGAAGGTTATTATTCCACCGTTTTGCCCCAGGACAAGGGTTCCGCTGTTGTGGAACTCAACCGGGTTTGTAATGGTCCCGCTTATTCCGGTCAGTGCCACATTGACAACCGTGTCGGTAACCGAAAGGCTTCCCGCGCTCACCGCGCCGGTAAAGCCCGCCGTTCCGCCAATGTTCTGCAAGGTAAGGGCGCCGCTGCTGGCAAAGTTCGTGCCAATTATATCGGCATTAGCTATGCCGTAGCCGGTCTCCAGCGTCAGGTCAAAGGTGTTGCCGGTTACTGCCCCAAGGGTAATGTTCGCCGTGTTTGTCGCGGTGGCGTTAGAGTCAAGCGTTGTATTGGCAACAAGTGTTACCGGTCCAAAGATTAGTGCAGCGTCGTTCGAGTTGATACTCCCCGCAAGGTTCACCGTACCGGTTACGGCAGTGGTAGAGAGGCCTCCGGTAAAGGTCAGGCTGTCTCCCGCCGCATCGCCAAGCTGCAGCGTTCCATCATTGGTGAACACGACGTTGGGGGTAATTGCGCTTCCTGTTCCGGTTATTGAAAGATTAAAGGTATTGTCCGTCGCGTCGGTCGTAAAGGCGGTCGCCACGGTCAGCGTTCCCGTAAAGGACGCGCTTCCGCCGGTTTTTGCAAGCGTAACTGTCGGGGCTACCAATACCCCGTTAAAACTTGTCGCGCCAGTCCCGCTCAACGAGAGGCTGTTCGACACGCGAATATCATCAGTAGTGGTGTAGGTCGCCGCTCCGCTGACAATCAGGTTCGCATAATCGTCCCCGGCTCCCGGGTCAACATCTATTACACTGTAGGTGCCCGAGGGGGCATTGTAGTTCACCGCACCGCTTCCCAAAAGCGCCGCTGCGTCTGTCAGTGTTTCATCGCCATAGAGCAAGATGGTCGCGCCCGCGTCCTTGGTCAATATGGTCCATGCAAGATCCGCTCCCTGGAGGGAAAGGCTCGCTCCCGATTCAATCTCAAGATCGACTACCGTCACGCTTCCGCCGACTCCCGCGTCCAGAACCGGGAATACTCCGTTTGCTGGCGCAGTCGGGATCAATACATCATTGCCAGTGCCGGGAACCGTGCCTTCGCTCCAGTTTGCCGCCACACTCCAGTGGGTTCCCGTCGCTCCCGCATTGCCCTGCCACACAAAGACCGGCGCTGCCAATCCCCAGGAAGGCGGGTTGACTCCCGCAGGATCATCGTTTCCGCTTCCAATGCTGTTTGCGGGTGCCGGAGAAAAAGCTGCTCCCCGCAAGTCGCTGTTAACGACATTCAGGTAATTGACGGTGTGTCCTGTTCCCAGGGCAAGGTTTAAAATCCAGTCGGTCGGGCTTGCGGCCGACTCCAGCCTGAGCCGATTCGCCGTGCTGTTACCCTGAAGGTTCAGTGCGCCGCTAATGCCAATCGTCTCTCCCGCGTCAAAGGTGAGAGTCGCGCTTACCGCAGAGCCGATAGTGCTGGTTAAATTATAGAAGTTGGTCGAGCCAGTCACTGCGTGTGTCTGGTTTGTGGTGTTTAATATGGTCACGGAGCCGTTTCGCGCGGTAAAGCCCGCAGCTCCGACAGCATTGTCCCAGTCGCCGTTCATGCTGATGCCGTAATTGCTGGCCGACACATCCAGGGTGCCGCTTTGCAGGCTCAGGCTGCCGGCCAGTATCTGCGCTCCGCCTAAGGTGACGGTGTTCCCTGCTCCCGGATTGATGGTCAGGTTGTTAAAGCGTTTGCCCGCAGCGGTCCACGCGCCCAAAATGGTGGACGGCCCGGTCATCGTCACGGTGCCGTTATTGTGGGTAAAGGTGTTTACATTGATGCTGCCGTCAAGGCTCAAGGCCGCCGGTGCGCTTACCGTTCCCAGAGCGGTTCCCGCGCTGCCCAGTGTGCCCCCAATGCCCAGGCTGCCCCCCGTGACCACGCTCGCGTTCACGGTGGAGGTTCCGGTACCGGTCAGGTTGCCGCCAATCGTGTAAACTCCGGTGGCTGCCGACAGACTAAGGGTGGTGCCGCTGCCAAGGCTCACGTTGCCGCTTGCGCCAAAGGCCGCGTCTGCGTCCAGTGTAAAGCCGCCGGTAACCGTAAGATTGGTCAAGGCATTGTCGCTCACCGCGCTTGCAAGGGTTCTATTCCCTGTAAGGGCGATAATCACCGTGCCGCCGTTCGCTGCATTTCCATCGCCCTGGCTTAAAGAGCCAGCGTTATTGATAATGATGGTTCCGCCATTGGTCGTCGCGGTGTTGACCGTAAGGGCTGCGTTCAAGGTCAGCTGGGCATTTGCCGCAAGGTTCAGGTTCGCAATTTCACGCGGCGCGGCCAGTGTCGGCCAGTAGGTCATACCGGCAGGTATGGCAACCTCGTCTGTTGTAGTCGTCGTCGGTCCGGCCCCATCATGGCCCGGGTAGTGCAGTCCGTTTCCCTCGGCCCAGTTGTTGGGGTCTGTCCAGTCACTGGATCCCGCGCCGCCTGTCCAGGTAAAGCTCGACGACCGGGGGAAGAGCCAGCCCGGGTTACTGGCCGGTGCCGCGGTAATGGTGTTATTTCCACCGTTTATGGAATTGTTGGCGGTTACGCCATAGCTGCCAGTCATAGTGGAGTAGGACACATTCACATAACTCACCGTCGCTGCGGCGCTGGAAAGCGTCAACGTCCACGCACTCGCCGCGCTCGAATCCAGCACTACGGCGTTGCCGCTCGTGCCGGTAACGGTAAAGGTTCCCGACACGGTCTGGGTACTGCCCGCCTGGAAGCGCACGGTCTTGCCGGCTGTGGTAATGCTCAAGTTCGGCCAGGTAATGCTGCTGCCAATGCTACCAATATTGTTGTTGTCCACAAGGGCAACTGTGCCGTTCGTTCCGGCGTTAAAGGATCCCGAAGTCCGGGAGATGTTGCCCCCCAGTTCAAGGGTGTGGCCATTCAAGTTCAGTGTTCCGGCGGTCAAAACCAGATTGCCGGTCACATCAATGTCATTTATCAGTGTTACCGTACCGCTTGTATTGAGCGTTACATTGTTGAAAGCGAGTACTCCTGTCAGGCTGCCCGGGCCGCCAAGGGTGACCGAGCCGCCATTGTGAGCAAAGCTGCCCCCCGCGGTAATACTTAATCCCGCGCCAAGTCTGGTGGCCCCGCTGGAGGCCTGGAAGTTGCCGGCCGCGCCGACCGTAACAGCACCATTTAGGCTGATTGTCCCACTGCCGCCCTCAAGACTGCCGTCTATAGCACTTGTACCAGCTACGCTCAGGTTCCGTGTCCCGCTCGCAAGAGTCGTATTCGCCCCGATGCTCAGGGTGTCGGCCACGCTCAGATTCGCGCCAAGGGTCCAACGGGCTGATCCCGCTGTTTCCAGTTGCCAGTAGTCAAAGCCGCTGCCGTAATCCTGTATAGTTCCGTTTGTTGCGCCCCGGTAAACCACCTGTCCCGAATTGGTATCCACCACATTCATGGAAGAGAGAGCTTCCCGGTACAGGGTTCCTTCATTGTTAAAGGTGCCGCTTACGCTGAGGGTTTGCCCCGCAATGTCGAGGCTTGCGCCGGCTTCTATGGAAAGATCCCCCAGAGGATTCGTGCTTATGTTCACGTTAAGAAGGGGAGGAACATTCGGCCCGCTTACCGCTGGAATAATAACCGTTGGATTCGCAACTCCAGCGGGTGCTCCGGGGTAATCAGGTTCGATTGTGTTCCAGTTCGCAAGATTTGACCACAATCCGCCGTCTGCCGCTGCTCCCGTCCAGATAAAGTAACCCGGACCGGGGGTAAAGGTCCAATTTATATTTCCGCCGCCATTGACCGAACTATTAGCGGTGGTAGCGGTACTGACCGTGGAATTGCTTATAGAGGCGTATTCAACGTTCGCCCCCGCCGCGTCTCCCGCGGTGGCCCAGTTCAGGTTCCAGCCGGTGCCGATCAGGCTTATCGGGCTTGCGCTCGAACCCTGTATTGTAAGGCTTCCTCCGGTTGCAATGGTCTGGGTGGTCGCTCCGAAATTGATCGTCTTTCCCGGTGTTGCCGATGATAGCCGGTAAAAGGTGGTGTTTCCGCTCAGCGTGCTTGTGCGGCTTGCGTCGCTAAAAATGACCGTTCCGTTTCCGTGGGTAAAGGTTCCCGTTCGGGAAAAATTGCCGCCGACGGTTAGCGTTCTGCCGTTCGCGTTGAGGGTTCCTGCCTGAATGTTCAGGTTACCGTTCACCGTCAGGGCAAAATTCAGTGTCACGTTTACCGAGAGCGTCAGGTTGTGATAGTCCTGGCTTCCGAAATCCTGTACAAAGTTTCCGGCTCCCGTCGTGATGTATTCGACGGTGCCGTTATTGACGTCCATGCGGTTAATTCGCGTGTCCGTGGCGGTTTGCGTCGCTCGCCGTAAGATTCCGTAGTTTTCAAAGTTGTCGACAATGGTAATATAGTTATTGTTAACGTTGACTACTGCGTTTTCTTCAATGATAAGGCTCCGAAAGCTGAATCCGGGCGCTGTGGGGAATAATCCTGCCGGAACAATCAGCTCGGAGAAACCGCTCTGTACAATGACCGCGTCATTTGGGCCGGGTGTTCCTACTCCCGTAACGCCATTCAGTTCCCAGTTAGTATTAACTGTTGGGTTTGTATTCACTCCCACCCAATAATAGGTGCTTCCTGTCTGTGTCCAGCCGGTTGTCGTGCCGCTCAGGGTCGAATAAAAGGCGCTCCCGGTGCCCGTCGTAACGGTGGAATTGCTTATTGCCGCGTGATTGGCTGTCGCGGTGGCCGTCCCTGTAAGGTTAATAGTTCCCCCGCCCAGGGCAATAAGGCTGCCCGCAGCACCGCTAATAGCAAAGCTGCCACCGGTCGCAATGGTCTGGGTACCCGCAAGGGTGATGCTCTTGCCAGCCACGGAACTTTCCAGCCGGGTAAAGGTGGTCGTTCCGCTAATGGTTGCTGTTCCGCTGCCAGTCAACTCCACGGTGCCGCCCACTGCGGCTGTGCCGTTGTTTGTCCAGCTTCCCGCTACCTGCAGTCTGCTCGATCCAAGGGCAAGAGTAGAGCCCGCGCCTATGCTTACCGAGCCGGTCACGCTCAGGTCGTTGGCGCTGGTATAGACAAAGGCTCCCTCAAAGGAAAGGTTGTGGTAATCATCCCCGCTGTAAGACTGAATGGCTCCGCCAGCTGTCCGGTAAATTGTCGTACCCTGTGTCGCGTCGGTTTTGCTGACACTGTCGCCTCCCCGGCGGTAGAGGGTTCCCTTGTTCTGGAAAATGCCGTCTATCGCTATGCTGAATCCGGCGCTATCAAGGCTTGCGCCAGGGTTAATGGTTATATTGTTAAAGGTATATGCGCGACCAAGGGCTGTTGTTCCGATAAAAAGAACCGTGCCCCCGTCGGCGGAAAAGGCTGTCGGGCCAAAATTGCTTGCAAAGCTCGCGCTTCCCGCTCCCATGGCATAGGACGCGGGGGTAAAGGCACCGTTCACGCTCAGGCTTCCGGTGCCGCTCGTTATGCTTCCGGTGCCGCCTGCCGTACCCTGCACGCTCAGGTCGTATGAACCGGTAGTAAACGCTCCATCAGCTGTCAGGTTGGCGTTTACGGATACGGTGCCGGTTGTATAGACTCCCGCGCCGCTATCAATCGTCAGGTTGTGATAGCTTCCCGCCGCAAGGCTTGCACTCGCGCCGCTCAGTATCAGGGTGCTGGTGCCGCGGATAAAGTTAGTAGCTTGCCAGTTGCCGCTCACCGTTATGGTCGCACTTCCTGCGCTTATGCTTCCGCTTCCGGAAACCGTGCCGTCAACCTGTATCGCCCCTGTTCCAAAGCGTATGGCGCCGGTGCCGGACACGCTCAGGTTTCCCGTCACCCGCAGGGCGTTATTGTTCACCGAAAGGTCAAGCGTTCCGGCTGTAATGACCAGATCGCCCGCCACATACAGTTCCTGCCCCGCAGGGACGGTAAAAGTTTCTCCCCACGAGTCAATTTCCAGATTGAAATAGTCGGCAGTACCTGATGCGTTGTAGTTCTGAATCAGTCCGCCAGTGCCTTGATAAATCACCGTGCCCGAATTGGTATCGGTCCTGTTGAATTCGGCGGTACCTGCGGCAAAGGCCTGGCGGTACAAGTTTCCCTGGAGGTCATATTGATTATAGACATCGAAAATGCCGTTTGTGTGCTCCATCCAGGCATCCGGGGCTACCGTTAAATCCTGAACTGCAGTAGTTGCCGACACCGTGGGATAATTCCCAATTCCCGACGGGATCAATACCGTCGAAGTAACGATTGGCGCGCTTCCTCCGCTCCAGTTGGCGCCTGTCGCCCAGAGGCCGTCACCTTCGCTTCCATCCCAGGTTACCGCTCCTGCGGAGAACCCGCTCCATCCGGTATTGTTTCCCAAATTTATGCTGTTTCCGCTTGCGCTCAGGGCAGGGGAGGCATTGGAATCTCCCACCTTCACGTCCTGTATGGATGGTATCGCGGCGGTCACATTGAAATTCCACTGATCGCTTCCCGATCCGCCAAAGCGGACTAAAGAGGCGTTTTGGCCTATCGCCAACGTGGTCGTGACGCTTTGCGTACTACCGGCCTCGAAGGCAAGGATTTTTCCCGCGTCATTGCTGTAGAAATCCCGAAAGGTGGTATTCCCCCGAACGACCGAGGTGACAGCGCTGTTGACAAAAAGAACCCGTCCGTCTGTGGCATTGAAGCCGCTTGCTCCGGCCTGGTTGTCCCAGTTTCCATGTATGGAAAGCTCCCGCCAGTCATTGACCGCAAGGCTCGCCCCGCTTTCTATGGTCAGGTTTCCCCGAACAACGGGTGAGGCGGCAAGAGTTCGGGTTGCCCCGGCAATAGTCAAGTTCCAGAAATTCGTCGCGCTCGCTATGTTTCCCGCTCCCGTCAGGCGTATGGTCCCCTCTGTCGGTGCGAAGGTTATTCCTCCGCTGTTCCAGTTTCCCGCTACATTGTGGGTAAACGCCCCCGGATTCCAGGTACCGCTGGTCAGGGTCAGACTGTTTGTGACCGTCCATGGGCCGTTCGCCGTTCGCGTGCCGCCGTTCAGGGTAAGGTTGTAAAAACTGTAGGTCCCGGTAGAGCCCGTCCCGGTAAAGCTTACCGACCCGGTTCCCGCGTCAAAACTGCCCGGGGCAAAGCTTCCCGCCACAGAAAGCGCTCCCGTTCCCGCCGTATAGCTTCCGGATCCCGCCACCGCTCCCGCGGTGAGCGACGTTCCGTCGCCGGGTGTAAACTGTACCCCTGCCGGAATGAACAGGCTGTAAGCGGCGAAGGTCGCGCTTGTCGCATTGCTCGCGGTGACCGGAAAATTACCCAGGGTAGCGCCCCGGGCCGCGTTAATATCAGCTACCGAGGGGTTCCCGCCATTATCGTGGCGTACCACAAGTGATCCCCGGTAAATGTCCAGGTCATGGAGGTTGCTTCCTCCCCACACCGAAACTACCGCGCCGCCGTTTGGACTGGCCGCGTTAATATATGCCGAAATCCTCTGCCCTGCGCTCGCAAGCGTCGCGGAAGGAACACCTTTTCCCCAGTAACCGTTCGCGTCGCTCGTAACCGTACCGGCAACCGCGGCGCCGTCAACCAGCACCTGTACCGTGGCTCCCGCAAGCGGGGTGAGCCCTGCATCGGCATAAACCCGCCCGCCTAGGAATACCTGCTCAGTCCCGGCTCCCTTGGGGGTGTTCTGGTTGGTATAACTTGCCGTTACCCATGCCGCGGAGCGGGAGGTGTTGGAGAAACGTGGCTCATCCATCCAGCCGCGCCAGCCACGGTCCCCAGCCGGGAGGTTTCCCAATAAAAAGACCTGGCCGACTGCTGCCTTCAGGGTATTCGCGAAACCGGTAGTATCATAGGGCGAGGTATTATCAGTATTCTCTAAGGTCGTACCATCAGCAGCATACCGTACCAAACTTGTCAGTGCGAGGGGAACACCGTTACGGTACAAAATAAACTGGCTGCCATTCCATACTGCAACGAAGTGGTAGGTTGTGTTCAGAGTCAAAACGTCTGCAGTTGCTATCCAGGTTTTTGAGCCTTGAACAGGATGATCGGTCGAGAAGGTAAACTGAGTGTTTACATTATTTGCCGCAAGTTTTAAGACTGTTCCCGCGTTTGAACCATCAACTGCCTTGGAAAAAGCTGTACAATAAAAGCCGCCATTGAATGTTGTCGGACGTACCCACATTTCAACCGTAAAGCCGGTCCAGCTGTTTGTGGGTACATTGTCCAGACTGATCGACCGGTTGTCGGCGAACTCCTGCCCGCCCGCAATGCGTGCCGCAACACGTACGTTATTGTTCTGTGTTCCGTTATAGGCATTCTCCGTCGAATCATAGTGAATTGTTCCGCTTGTCCCCGGGGTTTCCTCGTTCAGGTGATGCACCAGTTGATAGCCGGAATCCCACACGCCGGTCGGGTTTTGCTGGTTTGTTGCAGCTGAATTTCCGTAATACAGGTACAAGGTGGTGGTTCCGCTTGCGGGCAGGCTGGGGATGCGTACCCAGGCGGTCAAGGTTCCCGAACCGCCGCTTGCGGTATACACCTCAATTTCGTGGTCAAGCTTTGTTCCGTTTGAGTCGGTAAACAGAATATCGTATCCATTCGATTTTGCCCGGCTGAACAGACTGTTAGCACCGGTAAATGACACCAATAGGGGTAGGTCCGTTACTGCGACCGAACCATAATCCGCCGCTGCAACCGAAATTTCCTGTCTGAATCTCCATGCCCCGTCATACCAGGTATCCGCGAAAAGCGGTGAAGATAATAGTAGAAAACATGCAACAACATACACGCGACGAAGCGTTGAACGGAATTTATTATTCATACAGCACAGAACTCCCTGTCTTAAGTGTAGCCCCTGTGGAATCGAAAAGGGTACTTACTGCTATCAAAATTGTTGAAATATCCATTTGCTCTTTCAGGTATCAACAATATTGATAGCAGTACATATGGTCGAAAATGGGGGTACCCCCTTCGAATATCGGCATGATAATTACGTGTTCTGATAGAAAATCGGGCAGGATGAGGCAGAAAGGGCCAGTTTTGGCGAACTCGGGTTGCGCGGAGCCCCCGCGTGCGAACGCCCTTGGCGGTTTCAACAATATTGGTAGCAGTAATCAGGGACCTCTAAAAACTTCAGTTTTTAGAGGTCTGCAAATAAAAATCCAAATCCTGTAAGGATTTGCGGAGGCATCTCTAGATACTAACCGAGTATGTAGGGATGCCCACTAGCTAATACGCCATGACGTCCAGATCACCTTCGTGCTCCGAGGCAATGCGCGCGATTACCTGATTCGGCAAACATGCGTTCCATTCGCCGTTCGAGCCGATTCCGTGATCAGAGACGCAGGTTTTGTTCGGACAGGGTGAATCAAGAAAACGCGCTCGTCCATCGTGTATTTCGATGCGGGTAGAACCCAGAAGGCCCGGAATCTCTATGGTGGTATCTGTATTAAGCGGGTATACCCATTTACCCTTTACTGATTCGACCACGAGCAGGGAGGGGGACTCGCTGCTGCCGTAAATCCACACTGATGCGAAAATTGTTGTTATCAGTATGAACGCGACTATCAGTATGTCTCCGCCCCGCAATCCGGCCTTCTGTAGTACCTTCATGGGCAACTCAGGCGTTGAAAATTTTGCTCGCGGGTGCCACCGAGCTGGTAATCCAGGTGTTTCCGCCGATAATGCTGCCTGCTCCGATAACCGTTTCGCCGCCCAAAATGGTCGCGCCCGCATAGATGGTGACGTTATCTTCTATAGTAGGGTGTCTTTTTTTGTCGGCCATTATTTTCTTCACGCTGAGCGCGCCGATGGTGACGCCCTGGTATATTTTGACGTTTTTGCCAATTTCGCAGGTTTCACCGATGACAACCCCGGTTCCGTGGTCAATAAAGCATTCTTCGCCAATAACGGCTCCCGGATGTATGTCGATGCCCGTTCTGCCGTGTACGTATTCGCTCATGATGCGCGGTATGATGGGTACTCCCTTGCTGTAGAGGAAATGGGCAATGCGGTGAACAAGAAGCGCTTCCAGACCGGGATATGACAGGAGCACTTCTTCGGTGCTTCGCGCTGCCGGGTCCCCGTCAAGGGCTGCCTTCGCGTCCGCAATTGACAGCCGCCGGAATTCGGGAATTTCATCGATCAGCATCAGGACAATCTGCTCGGAATATTTGTAGCAACCGCTTCCGTCCCGTTTGGTTATCATGCATATATATTTGATTGCTTTCTGTACTTCGTTTGTCAGGTTCCGTACGATGCGGTGCAGCCGTTCTCCGGTCACAAAGCGCAGCGTTTCCCTGTCCAGGCAAAAGTCCTCGCGAAAGCCGGGAAATACAACGTTCTCAAGGTCGTTCAGTACGCCGATAACGCTTTCCCGATTGGGAAAGTGAAAGGCGTCCGCGAGGTTGATGCCTCCATGTGTGTCGTAGCTTTCAAGAATCTTCTCGATGCGGTCGTCCAGATTACTCATGCCTGCCGTTCTCCTTGGGCTAACAGTGATGTCGCGGCCGTTCCGGTTGTCACAGGGCAAACCGGAGTGTGTTTTCTTACTATATAGCTGAGGGCAGAATTATTCCATAGGCTGAAAACGCTTCCCGGGAACCGTTTGCCACTTGACAAATGTGGTATCCTCTGGTAACTTGGCCAAGCATCTCCAAGATGTATGTCAACGGGCAGTATTGCTCCTGTAGCTCAGTCGGCAGAGCGCAACCATGGTAAGGTTGAGGTCAGCGGTTCGATCCCGCTCGGGAGCTCTATCATTCCTTGAAGGGGACTATTAAAATGGCCAAGAAAACAGCTGTAGAATTGATTGCTATGCAGTGCAGTGAATGTAAGCGCAAGAACTATACTACTAAAAAGAACCGTAAAAACACCCAGGGAAAGCTCGAATTGAGCAAGTACTGTCCTTTTGATCGCAAGCATACCTTGCACAAGGAAACAAAGGTAAAATAATCCGGTTTCGGATTGGTTGTATGTGTGATGGACGGGCGGTTTGTTCTGCCCGCTGCCCGAAGGTAATTTGAATAAGTTCCTTTCGGGCAACGAAGGTGTGGGGTGTCAGCCTTTTATCTTCGGGTTTGATCCATAGGTCAGTAGCTCTAATGGTAGAGCGTCGGTCTCCAAAACCGAATGTTGCGGGTTCGAGTCCTGCCTGGCCTGTAAACTGCTTTTGTCAAGTTTGTAATTCTAAACGAATAGTGGGGACTGGCATGTCGAAAATCGTCCAATTTTTTAAAGAGTGCGTTGCCGAACTCCGCAAGGTTGTGTGGCCTACTCGTGACGACGTGATCTCATCCGTGAAAGTAGTGGTTGTTTCCACTATTGTCATTGCTGCAATTCTGGGGTTGCTTGACGCTGCTCTTGTCGCCGGCATGAACCTTGTGTTTTAAGGTGTATTGAATGGCGAAAGGCTGGTACATTCTGCATACCTATTCAGGGTATGAAAGCAAGATCGAAAAAACGATTCGTTCTCTTATCGAAAACGGTGATCTTTCCGCCGAGGTTATAACCGATATAAAGGTTCCGGTAGAAGAAGTCGTCGAGATAAAGAACGGCAAGAAGCGGAGTGTAACCAAGAAGTTTCTTCCCGGCTATATTCTTATTGAAATGGAATTGCCCGATTTGGGCTGGAAGGGTACGTGTTCCGTTATCCGGAAGATTCAGGGTGTTACCGGTTTTGTCGGTACTCCTGGCGGTGTTCGTCCCCAGCCGATCAGTGCTGACGAAGCCCGGGCTATTTTGCAAAAAACCGGTGAAATAAAGGGCGAGAAGCCGTCGCGCGTCAAACAGAATTACGCGGTCGGTGAAACGGTCAAGATTATTGACGGTCCGTTTGATTCGTTTACCGGTACCATTGAAGAAGTCAACATGGAGCGGAACAAGTTGCGCGTCATGGTTGGTATATTCGGCCGCGCTACGCCGGTTGAAGTTGATCTATTACAGGTAGAAAAGATCTAGCATGCAAGTCAGAAGCGTTTTGCTGCAAGGCGAAACGCTTTTTGTTCTTACATATGGGAGAGACTGTGCGTTTGTCGGTCTCGACAAGATTGTTGGTCGGCGCAAGCTTGATGGCTTTCTTTTCGGGTGACAGGTGCGAAAGGCTGGGCGTTGCCCGGTGGTCTCGCTAAAACCACATAAGGAGTCACTTATGGCAAAGAAAAAGATCACTGCGCTCATCAAGTTGCAGTGCCCGGCTGGAAAGGCAACCCCTGCTCCGCCCGTCGGTCCCGCGCTTGGTCCTCATGGTGTCAGTGCTCCCCAGTTCGTGCAGCAGTTTAATGACCGCACGAAGGGTATGGAACCGGGATTGGTAATACCGGTTGTTATTACTGTCTATTCAGACAAAACATTCACCTTTATTCTCAAGACACCTCCTGCTTCAGTGCTTATCAAAAAGGCATGTAATTTGCAGAAGGGTTCTCCCAATGCCCTGAAGACCAAGGTTGCAACAATTACCAAGGCTCAGCTTGAGGATATTGCGAAGACAAAGATGCCCGACATCAATGCAAATGATATTGAAGCGGCAAAAAAAATCATCGCCGGTACTGCTCGCAGTATGGGTGTAGAGGTGGAGCGATAATATGAAACACGGAAAAAAATATCGCGAAGCGCTTAAAAAGTATGATGGTACCAAGGTGTATGCACTTCCCCAGGCTGTCGATCTGGTAAAGGAACTCAAGTTCGCGAAATTTGACGAGACTGTCGAGCTTCATGTCAATCTCAAGCTCTCCAAAAGTCAGACCGTTCGCGATACCGTTGTTCTTCCCCATCAGTTCCGCGGCGAAAAGAAAGTGTTGGTATTCTGTAAGGATGACCGCGTGCAGGAAGCTCTTGCTGCCGGCGCAGCCTTTGCTGGTGCCGATGAATACATTGAGAAGGTGAAGGGTGGCTGGCTTGAATTTGATATTGCCGTCGCTACACCCGATATGATGAAAGACGTCGGTCGCCTCGGTATGGTTCTTGGACGGAAGGGCCTTATGCCCAATCCCAAGACTGGTACTGTAACCAATGACATTGCTGCTGCAATCAACGAGCTCAAGAAAGGTCGCGTTGAATTCCGTGCCGACAAGACCGGTGTCGTACACCTTGCAGTTGGAAAGGTTTCCATGGATGGTGCCAAGATTGTCGAAAACATCGACGCTCTTCTTGCCGAAATGATGCGCAAGAAACCTTCTGATGCGAAAGCCGACTTCGTTCAGTCCGTATCCGTCAGCTCCACAATGGGCCCCGGTGTATGGGTTGACTTTAAGGCAGGAGAATAATTATGGCAATCAAAGCAAAAAAACTTCAGCCCGCCAAGACTGCCGCTATTGCGGATATCAAGGCCAGACTCGAAACCGTTTCTGACTATATTTTCACCGAATATCGTGGTTTGACCGTAGAGCAGATTTCCGCTCTTCGCGGCCAGCTCCGCGCAAAGGGATGCACATACAAGGTTGTGAAGAATAACTTTGCCCGTATCGCCTTTGACGAGATGAAAATTGAGGGTCTTGCCGGTTATTTGACCGGGCCGACCGCAGTTGCGCTTTCCGGCGAGGAAGCTAACGCGGCCGCGAAGATTCTTTTCGACTTCGCGAAAGAAGCTCCCGCCCTTCAGATCAAGGGCGGATTCATCGGTGGTGAAATCTACGACGCTGTAAAGCTCGAGGCTTTCTCGAAGCTGCCCGGCCGACTGGAGCTCATCTCCATGCTTATGTCCGCAATGCAGGCAACAACGGCAAAGCTTGCCCGTACCTTGCAGGCTGTGGCAGACAAGAAGGCGGAAGCCTGACGAACCGAATATGGATCAGGCTTCGGGAGAGGCGGTTGCCGTCTTTCCACGCTGTCGTCCTGTCCATAAAAAATATGCCGGGTAACCGGCGACAGTTCGTATGAACTGTACGATTCGTATGAATCGTGAAGTACACTCCCAGGAGAAGATAATATGGCAGCTTTAACAAACGAACAGATTCTTGATGCGATCGCGGCAATGACCGTGCTCGAAGTTTCAGAACTGGTAAAGGCAATGGAAGAAAAATTTGGCGTAACCGCTGCTGCTCCCGTAGCAGTAATGGCCGGTGGCGCTGCCGCTGGACCCGCTGCTGAAGAGCAGACCGAGTTCACCGTTACCCTCAAGGGTCTTTCAGCCGACGACAAGAAGATTTCCGTTATCAAGGAAGTCCGCACTGTTACCGGTCTTGGTCTCAAGGAAGCAAAGGATCTCGTTGAAGGCGCTCCCAAGGTTCTCAAAGAGAACGTTTCCAAGGAAGAAGCCGCAAAGATCAAGGACGCAATCACTGCAGCCGGTGGCGTGGTAGAGGTTGCCTGATTTTTATAGTAGATGGGCGCTTTGTGCGCCTGTCGGCTGATACCGCTTTATTCTCGAAAGGTTCCTGCCGGAATTTCGGCAGGGGCCTTTTTGTAGTCTGTGGATAACGTTCCGTTAACGGCGTTGTCGGGTATTTTTAAAGAAACTGCGATCCAGTTTTTTTAAAAGTACCGTAGTGTATTAAACCGTTTTTAGGGGGTATGGGATGTTCGCAAGAAACCAGGCGATCAACCGTCAGTATATCGGCAAAAATATCCGTAATTTTATGGAATTGCCCGACCTCATTGATATTCAGCTTTCGTCATATGAGAAATTTCTCCAGAGGAACAAGGTCTCCACTGAAGTGTCATCCGAAGAAGTGGGTCTTGAAGATGTATTCAGGTCGACATTTCCCATTGAAAGCCCGAACGGTGACATGCTGCTCGAATACGAGTTCTATGAGCTCGATGAAAACGGCATAAAATTTTCCGAGCTGGAATGCAAGCAAAAGGGTTTGACCTTCTCTGTTCCCCTCAAGGCTCGCATCAATCTGATTTTCCAGCAGACAGGTGAAATCCGCCAGAAGGATATTTACATGGGCGATATTCCGCTCATGACCGACCGGGGAACCTTCATTATAAACGGGGCGGAACGTGTTGTTGTCTCACAGATTCATCGTTCTCCCGGTGTTATTTTCTCTCACGAGAAGGGCATTTATTCCAGCCGTATTATTCCTTACCGTGGAAGCTGGCTGGAATTTGAAATTGATCAGAAAAAAGAACTCATATTTGCCAAGATAGATCGTAAAAAGCGGATTCTGGGAACCCTGTTTCTTCGGGCGCTGGGTTATGAAACCCGCGAACAGATTATCCGCTGCTTTTATGAGGTTGAAACAGTTCCCCTGACATCTGATCGTTCCGTGCACGACAAACTTATTGGCCGTGTTCTGGCGTCGGCGGTGTATATCACCACTGAAGACGGCGAGCAGAAGAAGCTCTACCGTGCCGGTGAAAAGATCCATCCGCACAACATCGACGAGCTGGTCATGAACAAGGTGAGCGAGCTTACCCTGATCACCTTCGATAGCGAGCGGTCTCTCGACTCGTCCATGATCATCAACTGTTTCGAGCGCGAGGAAATCCGGTATTCCGGCAAGGATCCCGACCAGGATGAACCGAGCAAGGAAGATGCGCTTTCGGCTGTCTACTCTGTTCTCATGCCGGGAGAGCCGATAACCGTCGAGGCTGCCGAGAAGGACCTTGTCAGCATGTTCTTTTCTACCCGTCGCTACGATTTGGGCCGGGTTGGACGCTACAAGCTCAACAAGAAGTTTGATTACGCAGAGCCCCTTTCAGAGTATACGCTCGACAAGCAGGACATCATCGCAACGATGAAGTTCCTCATCAAGGTCTATGTCGGTGACGAATCCATTGACGATATCGATCATCTCGGTAATCGTCGCGTGCGCTCTGTCGGCGAACTGATGACTAATACGCTTAAAACCGCATTCTCGCGCATGGAGCGCATCGCAAAAGAGCGAATGAGTCTGAAGGAAACCGAGACTATAAAGCCGCAGGATCTCATTTCGATCAAGCCGGTTGTAGCAGCCATCAAGGAATTCTTCGGTTCAAGCCAGCTTTCCCAGTTCATGGATCAGGTAAACCCGCTTGCGGAATTGACCCACAAGCGCCGCATCAATGCGCTCGGTCCCGGAGGTCTTTCCCGCGACCGTGCAGGCTTTGAAGTTCGTGACGTTCACTATACTCATTACGGACGCATGTGCCCGATCGAAACCCCGGAAGGTCCGAATATCGGTCTTATCGTGTCGCTCGCCAACTATACCCGTGTAAACGACTATGGTTTCCTCGAGGCGCCCTACGTAAAAATGATCGACGGCAAGGCAACTCGTGAAATTGAATACCTTTCGGCCATGGACGAGGACAAGTACTTCATTGCACAGGCCTCTACCGCCCTGCGCGATGACGGTACCTTCTCCGTTGACCAGATTTCATGCCGACGTCATGGCGATTATACAACCCGTACTCCTGCTGAAGTGCAGTACATGGACGTTTCTCCGAAACAGATCATTTCCGTTTCGGCCTCGCTCATTCCCTTTCTCGAGCACGACGACGCAAACCGCGCGCTCATGGGTTCGAACATGCAGCGTCAGGCTGTTCCCCTCGTATTCCCCGAGCCGCCCCGTGTCGGTACCGGTATGGAAGGCAAATGCGCCTATGATTCCGGTGTACTGATAAAGGCAAAGCGCCCCGGTGTGGTTGAATACGTTTCCGCCGACAAGGTGGTTATCAAACCGGAAGGTTTGAAGGATGCTTCCGTTCGCGACGAGTATCCCCTGCTGAAATATCAGCGGACAAACCAGGATACCTGCTATCATCAGCGCCCGGTTGTGCTTCCAGGCCAGAAAGTGGTCAAAGGCACTCCGCTTGCTGACGGACCGTCAACCTATCATGGAGAGCTCGCGCTCGGCCGCAATATCATGGTCGGCTTCGTTCCCTGGAACGGGTATAACTATGAGGACGCCATTCTTATTTCCCAGCGTGTGGTCAAGGAAGATATGTTCACTTCCATCCACATTAAGGAATTCATTACCGAGGTACGCGAAACCAAGCTGGGTCCTGAAAAGTTGACCCGCGACATTCCGAATACCAGCGAAAAGACCCTGGATAATCTGGATGCCGAAGGTATTATACGCATCGGTGCAAAGGTTCGTTCGGGAGACATTCTGATCGGAAAGGTAACGCCAAAGAGCGAAACTGAAACCACTCCCGAATTCAAGCTGTTGAATTCGATCTTCGGTGAAAAAGCCAAGGAAGTGCGCGACTCCTCGTTGCGTGTGCCGCACGGCGTTGAGGGAACAATTATCGATGTACAGCGCCTCAAGCGGACTGAAGGCGATGACCTTAACCCCGGTGTTGATGAGGTGGTGAAGGTTTTGATCGCGACCAAACGAAAGCTTCGCGAAGGTGACAAGATGGCGGGTCGCCATGGTAACAAGGGTATTGTCGCCCGCATTCTTCCCGAAGAAGATATGCCCTACCTCGAGGACGGAACACCGCTCGATATCTGTCTTAATCCGCTTGGTGTTCCCAGCCGAATGAACATCGGACAGATCATGGAATCGGAGCTCGGCCTGGCCGGCAAGTTCCTGAATGAATGGTATGAATCGCCGGTTTTCCAGTCGCCCGATAACGAACAGATCGAAGCAAAGCTCAAGGAAGCCGGTATTCCGGTGAACTCGAAGCTGGTTCTTCGAGACGGTCGTACAGGCGTTCCGTTCAATAACCCGGTTTTTGTCGGTGTCATTTACTTTATGAAGTTGCACCACCTTGTCGATGACAAGATGCATGCCCGTTCAACCGGTCCGTATTCGCTGGTTACCCAGCAGCCGCTCGGAGGAAAGGCTCAGTTCGGTGGACAGCGTCTGGGTGAAATGGAAGTCTGGGCGCTTGAAGCCTACGGCGCCGCAAATACACTGCAGGAGCTTTTGACCATAAAGTCCGACGATATGAATGGACGCTCGAAAATTTACGAATCCATCGTAAAGGGCGAGCCGTCAACAGCGGCAGGCGTTCCCGAGTCATTCAATGTTCTTGTGCAGGAACTTCGCGGTCTTGCGCTTGACTTTACCATCTACGATGCGAAGGGAAAGCAGATTCCGCTGACCGAACGGGATGAAGAACTGATCGCAAAGGCCGGTTCGAACTTTTAACGGAGGGGTGATGAAAGGCCGTAACGGGCTTTTCATCTCGCCGGATACATAGCATTCGGAGCGAATCCTGCGGGGTTTGTCGCCGGATAAAAAACAGTTTGTTGGAACGCGTTGAGTGTTCAACGAATGTGAAGAGCCACGATAAGGAACTATCATGAGAGATATCCAGGATTTTGACAGTTTGATGATAAAACTTGCCTCGCCGGAGACCATTCGCGCATGGTCATACGGAGAGGTAAAAAAGCCTGAAACAATCAATTACCGCACGCTTCGTCCCGAGAAGGACGGTTTATTTTGCGAACGCATTTTCGGAACCACCAAGGAGTGGGAATGCTATTGCGGAAAGTTCAAATCGATCCGCTACAAGGGCGTCATCTGCGATCGATGCGGTGTAGAAGTTACGCACTTCAAGGTTCGGCGCGAGCGCATGGGTCATATCGAGCTTGCGGCTCCTGTGTCCCATATTTGGTATTATCGCTCGGTTCCCAGCCGGATGGGCCTTTTGCTTGATCTTCAGGTGGCTGCTCTTCGTTCGATTCTGTATTACGAAAAATATATCGTTATCGACGCCGGTGACACCGATCTCAAGAAGAATCAGCTTTTGACTGAAGAAGACTATCACGAGGCAACCGAGCGTTACGGCGGGTCTTTTACCGCAGGTATGGGCGCCGAAGCCATAAAAACCTTGCTCGAGAACCTTAATCTCGATGAACTTGCTGCCGAACTCCGGGCGAAAATGATCGAAAAGGGCCCGAAGTCAGACAAACGCCTGCTCAAGCGCATTGAAATTGTCGAAAATTTCCGCGCTTCAACCAATAATCCTTCCTGGATGATTCTTGACGTCATTCCGGTTATTCCTCCCGAACTCCGGCCCATGGTTCAGCTGGATGGGGGACGCTTTGCGACCAGCGATCTCAACGATCTCTATCGCCGGGTGATCAATCGTAACAACCGTCTCAAGCGTCTTATGAGCCTTAACGCGCCCGACATCATCATCCGCAACGAAAAACGCATGCTCCAGGAAGCCGTCGACGCGCTCTTTGACAATTCCAAGCGAAAGCGGGTTATCAAGGGCGCATCGAACCGACCCCTCAAGTCAATTTCCGACATGCTCAAGGGAAAGCAGGGGCGTTTCCGCCAGAACCTTCTGGGAAAACGCGTCGACTATTCGGGACGTTCTGTTATCGTTGTCGGTCCCGAGCTCAAGCTCTGGCAGTGCGGTCTCCCCACCAAGATGGCTCTCGAACTCTTCAAGCCCTTCATTATGAAGAAGCTTGTCGACAAGGACGTTGTATACAACATCAAAAAGGCAAAGCTTCTGGTTGAGCAGGAATCTCCGGAAGTATTCGCTATTCTCGATGAAGTTGTCCGCGAGCATCCCGTCATGCTGAACCGCGCGCCGACCCTCCACCGTCTGGGAATCCAGGCTTTCGAGCCGGTACTCGTCGAGGGAAAGGCTATCCGTTTGCATCCTCTCGTTTGTAAGGCCTTCAACGCTGACTTCGACGGTGACCAGATGGCTGTTCACGTTCCGCTGACGCAGGCTGCCCAGATGGAATGCTGGACGCTCATGCTCTCAAGCCGGAACCTTCTCGATCCCGCGAACGGAAAGTCCATTGTGTATCCCTCCCAGGACATGGTTCTTGGTCTCTACTATTTGACCAAGGTCAAGCCGAGCGGAAAGGGTACCGGCCATCGGTATACCGACGTAAACGAAGTCATGATGGCCGCAGAATCCGGCTCGCTGGACTGGCAGGCGCTCATTAAGGTTCCCTATCGCGACATGCTCGTCGAGACTACCGCCGGACGACTTATATTCAACGAGGAAATGCCTGAGGGTGTTCCCTTTACCAATGTCACGCTTGATGACAAGCAGATCAGAAAGCTCATTGAAAGCGTTCACAAGGCACGCGGGCCCTGGCTTACCGTTCAGATGCTTGACCAGTTGAAGGCCACCGGCTACAAGTACGCCACCTTCTTTGGAGCGACGCTCTCGATGGACGATATTCTTGTTCCTCCCGAGAAAACCGAGATGATCGACAAGGCGAACAAGGAAGTCGAAGCAATCCAGAAGCAGTATCAGCAGGGTCATATTACCCAGGACGAGCGGTATAACCGCGTTGTCGAGGTATGGTCAAAGACCAACGAAGAACTGACCAATATCATGATGAAAACCCTGGAGTCCGACAAAGACGGGTTCAATACCATCTATATGATGGCAACCTCCGGTGCGCGCGGAAGCCGCAACCAGATTCGCCAGCTCGCCGGTATGCGCGGTCTTATGGCCAAGCCGAATGGCGATATTATCGAACTGCCGATTCGGTCGAACTTCAAGGAAGGCTTGACCGTTATCGAGTTCTTTATCTCGACCAACGGTGCCCGAAAGGGTCTTGCCGACACCGCCCTTAAAACCGCTGACGCCGGTTATCTTACCCGACGTCTGGTCGATATTGCGCAGGATGTTGTCGTCAATGAAGAAGATTGCGGAACCATTAACGGTATCGAATACAGCGCGGTCAAGGACGGTGACGAAATCGTCGAGGCGCTCCATGATCGCATTACCGGCCGGTATACCCTTGAACGCGTCGTTCATCCGATAACCGGGGACATTATTATCGATGTCAATGAATATATTACCGATGAACTTGCCCTCGATATCGAGGCGGCCGGTGTTGAAAAGGTAAAGCTTCGCACGGTGCTCACCTGCGAATCCAAGCATGGCGTATGCGTCAAGTGCTATGGACGCAACCTTGCGCATAACAAGATCATCGAAATCGGTGAAGCGGTCGGAATCATTGCCGCACAGTCAATCGGGCAGCCCGGTACCCAGCTTACCATGCGTACCTTCCACGTCGGTGGTACGGCGACCAAGATCAGCGAAGAAAATCGCATTGTGCTTAAATTCCCGGTTATCGTACGCGATATCATGGGTGCCCATGTTGATCTTGACAATGGAAACTGGCTGTTTACCCGAAAGGGCTGGATGACCGTGAACAAGGTCATGAAGGAATACGATCTTGCCGCCAAGGACAAGGTGCTTGTCCAGGACGGACAGCGCATACTGAAAGATGAGCCCCTGTTCGTGCATAACGGCGAGCAGGTTTTGTCAACCGACATTGCCTACGTCGTCGTACGAGACAAGAAGATTTACCTTGTCGGTCAGGATCAAAAGGTCGAGCTTCGTAACGGTTCCGAGCTTATCATCAAGAACGGTGACTTTATCGCGGCCGGACAGACCATAGCGCTCTTTGACCCCTTCTCCGAACCGATTATCGCCGAATACACCGGCTATGTTCACTACGAGGACATTATACCCGGATCAACCCTCAACGAAGAGCTTGACGAGGAAACCGGCAAGATTGAAAAGCGGGTCAGCGAATTTCAGCTTGATCAAAAGCAGCCCCGTATTCACATTACCGATGAATCGGGAAATACCATCGGTTCGTACTATCTGCCCGGAGGCGCCTACATTCTTGTTGATGACCGCAAGTTCATCAAGGCTGGTACGACAATCGCCAAGATGCTCAAGGAATCGGCAAAGACCAAGGATATTACCGGAGGTCTTCCCCGTGTTTCCGAGCTCTTTGAAGCCAGAAAGCCGAAAATACCGGCCGTTCTTGCGCAAATCAGCGGTACTGTTTCTTTCAAGGGTATCCTGAAAGGCAAGCGCGTGCTGATCGTCCGCGATCAGTACGGTAAAGAGTTCAAGCATCTTGTTCCGATGAGCAAGCGGTTGCTGGTACGTGACGGAGATACCGTGGAAGCGGGAGAACTCTTGTGCGATGGATCAATGAATCCGCACGACATTCTGTCAATTTCCGGTGAAAATGCGCTGCAGAACTATCTCATGGACGAAATTCAGCAGGTGTACCGCTTGCAGGGTGTATCGATCAATGACAAGCATATCGGTGTCATTGTGCGTCAGATGCTCCGCAAGGTCGAGATCGTTGCCGTCGGCGACACTCGCTTTATCTTCGGACAGCAGGTCGACAAGTACAAGTTCCACGAGGAAAATAACCGTGTCATGGCAGAGGGTGGACAGCCCGCCATTGCCCGGCCAATGTTCCAGGGTATTACCAAGGCGTCGCTCAATATCGATTCTTTCATCTCCGCAGCCTCGTTCCAGGAAACAACCCGCGTTCTGACCAATGCCGCGATTGCCGGTGTCAGCGACAGTTTGCGCGGTTTGAAGGAAAACGTGATTATTGGTCATCTGATTCCTGCCGGAACCGGAATCAAGACATACCGGAACGTAAAGCTCTTTGACAAGGAGAATACGGACCTGGATATTCAGATGAACGAGATTCTTGAAAGGCGAAAGCTGGAAAAAGAGACCGAGGTAGTCGAGGACGATTCCGATTTTGATACTGACGACAACGATTGATTCGTCTCGTCATTGACATTGACCGGCGATAGATACTAAAATGTCTATCGCGTCGTTTGCATATTCATCCGGGGTGCTGCCCGGATATAAATAGGAGAAAAGGCAGATGCCTACAATAAACCAACTTATAAAACAGGGCCGCAAGGATGCGGAGTACCGGACCAAAAGCCCGGCGCTCGACTCTTGTCCCCAGAAACGCGGCGTATGCACGCGCGTAATGACGGTTACCCCGAAGAAGCCGAACTCGGCTCTCCGAAAGGTTGCCCGTGTTCGCCTCAGCAACGGTATTGAAGTGACTGCGTATATCCCCGGTATCGGACATAACCTCCAGGAGCACTCGGTTGTGCTTATTCGTGGCGGTCGTGTCAAGGATCTTCCTGGTGTTCGCTATCACATCATCCGTGGTGCCAAGGATACCCTTGGTGTAACCGACCGCAAGCGCGGCCGTTCCAAGTACGGCGCCAAGCGGCCGAAGGCATAAGGAGAAGGTAAAATGGGAAGAAAGAACAAGTCGATTGACCGGCCCGTTGCTCCGGATCCTAAGTATCACAGTGTCGTTATTTCCAAGTTCGTCAGTCGCATGATGCTCAGCGGAAAAAAGGCAACCAGTATCCGCATCATTTACGATGCTATGGACAAGATCAAGTCAAAAACCGAAAAGGAACCCCTCGAGGTGTTTCTCAAGGCTCTTGACAATGTAAAGCCCATGGTTGAAGTAAAAAGCCGCCGCGTCGGTGGTGCAACATACCAGGTTCCGATAGAGATTCGTGACTCACGTCGCGAGGCGCTCGGAATGCGCTGGATTATCAATGCGGCCCGCGCACGCAGCGGACATGAAATGTCCGAACGCCTTGCGGCTGAATTGGTCGATGCATTCAACAATACCGGTTCTGCCTTCAAAAAGAAGGAAGATACCCACAAGATGGCAGACGCAAACAAGGCCTTTGCCCACTATCGCTGGTAATTCCGGTTTTCATGCCACAAGCCTTCCTTCGGGAAGGCTTTTTTATTGCCCGGGCTTCGCTGCTACTTGACTAAATGTTGTGAACCGTATACTACTATGATAGTATTGAAGTTCCTGCCCGAGTGGCAGAGATTTCGGTGTTCTTTGAGAGTCCAGGGCGCGACCGTAAAACCGCCGGTTCATTCCGGTTGGAAGGATTGCGCAGCCCTTGATGTCGGTAAAAGGTACCGTTGGTACTTTGAACATAAACATGGTGTCAGGGGTGGACGGGTTACAACCCGGTGTCCGGCTTTTCGGCCGGCTCTCTTCTGGATACCAAACCAGTCATCAAATGCTTGAATTTGATGATGATCAGGTGGTTCCGGCAAAAACTGTTCGAAAACCTATGAACAGTCTAGTCACATCGCGTGTGCATTCATGCGTACGCAAGTTCCTTGTCTGATTGTCTTCAATAAAACAGGTTTTTGATCTCTGTGTCTGCTACGCGTTCGGGTAACCACGCCTTCCGGTTCGGTTGAGCGTATTACTTATAATGCGAGAAATATTTTTATTGCTTGCCTATAATCTTTCAGGAGGATCAAATGGCAAAGGAAAAGTTCGAACGAACTAAACCCCACATGAACGTTGGTACCATTGGTCACGTTGACCATGGTAAGACCACTCTTTCCGCAGCAATCACCGCTTATTGCGCAAGAAAGTACGGAGACAAGGTTCTCAAGTACGATGAAATTGACAATGCGCCGGAAGAGAAGGCTCGCGGTATTACCATCAATACCCGCCATATGGAGTATCAGTCTGACAAGCGTCACTATGCTCACATTGACTGCCCCGGTCACGCCGACTATATCAAGAACATGATTACCGGTGCGGCTCAGATGGACGGAGCGATTCTCGTCGTTTCAGCTCCCGACTCTGTTATGCCCCAGACCCGCGAGCACATCCTGCTTGCCCGCCAGGTAGGTGTACCTTCAATGATCGTCTTCCTGAACAAGGTTGACCTTCTTGATGATCCTGACCTGATGGAGCTCGTCGAGGAAGAAATTCGTGACGTTCTCGAATCATACGGTTTCCCCCGCGAAACACCGATTATTCCCGGTTCTGCATTCAAGGCAATGGCTGATGGCGCAAGCGCTGAAGATACTGCATGTATCCAGAAGCTTCTTGATACCATGGATACCTATTTCCAGGATCCCGAACGCGCAGCTGACAAGCCCTTCCTTATGCCCGTTGAAGACATTTTCACCATCTCCGGACGTGGAACTGTTGTTACCGGTCGTATCGAAAGCGGCGTGATCAACCTGAACGAAGAAGTTGAAATCGTCGGTATTCGCCCCACTTCAAAAACCGTTATTACCGGTATTGAAATGTTCAACAAGCTGCTTGACAGTGGAATGGCTGGAGACAACGTTGGTCTTCTCCTCCGCGGTGTTGACAAGAAGGCGGTTGAACGCGGTCAGGTTCTTGCAAAGCCCGGTTCAATTACCCCGCACAAGAAGTTCGAAGGACAGATTTACGTTCTTTCAAAGGAAGAAGGTGGACGTCACAGTCCGTTCTTCTCCGGATACCGCCCCCAGTTCTACTTCCGCACAACCGATATTACCGGAACAATCAACCTGCCCGCAGGTGTTGACATGGTAAAGCCCGGTGACAATACCAAGATCATCGGTGATCTTATTCACCCGATCGCCATGCAGAAGGGACTCAAGTTTGCTATCCGCGAAGGCGGCCGCACTGTTGCTTCCGGTCAGGTAACCGAAATCGTCGAGTAAATATTGAACAGAATGGTAAGGCCGCGTTGTCGTACTGGCGCGCGGCTATCTGAAGGCGCAATGCGCCTTCAGCCGTTTTGTCTGGAGGAAAAATGACTAAGGAAAAAATTCGCGTCAAGCTTCGCGGATTCGATGTTGAGTTGATCGACCAGAGCTCGAAAGCGATTGTGCAGACGGTTCAAAAGGCGGGCGCAAAGGTTTCAGGACCGATTCCCCTTCCTACCCGTATCAACAAGGTGACCGTACTTCGCTCTCCTCACGTTAACAAAAAGTCCCGTGAGCAGTTCGAAATGCGGACTCACAAGCGTCTTATTGATATTATCGAGCCTTCGGCTGAAGTAATGGATTCTTTGATGAAGCTTGAACTTCCCGCCGGTGTTGATGTAGAGATCAAGCAGTAATTTTTTTGGTAGACGGTCCCCCGGATCAGGGGATAACGTACCTGAGGAGTGTAATCAGAATGATAGGTCTGATAGCAAAGAAAGTGGGCATGACCCAGGTTTTTGACGAAAACGGTAATCTGGTTCCGGTAACCGTGATCCGCGTCGAACCCAACACAGTCGTGTCACTGAAAAAAGAGGAAGCCTTCGGTTACGATGCCGTAGTGCTCGGTCTTGACGATCTCAAGGCCAGTCGCACTGCGAAAGCATATGCCGGTCAGTTTCCCGAGGGAATTGCCCCCAAGCGGCAGCTCAAAGAATTTCGCGGTTTTGAACGCGAGGTTGCCGTGGGTGATCAGGTTGGTGTCGAGATTTTCGAAGGAATCAGGTTCCTCGATGTTACGGCAACCTCGAAGGGTAAGGGTTTCCAGGGTGTCATGAAGCGCTGGGGTTATCATGGTGGACGTGCTACCCATGGTTCCAAGTTTCATCGTGAGCCCGGATCAACCGGACATAGTACTACCCCCGGACGTACTTTCAAGAACACAAAGCTCCCCGGCCGCATGGGTCGTGAGCGGGTAACTGTTCAGAATCTCAAGATCCAGACAATTGATCCCGAGATGAAGGTAGTAATGGTTCGCGGTTCAGTGCCCGGTCACAAGGACTGTACGCTGATCATCAAGTCCGCAGTCAAGAAAGAGATCTAACGACAGGAGAAGACGATGGAAAAGAAAGTCTATTCGGTCGATGGCAAGGAACTGAGGACAATTAATCTCGATGATAACGTATTTGGCCTTCCGGTCAATGAAGACGTGATCTACTACGCCATCAACAATGAATTAGCTAATCTGCGTGTCGGAACAGCTTGTACCAAAACCCGTGCCGAAGTGCATGGTTCCAACGCGAAACCGTACAAGCAAAAGGGTACCGGTAATGCCCGCCGTGGTGATAAAAAATCGCCGATTCTTGTCGGCGGTGGTGTAACCTTTGGTCCCCGTCCGCGCGATTATAGTTTCGCTTTACCCAAAAAGGTAAAGCGGCTCGCAATGAAGTCCATTCTCAGCCTTAAAGCCCAGGATGACAGACTTACCGTTATTGAAGATTTTACCGTTGAAAGCGGCAAGACAAAGGATCTTACCAAGATCCTGAACACTTTTGCAAAGGGAGAGCGCACCGTAATTATCCTTAAGGATGACGATGCCAGAATCAAGCAGGCCGGACGCAATATTCCGACTCTCTCGTTCCTCTCTTACAACCGGCTTCGCGCGCATGACCTTTTCTATGGACGCAAGGTTATCATGCTCGAATCCGCAGCGAAAAATCTCGCCGGGTTTTATGGTGCAGACGAGGGGGATGAGTGATGACTTTTGAAAATATCCTCATTGAGCCGGTTTTGTCCGAAAAAACGAACGAGCTTCGCGAGCAGGGAAAATACGTGTTCAAGGTAGCTTCTGCCGCAAGCAAGATCGAGATTAAAGAAGCAGTACGCAAGCTTTTCGACGTAAAAGTCGTTGATTGTACTGTTATGAACGTGTACGGAAAGATGAAGCGGGTGCGCGGTCGCCCGGGACGGACTTCCAGCTGGAAGAAAGCCATTGTACGGCTTGCACCCGGCGAGACTATAAAGGTGTTCGAAGGCGTTTAAGCCTCGAGCCCGCGTTAAACAAGGGGAAACCAAATGGCTCTTAAAGTATACAAGCCTATTACCGCGGGAACCAGAAATCGTATTGACCTGCGGCGAGATGAACTTACCGGTGACAAGCCTCTCAAGGGTTTGACCAGCGGAAAGAAATCTCATGGCGGTCGCGGTGCGGGCGGAAGAATTTCTGTTCGTCACCAGGGCGGCGGTCACAAGCAGAAATACCGCGATATAGATTTCAAGCGCAACAAGTTCGGCATTCCGGGGACTGTAAAGACCATCGAATATGATCCGAACCGCAGCGCGAATATCGCACTGGTGTTCTACGCAGACGGAGACAAGAGATATATCATCGCGCCGAAGGGTTTGAACGTCGGCCAGAAGATAATGAGCGGTGATACCGCTGCTCTTGAAGTAGCAAACGCACTTCCGCTGGAAGCAATTCCGGTTGGATTTACTGTGCACAACATCGAACTTACCATCGGAAAGGGCGGCCAGATGGCTCGTTCTGCCGGCGCAAGCGCACTTGTCGCTGCAAAAGATGGCGAGTATGTAACCATCAAGCTGCCTTCGGGTGAAATGCGCATGGTTCACAAGCGGTGCTATGCAACTATCGGTGAAGTTGGTAACGGCGATCACATGAACACCAGCCTTGGTAAGGCGGGACGTTCTCGCTGGAAGGGTATTCGCCCGACCGTTCGTGGTATGTCCATGAACCCGGTTGATCACCCGCTCGGTGGTGGTGAAGGTCGCGGAAAGGGACGTAATCCTGTTACTCCCTGGGGACAGCCCTGTCGCGGTTACAAGACCCGGAAGAAACGCAAAGTTTCGAGCAACTTCATTGTTTCGAGACGTAAGTAACAGGGGGACTGACCGTGTCAAGATCTGTTAAGAAAGGCCCTTTCATTGAGAAGAGCCTCTACAAGAAAGTTATCGAGATGAACAAGGCGAGTGACAGGAAGATGATCAAGTCATATTCCCGCTGCTCGACTATTATCCCTGAAATGGTAGGAAATACCATCTCTGTTTACAATGGCAAAACGTGGGTTCCGGTCTATGTGACTGAAAACCTCGTTGGTCATAAACTTGGTGAATTTGCACCCACCCGCATCTTCCGCGGCCACGCAGGTTCTGACAAGAAAGCAGGGAAGAAATAATAGGTGGATGTAATGGCTGACAAAAGCGGATATATAGCCACTTCGAAATTCCTCATCGCATCACCCACGAAGGTTCGCCCTGTGGCAAATGTTGTGAAGCTGAAGTCCTATACCGAGGCAATGGCAATTCTCGAGAATATGCCCCAGAAAGGTGCCCGTCTCCTGACCAAGACCATGAAGTCTGCGGCTTCCAACGCATTGGACCGCAACAAGAAACTTGATGAAGACATGCTCTTCGTCAAGGAAATCAGGATTGACGAGGGTCCCCGTTTAAAACGGCTGTGGCCTCGTGGGCGTGGTCGTGCTGACATGCTTCTGAAAAGAATGTGTCATATCACCGTCGTTGTAGACGAAAAGGCGGGGGAATAAAGTGGGACAGAAAGTAAATCCAATCGGACTTCGTCTTGGTATCAACAAGACCTGGTCTTCTCGCTGGTATGCAGATTCACGTGAATACGCCGATCTGCTTCATGAGGATCTCAAAATTCGCAAGATGGTACGGGATCTTCCCGAGTGCAAGAATGCGGATATTGCCGACATTGAAATTGTTCGCCACCCGCAGCGGGTAACCATTGTTATCCACACTGCACGCCCCGGTGTAATCATCGGTGTCAAGGGCGCCAATATCGAACAGATCGGACAGATCATTCAGAAGAGCTTCACCAAGAAGGTGCAGATCAAGATCAAGGAAATCAAGCGCTCGGAGACCAATGCGTCCCTGGTTGCCCAGAATGTCGCCCGCCAGCTGATGAACCGCGGATCTTTCCGCCGGGCTCTCAAGATGGCATGCTCCAGCGCAATGAAAGCCGGAGCCCAGGGTGTAAAGATTCGTGTTTCCGGACGTCTCGGCGGTGCTGAAATGTCCCGTACAGAAGAGCACAAGGAAGGACGCGTTCCTCTCCATACTCTCCGTGCGGATATTGATTATGGTTTCAGCGAGGCTCATACCACTTACGGTCTTATTGGCGTAAAGGTGTGGGTGTACAACGGAATGATGTACGGTCACGAGCAGAAAGAAGATGCCGGCGCACTTTTAAAGAAGCAGCGGGGAGATCGTTCTGAGCGCGGTGAGCGTGGAGAACGCGGTGAACGCCGTGAAAGATCCGAACGCGCACCGGCAGGAAGGAGTTAAGCTATGGCACTTAGCCCTAAAAGAGTTAAACATAGAAAGGTTCAGCGCGGCAGAATCGACGGCAACGCAACCCGATGCAATAACATTGACTTCGGCGAGTTTGCTCTCGTTTCTCTTGAACCTTTTTGGCTGACCAACCGTCAGCTTGAAGCTGCCCGTGTCGCTCTTAACCGTAAGGTAAAGCGCGGTGGAAAGCTCTGGGTTCGCGTTTTCCCTGACAAGCCGTATTCCAAGAAGCCGGCCGAAACCCGCATGGGTAAGGGAAAGGGCGCTCCCGAGTATTGGGTCGCGGTAATAAAGCCCGGAACAATTCTGTTTGAATTGGCCGGAATCGAAAAGGAACTCGCTGCTGCTGCAATGCAGCTTGCCGGAAGCAAACTGCCGTTCAAAACCAAGTTTGCCGAGCGCATCCACCAGGACTAAGGGGAGGTAGAAGATGAAGAAGAAAGAATTGAACAGCTTGTCTTATGCCGAACTGGTCACCAAGCGGAGCGAGCTCAACAGAAAGTTTATGGATCTCCGATTCCAGATGGTAGTCGGACACATAGATAATCCCTTGCAAAAGCGTCACATGCGGCGAGAAATCGCTCAGCTCAACACGCTCATCCGGCAGAAAGAACTTGCCGGACAGGGAAACAAGTAGGAGCAGGCCCGTGGAAGATCAGGTTAAGCAGACAAAAACCGGGAACCGCGAGTTTATTGGTGTCGTCACCAGTGACAAGATGGATAAGACCATTGTTGTTACCGTCAGCACCAAAAAACTTCATAGACTGTACAAGAAGTACGTCTCTCGCAGTAAGAAGTACAAGGCTCATGATGCACAGAACGATGCCAAGATTGGCGATACCGTTCGTATCGTTGAGTCACGACCCATCAGCAAGGACAAGTGCTGGCGGCTCGTCGAAGTTGTGGCCCGGGCAAAGTAATCGAGGTAGCGTGATATGATTCAGATGCAGTCAAGATTGAATGTTGCCGACAACTCGGGCGCTAAACTCGTCGAGTGTATCAAGGTTATCGGCGGTTCACACCGCAGATATGCCAGCATCGGTGATATTATCGTTGTAGCTGTCAAGGACGCGCTCCCGACATCTACAATCAAGAAGGGTTCCGTGGAGAAGGCGGTTATCGTCCGTATCTCCAAGGAATATCGTCGCCCTGACGGTACATACATCCGCTTCGACGACAACGCGTGCGTTATTATCGATGCGAACAAAAACCCCAAGGGAAAGCGTATTTTCGGACCTGTGGCCCGCGAGCTTCGTGATATGGATTACATGAAGATCGTATCTCTGGCTCCGGAAGTTCTGTAAGGAGATTGAGTAATGAACGTTAAATTCAAGATCCGGAAGGACGACACAGTTGAGATTATTGCCGGAAAAGACAAGGGCAAGCGCGGTGCGATCGTTCGCGTTATCCGTGACAAGGATCGTGTTATCGTGTCCGGTGCAAACCTCGTCAAGAAGGCTATGAAGAAGCGCAGTCAGCAGGATCGCGGCGGTATTGTCGAGATCGAAGCTCCGATTCACGTTTCCAATGTTATGATCGTATGCAAAAAATGCGGTCCGACCAGAATTGGTTACAAAATTGACGGCGACAAGAAAGTTCGTGTCTGCCGGAAATGTGGAGAAGCACTGTGATGAGTAATTATGTACCTCGGCTTAAGAAAGTCTATGTAGACAAAATCGCCCCCGAGCTCTTCAAGGAGCTTGGATACAAGTCTGTTATGCAGACACCCCGGCTGACCAAAATTGTCATCAGCATGGGTATTGGCGAAGCTCTCGCAAACAAGAAACTCCTTGACGCCGCAGCGACCGACCTGGGTCTTATCACAGGGCAGAAAGCTGTAAAAACAAAGGCAAAAAAGAGTATCGCGAACTTCAAACTTCGCCAGGGCAACGAAGTGGGCGTTATGGTAACGCTTCGTGGTGCAAAGATGTACGAGTTTCTCGACCGCTTTGTAAACGTAGCATTGCCACGCGTCAAGGACTTCCGCGGTATCAATCCCAACGGGTTTGATGGACACGGAAATTATTCGCTGGGTATCACCGAGCAGATCATTTTTCCCGAGATTGACTTTGACAAGATCGAGAGAATCGCTGGTCTCAATATCAACGTGGTAACCACTGCCAAAACTGATGCGGAAGCGAAAGCTCTCCTGGTCAAGTTTGGTATGCCCTTCAGGAAGTAAGTGAGGAGTTCATGGCTACAACAGCGATGATAAATAAGGCTAATGCCACCCCGAAGTATTCCACCAGGAAATACAATCGTTGCAGGGTGTGCGGTCGGCCCCGTGGATATCTCCGGAAATATCAGATGTGTCGTGTCTGTTTCCGGAAGTTGGCTAGTGAAGGTCTGATTCCAGGCGTCACTAAATCGAGCTGGTAGTAGGGAGGACAATATATGAGCGTTTCAGATCCCGTAGCAGATATGCTAACCAAGGTCCGGAATGCGGCAATGGCCCGCCATGAAAAAGTGGACATTCCCGCCTCCAAACTCAAGCTTGAGATTGTCAAGATTCTGAAGACCGAAGGCTATATCAAGAATTTCAAGAAGGTAACACAGGATGGATTCAATTCAATCCGTGTTTTCCTCAAGTATGATGACAAGAACGTATCGGTTATCCATGGTATCGAGCGTGTCTCGACGCCCGGACGCCGAGTATATGCCGGATATAAGGAACTGCCCCGTGTTTACAACGGATACGGTACCTTGATCGTTTCAACCTCTGTAGGCGTTACCACTGGTAAAAAAGCCGCGGAGAAGCAGGTCGGTGGCGAACTGCTGTGCACCGTCTGGTAACAGGAGGAAGACATGTCACGTATTGGTAAGCTTCCTGTTGCAATTCCGGCAGGAGTCAAGGTTTCGGTTGCAAACGGCAGCGTTCATGTTGAAGGACCCAAGGGAAAATTGTCCCAGGACTTCAATCCCCTGGTCGAAATCAAGGTTGACGGAGCCGAAGCTGTTGTCAACCGCAAGGACGACACCAAGATCGCACGTTCATTCCATGGTTTGTACAGAAATCTTTTGAACAACATGATCGACGGCGTCACCAAGGGTTTTTCCAAGACATTGATCATCAATGGCGTTGGTTATCGTGCCGAGGTTCAGGGCAATCTTCTTGTTCTTAACCTTGGGTATTCCAACGACTTTATCGCCGGAATTCCCGAAAGCCTCAAGGTTACTGTTGAAGGACAGAACAAGGTAATTATCACCGGTATCCGCAAGGATGAAGTCGGTGAGTTTGCCGCCCAGGTTCGCAAGCTTCGCGGTCCCGAGCCCTACAAGGGAAAGGGAATCCGCTATGAAGACGAAGTTATCAAGCGGAAAGTCGGTAAATCCGGCGTTAAATAAGGGTAAGGCGATATGTTCAAGAAACTTAACGACAAAGACAGAAAAAGGCTCAAGAGAAAGGTTCATATCCGCAAGCGCGTTTTTGGTACCGCTGATCGTCCCCGCATGACGGTGACCCGCAGCAACAGCAACCTTTTCGTACAGGTTGTAGATGATGATACCGGAAGTACCCTTGCCGCTGTTTCCACACTTGAGAAGGATCTTTCAGCTCTCAAGGCGAATATCGCCGCGGGAACCAAGGTTGGAGAAGAAATCGGAAAGCGTCTGAAGGAGAAGAGCATCTCCAAGGTCGTGTTCGACAGAAACGGTTACCTCTATCATGGTGTTGTGAAAGCCATCGCTGACGGTGCCCGCAGTGCCGGAATCGAGTTCTAGGAGTATCTATGGATTACCAGAAAGATTATAACAGGGAAAGAGAACCCAAGGAGTTCGTGGAAAAGCTCGTAAAGCTGAACCGGACTGCGAAGGTAGTAAAAGGCGGTCGCCGCTTTTCTTTCTCGGCACTTACCGTCGTAGGTGATCAGAAAGGCCGTGTCGGTTTCGGTTTTGGCAAGGCCAATGACGTTACCGAGGCCATTCGCAAGAGTATTGACAAGGCCAAGCGGAATCTTGTGCACGTTCCCCTCAAGAATGGTACAATTCCTCATGAAATTCAGGCCGATTTCAAGAGCTCCACTGTGTTGCTCAAGCCCGCATGTTCAGGAACCGGTTTGATCGCCGGTGGACCAGTTCGTGCTGTTCTTGAAGCAGCCGGCGCTACCGATGTGCTTTCAAAGTCACTCGGTGCAAGCAGCTCGATTAACGTGGTACGCGCGACCTTCGAGGCAATCAGAAAAATGATGGATGCCAAGGCAGTCGCGAAGAACAGGGGTAAATCCCTGAAGGATCTGTGGGGTTAATACAATGGCAAATAAAATTTGTATAAAGCTCGTTCGCAGTGCTATCAGTCAGAAACCGAATGTCGTTGCGACAGTACGTTCTCTGGGCTTGAAAAAGCTCAATTCGACAGTGGAGCAGGAAGCAACCCCCGCCATTCTTGGCATGGTTGCTACCGTAAAGCACCTTGTTGAAGTCAAGGAGATCAACTAATGTCCGATTTCAATCTGTACGCTCCTGAAGGAGCAAACAAGAAAAAGCGGATTGTGGGACGCGGTTCTTCATCAGGACGCGGTACCACAGCCGGTCGCGGAAATAAGGGACAGCAGTCCCGTTCCGGCGGCAAGGTGTACGTAGGATTCGAAGGTGGACAGATGCCTCTGTACCGCCGTATTGCCAAGCGTGGTTTTTCCAATTATCCGTTCCGCAAGGAATTCGAGATTTTCAATCTTGTGGATATTGAAACCCGTTACGAAAATGGCGAAACGGTAAACCGTGAATCCCTGGTATTAAAAGGTTTGCTCAAGAAGGCTTCTGCACTGATTAAGGTTCTCGGAAACGGGGAACTGTCAAAGAAGCTCACTGTTGACGTGGACAAGGTTTCTGCTTCTGCGAAGGAGAAGATCGAAAAGGCTGGTGGAACAGTTGTTCTGGCCGGCGATCCGGAAGCCCGGACCGCAGAATAATCGGGAGTGGGTGAAAGAACATGGCAAACAATGCTTTAGTAAATATGTTCAGAATAAAGGAACTCCGAGAGAGGCTTACCTTTACTGTCATAATTCTCGCTGTTTTTCGCCTTGGTTCGGTACTGACTCTCCCCGGTATTGATCCCCATGCATTGACGGTTTACTTTAAATCTCAGATGCAGGGAAATGCATTTATTGACTACATGGATTTCTTCGCCGGTGGTGCATTTTCCAATTTCTCGGTATTCATGCTTGGTGTCATGCCGTACATCTCCACCCAAATTCTGATGCAGCTTGCGCTCGTCATCTTCCCCAGTCTTAAAAAACTGACCGAAGAAGAAGGCGGACGCAAAAAGTTCCAGATGTGGACGCGTGTGGGTACAATCGCTGTTGCGCTTGTGCAGTCATACGCGGTAACGGTTTATGCGTCATATATCCCCGGCGCGATTGTAATCAACAAGTTTGCCTATACACTGATCGCCATGTTGACGGTCACTACTGGTACGATGATTACTGTCTGGCTTGGTGAGCAGATTACGGCCCGCGGTATTGGTAATGGAATTTCCATGATCATCTTTGCGGGTATTGTGGCTCGTTTGCCGAGTGCGATTTGGGAGCTGGTAAAGATGGTGCAGAACGGCGAGTTGAATCCCGTTTTCGTCATTGTTGCCTTTGTGATGTTTGTTGCCATAATTGCCCTGGTTATTTATGAACAGCAGGGACAGAGAAAAATTCCGGTACACTATGCAAAGAGGGTCGTCGGAAGAAAGATGTACGGTGGACAGAATACCTATATTCCGTTCAAGTTGAATCCGTCAGGAGTCATACCGGTCATTTTCGCTTCCTCATTCCTGACCTTCCCCTTGCAGATTGCCTCAAGCATCGGACCAAACGTTAAATGGCTCAACAGCCTTGCGGTGTTTTTACGTCCGAACGGTTTGTGGTACAATGTTTTCTACGTGCTTCTTATTGTCTTCTTTGCGTATTTCTATACTCAGGTCACCTTGAACCCCACGGAAATTGCGCGACAAATTCGGGAAAACGGCGGCTCGATTCCCGGTATCCGGACGGACAATACGGAAGCATATTTGCAGCGGATCCTGAACCGGCTGGTTCTTCCCGGTTCGCTGTATCTTGCCGGGATCGCGGTACTGCCGACGATCATTCAGCGCCTGTTTGGCTTCCCCGCATCGATTTCGATGATAATGGGCGGAACCTCGCTTCTGATCTTGGTTGGTGTCGATCTTGATACCATGAGTCAGATTGAGGCACAGCTCAAGATGCATCATCATGATGGGTTGGTCAAAAAAGGAAAGCTCAGGTCTCGCAACCTGTAGAAAAAGATTTGAGGAAAACGTATAATACTACGTTTTCTTCAGGGGGTTTAGTATGAAGGTTAGAACGAGCGTAAAGCCCATATGCGATAAGTGCAAGGTAATCCGTCGGCGGGGAATCGTCCGGATAATTTGCATCAATCCCAAGCACAAGCAGCGCCAGGGCTGATGGAGGATTAGTACATGGCTCGAATTGCGGGAGTTGATCTCCCTAACAAGCATGTTAATATTGCGTTGACCTATATCTATGGAATCGGTCGTCCCTCAGCGGATGAAATTTGCGTAAAGAGCAAGATCGATCCTTCGCGCATGATCAATGATCTGAGCCAGGATGAAATCAAGCAGATTACTACGGTAATCGACGCAGAGTACAAGGTTGAAGGTCGTCTGAGAACCGAAATCGGTCTCAATATCAAGCGTCTCATGGATATCGGCTGTTACCGGGGCCTCCGGCACAGAAAGGGTCTCCCTGTCCGTGGTCAGCGAACCAGGACCAATTCTCGCACACGCAAGGGTAAGAAAAAGACCGTTGCGGGCAAGAAGAAGTAATCTGTAGGTTGGAGGTACTTATAACGTGGCAACCGTAAAGAAACGGAAAGAAAAAAAGAGTGTATACGAAGGAAATGTATACATCCAGGCGACGTTCAACAATACGATCGTTACCATTACCGATCTCCGTGGCAATGCTCTTTCCTGGGCATCGTCAGGCGGTCTCGGTTTTAACGGCGCAAAGAAGTCTACACCGTTCGCGGCTCAGACTGTTGCCGAAACTGCAGTTCAGAAAGCCCTTACCTATGGACTTCGTGAAGTGCATGTATTTGTGAAGGGACCCGGTGTCGGCCGCGAATCAGCCGTCCGCACCCTTGGCGTTCTCGGTTTGAAGGTTAAATCCATCAGTGATGTGACCCCCATTCCGCACAATGGCTGCCGCCCGCGCAAAACACGGCGCATCTGACAGAGGAGTAAGATATGGCAAGATATACTGGACCTCTTTGCAGACTTTGCCGCACCGAGCAAAAGAAGCTCTTCCTCAAGGGAGATCGCTGCAAGTCCGATAAATGTCCGATTAACAAAAAAAGAGCTTCTCCCGGTAAGGACCCGAAGGCCCGCGCCGGCAAGAGAAGCGACTACGGAGTTCAGCTCCGCGAAAAACAGAAGCTCAAGAGATCCTATGGCATGCTTGAAAAGCAGTTCCGGATCTTCTTTGACCGCGCGCTGCACATGCCCGGAATTACCGGCGAAAACCTTATTGGTCTTCTTGAGCGCCGGCTTGACAATGTCGTATTCCGCATGCACCTCGCCGTAAACAGAAATCAGGCACGCCAGATTGTCCAGCATGGACACATTCTGGTAAACGGCAGTTCGGTAAACATTCCGAGCTACCTCGTCAAGCCCGGTGATGTTATCGAGGTTAAGGAATCAAGCAAAAAACTCAACGTCATTAAGGATGCACTGAAAGAGGACAGCAAGTCCGGAACCGCATCATGGATGACTGTTGACGTCGATGCGCTGAAGGGTACCTTCGTGTCCGTGCCTCACCGTGCTGACATTACTGACCTTGCAGACATTAAAGAACAGCTCGTGGTCGAGCTCTATTCTAAATAAGAGGAGTTCGGATGGCCCGCAAAAATCTGCTAAAGGGATTCAAAAAGCCGAAGGGACTTTCCTTCGAGCATGATGAATCGACATCTGATTACGGAAAATTTGTGGCTTCTCCCTTCGAAACCGGTTTTGGAACTACGGTTGGTAATACCCTCCGCAGGGTACTCCTGTCGTCCATCCAGGGATACGCGATCACTGCTGTAAAGATCACGTCCTATGATGCCGATGGAGTACCTCACGGTATTTCCAGCGAGTTTGAGACGATTCCGAATGTTGTAGAAGATACCCTGGAAGTCCTGAATAATCTGAAACAGATTCGTTTGCGGCTTCCTGAAGATGTCGACCAGGATACTTTCCTGTTCGAGTTCAAGGGACCGGTGACCGTTACCAGCGACATGTTCGCCAAGGACAGTCAGCTCGAAATTTTGAGCGAACCGTTCCATATCTTGACCATGATGGAAGGTGGCCGTGTCGAGTTCGAGGTGCAGGTTGATTTTGGTCGGGGCTACGTTCCCGCAGAAGTTAACGAGCGCTATATTGAAATCGTCGGTACTATTCCGCTGGATGCCATTTTCAGCCCGGTTATCAAGGTGAAATACACCATTGAACCGTGCCGTGTCGGCCAGCGTAATGATTATGACAAGCTGATTCTCGAAATCTGGACTGACGGAACAATTTCTCCGGAAAATGCTCTTGCCGAAGCGGCCAAGATCGCGAAGGATCACTTCTCGATATTTGTCAATTTCAATGAAAATGAAATCGGCCGTGATGAAGATTTTGATGAAGAGGACGAGCGAGTCCGGCAGCTTTTAAATACTCCCGTCGAGGAGCTCGAGCTTTCCGTGCGCTCTTCCAATTGTCTGAAAAATGCCAATATCAGGACAATTGGTGAATTAACCCGGAAAACCGAGGATGATATCGCCAAAACAAGAAATTTCGGCAAAAAGAGTCTCCAGGAAATCCGGGAAAAACTCCTTGAATGGAATCTTGGCCTTGGAATGACTGATTACAGTCACCTCAAGAATTCTATCAAGTTGCCCAAGCAGAAGGAAGAAACAGATGAAGCATAAAAACGGCTTTAATCCGCTTTCGAGAAACGCATCTCACCGCCGTGCGTTGCATCGCAGCATGGTTACCTCTTTGTTCAAGTACGAGAGAATTACCACTACAAAACCGAAAGCGCTTGAAGTACGGCGAACAGCTGAAAAGCTTATTACCCGCAGTAAAGTAGACACCGTTCATAACCGACGCCAGGTCGCCCGGTTTATTGCAGATGATGCAGTACTCGCAAAGCTTTTTACCGACATTGGCCCTCGCATGAAGGATCGTGCCGGCGGGTATACCCGTGTCTTGAAACTTGGTTTCCGTGAGGGCGATGCCGCTGAAGTGGCAATCCTCGAGCTTGTGGATTATACGCTCGAAACCGCCGCTCCTGAAGACAAAAAGGCCAAAAAGGCCGCAGCTAAACCCGCAGCAGAAAAGAAACCTGCAGCGGAGAAAAAGCCCGCTAAAAAGGCTGCTGAAAAGAAGCCCGCTGCTGAAAAACCTGCCGGTGTGAAAAAGCCCGCCGCCAAGAAAACAAAAGCAGCTGAAGCTGGCGCGGAGGAATAAGCAATGTCTAAAGCACATCGTGGAAAAGGTATTCGCGGAACTCCGAACCGCGGTCGCGGAACATGCCCTGTATGCAAGAAAGATGCCGTCAAGGTTCTGTATGAACAGGAAATTGAAGGCGCCAAGGCTAAAATTTGCAAGGTATGCAAAGCCGCAATCAAAAATGGTAAGGCTGTCTGATTCTGTTACTATAACGGATCTGAGAGCAAGATGTGTTGAGAAGACCTGAGGGTTTTTTTTTACACGCTGATAAGCCGCCGTCCGGACTCAGGTCCGGCCAGCGGTTTTTTTTTGTCTCCACGGAAATGGTACATACTGCCTTACCGATACATGCGTACAAACATCTTTTTCGCTCTGGGCGGCGGCTCCGCCCGTTGAGTCCTCGCCCGTCGTTCATCTTTCTGCCTCGGTCCGTATTGTACTTCCTGAAATTTGCCTTTTTTTTCAATGAAGGTCTATAATCAAGTAACAGCCAGGTAATTTTTCGAGGAGGATACGCATGGTAGTTGCCGATGTCATGACCAAAAACCCCCTGTTTGTTCATCCTGACCTTTCCGTTCATGAGGCCCGAGCGTTAATAAAACGCGAAAAATTCGGTCGTCTTCCGGTGCTGGATAAGGACAACAAGCTTGTCGGTATCGTGACCGAGCGGGATTTGATAAACGCAAGTCCCTCAGTCGCGTCCACGCTTGATATGTACGAGATGAGCTATCTCTTGTCAAAATTGAAGGTTGAAAAGGTGATGCAGCGGAAGGTAATTACCGTGACCGAGGACGTGGTGGTAGAAGAGGCTGCGCGCATCATGGTTGACAATGAAATTAGCGCCCTGCCGGTAATGCGCTCGGATGTGCTGGTCGGTATAGTTTCCGACGGCGATCTTTTCAGATTATTTATAAATCTGTTTGGCGCCCGAAAAGAAGGTGTACGGATCACCCTGCTGGTACCCGACAAGCGAGGCGAGCTCAAGTGTATTTCCGAGGTTATCGCGTCTCATGGGGGCGACGTTCAGGCCTTGCTGATAAGCGACGGTCGCGACTTGACCAATAAAACCTGTCTTTTGAAAGTAGGCAACATGACCAAAGAGGAACTTGTCGACTCTGTTCGCGAGTACTCTCTCGAGATTCTGGACGTCCGATAGGCCTAACGTCGGACAGACCGGTAATTCAGGGCGTCTGTTTTCCCTGTTTGACTTTTTGTTTCTTTTTGGTCGCAGGTGCATCTTCCTTGGGCAGTTCCCAGTCGACGGGAACTGTTCGTTTTTGAATGTCCGCAATACGAGCAAGGTTAGTACAATCCCTTCGGTGAATGATAATTCCCCTTCCCCGGGAAACATAGCCGGTAATGAGATCGGGGGGAGCAGGCTTGCAGCAATTCGCGAATTTGATCAGGAAGTTGGTGGTATCGCCCACCCTTATTTTCAGGACCGCGGTGTCGAAGGGTCTGTCTTCCGCTTCTTCCTGGTCCCCGCGAGTGCGCACATATTTGGGTGGTGGTGCGGTGTTCTTTTCTTCGGCCGCTATTTTCTTTTCGAATCCGCTGTCAGGTTCATGTTCTTGCAGCCAGGACCGGATTTTTTGGCGCGCTTTTGCCGTACGGGCAACATTGTACTGGTTGAGCGTGGGGTGAGCCTGGGGATGGGTTATTATTTCTACAACCTGGGTGTTTTTAAGCGGCTGGGAAAGGGGAATTATCGAGCCGTCGGCCTTCGCCCCTACGATTTTTTCTCCGACCGCGGTGTGGATGTGATAGGCAAAGTCAATTGCGGTTGATCCTGAGGGAAGCTCCAGGATATCTCCTCGCGGGGTGAATACAAAGATTGAATCTCCCAGCAAATCCGACTTGATCTGGGCAAGAAAGTCTTCGTCAGTGTAACGCGATTCCGACAGTTCCCGTAACTGATTGATAATGGATAGGTGGTCGGCGGTGACAACTTCCTTTGAGGAGCCCTTTTTATAGAGCCAGTGGCTTGCGACTCCGTTTTCCGCTATCTGATGCATGTCCCGGGTGCGGATTTGGATTTCCAGCGGGCGACCTTCTTCGCACATGACGGTGGTATGCAAGCTTTGGTATCCGTTTGCCTTGGGCATTGCGATGTAGTCCTTGAATCTGCCTTCAAGGGGCTTCCAGATGGTATGGACCAGGCCGAGAATGGTATAGCATTCGTTCGCATTGTCGCAGAGGATACGCATTGCAAGAAGGTCAAAGAGTTCTTCGGCGGCCTTGTTTCTTTTTTTCATCTTCTGATAGATGGACCAAAAATGTTTAGCCCGTGTTTGCACCTCGATGCGCAATCCGGCCTTCAGGGCTGTGTCGTAAATAAGTTTTTCGGCTTTTCCGAGATACTCGGAGCGTTCCCCTTTTTTCGCGGCGACAATGCCCTTAATATGGTCAAATACCTCGCGGTTAAGGAATTTCAGGCTTAGGTCCTCAAGTTCATCCTTAATTGAAGAGATTCCCAAACGGTTGGCGAGCGGGGCCCAAATGTCGATGGTTTCCTGTGCAATGCTTTTTTGGGCTTCTTCGGGAAAGTGTTTGAGGCTGCGCATTTTATCGAGACGGTCGGCAAGGCGGACCAATATGACCCGAATATCGGTGATCATGGCAAAGAACATTTTGCGTATGGACTCTGCCTGATGGATGGTTTTGTTTTGCATCTTGAACCGGGAGATTCGGGAAGTGGCCTCGACCAGATAGGCAAGTTGTTCGCCGTATTCCCGGGCAATTTCTTCACGCGTCAAGCCGAGGCTCTCCATGGAGCCATGGAGAAGGGCGCAAACGACACAGTCAGCGTCGAGGGAAAGGTCTGCAAGGATGCGTGCGACCCGCAGGGGATGGAGCATGTAACTTTCTCCGCATGAGCGGGGCGTGTCTGCCTTTCGTGCGGACATGTATGTCCATGCTTTTTCGATTCTTAGCCGGTCTTCCTCGGAAAACCAGGGATAGTGATTAAAAAAAACCTCAATGCTATCCTTCATGCCTTTGACCCTTCTATTACTCTGTCCTGACTCTCCATGTCCCTGTGAATGACTATATCAGAATATCCTGCTTGTTTTAAATAGTCTGCCGCAGCCTGAGCGTTATATTCGCCCGCCTCAATGAGCAGCGAGCCGCCAAGTCTCAGGGAGGCATAGGCTTGATCGGCAAGCTGTTTTATCAAATCGAGCCCGTCAGTACCCCCGTCAAGGGCGAGAATCGGTTCGTTTCTGCCGTCTTCAAGAAGAGTCCGCGCCACCGGAGTCGGAACATAGGGCGGGTTGGAGACGATAAGGTCCCAGAGGGGAACTTCTTTTGCCAGGGATGGAGGACACAATCCGTTTCGCAGATCCTGCACATGTAAACGGACGGAAGGAGCGTGCGCTTCGGCATTGATCCGTGCAATGCGTATGGCGGCTTCGGAAATATCGGTTGCGTGCACGATGCATTGCGGTACGTGGTGTTGTATGGCTATCGCTATGCATCCTGATCCCGTGCAGACATCCAGTATATGGATTGGCCCGGAGGAACCCGGTGTGCGGGCCAGATCTATTGCCCGTTCCACGAGAATTTCTGTGTCCGGTTTTGGTATGAGTACATCGGGGGTGACCATGAACTCCAGCGAGTAAAATTCCTTGCGTCCGGTTATGTATGCGATGGGTAAGCCTTCGGAACGAGAATTGATGGCGGAAAAAAAGGGTTCGGAAAGGTCTCCCAGTTTATATTCTGGATGTGCATGAATGACAGCGCGCGGATGTCCGGTAAAAAAGGACAAAAGCACGTCTGTGTCGAGGCCTGCCGAGGGAGAGGGTCTCCTGGCGGAGTGTAACGTACTGATAGCTATTTTTCGCGCCTCACCCAAAGTCATAGGCTTTAGCTCGCGCTTTGTTTTAGTTGGTCTTCGCGGGCTGCCATACAGAGCCCTTCGACAAGTTCATGTATGTCACCCTGCATAACCAGATCGAGCTTGTAGAGCGTAAGGTTGATTCGGTGATCGGTAATGCGGTTTTGCGGAAAATTATAGGTTCGGATACGTTCCGAACGGTCTCCTGATCCTACCTGGCTCTTGCGGTTTGCCGATCGCTCCGCGTTTTTGCGGTCTTCTTCCATTTCGAACAATCTGGTGCGCAAGACTCGCATTGCTTTTGCCTTGTTCTTTATTTGACTTTTCTCGTCCTGGCAAATGACAACCAGGCCTGTCGGCAGATGGGTCAGCCGTACGGCCGAGTCTGTCGTGTTGACGCACTGACCTCCCGGTCCTCCAGCCCGCATGACGTCTATACGCAGATCTTCCGCCCGGATCTGAATTTCGGTTTCTTCCGCTTCGGGAAGAACTGCAACCGTCACCGCGCTGGTGTGTATGCGTCCTGATGCCTCTGTTTCCGGAACCCGCTGTACCCGGTGAACGCCCGATTCGTATCGAAGACTGCCATATACGTATTTCCCTGAAATGGAAAAGCTGATTTCCTTGTATCCGCCAAGACCTGTTTCGTTTGATGAAAGAATTTCATATTTCCAGCCACGAGACTCGGCATACCGGGTGTACATGCGGAAAAGATCTGCCGCGAAGAGCGCGGCTTCCTCGCCACCGGTGCCGCCCCGAATCTCCATAATGATGTTTTTTTCTTCGAGAGGATCCGGCGGTATCAAAAGAATCTTGAGCGCTTCTTCCGATTTTAGTAACCGAGTTTCAAGCTCTGCCAGTTCTTCTTTGGCCATTGCCCGCATATCAGGATCGTCCGTTTCCTGGATCATGTCCTTTGTGTTTTTCAGGTCATCGCTGAATTTTACATAGCGGGCGTATTCTTCCATGAGGCGAGAAAGGTAGGCGTGTTCTCTCATCAACTCCTTATATCGCCTGGCATCGCGAATAAGGTCGGGGTTTTGTATGTCTGTATCAAGTTCATTGAATCGTATCTTCAATCGTTCAAGTCTGTCTCGCATGTGATTCCTGTGCGGTAATGCCGCCTGTCGTTGTTCAGTATGGGGATGTCACCATGTGCATGTGCCTGACTCCCTCACTCAACTATATCAGAATGGCAAAAAGGCTTCAATCTTGTGTGGAAATCCGGCGCTGAGGGTGGTCCTGTCAGCTTTTACGCTTCGTTTGGGTTCGAGGAGCGCGAACTTTGCCTGGCCCTTCAATTGTTTTATCCTGTCCCTTGTTGACCGGCGGGTTTTTTATCCGGACACCGCTTTTCGAAACGGTACTCATGGGAGCTGGCGATATTGAAGAAGCGGTTGGACTTGGTGTGCTGGATGATTTCCTGTTTGCGGCTGCACGTTTTCGGGCAATGGTTGCTTTTCCGGGTTTGAAAAAACCGAATAAACTGCCGCACAGACCGCCAGCAAGGTGGGCAAATTGGGAAATATCGTCACCCTTGAAAGCGTTCAGTATTTCCCGTCCAAGGTAGAGTATGACGATGAGGATGAATGTCAACGGCACGTCGTCCTTGCCATGATTTGTAAAGGAAGCGAGCAGTATCATCATGAATACAACGCCTGACGCCCCCAAAAGTGGATGCGGAAAAAAGCAGGCGTTAAGTACGCCGGTTACAAAACCGGTGACAATAATCATCAGAAACATGGTGAATGAACCGTACGTTTCTTCGAGCATTGGCCCTAACAGAAGAATGTAGGCAAGATTACTGAGAAGATGATTCCAGTCAGCGTGTCCTGCAATGTGGGAAAAAAGTCGGATATAATTGAGTGGCTGGAGGAGATCGAATGCCAGGGCGTTGGGAACAGTAAACAAGGCTCTGACAAGTCCGGTCAGAACAAATTGGTCAAGAAAAACGACCAGTGAGCAGAAAAAAGAGAAGGTAAGGGTTGTCGGTGCGTTATATTTGATGCGCATAGGTTAATTTTACCGGGCAGTGGTCTGAACCTGTCACGTCCGAAAGAATGGTCGAGCTGGTAACCCGGGGCATAAAAGCCGGGTTGACACAGGTATAATCGATTCTCCATCCTATATTTTTTTCACGAGCCTTAAAACGGTAACTCCACCAGGTATATTGCCCTGGATCCTTGCAGAAGGCCCGGAATGTATCGACATAGCCGGCCTCGGTAAATGTGTCCATCCAGGCCCGTTCTTCCGGAAGGTAACCGGGATTTCCCTCGTTACGGCTGGGGTTGGCAAGGTCTATTGCCTTGTGTGCAATGTTATAGTCACCGCACAGTATAATATTTTTTCCCTCCGTTACCAGGCGGTCGCATGTTTCTTTCATGGCCGCGCAAAACTCCAGCTTGTAGCCCAGTCTGGCTCCGGCTTCCTGGGAATTGGGGAAATAGGCAGAAATGATAACTGCTTCGGAGAATTCAGCAATGACTACGCGTCCCTCATCATCGAATTCTGGATATCCCATGGTTCGTATATCGAGGGGTTCTGTCTTGCTGTAAATGACGGTTCCTGAATAGCCTGCTTTTTTTGCCGAACTCCACCAGCTCTTCCATGTCCCGCCCGGTAAAACGGGGGTAACGAGTTCAGCATTAAGCTGACCCTTATGTGCCTTTGTTTCCTGCAGACACAGGATATCGGGAGATTCCGCTGACAACCAGTCCAAAAAACCTTTTTTCTCAATTGCGCGGATACCGTTCACATTCCAGGATATTACCGATTTCATAACACACATAATGCCATCATGGGGCGTCCTGTTTCAAGGTGTCAGGCACGGGAAAGACGCAGGTTGTAATTTTTGAAGACCGGTTGTTGTTTCCCTGCGGGTTTTGCAGTATTTTTATACTGTATGGAACTAGAAAACAGGGTAGATTTTCAGACATCGACTTCGGAAGACTTGAAGGAGCCGGCCCAATATAGGGTTGTTCTGTTGAATGATGATTTTACGACGAAAGATTTCGTGGTTGCGGTGCTGATCGGGGTGTTTCACAAGAACGAACAGGATGCATACGTGATTATGGAAGATGTACATAAAAAGGGACGGGGGGTTGTTGGTACCTATACCTATGATATAGCGGCAACCCGTTGCCTGCAGGTGCATGAGGCCGCACGACAAAACGGTTTTCCCCTGCGTTGCGTAATGGAGCAATCGTGAGAATAAAAATAAGCGGTGTGGTACAAAAGGTTCTGGATCAAGCCTGGACGGATGCCAGAACAAGGGGGCATGAATATGTGACCCCGGAACATATTTTATTGGCTGCTCTTGATCATCCTCCAGCCTTGCAGGTTCTATCCCTGTGCGGTGCGGATATTGCCTATATTCATGACAGCGTCGATGAGTATCTGAGGAAAAATATGCCTGTCATGACCGGGCGTGAACCTGTTCAGACGGTAGGATTCCAGAATGTCTTTCAACGAGCCGTTTTTCATTGTGAAAGTGCTGAAAAACAGGTGCTGGAAATTAGCGATATTCTGGTCAGCCTTATGGACGAAAACAAGAATTACTGCTCGTATTATATGCGTCGGGGAGGTCTTGACCGCTTGATACTTCTTGAAGTGATCAGCCATGGAGGCATGCCTCCTGACGAGATATCTTCAGCCGCTGAAGATGACGTTCTCTTTCACAATGGATTCTCCGAGCCGCCGGGGTTCCCTGACGGTGCCGGAGTTGACGGCTCTTCCGCTGCCGGACGAAGAGGCCTGCAGGACAAACAATCTGCGAGCGAAGACTCTCCGGACGGTGCCGATTCCGATTCAGATTCTGCCGGTAAGGCAAAAACTTCCAGGAAAAGCCTTCTGGAGCGCTATACCGTCGAGTTGGTATCACTTGCGCGCCAGAACAAACTGGAGCCGCTGATCGGCCGGATTGATGAAATAGAGCGTACCGTGCAGGTTCTGTGTCGCAGAATGAAAAACAATCCAATAATCGTTGGAGACGCGGGAGTGGGTAAGACCGCCATTACTGAAGGTCTTGCTCAGCGAATCGCTTCGGGCGATGTTCCGCCGTTCCTCCAGGGCTATGAAATATACAGTCTTGATATGGGCTCTCTCATAGCTGGTACCAAGTTCAGGGGTGATTTTGAGGAGCGCATCAAACGCGTTCTTGACGAACTCCTGAAGAAAGAAAAGGCCATTTTATTCATCGATGAAATTCATACAATAATAGGTGCGGGTGCTTCTGGTGGTGGAACCCTTGATGCGTCCAATTTGATGAAACCCGTGTTGACTTCGGGGAAAATCAGGTGCATCGGTTCTACGACCTATGAGGAATATAATAAGTATTTCGATAAAGACCACGCTCTGGCACGACGGTTTCAGAAAATTGATATTGAGGAGCCGTCTGTCGAGGAAGCAATTGCCATTCTGAAGGGTCTTGTCAAACGATACGAGGATTTTCATGGTGTTTCGTATACCGAGGAAGCTATTGTGCAGGCAGTGCAACTTTCGGCCCAGTTCATAACCGAACGGCGTCTTCCTGACAAGGCAATAGATATAATCGATGAGTCCGGAGCGCGGGCACGGATTGCGGCAAGCCGGATGCCTGCCGGAAAAACCGGTTCAGACGGCGCAACACCTTCTGCTGTACCGGAAGAAGCGGACTCTTCGGTGGTCAGTTTCAGTGAGGAGCCGCTGGACTTGTCTGCGATCAAGCCGGTAGTCGTTGACCGTTCGCTGGTAGAGCTGGTAGTCGCCAAAATTGCACGGATTCCCGAACGAACGGTGAGCTCGAACGAGACCGATCGTCTGCGGGAACTTGAAAGCACCTTGCTTGCGAAAATCTATGGTCAGGATGCCGCCGTTCAAGCCGTGGCCAGATCCGTAAAACGTTCGCGGGCCGGATTCCGCTCTCCGGGCAAACCGGTTGCGAATTTCCTGTTCGTCGGTCCTACCGGCGTTGGAAAAACGGAATTGGCCCGTACGCTATCCGAAATTCTCGGCATAAGTCTTCATCGTTTTGACATGAGCGAGTATCAGGAAAAGCATACCGTGAGCCGTCTGATCGGCTCTCCCCCGGGCTATGTCGGGTTTGAGGAAGGAGGCCTGCTTACCGATGCAATTCGAAAACAGCCTCATGCCGTTGTATTGCTCGATGAAATCGAAAAAGCGCATCCCGATATTTTCAATATACTGCTTCAAATCATGGATTATGCGACGCTAACCGACAATCAGGGACGCAAGGCCGACTTCCGTAACGTAATACTCATCATGACCAGCAATGCGGGAGCCCGTGAAATAGGCAAGCCCATGATAGGCTTTGGCGGGCGCGAAATATCGGAAGAGGCAGTGAACGAGGCCGTCGACAAGATCTTCACGCCCGAATTCAGGAACCGCCTTGATGCGGTGGTAAGGTTTTCACATCTGTCAGCTAAGGTCATGGAATCGATCGTCCGGAAAGAGATTGATGCAGTACGCGAACGCCTTGCGGAAAAAAAAGTGTCCCTGGATATTGACGACCCGTCTATTGTCGCGCTTTCCAGAAAGGGCTATTCGCCCGAATTTGGCGCGCGCAATGTAGCCCGACTGATCGAAGAGCTTATTACGACACCGCTTGTAGATATGGTTCTGTTTGGCGAACTTGCCTCGGGCGGTCGCGTTCTGGTCAGGACCAGCGATGATGTGGAGCAAAGAATTATACTGGAGGCTGTCGGGGAGGAAGTGCATGTCTAGGCGCTGTTCGCGGTCCTGGTGCGCGGAAACGCGCTGTGATCCCGACTTTCCCTGGCTCACCGAGGAAGACTTCTTTCAATTCCCTGATCCCGAGCAAGCCGATGGCTCAGTCGTAGCCGTAGGGGGAAATCTTTCGCCTGGAATGCTTTTATCAGCGTATGTTCAGGGTATCTTCCCCTGGTTTAATGAAGATGATCCCCTGTACTGGCAGTCTCCCGATCCCCGATTCGTGATATTGCCAGAAAACCTCCATATCCCTTCCCGACTGAGGAGAACGATCAAATCGGGTCTTTTCGATATCCGGTTTGATACCTCCTTTGAGCGGGTTATTCAGTTTTGTTCCGGGATTATGCGTCCGGGACAGGACGGAAGCTGGATAACCGACGACATGATTGAGTCCTATACTGAACTTCATCGACTCGGCTACGCGCATTCTGTTGAGGCCTGGCACGATGGTGTATTGGTTGGCGGCTTTTACGGCGTTCTGTTGGGTTCTGTTTTTTTCGGTGAGTCCATGTTTACCCGTATGCCTGACGCGTCAAAGACGGCATTCTCTGTCTTTGCTCCCTTGTTTTTTGGCAAGATGAACGGAATTTGTATTGATTCACAGGTATATACCGATCACATGGCCCGTTTCGGAGGGAAAAACATCTCCCGTTCCGCATACGCAAGGATTCTTGATTCCGGAACGAAAGATTTTCGCCTTTCCAAAGGATTGTGGCCACCGGCGCTGCCCGTTCACGCCTGATTCGTGTACATCTGCTACAACCGGGCTATCACCTACAGGACAAACTGGTAGCCGACTTTTCTGACGGTACGGATCCTGCTCTGTTCCTCTTTTGTATCACCCATTTTATGCCTGAGCCGGGCAATATGCACGTCGATTGTCCGCGTGGTCATATCGGAATCGTACCCCCACACCAGTGCCAGTAATTCCTCTCTGGATATTTCCTCCCCCTCGTGTTCAATAAGATAAGAGAGAAGTTTTGCTTCTTGAGCCGAGACCTCTTCGTGAATCCCGTCGTGTATAATGCATGAATTATCCAGATTGATAGTAACGCGTCCATCAGATGACACGACGTTCCGGTTTTTTGTATTGTCGGTGTTTCCCGGCAAAAGCGAATGAACGACTGAAGCGATAATTGAACCCTCTGCGGTATCCGGCAGTATTCTGAAGTTGCATAGTGTTCCGCACGCTTCCATCGCAGCTCCGCCTATCACCAGGGTCGGTCGTCTGTCTGCCGGATCGGCAAACAGGCCATTCCGCGTCCAGCCGGCCGCAGGTTTGTGAATAATGACCGCCTGAAAATCATCCGCAAGATCCGCAATGTTTCGGAATGAATGCGTTTGATGAATCAGCGTGTATTCGGGAATAGTGAAATAGTCTTTTAAAGCCGTCACAAAACCAGGTTCGTCGCAGATAATCAGGATGCTTCCCGGCATTGCACAATCCTCCGCTTTTAACAAAGTGGGAGTCTTCAGGATAAACCTTTCATCCTCCGTCAATAAGTATAGGCTTTTTGTGTGCAATATGCGAAAACTGTCCTGGTCAGATAGTTTCCTGGTGAATATCATCCTCTATCTGGCTTTCGTTCCAGGTATTCAGGAGCCATTTAATATTGTTATCCAGCAATTTTAGCGGAGTTCCGCACGTCAGGCACCTGAATCGGCCGTCTTCACCCAGCTTTTCCTTTGCGCAACCGATGCAAAAATGAACCTGACAAACCGGACAGGTTCCGGCAGGCAGATCATCGGGCGGTTCTGCGGTTAGATGCAGGGATCCCTGGGGTGGTGCGTCTTTGGGTACGAACCATATCCTGCGGCATTGTATGCAGGAAAGGGATACGCTGCCCATATGCAAGATATCCAGATCAAGTTGATCTGCCACGGTAATCAGGCCTTGCTCTCTGAGCCCTGCCGACAGGTTTCTCGCTTTATCAATACGATTGGTTGAAAGGTACACGGTATTCAGGGCGGTCAAAAGGTCCGGATTATCGGGAAAATCGGCCAAACCCTGTTGTAAGGCAACCTCGGCCCGGGTATATTCCCCTTTTCGGAGTGACAGGAAACTTATAAGGCTATACACGCGCACTGAAGGACCCTGGTCCAGCGCCCGGCCCAATAAGTCATCGGCTTCATTGAGGTAATCCAGTTCTATGCAGGCAGCCGCACGGTCCGTCAAAAGTTCCTGGTCAAAGGGTTTTTTTCTCAGGGCACGGACATACAGGTCTTCAGCCTCTTCGAAGCGCCGTTCCTCAACCAGCAGATTGGCGGCGGCATGCAGCGCGTCGCTTTCATCATCAGCAGTAAAAAGGGGAAGTATTTCATCCAGTCGTCCCTGTAAACGATATATTTCACCGTGGTTTGCCAATATTGCAAGCTCTCCCGGCAGGAGCTCCCGCGCTCGGAGTATGTGCTGTTCTGCCTCGTCCAGATTCATTTGTGACAGGGCCTTGAGTGCCGCAAGATTGTGGACCCACCCGTTATCTCCATCGGTTTGAAGGGCCAGGGCCAGTTCCTTCGAGCAATCCTTTCCTGAAAGATGCAGAACTTCCGCAAGCCGAAAATGATACAGACCATAATTACTTTCAAGGGAGATGGCCTTTTCCAGGCATTCAATTGTCTTTGCCGTATGTCCCTTCTCGTTGTGAATCAGGGCGTTCAGATACCAGACAGCGGAATCGGTGTTGTCAGTCTGTGCCGCCTTTTTTAGCCATGAGGCCGCTTTTGCCGTATTTCCCGTTCCATACCAGAATTTCCCCGCGACCGAGGCAACCCGAATATCGTCGCTCCCGAGTGTACAGATATGCTCTATCAGGGTTTCAAGTTCGCTATAGTCATTTGTTGCCAGGAATAGTCGGGCGGCATGCAGATAGGCTTCCACTGCGGCCGTTGTATTTCCGGAGGACTCATGTTCGCGAGCTTCATGAACATAGAAAAGCCCCTGATCGCCGGCCTTGACCGCAGCCCGGTGATATGCTTCCGCAGCTTGTTCAGACAAACCCTTCCAGTGAAGTACATGTCCGTGCAGATTTGACAAAAAGGGAATATCTGCAAGTAACTCGTCCGGTATGTCGTTGATGAGGTTTTCCAGCTCGGGGAAACGATTTTCCAGATAAAGTATACCTCCCAATTCTGCAAGCGCCTCAGGGTGTGTGTTATCAATAGCCAGAACTTTCCGGATAAACTCTTCCGCTTCGGTATGTAGCCGCTGGGCAAGGCTGATTCGACCGGCAAGCAAAAGGGTTTCACACGAGGGTTCTGTTCCTTTCCATATCCGTTTCAATTCAATGAGTGCGGGAACGTAGTTGCCCATTGCGTAGAGCGTTTGTGCCAGTTTGAGGCGGGATTCCGGCGGAACCGGTAACAGCGTATTCCATCTGCTGTCGACCGCTTCAACCTCATAGGGACGTGACTCAATGCACAGCCGGGACAGTCTGACCGAGACTTCCGGTCGTTCTGCCCAGTTTTGTCCGGCAAACGCAATATTTCCGGCCGCCTGTATGCTGTCGTCGGAGAACTCGGCAGCCCATTGCCCGTTTATAATAAGGGTGAATACCGTTCCACGGGCGATGATGATAACATCCTTCGATTCAGTGAAGGGTGTCGTGCTTTTCGGTATTTCTGTCCACCCCAAAACGGGAACAGGTGTTCCGTTAAGTACCGAGTCGAGACGGAACATATTTCCGTCGGATACCAGAAAGCTGTAAAAAGTACTTTCATTGATAAGGCGGAACAAAAAACCGCACGAACAGGTTCCTGCGCGGTTGTCGACAGGCATTGTTTCCGGTGCGGGAATGTGTATGGACGCTTCAAGGATAAAATCGCGGTATCTATAGTGGTTGTTGACTGTCCAGGCATATATGTGCCGTCGGTGAATATGGAGTGTCAGACCGTGACTATCGATGTTGGTATGATAGGTATCGGCCTGTTCGCTTATAAACCGCGCGTTGTGTGGTGAAGCAAAGTCGGCGTTCCATTTTTCTTCAATAATTGTATCCGGATCCTGAAGAACCCGGTATTTTTTACCGAATAGACGTTTTAAAAGAGGGAGCATACACAGTCAGGTTACCTCAAAAGGGGGTATCTGTCTATGCAAAATGGTATGAGCTTTGCCGCTCTGACTATGTGCAGGCGTTTGCGGTATTCTTCCGGCACGGGTTTTGTATGTCGTCCAAATGGTTCCTGTATTCGGGGCGGGAACATAACGCGGATATCGTTGGGGTATGAGCGGACAAAGGCGTCTCCCAGACGGTTGAACAGATCCGGATAAAAGGCTGCGTCTTCCCAGATGAGGGGCCCCCGCCACGTGCTGGCATAACAGGAAACGGTGTCGGTTTCCCTGCCCTGTTCTTTTTGCATCCGGTTGAATGCATATTCCGCAAGGTGCATAAGCGTACATTTATCCCATCCGGTTCCGAGCATATAAATAAGGGCATCGGTTTCAAAGAGGCGTCCCGAGGGCGACCTGAAATCGAGGCCATGCTCGGGACGGTGATTTTTCATCAAATGGCCTGCCCGAGGGCCTCGCGCGGAATACGAAAGGAATGGATGTGCCGATCTTCGGGTTAACAAGCTGCTGTCAATGTAATTTGCTATTGCGCCCATGCCAGGACAGCGGTTTCTTTTTGGGATGATGGTGGGTCGGTCGTCGGAATGTGAGGGGACGACGATAGTGGCGCGATATGCGCGGCTTGCTCGAAGCAATGCTCTGACAACCATCGAGGCTCCGCCGGGAACATGGCCAAAACTGGATAAGGATGCATGGAGGACAATGACCGGCCTTTCGGGTAAGCGCTTGTCGGGATACAGCCGTGCCGCCTCTTCGAGCGTGGAGGAAAAAAATGACACTAAATTGTTGAATATTTCACTTAATTCATTCACGTCATCTTCCCTTTTTCGGGTCACTCGGCTAGACTTGAGTCAGAGCAATGACGACACGGGTCGGCTGACCTGCGTTGACACAATCAGTCTGTTGTCAAACTTTGATTATTGTACAGGAGTTTTTATGGCTTTTCCATCACATTTTACCTGGGGTGCTGCGACTGCATCATATCAGATTGAGGGTGCCTGGGATGAAGACGGACGGCTTCCATCCATTTGGGATGTGTTCTCTGCCGAACCGGAGAAAACCTATCAGGGCCATACCGGAAAGGTCGCGTGTGATCATTACCACCGATATCGGGAAGATGTGTCGTTGATGAAAGAAATCGGTTTGCCCGCATATCGCTTTTCAACAGCATGGCCGCGCATAATTCCCGGTGGAAGGGGTGCGGTAAACCAGAAGGGACTCGATTTTTATTCCCGTTTGGTAGACGAGCTTCTTGCCGCCGATATCGAGCCCTGGGTGACCCTGTATCACTGGGATTTGCCCCATTCTCTTCAGCTGGAAGGTGGCTGGTGCAATCCGGCGATTGTTGGAGCGTTTGAATCGTATACTGAAGCAGTGGTAAAGGCCCTGGGCGACCGCGTGTCGAAGTGGATGACCTTCAATGAGCCTCAATGTTTTATCGGCTTGTCTCTTTCCCTTGGTGTGCACGCCCCCGGCTACAAGCTCCCTCAAGGCGATGTTATCAAGGCGGCTCATCATTCTATGGTAGCTCATGGACGAGCCGTGGATATTCTGCGCTCGAAAGGCGGCTCTTCATACTCTATCGGCTATGTGCCGACTACCCAGTCCATGATCCCTCCGTCGGAAAGTGCCGAGGATATCGAGCTTGCGCGTCATGCTTTTTTTGATCACACACCCGCGCGGCCCGTTTTGTGGACCATTTCACTTTTCTCAGATCCTGTATTCATGGGTTCATATCCTGATTCCCTGCTTCCCGTCATCGAGCAGGATTTGCCGAGAGGTTGGCAGAATGATATGCCCGTTATTGGCCGCGAACTCGATTTTGTCGGTATCAATTTATATTCGTCAAAGCGGCTTGAACGGGATGAAGCGGGCGTTCCCCGGGTCAAGAAGGACAAGGTTGGCGTTCCGCAAACAGCCTTGAAATGGAATGTGGAAGATGAAACCCTGCGTTGGGGTTGCCGCTTTCTGTGGGAGCGCTATAAAAAACCGGTTATCGTCACGGAAAACGGTCTTGCCAACGCTGATTGGGTACATGTTGACGGAAAGGTTCATGACGCTTCTCGGATCGATTTTACCACCCGTTATTTGCGCGGTCTTGAAAAAGCCATAGATGACGGCGCGGATATTGCAGGGTATTTTCATTGGAGTTTAATGGACAATTTTGAATGGGCCGAGGGGTACAAGGAGCGTTTCGGTTTGATTCACGTTGACTTTGAAACCCAGAAGCGCACTATCAAGGATTCCGGTTATTGGTATCGTGAGGTTATTCGCTCGAACGGGGCCAATATCCACTGACCTTTTTCTTATTTTTATTTAATCGGGAAGATTTGCATTGACCCGAAAAAAAAGGCCGCGCGTACGCGCGGCCTTTTGTGTGCACTTCCGGAATCAGTACATACCGTCCATGCCGCCCATACCACCCATTCCGCCGCCGGCGGGAGCGGGAGCTGCTTTCTCGGGAATGTCTGTAACCGCGCATTCGGTAGTCAGCAAGAGGCTGGCCACGGATGCCGCGTTTTGCAGCGCTGAACGGGTTACCTTTGCAGGGTCGATAATTCCGACCTTCATCATGTCAACCCATTCCATCTTTGCCGCATCAAAACCGATTCCCTTCTTCTCGTTTTTGGCCTTCTCGGCGACTACAGCTCCGTCAACACCGGCATTCTCCGCAATCTGGCGGATCGGCTCCTCGAGAGCTCTCTTGACGATCTTGAAACCGATTTTTTCATCGTCGGTCAGCTTTGTCATATCGGCTTTCTCGAGAGCGATCGCAGCCTGAATAAGTGCGGTACCGCCTCCGGGAACGATGCCTTCCTCGAGGGCTGCACGGGTTGCAGAAAGAGCATCTTCAACGCGGTGTTTCTTTTCCTTCATTTCAACTTCGGTAACCGCACCGATATTGATGACCGCTACGCCGCCTGCCAGTTTGGCAAGACGTTCCTTGAGCTTCTCTTTGTCGTAGTCCGAGCTGCTTTCGTCAATTTGTGCCTTGATCTGGGCAACACGATCCTTGATGTCCTTGGCCTTTCCGTTGCCGTCAATGATGGTTGTATTGTCCTTGTCGATTTTGACGCTCTTCGCCTGTCCGAGCTGGGAAATATCTGCATTTTCAAGCTTGAGTCCAAGTTCTTCGGTAATGACCTCTCCGCCGGTCAGGATAGCGATGTCTTCAAGCATGGCCTTGCGGCGATCGCCGAAACCGGGAGCCTTTACCGCACAGGTTTTCAATGTGCCGCGCAAACTGTTAACGACGAGGGTTGCAAGAGCTTCACCGTCAACATCCTCGGCGATTATGAGCAGGGGGCGTCCTGATTGAGCTATTTTTTCCAGGAGAGGAAGCATGTCCTTCATGTTGGAAATCTTCTTGTCATGGATCAGGATGTAGGGATTTTCAAAAACTGTTTCCATGCGGTCCCGGTCGGTAACAAAGTATGAAGAAATATAACCGCGGTCAAACTGCATTCCTTCCACAAAGTCGGTGGTTGTATCCATCGTCTTTGCTTCTTCGACGGTGATTACTCCGTCTTTTCCGACCTTTTCGATCGCGTCGGCCAGGATCTTTCCGATTTCCTCATCATTATTGGCAGAAACCGATGCGACGTGTGCAACTTCGTCAGATCCCTTGATTGCCTTTGAATTTGCCTTGATGTCTTCCACTGCAATGGCAACAGCCTTGTCAATTCCCCTCTTGAGCTCGATGGGGGTCATTCCGGCAGCGACAGCTTTCAGGCCTTCGCGAACCATGGAATAGGCAAGAACGGTTGCGGTGGTGGTTCCGTCTCCGGCTACGTCGTTGGTCTTGGTCGCCACTTCTTTGAGGAGCTGTGCACCCATGTTTTCGTAGGCATCTTCCAGCTCGATTTCCTTGGCAACAGAAACGCCATCCTTGGTCACCGTGGGGGCACCGAATTTTTTGTCCAGAAGAACATTGCGGCCCTTGGGTCCAAGGGTTACTTTCACGGCACGTGAAATCTGTTCCACACCGGAAAGCAGTTTTTTACGGGCTTCTTCGTTAAACATCAACTGTTTAGCCATTTCAAAATCTCCTTATTGCTATACCCTTTCGGTATTGAGTGAAAAGAGTCTCTCCCTCTTCAAATTCAGGGAGCTACGGTATAAAATACTGAAAAAGGTTACAAACGGCAACGGTTTTTTTAGAGGGCTCTACAGAAACTGCAGTGTTCAGGATGTACAAGCAATCTGCATTGTCAATCGCGTGTACGGGCTGTGTGCTAAACCAGCAAAAGGGAACAGGAGGACGGACATGGAAAAAATACGATGGGGTATCATTGCGACCGGAAACATTGCGTCAAAATTTGCGGAGGCCTGCCGATACGAGTCAGCCCGTTCCGGACGCAGTATACTGTCCGGTGTCGCTTCCCGGGATCCGGGGCGTGCGCGCCAGTTCGCTTCCCGGTGGGGTATCCCGAATACATTTGGCTCCTATGATGAACTTTTTCTTTCTCCTGAGATCGACGCGGTCTACATCGCTACTCCGCACAATCAGCATGCCTCCCTTTCAATTGCCGCGCTTCGGGCTGGAAAGGCTGTGTTGTGTGAAAAACCGGTCAGTATAACCTGTGCGGAGTTTCGGCCGGTAGTGGAGACCGCACGTTCGGAAAAACGCTTTTTTATGGAAGCAATGTGGATGAAGTTCAATCCTTCCTTTCGCCGTGCGCTTCAGTGGGTAGCGGAGGGGCGTATTGGTACCCTGCGCTTTATCAGGTCCGATTTTTTCCTGGACAAACCCTATGATCCCGAAAGCCGTTTGTATAATCCTGCCCTGGGCGGAGGAGCGCTCCTTGATGTCGGCATTTATCCGGTTACCTGTGCGCTCATGTTTGCCGGGAAACAAAAACCCTCGGAAATGGATTGCCAGGTGGAATGGAATGATCAAGGCGTCGATTTATACGAGAAAGTGGCCATGTCCTGGCCGTCCGGTCTCAAGGCCGACTTGTCCAGCGCAATCAACCTGAAGGGCGTCGAAGCCCTGCGTTCCGCCGCAATTCTGGGGGATCGTGGATCAATTGTATTGCCGTTTTTCTGGATGGCGCAGGAAGCCCGGTTGTACGGGGAGCACGATACTGAAATCGAGCATTTCCGTTCACCCTTCGAATGCAATGGCTATGAATATGAAATTCGTGAAGTTGAGGACTGTCTTTTCCGGGGTGTGGTGGAAAGCCCTGTACAAACATGGGCAGATTCCATTATGGTAATGGAACTTCTTGATGATATACGGAAAAAATAATGAGTGATAATCGAATACGAGACGTCCGCATTCTTGAATCAAAGGCCCTGGTTTCTCCCGAAGACATGGCTTCCCTAGTCCCTGTTTCTGACCTGGCCGCGGAAACAGTAATGCAGGGCCGTTCAGAGATACAAAAAATTCTGCGGCGTGAGGATGATCGCTTTTTAGTGGTTGTCGGGCCCTGTTCCATTCATGATCCCGAGGCTGCCTATGAATATGCAGGCCGGCTTGTGGAACTTCGTGAAAAATACGCGGACCGCATGGCTATTGTCATGCGCGTATATTTTGAAAAACCCCGAACAACTGTCGGCTGGCGTGGTTTGATCGTAGATCCCGGCATAGACGGAACTTCCGATATTGGCCGGGGCTTGCGCATGGCCCGTGAAATTCTCGTCCGGGTTAACGAGCTTGGTCTTCCTGCCGGTTCCGAGATGCTTGACCCCATCGTTCCCCAGTACACCTCCGATTTGGTCAGTTGGGCTTCCATCGGTGCGCGAACCACCGAAAGCCAGACTCATCGGGAAATGGCCTCGGGTCTGTCAATGCCGGTGGGCTTCAAGAACGCGACCGACGGTGATGTGCAAATTGCGGTCAATGCCATTCTTTCATCCCGCCATAGCCATTCTTTTATCGGTATTACCCGCTCGGGAACTGCCTGTATCATGCAAACGCTTGGCAATCCGGATAGTCATCTTATCCTGAGGGGCGGCCGACATGGAACAAACTATGATCGTGAATCGGTCACTGCGGCGGTAAATCTTCTGAAAAAAGCCGGAATCAGGCCGTCAATCATCATGGATTGTTCTCATGGCAATTCCCAGAAAATGCCTGAAAACCAGATCGGCGTGCTGCTCGAGACCATCAGGCTTCGTACCGATATTGAAAACCCGATACAGCCTCTGTGCGGGTGCATGATCGAGAGTTTTCTTGAAACGGGCTGCCAGCCTATTGCAGCGGATCCTTCCGATCTCAAACACGGCCTTTCCATTACCGATCCCTGTCTTGGATGGGACATGACCGCAAGCGCCCTGGCGGAAGCTTACAAGCTGCTCGGCGAGCGCCATGATCCTGCCAAGATTGTAAAGCAAAAGGCCAAGGCATGACTGAACTTGCTGTATTTACCGATGGTGGTTGTTCGGGAAATCCGGGGCCTGGCGGATGGGGCTTCGTTGTCGTACATGAAGGTGGTTCACCCGTTGAAACGATCGGTTCCGGCGGGGAATCTCTTACAACAAATAACCGGATGGAATTAACAGCGGTCATTCGTGCATTGTCGCTTATTCAGACGAACAGTCAATGGGCCTCCATGCCTGTTGCGGTCTATACCGACTCTCAGTATGTGCAAAAGGGCATCAGTCAGTGGATTGCGGGATGGAAACGGAATGGGTGGCGAACAGCCTCGAAGGATCCGGTGAAAAACCAGGATTTATGGGTCGAGCTTGACGCCCTTGCCCTGTCCCTGCGGCCGCGATGGGTGTGGGTCAAGGGACACGCAGGTATTCACTATAATGAAGTATGCGACCAGCTTACGCAGGATGAAATAGCAAAGCATCGCTGACAGCAGCAGGTTATTCCAGGTTCATTGAAAGCAGGAGTGCTTTCAATGCGACAAGCTCCTCTTTGGTCAGTGTAACTCCCTTGCCCATTTTCTGATGATCGGGTGACCAGCTGCGGATATCGTACTTTGCCGGTCTGCCTCCCCATGAAACCGAGTTCAGTTCCATAGTCCAGCCGCTTTTTGCCAGGGAAAGTTCCCCGAACCGTTCGGTAATCTCAAAACTGAAATCGTCCGCCATTGATCTACCTCCTCATTCCCTTGCTCTGAAGGATTCTTCACCAGTATATCACAAAAGATAAATTTCTTGTAATTACGGCATATCCGGTGTAGTTTATTGGGTAGATATCTGGAGGTCTGGATGAACAAAATGTTACGTCGCGCCATTATGGTGCCTGTCTGCCTTCTTGTCCTGTTTTCTTTTTCCTGCAAGAGTACTCCTCCTGCAGAACCGGAAGAGGCGGCCCCTGTTACGGACGTGGAAACACCCGTTGCCGAGGAATCGAAGAGTGTTGACGAACAATTGACCGCTTTGAGGGATCGTGCCCAGGAGCTCGAAGAATTTGGCATAAAGTATGGCATACATACCTGGAAAACCGATGAATGGACATCTGTAGCGGCAGTGCATGAAACGGGCCGTACCGCCTATGGAACCGACTATGACCTCGCCTTTGCTTCATTTACGACCGCTATTGCCGGCTATGAAAAACTTATTGATGAATCTTTTGCAGAGATGGCGATTGAAATGGAGAAGCGGCTTAAAGAAGCTCGGGCCGCGGTCATTGCAGCTGGTGGCGATACCTATTTCCCCAATGAATTTGCCCAGGCTGATGCCTCTGTTGATCAAGCCCGTGTTGCGCGCGATTCCGGAGACTATGCCGCCGCATATGACGCTGCCCAGATTGCCCTTATGCGCTACCGCGTACTTGAGCTTGGCATGCAGGCATATGCGCTCAACCAGACAATTGTTGCCAATAATTTTGGACAATATGCCAGTGAAGAATATAATCGTGCCGGAACGCGCTTTGATGAGGCTGCATCGCTCTACGGATCGGCCGATCCGGCTGCCCTGGATGCGGCGGTCGAGGTGGTAGCCCTGCTCACCGTAGTTAAAAATGCCGGGTATCGGGTGTGGGCAGAAGAAGAAGTGCGAAAGGCCGATTCCGCTCGCATTTTATGCGACTCAATCAAGGCTGAGCGGTCCATGCCGCAGGAATACAAGACCGCATCTGACCAATTCCGTTCTGCTTTCGAAAAAAGCAGCCAAAATGAATGGGAACCTGCGTATTTCGGTTATCGTGATTCCGCTGTTCTTTTTACCCAAGTTTATCAGGAAGTCACACTGAAACGGAACGCCGCAGACCTTGCCATGCAACAGGCGCGGAATAAGCAGGAACAGAGCCGTCAGCTTGCCCTGAAAGCGGACGAGATCGCCCCTCTCGATGAAAACGCTGAAGGTTTTGACCCTGATACTGAAGACGACCCGTCATCCGGGGCGTCAGACCTTCCAGAAACAGAAGAGCCTGTTGTCACCCAGGAGGAAATCCAATGAAAAAGTCCATGATGTGTAGTGTGCTCATTGTTCTTCTTGTATCTATGTTTCCTCTGCAGGCAAAAAGCTATGAAAACAACGAGTTTCAGAGGAAAAGCCTTTCCTATACCCGAATGGCAACGGCAGCGTATGATGAAGGTGACTACGAAGGCGCCCTTGAATACGCAAAACAGGCAGAAATTTATGCTGATCTTTCATCTGCGTTTATTGAACGCATGCTCGCGCGTGCTGACGCCGAGAAGATGCTTTTTCAGGCCCGAACCCGTTTTGCCTGGGCTCAGGGTATCCGGGGCGAACGCTTTTTCCCGGGAGAAATGGAAACTGCTTCTGCATATATAGAAGACGCGGCGACCAGTTTTAGTGCGGAAGAGTATGGTACATCACGGAGCCAGTCTGAAAAGGCCCTTGCGGCATTGTCAGCGGTGAGCGAAAAAATGCCGCTTCCCGCTACCTGGAAGGTGGATTTGTGGAATGAATCCCGGGACTGTCTGTGGAATATTGCAGCGCATCCTGCGGTGTACGGAAATCCGTTCATGTGGGTAAAGCTGTGGGAAGCCAATCGCTCTACCTTGCGAAGACCTGCCAATCCGCATCTGTTGCTTCCCTCCCAGGTCATAAAAATTCCCAGTATTCAGGGTGAATATCGTGAAGGCCAGTTTGACCGTTCGGCTCGGTACGAGCCATTTATGAAAAAATAATGTTCTTTTCGGAAGCCTGTCCTTACCGGACAGGCTTCCGAAAGTCTTTTTTCATGTGTTGAATCCAGGCCATAAGGGCCGCGGCCATCAAACCATGTGAATATGGCTCGCTTCCCATTGCGGCACATACAGTATCTACCTCAATTTCTAGTACATCGATAAACTCGTCATCATCCAGGTCCTGGGAACCGGTATCAGCGAGATCCTCGGCAAGAAAAATGTGACACCGGTTATCCATGATTGCAGGGTTTGGATATAAACTTGCCAGATGGGTCAACGTACCCGGGTTCCTTCCGGTCTCTTCTCGCAATTCTCTCACCGCTGCGTTCTCGGGGCTTTCCCCCTCATCCATGACGCCTCCGGGAAACTCGATACTTTCGGTTCCGGAAGCGTGTCTCCATTGCCGTACCATAAGAAAAAAACGATTGCCGGCTGCGTCCTGTTTGACGGGAATGACGATAACCCAGTCATGGGCATGCAAGGAAAAGAACGTTCCGGTATTCCCTTCCGGAGATCTGCTTTCAATTTCATGAATCTCGAAAACCCGTGTGGTAAATACTGTCCGTCTGTTCTGTTCTGTCCAGGACAGAGTGCTTTCGGTCATGATGCCTCCTTTTGACAGAAGAGTGTCCGCGTCTTATGCTATAAGGAGAAACGTTTTTTGTATACATCCGGGCGTTGTGCATTTATGAGGTTGCAAGGAGGTTCGGTATGGCAATAATTACCATTTCGCGTCAAATCGCGTCTTTCGGCGATGAGGTATCGGCTAGCCTGGCTGAACAGCTGGGATATACGTTTATCAACAGAAAAACACTGGAAGAAGATCTACTGGCACATGGCATTACCAGTGACATGCTAAATAAATACGACGAAAAAAAACCAGGTTTTTGGGCATCTCTTGCCCGGGACAGGGACGAATATTTTGATTATTTGCGCGAAGCGGTATATCAGCGCGCTCAAAAGGGGAATTGTGTCTTTGTAGGTCGTGGCGGGTTTGCCATTTTGAAGGACGTTCCCGGTTCATTTGCCGTTCGCCTTGTGGCTTCCGATGTGACCAGAGTGTCCCGCCTGATGAACGAGTTCTCGTGGACAGAAAAAAAAGCGCTTGCCCTGATGCAGGAAAGCGACGCCAATAGACGGGGCTTTCATAAATCGTTTTTTAACATCGACCACGACGACGCGTCGAGCTATCATCTGGTAGTCAACACCGACACAATCACTCCGGCATCCGCTGCCAGAATAATTGCGCATGCGTGCTCGCTTGCAGTCGACTCCGTGCAGGAATCGATCGGTATTACGCGTATCTCCGAAATGTTGCAAGCCCAGCGAATTGTCAACCATATAGTGTTTGACCGAAAAATTCCCGTTCACTTTCTGGAAGCGACAGCCAGTTCAACGGAAATTGTGCTCCATGGAGTAGCAGATTCGGCCTCGGTCATCGAGCAGGTTCTTTCGGTTGCCCGCGACATGGCCCCGGGAAAAAAGATTACATCCGGAATCAGCATTATTCAGGACTATAAATCGTACCCCTGAGTCTCTTTTCTTGATCGCGTGACAGAGGTTCCTCTCATGGTGTTTTTCGTACGCAGACAGTCCTTGACAGATTTCCTGTACCGGAGGATAGTCTTTGTATGAGACGCGCAGATTTTTATTCGGCGCTGAGGATTGCCCTCGCGCCCCTTTTTTTTATTGTGTATTTTATTCCTGTCTGGACAGGGTCCTGGGCATCGCTCACGGTGTATGTGCTCCTGCCTCTTTTTGTCTTCATGGAATTTACCGACTATCTTGACGGCTACTATGCTCGCAAACTGAACCAGGTTTCGGACTTTGGCAAATTGTTCGACCCGTTTGCTGACGTTCTTGCGAACATGACGGTCATGCTCGTCTTTGTTGTGTCCGGTTATATGCCGGCTATACTCTTTGTCATTGTTATCTATCGCGAAATGGGAATAACCTTCATCCGGATGATGGCATCGCGAAAGGGCGTTGCGATCGGAGCGCGGAAGGGCGGGAAACTTAAAACTGTACTGTATATTATTGCCGCAGGCTTTTCTCTCGTCATTGAAAGCGCCCTGCGGCTCTCATTCGATATCGGGCAGTCGCTTTCCTCTTTGCTTCTGGTAAACCGCATTCTGTATGGCCTGGCAGTACTGGTTGCTATACTTTCCTTTATTGACTATCTCCATGCCTTTGCCTCGATTCTCAAAAACCCGGCGAAAACATAATCGTTTCTGTCTTTTATTCGCCCGTACATATTGACCTTTGTGCGGGTTTTCTGGTACAACATTTTTGGCTCGCGGTGCACTTCATCGCCGCACTGTATTGATCGGATTCTGCATTTCTGTATATGCAACTAACCTTCAATGTCAGTTTACTCGATGTTCTGTTTTTCCGTTTATAACGGAATGAGGCAGAATGAGCCATGATTGTTGAACGCTCCATCCGCGGAGCCGCCGCGAAGGGCGACGCAACAGACGTGAACGCGG
>LVBK01000017.1 GCA_001604385.1 Spirochaetales bacterium Spiro_09 | reverse complement strand
ATATATAAACCGCGTAATAAAATAATCAAGTATAAAGTAAACACCGTCAGCCCGCCGAGGAAGCCCCATTCCTCTGATAGGATGCTGAAAATAAAGTCTGTACTTTGCTGAGGTAAAAAACGATAATGACTTTGGGTCCCCTGTAAAAAGCCCATGCCCACAGGACCTCCCGAACCGACCGCGGTAACAGACTGAATGATATTCCACCCCGAACCGAGAGGATCAACGCTAGGATCAAGAAATACAATCAGCCGCATTACCTGATATTGTTTAAGAACCCGGGAGCCACCGAGAGCCGCCAACAAAGAAACAGTTACAATACCGCCGAAATATGCAATCCAATAATAATATCTGGTCTTGAAAACTAAATGGCCCACGAGAGCAAGCGTAGTAACCAAGCCGGAAAAAAACAGGGTGATCAACAGGAATTTGGTTTCGGATAATATCCGCAAAAGCGGGATTTCCCGTTGAATAATATAATCCTCCCAAATAGGCAAAACCGTGAATAAAATCGAAAGCACTCCAGTAAAAAAAACGATTCCGAGGTACCGCAAAGGAATTCCGGCAAAAAAACACATTGCAAGAAACACAGGAATATAAACAGTAGCTGTTCCTAAATCAGGTTGTGATAAAATCAGGACTACCGGTACTGCCATTATAAGACACGCCTTGACGAAACGTCTGAAAGGGTTTTCGGTTCGGGATGAACGGTCAAGATAATGAGCAAGATATAAAATAAACAATATCTTTGTAAACTCGGAAGGTTGTATTCCCAACTCACCGATTCCGATCCAACTTTTTGCGCCGTTTACATATCGTCCGAATAATCGTGTATACACAAGAAGGCACATCGCAACAATAAAAGCAATCATCGTGCGGTCTGAATACCGTCTGTAATCAATAAAAACCATTGACAACATAATGATTATACCAACGGAAGCCCATACAATTTGTTTGATATACTCATTGGAGACATTTATGCCTTCAGAATTAATTCCGGATGAGTATATGAATGATATACCTATTGTAGAGAGGGTGATAACCGAAAAAAATAATACGAAATCGAAATAAGTGTATTTCCGTAAATTGAATTTCATTCCACTCTCCCCCGAGGACGTGACAAATTTCTGAACCCGAGGGCATCAATGGCTTCCTGATAGGTCTGATCTGCGAATATGCCCTGATAGATTATATTCGTTGCATACGGAGCCCACCACTCCCACGGATTCGAAGCTTCAACCATCACCACAACAACGATGGATTCCTCCGGAGGAGCTTCATACGGACCAAATGCGACCATCCAGGAATGCCAGCGGTCTATGGCTCCGACTTCTGCGGTACCGGTTTTTCCTGCAAGCGGTACGATTTTGTTTTTCATGGGGAATTGAGCGGTTCCGTTAGTAATAACATATCTCATATCCTCCCGAACCTGTGCAAAGGTTTGCGGAGAAATATTCGAAGAAAACAGAACTGCCGGTTTGGTAGTTGAAACGACCGAGTCGGTCGCTGGATCCCGAACCTCCTTTAAAAGGTGAGGCTGATATACAGTTCCGTCGTTTACAATCATTGCGACAGCATTTGCCATTTGCAAGGGAGAAACAAGCATAAATCCCTGGCCGATCGACATACTCATAGTGTCGCCACCCAACCATCGTTCATGAAATCTGCGTTCTTTCCACTGTGGAGTAGGAATAAATCCTGATGTTTGGCTTGGAAGGTCTATTTCAGCAGACTTTCCTAGTCCAAACTCCTGGGCATAAGATGCAATACGGTCAACACCAAGATAGTCCCGTCCTGCTGTCCAATAATAGATATTGCAGGACTGGGCAAGTGCGCCCTTCAAATTTAGGGGACCATGCCCAGGTTTCCGAATGTGACATCTGAAAATTCGGTCACCATATTCAATTTCACCATGGCATTCGATTTCCTTTTCCGGGGACAACACCGCATCTTCTATCAACGCGGTTGACATTATTATCTTGAATGTGGAGGCCGGAGGATAGCTCGCATTTACCACGCGATTCAACAACGGATTATTTAGATCATTCAACAAGCGAAGATAGGATTCGTTTGAATCCTGACGATTAAAAAGATTTGGGTCGTAATACGGATAAGAGACCATTGCAAGTATTTCGCCTGTCGAGGGTTTTAAAACAACGGCAGAACCAATACGTTCTCCCAATGCATCCTCAGCAAGATTCTGAATCTTCTGATCGATAGTAAGAATCAGGTTTTTACCCATTTCAGGAGGACGAACAGATGCAGAATTATCTATGTACCTGCCTTTGACATCAACTGTTCTGAATTCAAAACCGTCTACACCCCGCAACAATTCCTCATACTGTTTTTCAATTCCTGTTTTCCCGATAATACTTGTATTGTTATATCCGCGATTATAAAAGATTTTCAATTCATCACGAGTAATATCTCCAACATATCCCAATACATGTGAAATTGATCCTGACTCAACATAATTGCGGATAGGTTTAGATCGCCAGCTTACCCCGGGCAGTTCATCTATTTGCTCGGCAATGGCAGTAATTATCCTGAACGGAACGTTTGCCCGGACCTCCACAGCCTGAAAGGATCTTCTGATTGACTGCGGTATATTTTTCTCAATTGTTGACGACGGTATTTGTAAAATATTCGCAAGACGCTCTATAACAGTCGAGATGTTATCTGCCGGAATTTCACCAGGGGTAATATCAACCGCAAACGAGTCAATGTTTAATACCATAGGCACATTACCATTTCGGTCGAACAGCTCACCCCTTTGTGCAGGAATACGTTTAGATCTCTGCGAGATATTTTGAGACCGCATTCTGTAGGTCTCACCTTCAATGATCTGCATTGAAAACAGTTTCCAGATATATAAAGCAAACAGGCACAGAATACAAAAAGACAATACCCGTAATCGGAAGGTCTTACTATCGGAGATACTCATTCAATCGACCTATGACTATCAACGAACAGGGATGGAAATAAACCAAGCAAACCAAAAACAAGAGGGGCAAAAAACATGTTCATCGCCATTTCCATCCATAAGTCACGGGAAAAAAGACGGTATACTACGATGCTGTTTCCGAATAGCATAGATAAAACCCATGACAGCACAACTTTCATCACAGTTCCGGCAACAGCCAATGTAACAGGAAGAACAAGCTTGTTCATATTAAATGAACCGGAGAATCTACCCGCCAGAAAACCGGTGAGTGTTTTTGTAAAGGCGTTCAAACCAATTGGAGCAGCAGACAAGAAATCAAGAAATAAACCACTGAAAAAACCAGCGGATGAACCTGCAATTGATGAATTCATGAACGAAACATACAGCACGATCAATAATGTCAAATCCGGCAGAACAGGCATAAACGGTATATTGGCCAGCACCGATGCCTGAATAAGTATACTGATTATCGATATGAATGTTGACCACAGAATAATTCGGGGCATTACTCAACCTCCGCACTCAGTGATTTTAGGTCAAGAATAAATACCGATTCAAGACGGGAAAAATCTATGACTGGTTCAATATCGATATCCAGCGAAGTTTCATACTCAAGACCACGAATTCGCGCCACAAAACCCACCGGGATATCCCGGGGATACAGATAATTTTCTCCTGAGGTAGATATACGGTCACCTATTTTTATTTCATCACGTGCACGTTTCTTCACATATTTCATCACAATGGGTAAATCACTGTTACCCTGACCATTTACCAGACCTTCATATCGTGATGTATCAAAACGGACGGAAACAAAACACTGATAATCAAAAAGAGGCATGATGAGACTGTTCATCCGACCGACCTGAACGACTTTGCCCACCAGGCCTACATTGCCATTTTGAAAGGCAACAGCGACCATATTTTTCCGGACACCATGTAAGGCGCCACGATTTATTGTTATAGCGGAAAATAAATTGTTGGGGTCTCTGCCAATAACCTCTGCATGGATGTTATCTGCTTGAAGGCTCTCCGAATAATCAAGTAATTTCTTTAATCTCTCATTCTCTGCCCGAATATCTGCATTTGACCGTTGCATCAGCTCGTAATCTTCAAGCCGTGTTAATAATGCGTCATACTTTTCGCGTAATTCAGCAAGTTCCCGGATTGCAGAAACAGAACTGGTAAAAAAGCGTGAAACCGAAAATACACCTCGTTGAGCGCCGGACATTACGGAAAATCCTATCGTTTTAAAACTGACAACAAAACTTCCCGTTGAAAATACCAAAAGGATACAGCTTAACATCAGGTATAGAGAAACCAATAATATGTCCAAATGGACCTTGAACCGGGGAAATGCCTTGTACATCAATTATTCAAGCTGTCGTATATACTGCGGTCAATAGTCATATCCTTAAAAATATCATAATACTGACCCGCACCGATCGCGACACAGTTCATCGGATTTTCAGCAAGAATAACAGGAACCCCTGTTTCCTTTGAGATCAATTTCGGCAGGCCTTTCAACAAGGCTCCACCGCCAGTCATGACTATGCCTCTTTCAACGATATCTGCCGCAAGTTCGGGAGGTGTCTGGGCCAACGTTCTCTTTATTTCCTCTACTATTTGCGTAATCGGATCTTTGAGGGCTTCTCTGACTTCAACGGAATCAATTTCAAGTCTTCGTGGCAGACCGGTAATTGCATCGGTACCCTTGATTTCAACTTTTTCAATATTCTTTTCAGGCGAAGCGTTTCCAATTTCAATCTTCAATCTTTCTGCCGTTTGCTCACCAATTATCAAATTGTGAACGGAACGTACATGCTTGATTATTGCCTGATCAAATTCGTCCCCGCCGAGGCGTATCGCATTGGTCACAACCATACCACCAAGCGAAATGACCGAAACTTCAGTAGTTCCACCACCTATATCACATATCATATGACCGGCAGGTTCATGAATCGGTATCTGTGCGCCAATGGCAGCGGCAAGAGATTCTTCAATGACCTGAACCTCGCGGGCTCCCGCCTTATAGGCACTTTCCTTGACCGCCCGATTTTCAACATCAGTTATACAACTTGGAATACCAATAACCATTCTCGGTTTTATCAAACCGTGTCGGGGCATGATCTTGGAAACAAAATGACGGATCATCTTTTCCGTCGTGTCCATATCGGCTATAACACCATCTTTTAATGGGCGTATGGCGATAATATTACCGGGTGTTTTCCATAACATCCGTTTCGCTTCGGCTCCAACAGCGACAACCCGTTTAGTGCCACGTTCTACCGCTACAACAGAGGGTTCATTGACAACGATGCCCTTGCCGTGGATGTAAATAAGCGTATTGCAGGTACCAAGATCTATACCGATATCTGCTGTCAATCGACTAAAAAAACCCATATACGTTCCCCCCGCCTTCGCGACCTATGATAGATTCAATTTTTTCCGTGCATCTGCATGAACAGGATTCAATCTGACTGCACGTCGCCAGGATGCGCGTGCCCGAACCAGATCACCCTGAAGTTCATATATTACACCAAGTCCATAATGTGCGTCAGTATAATTTGCATCTTTTTCCAGAATAGTTTCGAACTCTTTTTGGGCCGAGTCCAGGTCACCTTCACGAAGCAACAAACTGCCCAGCTCATATCTGCCCTTCAACTCCAGAAGCTCGTCAGAGGTAGTGCGGATGGTTTCAAACAGATACTGTTTTGATTCCTGGATGTTCCCCGCTTTTGCATGATGCTGCGCAAGAGTAAAAAGAATCATGTCGGAGGGATTGTTTCCAAGTGCTTCTGTGAAGGCTGCAATCGCTGTGTCAAGATTATCAAGAAGAGATGCTGAAAGTCCCCTGAATTCCTGAAGATCTGCCTGCTTCAAGCCTCCGTCATATGCATAATCGAGATACTTCATCGCCAGATCTGCATAATAAAACCCCTGATGATAGTATGCCTTACCCAAAATATACGCAATATATAGACGATCGCTCTGTGCAACGCGATACCATGCATTGCGTAAAGAAATAATAGAGCTTGATAAATAAGTTCGTCCTACTGAGGGGTCAGTTTGTGCCGTAAAAAGATAATATGCCGCGAAACCATTAAAGGACAATGCAACACCATCAAGAGGGCGTTGTTGTAATATTACTTGAGACTGGTCATATACTGACTGATAATCTTGTTTTTGCCAGTCGGTCATCAAATCGCGTGTCGAAGGTAAAAATGAACCAGAATTTCTTAGTAGAAAAAAGCTGAAAATTGAACCAATAATGAGCAGCAAAATAACAAGCAATGCGACCATTGATGGAGTCATCGCAGAATGCTTACCGGATAGAATATAGCGCCTGTTATGATGTTGAGATTTCATGCAGATGCCCCTGTTCCATATTAACACACTTTTTAATAAAAAAGGCAGAGGGTTGGTAAGCCGGGTTCTGTAAGCCATATCGTTTCCGATATGACCGGGAATCATCTATCTGAGCCAATATGTCGCCATATTGCTTACGCAGTCTACCCGTAAAGTTGACGACAGGAATCGTCACCGGTCAGAATACCTCTTTACTGCTTGACCTTGCTCCTGATGAGGTTTGCCATGCCATTCCGTTGCCGGTAATGCGGTGAGCTCTTACCTCACCTTTTCACCCTTACCTTTGAGCCCGAAGGCCCACTGGCGGTATTTTTTCTGTGGCACTGTCTGTAACCAGATATTCAAGTCTGGTTCCCGGTCATTAACCGGCATCATTTCTGAGGGAGCCCGGACTTTCCTCATGCCACACGATACAATCGGGTGGCATACGATTCCCACTGCCCTCTGCCTAAAAATTACACGACTAAAACTAAACAGGAATTAATCCTCATAATCCATTTTGCTGTCGTCAAAATCTGGATCGGAATCATCCGGGTCTTCGGTATCATCGTCATCGTCAAGAATATCTTCAAGATCTGCAAGGCTTCCGGCTTCATCATCATTATAATACGAATGCTCACCCTCATCACTCTCAAGATAGTACAGAATCCGGCTGCAATAGGGACAATACACAATTTTATCGCCAATACGTACTTCGTTTGCGAATTGAGCGGGAAGAATCATATGACAACCGGTACATACATTTCCATGTATGGCAACAATTCCCACGCCCTGTTTGCTCTTTATTATCCGTTCAAGCTTGAATTTCGTCTCGGCTTCAATCCCGGGAGAAACATCCTGCTCTGCCTTGACAAGCTTGTTGAGAGACGCTTTCATGGCGTTAATTTCTTCAGCCTGTTTCTGTTTTCTCTCGTTAAGCTCTTCTTCTTGCTGCTTGATCAAAGCTTCTTCACTTTTCAGCTCATTATCAAGATCGGAAAAGATACGTTCTTCTTTTTGGATTTCCTTCCTGACGAATTGTTCCTTGTCTGAGGCCTCTCGTATTTCCTTGTCGAGAGCCTCATATTCGCGCTGAGTTGTGATGGAATCCATCGCCTTTTCCGATTTTTCACGGGCAGATTCAGCTTCAAAAAGCTGTGTTTTCAATTCAGAAAGGCGAAGACGAGCTTTCTCATAGAGTTCGTTTTTCTCGATATAGCCTTTTTTCATGCGGGATAGCAATTCTTCCTGGGTTGAAAGAAGGGTTGGTGCATCTGCTATCGCTGCTTCGATACCATTTTTCTCCGCAAGAATATCCTGCAAGGCCTTCAACTTGTCTAAAACATCAGTCATCATCATATGGTTTTCCTCTCGTCTACAGATTAATTATCAAGATAATCTTTAAGCTTTCTGCTTCTGCGCGGATGCCTCAATCGCCGCAATGCCTTGGCCTCTATCTGCCGGATTCTCTCACGGGTTACATTGAAGTACAAACCGACTTCTTCCAGCGTCAATGAGTATCCATCGTCAAGACCGAACCTCATTTTCAATACTTCTTGCTCTCGTGGCGGCAAAGTGGATAGAACAGAACGTAATTGTTCCTGCAACAGCGTGAAGGCAGTCTGGTTGGCAGGATTTTCAACATCCTTGTCTTCAATGAAATCGCCAAGTAATGAATCTTCTTCCTCGCCAATGGGGGTCTCAAGAGATATTGGTTCCCGTGCGACATTTTTTACCTGTTTGACCCTGCTGACATTCCATCCAAGCTGTTCAGCAATTTCTTCATCGGTTGGCTCACGACCCAAACGTTGCATCAATTGCCTTGATTCACGCACAACTTTGTTAATTTGTTCAATCATATGGACTGGCACACGGATTGTTCGTGCCTGGTCTGATATTGATCGGGTAATAGCCTGTCGTATCCACCAGGTGGCATATGTCGAAAATTTATAGCCCTTGCGGTATTCAAATTTTTCGACTGCTTTGATCAAACCAATATTGCCTTCCTGAACAAGATCAAAAAAATGCAAACCGCGGTTTGTATACTTTTTTGCGATCGAAACAACCAAACGAAGATTTGCGTTAATAAGCCGATCCTTGGCACTTTTCATCATGACCCGGCCCCGATGAATTTCGCGTGCCATAGAAATTATTTGATCAACATCATTTTCAAAATCGTATTCAAGTCGTCTTAACTTACGGTTGATAACCTGTATCTGTGTATAAATTTCTTTAATGTCATTCGCACTGATGCCCAGTTCCTGTTCAAGTTTTTGCCGTTCACGGGCAATAGCAAGTCGTTTTCCCAAATTGCGAAGCTCGCTGTAATCCGAAAGGCGAAGTTCCTTTTCCTTTTTTTCCTGTCGGCGGCGGTATTCGCGAATTTTTCTTGTTGCTTCAATAAATTTCTCGGAAAAACGATCAATCTCCTCGGATTGAATATCAGAGTCCTGAAGAACAGGCAGAATTCTGGTACGAATTTCCTTCAATTCGGTGTCTTCAAGGATACCCGTGCTTTGATCCCGGTCATACAACTTTTTTTTCAAAGCAATATACTGTTTCATATCCGGGAGAACTGCCTTGAGAATTTCGCCGTAGAGTTGCTTCAAGCGGCGTTTTTCAGCCATTTCCTCATTTAATTCTTTGCGGGGTTTGTTGCTCTCATGAGGATCAATTTTTGAAAAGGCCTTTTGGGCGATGGTAAAAAACTCGGGAATTATCATACCGGAGTGTTTGATAACTCCCTTGATAATATTCTCGCCATCTTCCATTTTTTTGGAGAGCTCTACTTCCTGGTCGGCAGTAAGTAAATTCTCCTTGCCGATTTCCCTCAGATATAAGCGGATCGGATCATCGATTGATGAATCCTTATCGTTATAGACAAGTCGCTTACGCTCGCCTTCTCCGGGTTTTTTGACCTCATCCGGAGAATCATCGTCCGTTGACGATTCCTCTTCCAGAATTTGAATCTTGTTTTTCTCCAGGAGAACCAGGACATGATCCATTTTCTCCGAATTAACAATTTGTTCCGGAAGCAGGTCATTTACTTCGTCCCAGCTAAGTACTTTTTTTTCTTTTGCAAACTCGAGCAGTTTAATAACTGCGGGATCAAGCGCAAGATCCGTCATTCGTTCATATCCTTCAATTTTGAAAGCTCTTCAACAACATGTTGTATTTCAGTCATCATTTCAGTAATTACCCGAAGATCCTCGGGCGAGTTACCGCGATAAAGACCCATTCGAGCCACCAATCGGCTCTTTCTTCTTTCGAGTGTATTCTTTTGCACATACTGAATGCCGTCTTCAATTACTTTGTGCGCGTTTTCAGCAAATTCGCCATCGGTTATCGTTGAGGTAACCAGATTCCGCAGACTGTCATCAGGACAGCGAGATAAAAGACTTTCATACGTAGCAGATTCAGTTCGAAAACACTCTTCAAGAACAATATACAGATCCCGTGCATTTGGGTCCTCAATATCATCAGAGGTCATTTTTGCTCGCATCAAAGGGAATAACCCGGGATTTGCCGCAGCTGCCAGCATGGCGCGCATTTCAGCTGTCCGTTTGATTACCCTGGACTGCGGTATGGCACGTTCTGTATTTCCCGACGAATCATTGCGGGAATAACCTTGTTTCCTGTTTTTGTAATCGGAAAGCAAGGCCTTTTCACTTATGCCGAAAGCCGCAGAAAGCTGCTGGATGGTCGACTCCCTTTGAATATCAGATTCAAGCACCTCGATGTATGGAAACATAAAGGCAGAAGCACGGGTTTTTCCCTCTGGACTCGCCACATCAAACACCTTCCCGGCGCATGATACAAGATAGTCCAGATCAATTATAGAGAAATCAAGCAGTTTGTTCAATCCCTCCGGCCCCTCATTTACCAGAATATCAGCAGGATCTTTACCGTTCTGAATTACGACCACCTTAACTTCGAATCCGGCCTGACGACAGAGTAAAATCGCCTTGTAGGTTGCTTTCTGACCGGCAGAATCTGAATCAAATGAAAGATACACAGTTTCAGCAAAAGAGCGAACAAGACGGGCTTGCTCGGCAGTAAAGGCTGTCCCGAGAGGTGCCACAGCCCGCTTGATGCCGGATTGATGCCATGCAAGGACATCCATATAACCTTCACAAAATATTACTGATTTTGTCTGTCGTATTTCAGCTAAAGCCCGGTCAAACGCAAATAAGGTTTCGCCTTTTTTATATTGTGGCATATCTCCCGAATTGAGATATTTAGGCCCTTCTCCCTCGAGAAGTCGGCCGCCAAATGCAATTACCTGTCCTCTCCGGTCACAGATCGGGAACATGAGCCGGTGCGAAAAAAAGGCAACTTCGGGATATTTCTTCGAGAACAACCCGGATTTAGCAAGAAATTCCGGAGAATATCCTTTTTTTCGCAAAAAACCATATAACCACCGGCGATCTGCGGGCGCATACCCCAGTTTGAATTCGGAAATAATGGCGGGATCAACCTTTCTCTTATTCAAATATTCCAGAGCTATCGTACCTATGGCAGCTTCGGTCAAACAAAAATGAAAACTCCCCGCGACACGGTTATAGAGTTCAACAAGTTTATCCCTGGTATCATCACGCGGAATCTGTGCATTATCGACAACTCCTTCGTAAATGACTTCAACACCGCTTTTTTTCGCAAGACTTTCAACAGCCTCGACAAAGCTGACCTTTTCCATTTCCATGACGAAATTGATCAGTCCGCCACCCTTGCCGCAGCCGAAGCAATGATACATTTTGCGGTCTGACATAACATGAAAGGATGGAGTCTTTTCATTATGAAACGGACAACAACCCCACCAATCGCCACCCTTCTTTTCAAGTCGTGTATATTCCCCGATGATGGCAATAATGTCCGAGCGCTGGTTTACCGCATCTATTGTCTCACCAGAAATGCGGGCCATTAATTTCCTGCCGCTTTTTTAAGGTACATATCACGTCCGGTATCGCGATGTTCATCGAAGGATCGAGTAAACGTATGAGTACCACGGACTGGATCATTCAGCCTGAAATAGAGAAACGGGGTTTTTTCCGGAGAGAAAGATGCTGAAAGAGCAATCAGACCTGGATTCGAAATCGGTCCAGGAGGTAGACCTGCCCACAAATAGGTATTAAAGTCACTTTGAATTGCAAGATCGTCGTTTGTCAGCCGTGAGGGATGATCACGCCCCTGAATCTCGGTAATGATATATTCTACGGTGGCACATGAATATAGCCCCATACCAATTTTCAGGCGATTGGTGAACACACTCGAGATCAGTGGAGCCTCTGATTCCACCCGGTATTCCCGTTCAATGATACTTGCAAGAATTACTTTGCGATGCAACTCCTCGGGATCAGAAGGAAGTGATTCCAGGTTCCGGGTCTTGACGAAAAAATTCTTTACCATTGTAGTGATTATTGTTTTGGCATCGGATCCAATGCCAAATTTATAGGTGTCGGGAAATAGATAACCTTCCACGCTATCAGCCGGGACACCCAGGGATCTGACAAAAACAGAATCATGCGCAGCAGCAATGAATGATGCCCCGTCAATAATCGATTCCCGCTCAAGAAGACGTGCCGTCTTCCTGATGGACATGCCCTCGGGAATGGTAATGCGCCTGTCAGCACTTCTGCCTTCATGAAGGATTTCAATAATGCGTGAAGCAGGCTGTGCGGATGATATATAAAAAGCCCCTGCCTTAAGCGATCGGTTCTCAAGTCGAACCCGCATCACAACATACCACTTATTTCTGACGAAACCCTCGCTTTCAAGTCGTTGCGCGATTTTTGTTACAGACTCACCTCGTTCTATAACAAAAAGGGTCTCAGTTCCGGAAAGGTCAGCAGGGTAATCAGAACCTGCTACATATACCGCAAATACAGCGGCACAGGACACCAATAATACAACAATAAAAAGAATCAATACCGGAAATTTAATTGTCATTAAAAAATCTCTCTGCCTCTTCAATGGTCATACGGTTATACAATATATTCTCCAGAAATGAACGAAAATCATCAAGACAGGGATCAAGCATATCCTCATGTTTACGAACATATTTTGCCAAGGCTCGTACCTGAATATCGGAAAAGGAATACTCGTTCAAAGCTGAATCTCCAGACCTTCGCGGGCAATTTGTATCTCGAAGTGTCTCGATCCGGCATACTCCCGATACCACTGTGCTGATTGACACAATGAATAAATTTTCCTGTCTGTATATGTTGGTTCATGATGAAACAACATCAGTTTTTTTACACCCCAATTAAGGGCAAAATCAACCGTCAGCGAAAAGGATGAATGGCCCCATCCTGTTTTTTCCAGTGCTTCATCCATTGTATATTGTGAGTCCATGACAAGCACATCTGCATCCGAGAAAAAGCGGCTATTCTCTTCTGTTTCCAGAAAATCCTCTCTTGAAAGTTCCGTATCGGTAGAATAGATACACTTTTTCCCCTGATCTTCGATCATGAAAGCGGTACATCCCCCGGGATGGTTGACGGTATGCCAATGAACAATGCTGCTCCCGATTTTTACCGATTTCGACGGATTATTCAAATGTATAAACTCCATCTTGGCATTAAAACCACCCGGCCCCAACATGGGAACAGGAAAGTAGGGGCTTTTCATTTGATCGTTCAAAATGCGCTGAAGATCGGGATCCGTGCTGTAAAAAACTATACGATTGCGGGGATCAAATGCTTGAGAAAAAAAAGGCAGACCTTGCAAGTGATCCCAATGAAAATGGGAAAAGAATATGTGATAGGTTACCCCTCCGGAAGAAAAGCCCGGACGCTCGCGTAGATTCAGGGAAAGTTCGCGCAAACCGCTTCCTGCGTCAAAAATAATCGTGTCCAGACTATGGTTTTCAACCTCCAGACAGGAAGTATTTCCTCCAATCGTCCCAAAAATCCATTCAGGGAGCGAGGATAAAAACCGCTCCCGTGTGTCAGCAGACTCCAAATCACGAGGACTTATTCTTTGTACTACCGCGGCAATTCTATTCTGTATTTGCAGGGGAGAAAGCGGCGTCGGAATAGACCCTCTGACGCCCCAAAAATGAATTTTCACAGACGCACCTCGCTATTTACTTCTGCGAATATACGGTTCTTGCCTTCGCCTTGCAAGAGCTGTATCTATCTCTTCACATCCATGCAATTCCCCGGTATTTACCCCAGGACAATCCATGGCATTCGCATCCCACCAATCCTGGTCGGTAACCAGTGAGGCCCAGAATGGATAGGATGAACACTGATATGGTCTTGCCGTATAGGCAATACAACCGCCATCCCACAACACACAGTCATAGTTTGCCTTTTCCTGTAAACACAAATACTCAAAACCATCACTGCGATCAACCCATCGGCACCATTTATCGATAAAACTTTCCCTATCAAGACCGGACCAGGCCAATAACCGTGATACATCATTTTCTGACAAATTTACAAAGCCCGGATCATACCGGCAACAGGAAGAACAACGCTTGCAAGTAAAACGTAGACCGTTTTTATAAAATGGTTCGTTCATTATGACCCCTGATTAGAAAAATTTAAAGGATTTTACACCATATATTCCGTCTTTCCAGCATAAGAGGGAATTATATCCTGTGCGATCACACATATCCAGTATACACATTTGAAATCACGACAGTATGGAGAGTTACATACAAAAACCGGTTACCGGAAGGAATAGTATCTGTTGCCCCGGGATAAAAAAAAAGCCTTCCTTGTGAACAAGGAAGGCTTTTGGGGAGACAAGGATTCGAACCTTGGAAGGCGTAGCCAACAGATTTACAGTCTGCCCCCTTTGACCGCTCGGGAATCTCCCCATGTTTGTTCGCCCTTTATCTTTATAATCAGCTAAGCCAACTCAGGGATTCGAACCCTGGACCCCGAGATTACAAATCACGTGCTCTGGCCAGCTGAGCTAAGTTGGCGTGGCGAACGAAGACAAAAGTATATGATAGCAAGAAAAATGTCAAGCACCTGACTAAGTATTTCATACCAGAGCGGTCACAAACTTTGATACAAGGGTAAGTACTTATGTTCAGTGATTACGTCCCATGAGTATTCATCTATCACTTTTTGGGCAGCTATCTGGATCATGGTGTTAAACGCAGAAACAGAAGCACACCCCTCTTGAGGTGAATCGATCACAGGCTGAGCTAATTCAATAAGCAAACCTGCTAAAACGGAGGTATCGTTTTTTGGTTCCCGTGCAGAGTAGACAAAGCCTGTTTCACCATGACGAATTTTGTTAAGTCCCCCTGTTGCATGTGCAACCGGTAACGTGCCGAAAATATTACCGATGAGATCTTCCAGACCACACGGCTCAAACATACTTGGCAACACCAAAAAGTCTGAAATTGCGACTGCCATTCGTGCAAGGGTCCGCTCATAACCCTGAATATATAAAAAACGTCCATGCCATTTAACAGATAATTCAACGAGCATAGATTCCAGAACCGGATCACCCTGCCCCAATACCACAAAACGCGCACGTTCAACATGTGCAAGTACAACATCTGCTGCCCTGACCAGTACTTCAATACCCTTTTGCCAGGCAATTCTGCCATGATATGAGAAATACACCGCAGAGGAATCGTCTTTCATTGTGCCGAAACACTGAAGACCTGACATACTCATATATTTATCAAACGATTTAAAAAAATCACGGCGACACGAATACTTTCCGGAAAGATCTCCGGAGGCAGGATTAAACGCAAAGGGTAACAGGGATACCGGTGGATCAGATGGCGTATATCTATGATAATCGATACCGTTCGTAATACCAATTATTTGAACATTACGGCGTTTGAATTCAGAGGATAGCCCGCCGGTAAATTCATCATATTCCGGCTGAATCAATTCCTGTGCATACCAGGGTGAAACTGTTGTCAGGCAGGCATACTGCGATGCAAGCAAGAATGGTTCAAAGACACCGGAAAGCAAGGCCCCAGCGACTACCTGTTCAGGCAAGCCGGTAACCCGCGCCGCCCGGGATAGTCCCGGAATACCCTGTCTGTACCCCGGTCCTGCATTATGAATTGTGACAACGAGGCCGGTTTCGGAGTAAAAATTATTGAAGGGTGAAAGATTACGCACCAATGCGGGCAATGTAGCTGTATGAGCATCCTGACAGTGAATTACCGAAGGAATTTCATTGAATAAGGGCCCCCACTCGATAACAGACCGCTGAAAAAGCATATTCATGGCATCTACGTCATGATGACCTTTCCCTCTCACAGCACCAGGAATGCTAAAACTTTCACGCGCGGTATACACATATACAGCGCTTTTTTCTGAAAAGATCGGAGAATTCACCAGAACGATACGAACGCCATGTTGATAACACACGGTATAGGTCACCTCATACACGGTTCCCCCAATGCTTATAGAAGGGCCGGGACGACTCTGACCTGAACAATTGACAAAACCATACGCAGGAATAAAGGCAGTCACCTCAATCCCGGTTCGAACAAGCGATTCGGACAGGGATGTTGTGACATTTTTTACGCCGCCTGCTTCGGCAATCCCGGCGTACTCCCGGCTTACAATCCACACTGAAGTAACGTTATTTTTCATTGACACGCAATATCCGGTCGTAAAACTTCAGCTCCATGAATATACACAGGCTGGGGAGGTTTATCTCCATAGAAGGTAATCAACACGCGAATCACCTTGGACAAGCCTTCATGAATGAAAGGTTCTGCGCAGGCAAATAAGGGGACTTCAACGGCGTACCCCGCAATTCTAAGTGCTGTCGCTGGATTCAATACATTCAAATCGGAGGTAACAGAGAACACGACAGACACCATATCCTGTTCCGGGATATTATTTATCGAGCATAGTTTCAGGTATAATTCCGGCACTCTTTCAGCTATTGATTCCCTGGTATTTTCGCAGCAAACCGCTCCGCGCACCGCAAACAGACGTTTGGTAGATTCCATAATTTATGGATAATAGGCTGCGGATTCAGGATTTGTCAACGACCGGGGAATGGATAACCGCTTCCCGCGACAAGAATGAACCGTGACAAAACAACTAGAAAAAATACCATAAGAAAACACACAGAGGTAACCAAAATCATTCGTAGATATACTTTTTTTGCTCTGCCCATGACCAGAACAAACTCTGTTACCAGCGAGCTTATTGATAAGAGTAATGCACAAACGGATGTACCGGACAGAATATTAAGCAGCATATACTGTGTTTCATCCTGAAATTCCTGAAAATTTCCGTACATAAACATGAGAAAAAGACAAAAACTGAATACAGTCAAAAACATGACCAACCGGTATAAAAACCTTACGGTCAATTGTTTACGGCTTTTCCTCAGCATAAAAGTGGGGTATACTCCTTACTTACAGACAGGGAACAGTATCATCCTTGCCGGGTGCTGTCCACCTCATATAACCTACATTAATTTGTTGAAAAAGACAAATAACAACTTTCAACAACCTGCATGACTGCAGGGTTCAACAGGGGATGTATCATGAAAAAAATCCTGCCCGTTATGGCAATATTACTTGTTTTTGGAATGATTATTTTTTTCGCCGGCTGGATACAGTTTTTCATACCTGTCGGAAACTATGGTGTCCTTGTTTCCAAAACAGGAGGAGTCAACCCAAATCCGGTTCTGCCTGGTCAGTTCCGGTGGCATTGGGAACGGTTACTGCCTACAAACACCCAAATTCTGACCTTTACTCCCCACCCTGTCAGAAAAACCATCAAATTGGAGGATGAACTTCCTTCATCGATAATCTACCGCTCATTGCTGGAGGGCAATCCCTCATTTTCCTGGAAGTTTGAAATTGAAGTGACAGGAATTATTGTACCGGAACGATTGATCTCCCTGGTTCGAGATCTTAAAATACATACACAGGATGAGCTTGACCAATGGGTCGACACCCGTATGGTTTCGATTGTAAGTGATACTGTGAGCACCTTCATCGGTAATGTTCTAACACGACCGGAGAGTACAAACAGTGACCTGATGATGAATACGCAAGTCATGGAGGCTGAAATCAAGAAAATTCTTGGTGAGGTTTCACACTCCGATATTGATATCCTTCAGATCAATGTTATCACCGCAACAATACCCGATTTCGATTTATATCAGCTTGCAAAGAAAACGTATGCCGCGTATCAACAGGAACGGAGCGTGCGCTACATTGCTCTTGCGACTGAAGAAGGGAGCCTGGCCGCCCAGGAATACCTGCAAATTGAACGTTTTTCTAAATGGGGAGAGATTCTACAAAAATATCCCGTACTTATCGATTTTTTGGCTGTAGCCCGGGATGATGCTGGTGAAGCATTCAAGGCAGTCAGAAGTTTGCGATAATACGCTGTACTGCAATCTTGTCAGAGACAGGAAATATGACCACAAAACGGCCAAAAACCGCTTCAATAGTGCAGGAACCTGATTTCGAGCGATTACTGAGACTGTATGATCCATGTTGCCAATCAACATGATCAAGAGGCCATACCAACCCTTCCGAGATACAATGCCCTTCACGGGAAGCAGAAAAAACAGAAACCGGGGATTCATCACACAAACCCGAGATAATCACCTGCCGGGAGAGGCATCCCTCACCTATTCCCATGACAATACTGTCTGTACCAATCCACATGTCAGGCGAATTAGTACCAGTAAACAAGGATTGCAAAGCATACACATGATCCATTCGACCGCCACTGCCACCCAGTAAAATGATTTGGTCCACCCCTTTATCCCGCATCAATGACATGGCTAATTCAGTATCTGTGTAATCCTTGTCCCGGGGCCACACTATCCTTTTTGAAGAAGGTATGCGTTCCAGAGCCGAACGATTTGTTACACTATCCATGTCACCAACAACGTAATCAACTGAAAATCCAAGGCGAACGGCTGCATCCAGGCCAGAATCAGCGGCAACAACTATATCATAGCCAGCAATAAGAGAGCTGACCATCGACAAGTCTGTCATATCCCCGCCGGTAAAAACCAAACCTTTCATAATGATTGCATCCTCCCGCCATTTTTTATTATACTTCGCTCACTTATGGAAAAAATCAGTGTTCCGTCACTATTAAAGCATATCTCATCCCGTTTCACCTCCGCGGGTTTTAAGGTTTACCTTGTTGGAGGGGCCGTTCGGGATATCTTCCTTGACCGACAGGCTGGAGACTGGGATATTGCTACGAATGCTACTCCTGATGAAGTTAAAACCCTGTTTCATCATATCATACCAACCGGAATAGATCATGGAACGGTTACTATTCCATTCAAGGGAATGATGATTGAATGCACCACCTTTCGGACAGAGACCGGCTACTCTGATGGCAGACGGCCCGATGGAGTGCAGTATACAGCAACCATTGAAGAAGACTTATCCCGGCGTGATTTTACCATGAATGCCATTGCCGTATCGCTTCCCGACGGTATCATAGTCGACCCGTTTCATGGAAGAGCCGACATCAAGAGTAAAATAATAAAAACAGTGGGGGACCCAACCGAGCGGTTCACGGAAGATGGATTGCGGCCGATAAGAGCCGTACGTTTTTCTTCCCAGCTGGATTTTACCATTGACGGGCAAACGCTTGACGCAATAAGACCAGCCTTGGGAATAACGGCCTCGGTTGCAAAAGAACGCATACGAGAGGAATTTAACCGAATTTTACTGTCACAAAAACCCTCTACGGCTCTTCGGTTTATGGAGCAAACCGGATTGCTCGCATTGATTTTCCCGGAGCTACAAAACTGCAGAGGAATTGAACAAAAAGGAATGCATATATATGACGTACTGGACCATCTTTTTCAAGCCTGTGATGCAAGTCCCCGAACAAATCTGATTGTCAGATTAGCTGCTCTTTTTCATGATGTCGGTAAACCTGATGTACGGGTAGAGGACGGAAACGGTTCATGGACTTTTTTTAATCATGAAAAAGTATCTGCAAAAAAGACTCATGAAATTTTAACTCGCCTGAGATATCCGCTTCGGGTAATCAAGGATGTAACTCATCTTGTATCGCTTCATATGTTTCACTATGAACCCGTATGGTCCGATGCAGCAGTCAGAAGATTTATTGTCAAGGCCGACAAGACCATGATTGACAGCCTTTTTGAACTCAGGAAGGCAGACTCGTATGCCATTACCGGTACTGCCGGACATGCCCGGTATCTTGAGGAATTTCGGGATCGTATTGACGCAATGATTGAGGCAGAACATGCATTTACTCTGAAAGATCTTGCCATAAATGGAAGGGATCTTGCTGATATAGGAATACCGTCGGGTCCCATTACCGGTGTGGTCTTAAACGAGTTACTGGAAGCGGTAATTGAGGATCCCGACCTGAATACAAAGAGTGCATTACTTGATATTGCCCGTGAAATTCATAGCCAGAAAATACAAACCCCTGATTAAGGCTGAAAATGATACATATTACTTGATCATATTCTGATTTATATCCAGGGATTGGGCAGCAAGGGACGCAGCTGATTGTTCGGCTTCTTTTTTATTCTTTCCGGAAACAGGGCCATAGATTTTTCCCTGAATCTCGACTGATACCCAAAAAGTACGGTCGTGATCCGGTCCAGTTTTTTTGACAAGTTGATAGCGCGGAACTGTTTTGTACAATTTTTGAATATATTCCTGAAGTAGTGTTTTATAATCCTTCTGATGTCTGTTTTCTTTTACAAGCAGAATCTGTGGTTCAATGATTGATAAAACAAATTGCTCCGCTGTTCGATAGCCGGAATCAAGGTAGAGGGCCCCGATAACCGCTTCAAGTGCATCCGCCAATATCGCCTTCTTTTGACGGCCACCGGACATTTCCTCACCCCTGCCAAGGATCAGATATCGGTTAACTTCAAGTTCAAGTGCTAGACCGGAGAGAGTATCCTCTGAAACAACTACCGATTTTGTCTTGGCAAGATCACCTTCGGGTCGCTCTGTCATGCAATCATATAATCGGGCAGCAACGACCATACCCAACACTGCATCTCCCAGAAATTCAAGACGTTCGTTATTATCACGGGACTTGCCGGTTTCATTTGTTGAGGAACGGTGATGGAAGGCTAAATCAAGAAGGCCGGAATCCTTGAATCGGATACCGGCCTTTCTCTGGAAGGCAAGCAGCTCCTGCCTCCTGTCACCTTTTACTGTATGCCGAAAAGGAAACAAGGGCATAACTCCTGATAAAACAATTACTTGGACTGGGATTTGATAAAGTCGTACGCATCACGTACGGTTTCAAATTCATTCGCTTTTTCATCGGGAATCTGAATACCCATTTCTTCTTCGATGGCATAAACAAGCTCATATGTATCAAGGCTGTCTGCACCAAGGTCCTGCCGAAAAGATGCATCGAGAGTGATCTTTGCTTCATCAATCTCGAGCTTGTCCGCGATCAGCTTCTGGATCTTCTGAAATAATTCGTCCATTTTAAAGCTCCTCTTTTACGTAGAAATTAAGCGTTTGATTCAGGTGCAATCACCTGACGACCGCGGTAAAATCCGCACTTGGGACATACACGATGGGACAAAACCAAATTTCCGCAATTACCGCATTCTGTAAGGGACGGAGCGCTCAGGCGCATGTTAATCCCCTGTCTTCTGCGGGTGCGGGCCTTTGACGTTTTCGCTCTGGGCACTGCCATATATTCAACCTCGCAATAAAAATTTTTTCCGTACTTATGTCAGAAACAAAGTTAAAAAGAATATAATCTGTATTCAATTTTTATGTCAAGCGGCCCTTTACATTTTATGACTTTTTGTCATGCTTCATTAGTGCCGGAGCGAACTTTCGCTTCAGGGCTTCGGCAACCGGAACCGGAACCATTGAGGACACATCGCCGCCGTAAGAAGCGAGTTCCTTGATTGCGCTTGACCGAAGAACAAAGAATTCGGGGTCTGTAGACAAAAAAACCGTCTCTATTTCAGGATTCAAACCCCTGTTCATCATGGCCAAATCAAACTCGTATGAAAAATCTGCCAAATTCCTCACGCCACGGATCAGAACCTGTATTCCCAGGCTCCGTGCGTATTCGACAATAAGTCTATTACAGGTATGCACAAATACGTTATCCCACTGGCGAACCAGCTCACTCAGAAGATCAACCCGTTCCCGTTCGCTGAATAAATATTTCTTCTCGCTGTTTACTGCTACGACAAGGTGAATTTCACTGAACATAGTCCTTGCTCGTTCAATAATATTGAGATGACCAAAAGTAGGAGGATCAAAAGAACCGGGGAAGATAGCCTTTACCATTACAGTAATCTATGCGCTAGATGATTACTCGTCAAGGGTAAATCCCGTTCAAGTTGAAAAAGATGTTTGACGAATTTCTCCGGAACAGCTAGTATATCAGTATGAAACCGAAGCTCTGCCTGGTCGTGTTACCACTTCTATTGTTTCTTTACTCCTGTTCCAGCATACCACAGGAAGGAATTTCGGAGTTACCGGATTCAAATCAGTCAGTTGTAGAAACAGACAGCGATATTTCCCGTACAGAACCCGTTGACGCTCCAGTTGCCGAGGATACAGAAGTTGTAGCTACATTCGATACGGTTTCAATAACCAAAAAAGCATTTCTGGAAACCAAAAGTGAAATTGAACTGGTTGTGGGCGATCTGAACAGAATTACATTTGCAAGGAATTATGATGCATGGCTTGAATATCTGTCTACAGAGTATGTTGATACCTATTCTGATCCGGCAGTGCTCGAGTCTGTATCATCAAGCCTGCCAATCAAGGGAATTCGCCTGAGAAATCTCCGCGATTATTTTATGTATGTGTTCGTACCCTCTCGACAAAATATGCGGGTGGATGATATTCAATATGTCAGCCCGACCAGGGTATATGTTATTATGGAACTGGCACCCGGTTCCACCGCTGCCATATACATACTGGAAAAATATGGAGAAAAGTGGCAACTTGTCTTGAAAAATCAGTAAACCCGATTACACTTGACTTAATGGCTTTGTTGACGGTTATAATGGTATAGATATGCGATTGAGAATTGGCGAAATAATCGGCTAATGCCTCAAAAAAGAAACCGCTTGAAGCGGTGATATGCTTGTATATAAAAATCCTGTAAGGATTGGACGTTTTTAATGACCAGGAGGGTCTTCTGTATGCGTTTTAAGGTTCTAACAATTGCCGCTTCATTTGCATTGGTCATTTCCGGTATCGCAGGTGCCCAGAATACAGAGAATATTATGACCGTTGAAGAAGCGTATCTCAGTTCGGTTGAGGGCGTCATCATCAGGGAACTCGCAACGGCAGACGGTCGGGATAACAAGATGGTCGCCCTCCAATACATAGAAAATGCGATCGAGTCTGGCAGGACCACAGAAGATATTCAGGTTGCACTTGATTCACTGGCAACGGTGGGAGTCGGGTCGGTAGCCCGTGAAAGTGGTCGGACGATGAACAATTTCCCGGATGTTCGGGCAAAGGCCTGCGAGCTTCTGGGTAAAATGGGCAGCGAACAGGCTAAAGATACACTTGTGGCAGTGATGTATTCGGACAATGAGCCTATGGTTATCACTTCCGCAGTACGCTCACTGGGCGAACTGGGATTTAATGATAATGATGAAGTTGTCGAGATGATCAACTGGATTACCCGCAAATTTGATATAATTCTGCCGACCAGTTCTCTTGCACTGGAAGTGCTTAACACCTACGAAAAATTGGCTCCAAGCGTTGAAAACAAATCGGGAATGATCTCCTCGATTATCCGCATAGCGAGTAACTATAATTATGTCACGCCAGTACGTAACAGGGCCTATGAAGTCTTACGCACGGTTAGCGGAAATAACGGAAACAACGCGAATAACAATACCAGTCAGACGACAAGACAATAAAAAAAAACCCGGTGAAAACCGGGTTTTTTTATCGCCTGATGATATTACAATGTCTGGAAGATGCGGGATTCGAACCCACCGCCTTTGCCTCCGGAGGGCAACGCTCTATCCAAATGAGCTAATCTTCCGAATGTGCAGATAATAAAGTTAAAACGCTATTCGTGTCAATCATTGGAGGAGTTTTTTTGCAACCCATCATTCTTGCATCCACCTCGCCACGTCGCCAGGAAATCCTGAAGGAACTTGGCATTCCCTTTACGGTAGTTACTCCACAATATGAAGAATTGCCTGTTGATGGGATGAATGCAGCACAACTTGCTGAATATCATGCCATGAAAAAAGTTGAATCGGTTATTAGAACGAATATGAACATAACCGCATCATGGGTGCTCGGAGCAGATACACTGATTCATATTAACAGCTCCATATTCGGAAAACCTTCCAGCCGTGATGAAGCTAAAGAAATGTTGATGTATTTGTCGGGTAACACGCATGAAGTAATCACCGCACTGTGCCTGTTTGATGCGGGAACACAATATATCTCGACAAAAACAAGCATTTCCCGGGTAACCATGATTGATCTGGATGAAGCTCAAGTCGAGAAGTATCTTGATTCAGGTGAATGGCAGGGAGCTGCTGGTTCATATAAAATACAGGGTCTTGCATCCTGTTTTATCAGCTCGATATCCGGTTCTTTCAGTGGAATTGTAGGCTTGCCTATACACGAATTATATGTTACCCTGCGCGAGCACGGTTATGATTTCGTTGTTTAGCAACGGGCAACCGGCACATCTTCCGGACACGATATGTGGCCGAGACACAGAGAAGGGCTTTGCTGATACACAGTATCGGCAGGACAAAGGAGTAATCTCATGGCAGTAGTAACCATGAAGAGTTTGCTTGAATCAGGTGTACATTTTGGACACCAGGTCAAGCGTTGGGATCCCCGCATGAAGAAGTATATCTTCGCGGAACGCAATGGCATTCATATCATTGATCTTCAGAAGACAATTCTTTCGATCAAGGAGGCTTACGAGGCGGTACGCAAGACCACCGCGGCAGGTAAGAGCGTTCTGTTTGTCGGAACCAAAAAGCAGGCTCAGCAGACTATCGCAAAGGAAGCAGAACGCTGTGGCATGTTCTACATTAACAACCGCTGGCTTGGCGGTATGCTTACCAATTTCACTACCATAAAGAAAAGTCTTCTTCGCCTTAAAAAGATCGAGAAGATGGAAATTGACGGCACCTATGAGAGCCTGACAAAAAAAGAAATTGCGGCACTGCAAAAAGAAAAGACAAAGCTGGAAAAAAACCTGGGCGGTATTAAAGAAATGAAAGATCTGCCCGGAATAATTTTTGTCATCGATACCAGAAAAGAGACAATTGCCGTTGCGGAAGCACGCCGCATGGGTATTCCCATTGTTGCGGTTGTAGATACTAACTGCAACCCCGAAGGCATCGACTACCCCATTCCCGGAAATGATGATGCAATTCGCGCCATTTCTCTGTTCACCCAAATCATTGCGAATGCTGTAGTAGAAGCGGACAATGAAAATGGACTGAAAATTATCGAGAATCTCCAGGATGATGATGAAGACTCATCAGACAGTGTTCTTGCTGGCCGGGTTGATGAAGAAGAAATCGTGGATTACAGCAACTATACTCCGGTGGAATCCAAGACAGATATTGAATCCGATGACCAGGAACCGCTTGTTGACGAAGACAAGCTCTATGACGAGAAATAAGGAGAAACGGTTTTATGGAAATAAAGGCATCTGATGTCAAAGCGCTCCGTGAAATTACCGGCGCAGGAATGATGGAATGCAAAAATGCTCTGGTTGAATGCAAGGGTGATGCGGCTGCAGCTGAAAAACTTCTCAAGGAAAAAGGTCTTGCAGCTGTCGAAAAACGCTCCGGCAGAGCAACAACTGAAGGCTTGATTGTAATAAAAAATGACGAAAAGAAAGCTGTTATGGCTGAACTCACCTGTGAAACGGATTTTGTTGCCAAGAACGTAGACTTTATTGCGTTGGCTGACAATGTTCTGAATACTGCCTGGAACAAGGGGTATTCTGACGTTGCACCTGAACTGTCACAGATGGTTCTTGATCTTGCCACAAAAGTACGCGAAAACATGGCTCTGTCCCGTCTTGTTACAGTTAATGCCGCTGCGGATGAATATATAGCAAAATATATCCACTCTGACAAGAAAACCGGTGTTTTGATCGTGTTGAAAGCAGACAAAGCTTCTGTATTTAGCAATAAAGAAGTACAGGATTTTGCGTATGATTGCTGCCTTCATGTTGCTGCTTTTATACCGCGATATGTACGAACCTCCGATGTGGATCAGGCTTACATTGAAGAACAGACCGGCATATTCAAGATTCAGGCAAAAGAATCCGGAAAGCCGGAAAATGTACAGGCTGGCATCGTTCAGGGCAAATTGAAAAAACATCTCGCCGAAATTTGCTTTCTTGAACAGCCCTTTGTAAAAGATGACAAGCTTACCGTTTCCAAGAAAATGGAAGAAATCGGAAAGGCTGCAGGAGGAACGCTAAGCCTCTCTAATCTTGTATTGTTCCAGCTCGGAGCAAAATAAACATATCAGAATGGAACTGGAAGCCGGTCATGGAAACAGGGCCGGTTTCATTGTTTTTACGGGACAAACCTGGAGGATATGATGTCAGAAAGAATAAACGGCCACATTGAACGGATGAACAAATCTATCACAGCTCTGAAAGATGAATTGAATACCATTCGCACCGGAAGGGCGTCAGCGTCTTTGTTCGATAAAATTCGTGTCGATTACTATGGAGACAAATCTCCTCTCAGCCAGATCGCGACCATATCAATACCTGAAGCCAGACTGGTTGTTATACAACCTTGGGATAAGGCTCTTATTGGTGAAATAGAGAAAGCAATCCAGAAATCGGAACTATCGCTTAATCCGTCAAATGATGGAAAAGTGATACGCATCGCGATTCCTCCACTTACCGAAGAACGGCGAAAAGAATTGGTCAAACAGGCCAAGGCTCAGGCTGAAACTAGCCGGGTTGCAATCAGAAATATTCGTCGGGACGGTAACGACGAGCTAAAAAAGCTTCAAAAAGACGGCTTGATAACTGAAGATGAACTGAAAACTACCGAAGATGAACTTCAGAAGAAAACCGATAAATTTATTCAAGATATCAATAAAATTCTTGATGATAAAGAAAAAGAAATAATGGAAGGCTGATGACTTCACTTCCTGGACACATTGGCATAATCATGGATGGAAACGGACGTTGGGCAAAAGAACGCGGAATGCCGCGGTCCAATGGCCACAAAGAGGGGCTTGAGGCTGCAAAACGTGTTATCCGTTTTGCAGCAGATACAGGTATACCCTTTGTAACCCTGTATACTTTTTCCACTGAAAACTGGAAACGAGCTGAAGAAGAAGTCGGGTTTCTGATGTCATTACTCAAGACGCATCTTCGATCCGAGCTTGCTTTCTACAGGGAAAACGGCATTCGGGTAATGCATATTGGCGATAAAAGCGGGTTGCCGGCTGAAATTATCCATGAAATTGATGAAACAACTCGTGAAACTTCGCATTTCTCCCGTACTACTACAGTATTAGCCATAAACTATGGCGGACAAAATGAAATTATCAGGGCAATAAAAAAAATTCCGCAAGAGAAAATTATTGACCTTACTGAACAAAGTTTCAGTACATATCTGGATTATCCCGATTTACCACCTGTAGACTTCTTGATCCGTACAGGGGGGGAAAAGCGCATAAGTAACTTTCTTCTCTGGCAGTCAGCCTATGCTGAATTATTTTTCAGTGATATACTATGGCCTGATTGGACGGGAGAACACTTATCCGAGGCCATCAGGGAGTACCAATCCAGGGAAAGAAGATTCGGGAACGCAAAATGAAAAAACTCATTGAACGCCTTTTGTTATTTTTTGTCGGCCTACCGCTCATTTTAGCATCTGTCTTTTTTTTGCCGCATAATACCTACCTGGTTCTTCATATCGAACTGCTGTTTTTTTGCGCGGTAGCGATTATTGAGATGAGAAGCATCCTGTCTTTCAAGCTACCGGTCTATCCCCTACCCGTCATCCTTTTTTTGGGTCTGTTGATACCCGTCTCGGCTATTTTATACGCTGTACTTGATTTGCCTTTCAGACTGATTACATTCTCCATTGCGATTGCAAGCGTGTTAACCCTGTCATTTGAGTTTTTACTTGGATTTTCCGGAAAATTTGAGGAAGCAATCGGGCGAATCGCATCGGCATTCATAATAATAATTTATCCCGGATATTTGGCCATGTATCTCTCAATAATGACTGCCTGGCAACATGCAGGAACCATACTCATGCTTTTTTTATTGATGGTTTTTGGCTGCGATTCGCTTGCCTGGTTCTTTGGTATGCTGTTTGGAAAAAACAATCGGGGGATAGTTCCCGCTAGCCCCAATAAAAGCATAGCAGGTTTTGCCGGCGGATTTCTCGGTTCAATACTTGCCGGACTCCTTGCCCGACACCTCTTTCCCGAAGTCTTTCCGGGACACAGCATTCGCATGATCATTCTGGGTCTTTTGACCGCATTCGCCGCCATTGTCGGCGACATTATTGAATCATCGATCAAACGCTCAGCAGGTATTAAGGATTCAGGAACCCTGATTCCTGGAAGAGGTGGCGTACTGGACAGTATAGACTCAATTCTTCTGTCCGCTCCCATTTATTACATCCTGTTCGATTTCCTATTCAGGACATGACAATGAAGCACAAAAAAAAAGTATTGGTTCTCGGAGCGACTGGTTCAATTGGTTCCAGTGCCATTGATATACTTAAGGCATATCCTGACCAATATGAATTGACCGGGGTTACGGCACATACTGATGCAGAAGCCTTACAGAAAGTTCAAAAAGATTTTCCACATATTCCAACCTGCCTCTCATCCATTTCCGGAACGAAAAGCTTGCTTGACTTTATAGAAAACAATGATGCAGATATAGTGATTAACGGTATCGCAGGTGCAAGCGGCTTGCTTCCTTCACGTGCAGCGCTTGCATCCGGAAAGCATCTTGCCTTGGCGAACAAGGAGACTATCGTCATGGCGGGCCCGTTAATTCGTAAACTGGCTAATGACAAAGGCGTACAAATACTCCCGGTAGATTCCGAGCATTCCGCGGTATTCAGTCTGATACAGGCTCATGGCACCAATCGAATAAAAGAAATTATCCTCACCGCTTCGGGAGGACCCTTCCGGAATTATTCCCGAGAAGAACTAGACAAGGTCCAACTTTCAGATGCCTTGAATCATCCAACTTGGTCAATGGGTCCCAAAATAACCATTGATTCAGCCTCGCTGGCGAATAAGGGGCTTGAAGTCATTGAGGCTTGCAGGCTGTTCGACCTACCCGCCGAACGGGTCAAAGTTGTCATTCATCCGCAAAGCTTAATCCATTCACTCGTCAGAACAACAGATGGAGTGCTGTACGCCCAAATGTCACCGCCCGACATGCGTCATCCGATAGCACTTGCTCTTTCCTGGCCCGAATATCTACCAGGTACCCTGAAAGAACTGGATTTCTCACAGGCTATTTCCATGGATTTTCAACCCCCACGTCATGATGCCTTTCCACTCCTGGGTATGGCCTACCGGGCCGCAGCATTAAGCGGAGGATACACAATTGCCTTCAATGCAGCAAACGAGAAAGCAGTAGAAGCCTTCATTGAAAAGAAAATATCTTTTACCATGATTGCACAGGTAACAGCTGGTGTGTTGGAGAGAGACTGGACGAAGGAACCTGACAGCTTTGAAGAGGTCATGGAAATTGATGGCTGTGCACGGGATTACGCGTCAGAAGAAATAAGGAGTTTGACCTCATGATACAAATTATCTTCGGAATACTTGCTCTTGGGGTTGTCATTTTCATTCACGAACTCGGTCATTTCCTTGCTGCCCGTATGTGCGGTGTTACGGTCGAGAGCTTTTCCATCGGATGGGGACCGGTTTTGCTGAAAAAGAAATATGGAAATACTGAATATCGACTATCGGCCTTCCCCATCGGCGGCTATTGCGGTATGAAGGGAGAGCACGCATTCAGAGAAGCCCTGGACAGAGGCCTCAGTGCAATACCCTCGGAACCAGGATCATTTTATGGTGCCTCGGCTGTGAAACGCATATGGATATCTTTTGCAGGCCCCCTGGCTAATCTTTTATTTGCTGTACTAGCGTTGACCATTGTGAGCGCAACAGGGTACAGCTATAACACCCACGGAAATAGGATTATTCCCTCTTCGGTGTATACGCAGGAACGAACACCCGCCGATGATGCCGGTCTTATGGCAGGTGACCGAATTCTATTTATCGATGCCAAACAAACGGAGACCTGGGCGGATATACAACAAACAATTGCTGTTAGTGCAGGGAAAGAACTTACCATAAAGTTTGAACGCAATGGGACAACACAGACAACCCGTATCGTTCCATCGCTCGATAAAAAAACAGGCGGTGGAAGAATTGGTATTTATCCATGGGTACCCCTCACTATTGCATCAATAAAACCGGGTTCAGCGGCAGAAACTGCCGGATTACGCGATAAGGATGAAATCATCGCGGTTAATGGTACCTCTGTCAGTAATTATATGGATTTTATAACTGCGCTTTCCGACAAACCAGAACAGGTAACCATACGAATTCAACGCAATGATCTGGTAATTGATTACCTTTTGGTACTGTTATATCCCGATGACGGAAGAGATATTGAAACGGGAATTATATGGGATACCATCCCCATAACCGTGCCCGGGGCAGGATTCCCCGGAAGTCTTGTTGTCGGCACCCAGGAAACGGTCAAGCTGATGTCCCTCACATTTAAAAGTCTTGGCCTTTTATTTAAGGGTGTTGACCTGGGAGAGGCAGTATCGGGGCCTGTCCGTATCACGCTCATGATTGGTGAAGTTGCCTCAACAAGTATGAGCGGACTTGGGGAACTCATTGCCATCATTTGTGTTTCGCTTTTCTTGATGAACCTTCTGCCCGTTCCGGTACTTGATGGCGGTCAAATCATGCTGGCTGCAATAGAGCTTGTTATCAGAAAACAAATCAAGCCAAAGATATTGTATAATGCACAATTAGTCGGTATGGCCCTGATAATGACTGTATTTTTGTTGGCTCTTTTCAGCGATATACGTTTCTTGTCCCGTTAATATAAGGAGATACATATGCGAAGCATTACCTGTCATTGTGATCAGCACTTCATGGCGGATATTCCCGATGTAATCAACCTTGATTCAAATCCTGAATATTATGCCAGCATCCAGGACAATACCTTTTTGACCTGTATATGTCCCGCATGTAATGCGGAACTACGTCTTGACCTCGAGACCCGTATAGAATGGGTTTCAAAGAATGCGACAGTGATCATGCTTCCTGAAATAGAACGGCTGGCCTATCTTGGAGATATCAAAACGGTACCCGATGGTATTTCCGTCGTGTTCGGCTACGCTGAACTCTGTGACCGCCTTGCAGTAATCAAGGATGAACTTGACTGCCTGAGTATAGAGGCAATCAAATATCATCTTGCTACCAAGGCAAGCGAAGGTGGATCAACTCCCAATCTTGAGATTCTGTATAATGGGATCAATGACCGACAGGAACTGGTTTTTCATATCTACGGTCTGAAAGAAAACGAGATGGCTGTAACCCGGGTACCACTAACACTGTATAATACAATACGGGAAGACGTACGATCCAATCCCGGAAATTCACTGTATGCGGGATTGCAAAACAAAATGTATATTTCCTGCAAAAATATACTTATCGAGGATACCGCCCATGATTAACCGGTTGACCATATTATTATGTCTTACGACGCTGATCGTCTCCTGCACGTCAGTAGAAGCAAAAACCAGACCAGTTCTTCACGAGATTGAAGGGTATAGTCCCCGGCTTCAAGACTCTCCATCGGCGATAGTCGAGGAAATAGACGAACACAGCAGCGAGGATAGTTCCGGGACGGAACTTACCGCAACATTCTGGAAGGCGAATTCTTTTGCCAGAATGCATGAAAAAGAGGTAACCGACCTGAAGATAGCCCGCGATGCCAGGACTTACTTCAGTGCATCTGTCGACGGATTCATTTCCTGGTATACAGCAGAAGGGTTCGTTGATACCTGGCAGATTTCGAATATTCCGGTAAAACAAATTGCTCCGCATCCGGACGGCACAGTGATTGCGGCATACGAGTCGGATGGATTCAGCGTACACCGTGTGTCCGTCTGGGATGTTATGCAGAAGAAAAGACTGTATGCCAAGCGGTTTCGGGATTCAGTAACCAGTATAAGTTGGTCAGCCAGGGGCACGTACCTGTTCGTTGGCAATACCTCGGTTGAAGGAATTACCACACTTGACGGCAACACAGGATCACTGAAAACCGTATTCGCGAAATCTCCCGGAATTGTGTCCTTTGCAGCAACCGGCGCGTCCGAAACAAATATCATAACGTACGGTCCCTCTGGCAGAATTGTATACACTGACATACAAAAAGGAACGGAGCGGGCAGAATATCCGGGACCAACATCTCTTGTAAACACGGTTCTTTTCGCTAATGGTCTGTCTCTTGCAGGGTACAAGGATGGACAAATATACATAGTAGAAACAACTACCGGCCGCACACTCCGTACAGTATCTACGCCTATTCCGGTTTTTTCCGCTGCGGAAACGGATGCCGACATACTGTGGTTTTCAAAAGATGAGGAAGGCAGAATTATCCTTCATGACGGATCGGACAACAGGATACTGCCTGACACCTTTGCCGACAATGAGATCACCGCTGTGACAGTAAACACAAGCAATGTTTTTATCGGTACCAGTCAAGGTGCCGTATATTCCTGTAAACGAAACAACCCGGCTAATCAGGATTCGACATTTACAGCGGTTACCGCACACCGGATTACAAGAATAGATGACATCCATTCAGATGGAGCCCGATTATTTGTCCTTTCCGATGGAGCGTTGTTTATTTCATCGGGTCCCGGAAGACCGCCTGTATTCGCATTTGACCGGATTGAGGGAAACAGAGTAAGAATGCATGAGGGCGAACTGTTTTTCTGGTCAACTACCCGCACGGCTCCCTTCGTGAAAACCTCACTTGACGGGGACACACGGACAATTCTTCATGAACCGGTGGATTCTATTCGTTCCGTTCAGCTTACCGGGCGATATGCATCTCTTGTGGAGGGCTCGCGTCTGATTACTGTTGTCGACATCGATACTTCCCGGGTTGCATTCACCTATCAGGGTGCGGGTATTCAGGACGCGGTTCTTATACACACCAATAAACTGATTGTTTCAAAATCCTACACGACAATATCTCCCTTCGTATTACAGTATATCCATACGGAAACCGGTGAAACCGTACCCCTGAAAGCGGATGGGGATCTCTGTTATGGTTTGAAATTATCCCAAACTGAATTGAACGAATCTGTTTTGCATGCGTTTCTGGTGCGTAAAAACGACTCCGGAGCCCAAACTGAATTGATCAAAATTAGCGTCGATCATGAAACTGCTGCTCAGGCGATAATCAAACCCGAAGCTGCGTATGGGGATGAAGACCTGACGGCCTATTCGGCGTATGACGGAAAGGGGCTCTTTACTACACTGGGAAAAACATCGGTCACCGCACTCTATACAGAAAATGGCACGCAAAAACGATTCAATCGTGCTAGTTCCCTCCCGGAACGGGTTATTGCCATGGATTCCTATATGGTTACCTTGAATCATGATGGCTCAATAACCTGGTATCGGATGAATTCCTCCGTACCGGAAATTTCTGCAGTTTTTACCGACAAGCACATGTGGATGGAATATTGATAGCATGTCTGCAAGAGCGTTCTTGGCGGCGGCTCCGCCGTCAAAACGTGACTGGTCAAAAAGCGTTCTGCCTCGATATTTGATCTATCCGTTTGTTTTGTTGACAAAAAGGGTATAACGCGGCAAAAATAAAATATCGACGTCACCAATCGGACCGTTTCGCTGTTTTGCGACAATTAGTTCCGTCGGGATGGACTGATCCCCGCCATCGCGTTGCGATTGCACACGTTCGCGATGCAAAAACATAACAACATCCGCATCCTGTTCAATGGAACCGGACTCACGGAGATCGGCGAGAACCGGTTTTTTACCCTCCGCATCGCGTCGTACCTGGGAAAGGGCAACGACGGGAATGTTCAATTCGCGCGCAAGACTTTTCAATGAACGTGAAATTTCTGCGATTTGCTCGTGACGCGGGATTTGCGAATTTTCACTGGTAATGAGCGTAAGGTAGTCGATAAAAATAATCTGAACGTCAAATTGCGCTTTCAAACGGCGGGCCATAGCACGAAGATCGAGCAGTTTCATGTTCGGCATATCAATGATATACAAGGGCGCATCATAAATAAGACCGGCAGCATCCTGTATACACTGGAAGTCGCTCATCTTGAGCAAGCCAGTCCGGATTTTTTCCGAGGGAATCTTGGCCTCTGACGAAATGAGACGCTGCATTAACTGCATATCCGACATTTCCAGGGAAAAGAAGGCCGTCGGTATTTTCTCTTTAACTGCGGTATGGGATGCCATTGTCAACGCGAGGGCTGTTTTACCTACTGACGGTCGAGCTCCGATAATGATCAACTCCGATTTCTGGAATCCGCTCGTCATTTGGTCAAGCTCTATCAAGCCCGAGGGAACGCCGGTGAAGGAGTCACGGGTATGATACAAACGCTCAATGGCCTCGATAGCAAGGGGGATGATGTCTTTCGGCGTCTTGATAGTTGCCGACTGATTGGCATCGGTCAGCTCGAATATTCGCTTTTGCGCGTCTTCCAGAACGGCTCGACTGTCGATTGCCTCATTATGAGCGCTCGATATAATCTTGTTTGATATACCAAGCAAGGCGCGTCTGACAGAGCCTTCAAGGACAACCTTTGCGTAATATTCAATATTTGCGCTTGTGGGAACGGTATCGGTCAGCGAAGCTATGTAGGCAGGACCGCCAGCCGCATCAAGCAAATTATTCTGTCTTAATTCCTCTGTCAGGGTTATGAGATCACACCGTTGACCCTTGTTGAACAACTGAAGAATTGCCTGGAATATTTTCTGATTTTGAAGGGAATAAAAGGTGTCAGGCCGCAGGTACCGAATAACGGTACCCACGGCGTCCGCGTCAAGGAGAAGCGCCCCCAGTGTAGCCTGTTCTGCTTCCAGATTATGGGGAGGAACCTTATCCTTGAGCGAGGACGGAATCATGGAGCGTATTACTCCTGATCGGAGGTTGATGCAGATTCGGAAGCATTGTCACCGATCTGCTGTTCCTCCGCTGCATGGCGGCGGGAAGCCCGTTCATGCTTATGGGTAGGTACGCTTTTTTCGTTGTTTTCGGGCTGGGCTTCAACACTGACAGGAATAGTACCGGTTGCACCCTCATACAGACGGACGGTTACCGAGTAATTACCCACGCTCTTGAAAGTCAAACCGGGGAGCTCAATGCGCTTTCGCTCAATTTCGTAACCAAGCTTGATCAGTTCATCGGCAATTGTCTGATTGGTGACTGCTCCATAGAGCTTTCCATTTGCACCGGCGGGCATTACCAATTTGATGGTCAGTGCTTCGAGCTTTTCCTTGAGGCTTGCGGCATCCTTGCGCTTGGAAGCTTTCTTTGCCTCGATTTCAGCCTTTCTGCTTTCAAAATGTGCAAGTGTTACATCATTACAAGGAAGGGCGAGATTGCGGGGGAAAAGATAATTCCTCGCATAACCATTGGCGACAACCTTTACATCGCCCTCTTCACCAAGATGCTTTACATCTTCGTTAAGAATTACTTTCATTTCGAGCTCCTTACTAAAAAAAATTGATCACTGCCGCGTCCAGGAGTTGGATCAACAGTGTCAGGCGAACCCCTTATTGACCAGGCAATGAAGGATGTTCTGTATTGATAAACCGTTTGCGCAGTGGAATAAAGCACTCCAATACACCAACGATCAACAATGCGATCAAAAAAACTGGCCAACCGTAGAAAACGGTGAACACAACAAAAAGAAACAGGGGAATTCGCGGTATTCGCCTGCCGGTAGAACGCAAAAACCGGAGGATACATTGCAAAATTCCCGCACCCTGCAAAACAAAGATAAAGGAGGCTGACACCAACAAATTCCAGCCTAAAATCAAGAAAAGCCGTAACGTGGTTAGCCGGCCGGTTATAATGCAAACCATTCCGAAAGCTGCCAGAAACACCATATGTCGCCCGCAATAAAAATCAGCGAGCGAATAGCGCAGATGTTTCAACTTCTGTATCCGGCAGGCCAGCGAACGACCTGTACGCCAGGAAAACGCATACATGACAAGAGCCATGGGCATAAGGGAATACAGTAAAGTATTCCATAGTAAGTCATAGAGCTGTGCAGCCGATAACATCTCGCCTTTGAAAGCCCTGCTCCCTTCAGCTGTCATTTCGTTCGTCAGACGATACACGGTCTCACTGGTAGATAAAATAAGGTCATCAAGTTCTTTCAAAAAACCGCTGGAAGTGACAAAAATGAACCAGATAAAGGCAAATAAAAGCGCAGAGCATAACAACCTGTATAAAGAGCGAAAACCTGTATTTTTGTCGGCAACAGCAAAAAAAGCAAGGGGTGCAAACAAAAACACGGGCGAAAAAATTGCATCATTAAAAGATCGGGACATAACCAATAGAGAGTACACAACCCCCGACACATAGGACAAAGCCAGGGCCACTACAAAAGACCGTCGGCCATGGGCAAAAAGAACATAAAAAAGAGGTAGCGGGAACAGAAGCAATAAAACCGGCAGCAGTTCCGTAGAAATAAAGACGAGAACTGCCGCAACCAAAACCACCGGAAGAGACCGTGTGGAAGCTTCCGGGATTTTGTTTCGAGAATTATCGCTCACGCTCAGCTTACAACGTAGGGCAACAGCGCAAGGGCGCGGGCTCGTTTGATCTCGAGAGCCAAACGGCGCTGATGCTTTGCACAAGTGCCGGTAATGCGGCGCGGAAGAATCTTTCCGCGTTCTGTAGTATACCGGCGCAGACCGTCAGAATCCTTGTAATCAATCCGGGTCTTTTGCGTGCAAAAACGGCACACTTTTTTCCGGAAAAAGGGCTTGCCCTTTCTGCCACCGGAACCACGACCATCGTCGTCGCGCATTACATCCTGCATTTGAATATCAGCGTCCATATCTCTCATCTTCTCGTCAGACATAGTGTTTCTCCTTAAAATGGAATATCATCGGGAAAGTCGGGTGGAATGGAGTCATCCATTTCCGTCTGGGGAGCGCTTCTTTTCTGGTAGGGAGCATTTCCTTGAGAAAAATTACCCTGACTGGAAGACGTAGAACCACCGGCAGAGCCGGATCCTCCCTGACCAAGGAGCTGGACATTTGAAGCCATGATTTCGACCTTGCTTCTAGATTGTCCGTCCTGTTCCCACCTGTTCTGGTGCAGTTCGCCTTCAACAGCTATCTGCTTTCCCTTCACCAAATATTGATTGAGCGATTCCCCGGCACGTCCCCAAAGAACGATATCGAAGAAATTCGCCTCTTCTACCCATTGATCGCCGTTTTTACGGCGTTTGTTGACCGCGAGAGAAAACTTGCAGACAGCCATTCCGCCGGAGGTATATTTCAACTCGGCGTCACGGGTTAATCGTCCAATAAGAACTACTCTGTTTACATCTGCCACGGACAACTCCTTGGGAATGGGTTATTCTTCTACGCGAACAAAAAGGAAGGTCAGCACATTGACATTCAATTTAAGCTGGCGATCCATTTCAACAATTTTTTCCGGTGATGCATTGATATTGAACAGAACATAGCGGCCCCGTTTGCGTTTTTTGATTTCATAGGTCAGATCACGATCGCCATACGGCTCTTCATTGATGATCTGCGCGCCGAAATCACCGATAATTTTGCGAACGCCCTCAGCGCCTTCCTTGAACAGGTCTTCTTCCAACGGGAAAATGACCATAAGTTCATACTTTCTCATGTTTCCTCCTACGGACACATTTCTGGGCCCGCGACTCGTATAGTTGCGGGCGGGAGTGTGGTCTTGTCATGCGACAAAAACCGGTATGGAAGAATATCAGTTTGACCGTGTTTGGTCAAGGATCGAACACACCTGCCGATATTATAAGAAGGGAATCAGGTCATTTGAAAATCCGGAGAGGATCACCAGACTTCCCCGGCTCAATCTGGAGGATAACTTCAATGCTTCAAAACATAGTGTTTCAGGATAATTTGTATCATCTGTCCCGTTCAATCGATCTGACTAAAGAAGGTATTCTTCTTGATTTGTCGTCCGAATATTTTTTCGACAAGCTGCTGGATGACATCCTCTTTTTTGATATAACAATCACAAAAATATACCGACAGCTGTCCGAAAATTCCCGAATATCCGGATATGTACAGCTGCTACACAGTGTTCATTCGTGTCAAAGACGCTATATTCAGCTCTTGGAATCCATTCCCTCGCTTAAAACATCACTGAAAGACGATTTTGTGAAATTGATCCCGAAAATCAGGGATATTCATGTGAAACACAAGGAGTTGTCCTCCCGCATTGTGGACGATATAGCACATAATGATCCGAATTCGGATTCGCGTGATGTCGTTTCACAAAGCGAGTTGAGCGAGCTCCTCAACTTCTGATATACTCTAGGTATATGGAACACTTTGATTGCCTGATCGCAGGATCAGGTCCTGCAGGCCTGGGTGCGGCCTTCGGAATTCTGGAAACACGACCCCAGGCACGTATATTGATACTCGAGCAGAATAAAACCTCATCGGGTGGTTTGCGCAATGACTGCAAGATGAACTTTACCTACCCTATCGGATTCCCGGTAGAGTTTTGGGACAGGCAAAGCGCGGCACAATACCTGGAAAGAACTGAAAACTTCCTGAAACCGGATATTATGCCCCAAAAACATATAGCAACCTATCAGAAGAGGGCCAGCCGGATAGGAGTAGAACTTCTTTCAATTCGTCAATCCCACCTGGGAACTGACGGGGGACTTGCCTTGATCAAGGAACTCGTAGCCCGCCTTGAAAAGGCAGGAGTGACGATTGCGCTTGAAGAAGAATTACTGTCGATCGACAAACAGGAGAAAATCGCCCATACATCCCGCCGGGATATTCAATGGAACCAGCTCATTCTTGCTCCCGGCAGGCATGGCTTTGACTTTCTGCGAAAATTCATGAGTGCCAATTCGATTCCGTTCACCGACAACAGTATTGATGTCGGTATCCGCGTCGAAACACGCATAGACAATTACCCCATAGTTCGGGATTACTATGATCCGAAATTCCTTTTTCCCGAGCGGACGCGCACATTCTGTACAAACTCTGGCGCAGCGCACGTCGTGCAGGAACGATACACAGCGGCCAACGGACAAATCTGGTATAGCGTCAACGGGCATGCGTTCTCGGCTGGCAACAAAACAAACGGGCTGGTGAACTTTGCAGTGCTCAAAAGTGTTGACTTTACCCAACCGATCGCCTCAGGACAGGATTATGCCGAGTATTTGGCGTCTCTGGCAATGCTGACCGGAGGGGGACATCCGATCATGCAACGAATCGGAGATTTTCGTCTGGGAAAACGGACAACCCGGGACGGATTGAATGATGATCTATATGATTTTGCCCCGTCACTGCCCTCGTGTACTCCCGGGGATATATCCCTTGCGATGCCTGCAAAATTTCTCCGGTCAATATGGAAGGCGCTTAAACAACTGGACACCATTGTGCCGGGGGTATTACATCCTGGCACCATATTATATTATCCGGAGATTAAACTGTACGCAAATAAACCCCAATTCATAGATAACAATTTCATGGCTGATACGGACATCTACCTTATCGGTGATGGAGCCGGAACCTCCCGCGGCATCACAGGTGCATGGGCTTCAGGACTCAGAGCTGCTGACGGAATAATCCGGAGGCAGGGCTGGAAATGAGAATAACCGGAGGAATATTATGCGGCAGAACGGTAGAATGCCCACCCGGGGTTATTCGGCCAGCCATGGACAGGATGAGAGAATCGCTTTTTTCCATTCTGGGAGATCTGACAGGAAAATCCTTTCTTGATATGTTCAGCGGTTCGGGCATATGCGCCCTGGAAGCCTCATCTCGGGGTGCGCATCCCGTCTTCCTTGTCGAAAAAGATTCCCTGAAAGTGGAAACGATATTCAAGAATATCGCTATCGCGCCTCATCGAATAGAGTGCAAATTCATGTCGGTTGAACTATATTTGAAACGATCAAAGGAAGTATTTGATATTATTTATTTCGATCCCCCCTTTCCCTATCGATATCATGCGAGTTTGATCGAAATGACAGGGAAACTGCCGGTCCTGGCCACGGGTGGACAAACCTTGATGCACCGGCCAAAGGAAAAGGATTTGCCGGCAAGAATTGGAAACATGATTCGCACAGACCAACGGGTATACGGAAGATCGATAGTAGATTTTTACACGAAGACAGATAATTAAAACTGAAAAGCGGAATTGCATGAGGAACGCATAGCGCATGAGTGTCCGTTTTTCAAGAAGATTTGAGATTTTTACATTTTTATCTTGCACTAGTTACACAAATTTCTTATTATTGATAAAGGGCTTGCCTTGAAGTTCATTACTGATAACCAAAAGAATGGTATTCCGACAGAAGGTTTGATTAAAACAACCGACACTCCGGTACAGAATCTCAGTTCTGAACAAAAAGCGGCTTTGAACCGAAAGGGAAATGAATTTTTCAACAAGGGTGATATAGATTCAGCAAAAAGAATCTTCATCACAACCGGTTATTCGGACGGGCTTTCGCGCGTTGGTGATGTTCTGCTCGACAAGAACAAGCATCTTGAAGCATTAAAGATGTATTGGCTTGCGCACAATAAACGTAAAGCAGATCCGATAATAGAAAAAATTGCAACGACGATTCAGATTATTATCAAAGATAACCAAGAGGTTTAAAATGTCCGATTTATTGAATGAAATGCCGCCGATTCCTGAACCGACGGCTGGAATTACAGAAGAAGAAAAAAAGTTTAATGAAATAGCGGAATTATCCAAGAACGGATATCTGCTTTTGAAAGATAACCATATAGACGAGGCGGAAAACGCCTTCAGAAAGATTCTGGATATTGAACAGCAAAATAATTACGCATTGGTCGGACTCGGTGATGCTGCCAGAAAAAGAAACCGCTTTCGTGACGCGGTGGAGTATTATACAGAATGTCTTGAGTTTCATCCGGGAAACAACTATGCCCTCTTTGGCCTGGCCGACTGTTACAAGGCACTGAATCAATACAACAAAGCGATCGAAATTTGGGAACAGTACCTGCAGCATGACGACAGAAATATTACCGTATTGACCCGGGTAGCCGATGCGTACCGGAAAATACGCGATTTCAGGCAATCAAAGGTATTGTATCTGCGGGTACTCGATATGGAAGAAAACAATCCCTATGCGCTGATCGGGCTAGGACACCTTCATTATGATTTCAAGGAATACCGCGACGCATTGTATTACTGGCAAAAGATGCTGGAAATGAATGAGGATTCTATTGATATCCGGGTTCTTACCTCAATCGGGAATTGTCATCGTAAACTGAAAACTTTTGAACAGGGAATCTACTATTTTCAGCGCGCGCTTGAAATGGATGACGATAATTTCTACGCGTTATTTGGTCTGGCGGACTGTTACCGGGGTATGAATCAGCAATTCAGATCCGTCGAATACTGGAACAAGATTCTGCAAAAAGACCCGAACAACAAGGTCATACTTACCCGCGCGGGAGATGCGTACAGAAACATGGGCGATTATGAAATGGCCCAGGACTATTATCAGCGGGCACTTGATATTGAATTTGATGTATATGCAGTACTCGGCCTTGCAATGATAAGCAAGATTCAGGGAAGATACGATGAAGCGGCAACAAGCCTAACCCGTCTGATCCAGTCAGATCCGAAAAATTACCGCCTGTATCTGGAGTTATCTGAATGTTACGTCAATACCGGTGATCGCCAAAAAGCAATTCAGTGTCTTCAGGATTTCCAGCGGCTGGGGATCCGGAATCAGCTGATAAACGAGATGCTGGACAAACTGAAAGGTTGAACATGAATACAACCGGTTCGCCTCCCAAAGCTCTTTCCGGTTTTCTGCCGGAGGAGCTTTTTTCGTTGAATACACTTGATAAACCGTTTCGGGCAAAGCAGATCTTTAAGTGGATAGCGGACGGCAGCAGGGATTTCCCGTCAATGACAAACCTGCCGCTCCCCCTGAGAAACGCTCTGTCAGCGAACTACCGGGTATTCTCGACCACGGTTGCTCAGACGCTGAGGGATCCTGATGGCACGGTAAAGCTGCAAATACAGCTTGACGATAACAGTGCCGTTGAAACAGTGCTCCTTACCGATATGAAGGGACGAAAAACAGCCTGTGTTTCCTGCCAGGTTGGCTGCCCGATGGGATGTGCCTTTTGCCAAACAGGACATATTGGATACTCACGGAATCTGGATGTCTCTGAGATAGTCGAGCAGTTTTATCATTTAGAAGATGCAGTAGGAAAGCTGGATAATATTGTGTTTATGGGAATGGGAGAACCGCTTCTTAATCTTGAAGCTATTCAGCGAACCGTTGAAATATTGACTCACCCTGACGGGAGGGCTCTTTCACGGCGAAGAATCACGGTTTCAACTTCGGGACTTTGTGAAGGAATTTATCGACTGGCGGACCAGGGCCCTAATGTTCGTCTTGCCGTTTCCCTCACCACAGCAGATCCCGTACTCAGGGAACGTCTGATGCCGGTGACCAGATCTAATTCCCTTTCTGAATTGCGGAAAGCCATTGCGTATTATATAGAGAAAACGGGCAACCGGGTAACCCTGGAAGCCGCAATTATGCAGGATGTCAATACCAAGGTCGAACATGCCCGACAGCTGGCAGATTTTGCCCGTGATTTACATGTGCATATCAATCTGATTCCCTGGAATCCTGTTCCCGGTTTGCCCTTCTCCACTCCGTCCACTGCCGAGGTACACCGTTTCGCCCATATGCTTGAAAGGGAGGGACTGACCGTAACCCTGAGAATGCGAAGGGGCGATAAAATTGGAGGAGCATGCGGTCAACTGGGAAGAAAAAGCTGACACAAGAACCGTGCAGCTTACTCCTTCAGTAACCGCGAAGCGCTCTCGGCGCGTGCACGGGAGGAATACAACTGCACAGCGGTTGATAACACCCAACCCTCGCCAAGATTAAACCACAGCACCCGATTCTGCCCGTCAATGAGCAAGCGTTTACCGGTTATAGCAAAAATATCGCCGCGCCTGGCATGGGCTATGGTTATTCCTGCCGGACCCGGAATATCACGTAAAGAGACATAGGGATCGACAACCAGAGCGATACGTTCATCCACAGACAGGATCGGGGTGTCTTCAAACGCAAGCGTTGACAGAGATTTTCTGTTTTGACAGGACGTTGAACTCAGAAGAGAAAAGAACATCAACAATGCTATACAGTATCGCCAGACGTACCTAGACATGAGGGGCACCTTTGACAACCCAATTGCGGAGAAAGGGAAGCAACAGCAAATCGGAATCAACAAATTCAAGCTGTTCAATCTCGTCAAGTGTAGCCCACGAGATTTCACTGTGCTCTGTCAGGACAGGCGAAAATGTTTCCGGAACATCAATACACCATGCCTGCAATTCAACATCACCATGTCTGTTCGAGAAACGTGTGGTGGTAAGCAAATAGAGTGGTTCGGCATCTATCGACATTTCTTCACGAAATTCCCTTCGGATGGTTTCCTCGGGAGACTCGCCCGCATCAACCTTGCCTCCGGGAAATTCCCAGCGTCCGGACATCTCTCCGGTTTCCAGACGATGACCGATAAGAAACCGACCATTTCTATAGATAATACCGGCAATTGACTTTTTCATGCACTATTACAGAAAAAGTACGTAGGGAAAGAAAAAATGCAATACCGAAGAAATGATGGCAGCAATACCGATATATTTGTCACTATGAACTATGAAAACGAGAATTGAGGGAAGTGAATCCTCCTCTATGTGCGTACGGCTTCGATAAAATTCATACAACAGCACAGTTCCGGCCGCAAGACCTGCAAGTGCGGGAATCAGGTCACCGATAACGGGTATGTCGCCCCTGATTACCGTCAGGAGCTTGAAAAAACCTGTGACAGCTGTCAAAATTCCCAGAACCAACCTGACAGTTTCATCATAGGCAATTGACGGCATGGATGCAGTATCCTGTCCGGAAATAACATTCTTTCCGGCGAATACCAACAGTATGCCGGTAAGCGCATTGAGCAATACCGAAAGAAAATAAAACTGCAACATTTCTGGACTCCTGATAATACAAGAATAGTAAAAAGATCAGTTACGGTCAACACTGACAGTCAGTTGAAACACCTTCCCGTCAAGCATTATTGACGCATTCACCTTTACAATATCAAAATCCTCAAAAATGGTACGTAAAGCGAGAGGTTCATTCGACCAGGCACCGGCAATTTCTCGTTCGGCAACAACGTTCCCCGAGCCATCCAGTCCGGTAATAATCGCAGAAACGACGGAGATTGATCGGGAAGAGCTTTCTTTGGCGGCAAACACCAAATTTACATAGATCTTGTCATCGAAAAGAAACGCTTTAAGGGCCGCCTTTGAATCCTGGATGCGCACGGTGCCCGGCGGGTCGCCAAGCACGTTTAGCGCTACCAGGGTAAGGGACAACATGACAATGACCATCAGGATGCTTTTCAATCCGGTATTTGCGGTTAAACCTTTGATAAAACCCTTGTTCGGCGTATACCCTTCCGTATAGGTTCGTCGAACCGGCTCGGTTGCCCGCTCGAGGCGACGTTCCCGGTCATAGTGATAGTTGAAACGGGATCGGTCGAAACCCTCCTCCTGTTCGTCTTTCACCGCAAGGCCTCTCCGATAATCATGTCGGTTCTCCACCATACAATGCGCGCATCATAGTCGCTAGCAAGCAATGCGGACAGAATTCCTCCTGAAGACACATGAAGGGCGTTATACACCAGTTCATCCGGGGCAATCGACAAGTACCGCCGTTGTATGCGTCGTGACCGGGAATCGAGTATTTCGAGTGTATACCCGCTCTCCGAGGGAGTACTCAGGAAGATCCATCCTGTCGAGGTAATACCGAGCAGTTCGTACGGTTTCTTGAACGAGAAGGTCCCGAGACGGTCCTTGTCGACCCCCTCAAATACCGGCAAATCGATCCGCTCGTCATACGCGGCGTTTTCTATGGAAAACGGATACAGACAGCTGCGGTCAAAACTGATACCCGCATTCGCCCTGGTAGCCTCATCAATGTCCTCGGTATAATAATCGATTTTCACATACAGTCTGCGTGTGTCGGAATCGGGAATAATCTTTTCGAGGGACGCATACGCTTTCTTCTCTCCGCCATAGGGGTCGGGCAAGGAACGGTATTGAAACGGAATCCGGTAAAGCAGGGAGCCGTCAGGACTGAACCAGAAAACCTGCAAACCGGATTGGCTTTTTGTAATAACGGCAAGCTCGTTCCGCGAAGTAACGAATACGCCGTCTATGGGAGGAAACGGTGTTCCGCCGGGGCCTTCCTGGCCTATATAATCAAGATACTGCCCGTCAGTTCCGAAACGAAGAACGACTTCCCTCAATACCAGCTGATTTTCCGAGTCGAATTCATATCGCTCTACCGGCAGCCGGTCCGACACGTACAGTCGTTTCAAATTGTCCACGGCGAGATATACCGGATGATTAAGGGGATGGGCAACGGCTCGCCGCGTTGAGGCGCCCTGTTCCTGCTGGCTGATGGCCCCGAAAGAAGGTTGCGGATTCGTCTCCGCGTTGTAATATACCGAAAGAAGGTCGCCAAATGAAGTGAACTGCAATACTTTTTGTGAACCGGAATTCGCGATATAAAACATCCCGTCTTTCATGAAAAGCTGCGTATCGGCACCGGTCGAAGACGACGCAAGCTGGAAAAGATCGATCTCATCCTCATATCGGCCGTAGGACAGGGTAAAAAGCCGTTCGCGGTCGACGTTACTGACCGGGGTCTCGCGACAGGAAACAAGCAATAAAGAGAGGGTACTGACTGCGAGCAAAACGGCTTGATGCCGATGTATGCGATTCATGAAATTCTCACCTCCGCCCGGATTAACAGACCCGACACAGAATACGGACTGGTTCAGGGTAGAATTCATTTTCATGCTTGTCAACCGGCGCCGCTTTTAGTAGTATGTATCAATGATAACAGATACAATAATACGTTTTTTCTTTGGATCACAGCACGAACGTGATATAAAAGCCTTGCTTCCTGTTCTTCATAAAATTAATGAAAAAGAATCCTGGGCCCTTGCCCTGAAGCCGGAGGAATTTCCGCAAAAATCGAGGGAATTCCGCCAGAGATTTTCCGGGGGAGAATCCCTTGACGATTTTTTGCCCGAGGCCTTCGCTCTTGCCCGTGAGGCGGCTCGCCGGGTACTGGGAGAACGTCCCTATGACGTGCAAATACTGGGTTCGCTGGTACTCCATTCAGGCAGAATAGTGGAAATGAAAACCGGCGAGGGAAAAACCCTCATGAGCGTCGCAGCCGCATACTTGAACAGCCTTTCCGGAAAAGGCGTGCATATAGTTACCGTCAACGATTACCTTGCGGAACGCGATGCCGACTGGATGCGCCCCGTTTACTCGTATCTCGGGGTGACGGTCGGTTCAATCCTGTCAAACATGGACAATGAATCGCGCAAAAAGGCGTACAGTTGCGATATTACCTACGCGACAAACAACGAACTTGGTTTTGATTATTTGCGCGACAACATGAAATGGGAAATTTCTGAAAGAACCCAACGAAAATTCAACTTTGCGGTTGTGGACGAAATTGACTCGATATTGATTGATGAGGCAAGAACCCCGCTCATCATTTCCGGTTCAGCCGAAGACGATACGGCGCGTTTCTTTGAAGTGGACAAACTGGTCGGCCAGCTCAAAGAGGTTGAAAAAAACCCCGCCACCGGGGAATATCCTGATGAAGCCCAGGGAGAAAGTATGTCCGGGGACTTCAAGCTTGAGGAGAAAAATCGCAAGGTTTCCTTTACCGATGAGGGAATGAACCATATAGAATCCATATTGCAAAACCGCGGCTTGATTTCCGGAAGTCTTTTCGACGAGGCAAACTTCGAGTATATCCATTATTTCACCCAGGCCGTTCGGGCCCACCATCTGTATCAGATAGACGTTGATTACGTGGTAAAGGAAGGTCAGGTTCAAATAGTCGACGAGTTCACCGGACGCATTCTGGAAGGCAGACGCTATGGTGACGGTTTGCATCAGGCGATTGAAGCGAAGGAAAAAATTAAAATAGCCCAGCGTAACCGGACCATGGCAACGATCACATTCCAGAACTATTTCCGCATGTATGACAAGTTGTCGGGCATGACCGGCACCGCTGATACGGAAGCCGTTGAATTCAGCAAGATATACAATCTGGAAGTGGTCGTTATTCCCACAAACCTTCCGGTTGCCCGAAAAGACGAAGATGATGTGGTGTATCTGAACGAAACCGATAAATGGACAGCGCTCTGCGACGAGATAGCCGAGGCACACAAACGGGGCCAGCCTGTCCTGGTAGGAACCGTTTCAATCGAAAAGTCCGAACGTATTTCTTCCCTGCTGACGAAGCGGGGAATTCGCCATGAGGTTCTGAACGCCAAAAACCATGCGCGTGAGGCTTTGATTATTGCCGAAGCTGGCGCCCGGGGTTCGATAACCATAGCAACCAACATGGCTGGGCGTGGAACGGACATAAAGCTTGGGGGCAACCCGGAATTCCGCGCGCGCAGGCGAGCCGGAACGGATGCACCGATTGAAAAATACACCGAGATCTTCGAGGAAGAATACCGGAAATGGCAGCAGGATTACCGCGAGGTCAAGGAACTTGGCGGGCTGTATGTAATCGGTACAGAACGGCATGAAAGCCGCCGTATCGACAACCAGCTGCGGGGGCGTTCCGGACGGCAGGGAGACCCGGGCCGTTCACGGTTCTTTATCTCGATGGATGACGATTTGATGCGCCTGTTCGGCGGCACAAACCTGAAAAACCTGATGACGAAGATAGGGATGGAACCGGGAGAGCCGATCTATCATCCCTGGCTCAACAAGAGTATTGAGCGCGCCCAGTCAAAGGTTGAGGAACGTAACTTCGAGATACGAAAGCACCTGCTTGAATATGACGATGTACTGAACGAGCAGCGCTCGTATATTTACAACCAGCGAAACGCGATTCTTGACGACTCAAATCTGGTGGAACGCGCGATAGAAACCGCTGAAGAGCATATAGAAGAATATATTGACGGCTTTGTTCCCGCCGCCCGAAAAAACGGCGACGAGGCCTTTATTACGCTGGCGACCAATCTGAAAGAAAAATTCGGGTATACCATCCAACAGGAGCTTGCCAACAGGGCATTGAAAAACCCCGAGGAGGCCAAGGCGGAGCTTTCGGCAATTTTCCGCAAAGAAATTGCCGAGAAGGAGAATCTGGTTGGAAAGGAAAACCTGAACACCTTCATCCGCTACCAGTATCTGCAGGCAATAGACAGGAAATGGCTTGATCATCTTGAAAACCTTGAGTCACTGCGCGAAGCCGTATATTTGCGGTCCTACGGCCAAAAGAACCCCCTGACGGAGTACAAGCTTGAAGGTTTTGACATCTTCTACGAAATGCTCGACTCTATCCGGCTTGAGATTGCCTCGCGGGTATTCCTGGTACAGGTTCGTGTTGACCGCGACTCGTCACCGGTCAGGCAGTACCGTCAAACCGCGGGCAACGCGCAACATCAGGCCATGGATACCTTCGGGCATGGGGCCTCCTCCACCGCACCGCAAAAAAAGGCAGGACCGCTTGCGGCAAGCAATCCGTCCAACGTACAGGTAGTGCGAACAACGCCCAAGGTAGGACGCAATGACCCCTGCCCCTGCGGAAGCGGAAAGAAATACAAGCACTGTCACGGATTATAGTACGTTATGGGGAGATCGCGTTTCGTACGACACGACACGCGGCGGCTCCGCGCTTTTCGCAAGATGCGCCCGTGAGGGCGCATCGAGAAGCCCCATAGTACCTTCTGCCTCAATCTTTTCTGATTATCTGTATTACCGGTTCGGTTAATTCCATGACAAGGGGAAAATCGGCAGGATGAAGCTGGTGCACCTCGCCGTCAAGCTGCATGAGTATTTTTTCGTTGAAATCGATAACCAGCCGGTCACCCGATGCCAACACGGTTTCCGGAACCAGCCGGTGACCGCCGGTTTTGAAAAGTCCTTTCATGATCAGTTTTTTCAAAAGCGGCATATCGGAAGCGATGCACACATTATTGTGATCGCTTAAAATTTTCTGGTTTGAACCATACGTTCGATACCCCGAAGCACCCATCAATACATACAGGAAACGCCCCGTGTGTCTCAGGACCGGCTGATTATTCCGGTATACGCGAACAACGCAGGGGGATACGCGAAACAGGCGATTGTAAAAGAGGCAGGCCGCATCCACACAGGTTTTGTAGGAATCACCGGGCAGCTTGTTCTTAACCGCATTGGTCATAAACGCGATAAAGGCGTCAATTCCGATACTCGAGATGTTGAAGGAATAGTGGGAATGGGCCGGATTGTCCGCAGTCGTAATGCGGATAGAACGCTGTTTTTCGATATGGGCAGGAGCGGCAAACAGGGAAAGCGTATCCTCTATGGTTCGGCCATCGGTTCCGTCGTTTCCGGTCCCGAAGGGGAGGCGCAGCAGAAGCACTTTGTCGGACAGGCTCCGATGCCCCTCATGATAGATCATGCGAACGAGCGCAGACTGGACGTCATGACTGGTTCCGTCACCGCCTGCAACAATGACAACATGCAGGGCCTGCTCGCGCTCGTCCAGACGCGCCTGCTCGAAGGCCGCACGGGCAAGTCCGCCGGCATGGCCGTGATGACGGGTGTGGGTAACCGTGACCGAGCAGGATGCGGTTACGACCGGACGATGTTGTATGTATGCTACCGTAGATAAAAAGCATTCCCGGTTATGCCGGGCGCGCTTTTCGATGGTAAAGCCGCCGGCAACCGGATTGATGATTAAGGTCACCACAACATGCTTGCCGGCGAAAAAAGAAGTGCGCTCGGCAATTGTTTTAACGCCGGGGATATACTCCATCAGTTCCCCTTTTTAATGAACGCATCGGAATAACCAAACGATTTGAAGCGTTCAAGTACCGCACCGCCTTCATCTTGCCGCAATGGACCTATATACACTTTATAGAGGTCACCCCGGGTACCGGCTGTTTTTTCAACTGCAACCGGATAGCGCGCACGATATTTCTCCACCTGGGTAACCACATGAGTCAGTTCTGCATAACTTGCTATTTGTACATACAGGCTGCCGGGAACAAGGGAAGTCATAAACGGGAGTGCGGATGGTGCCTCCGGTTTGCCGATAGCCGGCGATGCAGACGGCACTATCGGCGCCTCAACAGCCAGCGCTGTAACCTGCGGCTGTGCCGCTGCGGGAGGTGCGGGTGGCATAGCGGTTATCGCGGAAGCTTCACGGATTGGAGCCATTTCTTTCGGCGTTACAACCGGTGGCACGGGAGTGGTAACCTCGCGCACGGGTGATTCCGGAGCAGCTGCAACGGGACTGGTTATATCTTCTTCGACAACAGGTTCCATGACAAGAGCCGGAGGCGGCAGTAAGTCTGCGGGAACGAGAGTAACCTCGGTTTCCGGTTCCATCGGTACGGTTTCCGCGAGTTCCGCTTCCACGGGCTCCTCAAGCGCGGTGTGTGCAGCTTCATCGAACTCTTCATCCGCCAGCGCATATTCTTCTTCCGCTACTGTTGGCAGGAGCAAGTCGGGCTCTTCATACACGGTTACCGATTCGGGTGTTGTGTCTGGCTCTTCAACAGGCAGGGGCTCAAGTACTATTTCCGGGGATTCCACGGGAAGCGGAACGGAATTTTCCTCAACCGCCAGCGAAGGAGGAAAAGCCGGTTCAACTTCGCTCTCTACCGCGACTTCCGGCTCTACCGCAACTTCCGGCTCTACAGCTACCGGTTCGGCCGAGGAAACGAATGAGGAAGGATTTGTGTCGGGGTCATTTGTACGAACACTGGAACCGGGAGGATTATCCATTACGAGCGGTTTTTTCTCTTCCGTTCCGGTTGCAATTGCTATCCGTACGCGACTTACCGAACCTGAACGGAATTGCAATGCCTGCGCTGTTTCCGGTGACACGATTGCCACAAGGCCCGGTATGCCTGAAGGACCGGTAATTACGGCCCGAACCCGGCTTTCTGTTTCCAGATTGATTATTTCAACCACGGTATTCCGGGGAAACATGTCACTGCGGGCATATAAACCGCTGCCCGGAAAATCAGATCGTTGTCCGATTCCGGCAGTTCCCTCCCAAATTGACCATCCCTGTGACAGGGGTAAAAACAATAGCGCTATGGCCACATAGAAATATTTCTTGTTCATGGATCAGGACCCTCCCTTTCTCGCCTTTGCTATGGTATTCAGAATGTCCGGGAACAGCCGCTGCGCAAGAATACGGGACCGTTTGGCCGGATCAGTTTCATCTATGACAGTTTCTTTTCCTGTCAGCTTTTTTGTCTCAAGGACTATTCCGTCCGCAACCTGTACTACCTTCCAGGACACAGACACAAGTTGCGCAGGGGCAGGAAGACTTCCTTCCGGTGTTTCCTGGCTCAAGAACTCCAGGAACACGACAACCAGATAATCGCTCAAGCCCCAGGCAGCTTCCTTGAGCCCATAATTTTTTTGAAGGAACAGAGATCCGTCAAACCGGATATCTGAATTGGAAACAATGTGACCGCTTGAAAAAAACTGCAAAAAAAGTTCGTCCTCAACGGTACGGCTTGTTTCCAGGGCTGTTTCAGGCGCTTTTTCGTTTTGTGTTATCGTTATGGTAACAGTTGCGGCCTGTGCCGAAAAAGCAAGACAGAATGTCAGCATGACAGCTGCTAAAAGAACTCGACGGTGCATGAAATCCTCCCTGGATTGGCCAACTGACAGGAGTGTATGCCCGAAAAACGGTTGCAGGCCACGAGTCAGTCCTGTTAAATATCGGAACAAACGCTTCAAGTACTGAGCTTTTTTACACCGACCGGGGCAGATAGCGCACCCGGCTGTGCGGAATTGCGATGCGTATATTCAGGAGCGAAAAATCGCTTGTTTGTTCCATTTTTGACGCAACTGTGATATGGTTTTTTCATGAACTATTTTGTTCTGCAGGTAAAAACAGGTGATGAAGATACCTTCATCAAGCGTGCTCTTGTGTGTACGCCATGCTCCTTGAGGGAAAACATACAATTCATCTTTCCGCAAAGGAAATTGCCGCGAAGAAAGGACGGTAAAGTGATTACGGGCATCGAGCCCGTGTTTCCCGGATATATATTTCTGGAAGCCGAAGAACTTAATGACCAATTGTACTGGTGTTTTCGAACAACTCCGGGTTTTTACCGGTTTTTGCCGGAAAGTAAAAATCCGTTACCCCTTGCGGGACGCGATCTTGCGACACTGAAGCATTTTGTGAGGCTGGGAGGCATAGCCGACAGCTCGAAGGTGGTGTTTGACGAAAATTCTCGCATCAAGGTGCTTCAGGGTCCCCTCAAGGGTATGGAAGGTCGCATCGTCAAGGTTGACCGCCGAAAAGGCAGGGCCAAAGTTAAACTGGATATGTATGAGGAATCATTCCTCATAGATTTTGCCTTTGAAATAATGGAACATGAATGATGGCAAGAGATTCGGGCGGAGCTAGCATATATATTATCGGCGCAGGCCTTGCGGGAAGCATGCTTGCCCGGGAAATTCGCGAAAAAGGGGTATTCGGCGAGGTTGTCGCATTTTTGGACGATGACCGGAATAAAATCGGGAACACGATTGACGGGGTCCCGGTTCTTGGCCCGGTAGATCATGCGGCACGATTGATACGGCCGGGTGCAAAGGATGAGGCATTGATTGCCATCCCGAGCGCGACACCCGAGACCTTACGCTCGATTTACGCGGTTCTTCATACAAGCGGTTTTACCCGAATCAGATTACTGCCCAATATCGCCCAAATTGTGGAAGGGACGGCACACCTCATCCAGACCCGTGATATTGATCCCCAGGACCTGTTGGGCCGTGCGCCCGTCGCAATAAACCTGAAAAAAAGCCTTGCCTACCTCCGCGGGAAACGCGTATTGATTACCGGAGCGGGAGGTTCGATCGGCAGTGAAATTGCCCGGCAGCTTCTTTCGGGAGGAGCAGAGCGCATTTATCTCTTTGGTCACGGCGAGAACTCGATCTATCAAATAGACCGGGAATTGCGCCTTTTGCAGGAAGAGGGAGTTGGCGAGAAGGCGACAATAGTTCCGGTCATCGGGGATCTTAAAAACGCGCGGTACATGCGGTATATTATCGGAAAACTGCGATGCGACGTGGTTTTTCATGCCGCGGCATATAAGCATGTCCCCCTGATGGAGGCTAATCCTGTTGCGGTAATCGAAAACAATGTATTCGGCACCATACATCTTCTGGAGGCCTGCCTTGAAGCCGGCGTCAAGCGGTTTGTGCTTATTTCTACGGACAAGGCGGTTGATCCCGTGTCCGTCTATGGTATTTCCAAGATGCTGTGCGAACGTTTGGTGCTGCGATCTGCCCGTCAGGTATCACGCATGAAGGGGGAGGAGAGAGCGTTCATGTTTGTCCGATTCGGAAATGTGCTTGGTTCCCGCGGATCCATTCTTCCCCTGTTCATGGAACAGATCAGAAAGGGCGGCCCCGTTACCGTCACAGATCCGGACATGGTCCGTTATTTTATGACAATTCCCGAGGCTTGTTCGCTTGTCCTGAAAACCGGCGGTGTCGGAGAAAACGGAAAATCGTATTTGCTTGATATGGGAGAACCGGTTAGAATACTGGATGTCGCCGAGCAGCTTATCAGGTTTACCGGTCATGAGCCGGGAACGGACATACGTATAGAATTTATCGGAAAACGGCCCGGCGAACGCCTTGATGAACCGCTGTGGTCAAAAAGCGAGCATCCTGAACAAACCGATTTTTCCAAGATTCTTGCACTGAAGCGGGATGAAACCGCTCCGATTGAACTGGAGAAACTGCTTGCCGAACTGCGTCCGGTATGCGAATACGATGAAACACAATCAACCAGGTACCGGGACAAAGACCATCTTGTTCGCATCCTGGAACACTATATACCCGGTTTCAAGGAATGCACCCATGGCTGAGCCTGTACAGAAAATTCCCTTTTTTTACCCGTCATTCTCCCGTGAGGAGGAGGAAGCAGCCATCCGGATTCTGCGTTCAGGATGGTTGACGACAGGAAATGAAACCCTGCTCTTTGAAAAAGAATTCGCCCGTTTTGTGGACAGTCCGCATGCGCTTGCGGTCAATAGCGCATCCTCGGGCCTTATCCTGGCCATGGATGCCTTCGGTGTGGGACCGGGCAAAAGCATCGTCACCACACCCTACACCTTCATCTCGACAGCTACGGCGGCGCGCCACCTTGGCGCCGAGGTACGGTACGCGGACATAGAGGACACTTCATACAATATAGATCCTGCGGCAATCGAAACCGTACTGGCCCAACATCCGGAAGCCTGTGCAGTCGTTCCCGTCCACATCGCGGGAAATGTATGCCGGATGGACGAGATACATGACATATGCTCTTTTTATGGCAAAAAGCATGGCCACTACATTGCCGTCATTGAGGATGCTGCTCATGCCTTTCCGGCCAACACTGACAAGGGCTATGCGGGAACCCTTGCGGATGCCGGGGTCTTTTCTTTCTATGCGACCAAGACGATTACAAGCGGCGAAGGCGGCATGATTTGCGTCAGGGACGCCGAGAAGGCAAAGCGGATGTCCATCATGCGGTCTCATGGCATTGACCGTCCGGTGTGGGACAGATACACCGCCGAGAAGGCTTCTTGGATATATGATGTTGTCGATGAAGGATGGAAATTTAACCTGCCCGACATACTATCCGCAATTGGCAGGGTTCAATTATCGAAGGCCCGGTCATTCTTCGATAAACGTCTCCGTATTGTACAGCGATACAACGATGCCTTTTCGGGAAATGACGCACTACTCCTTCCTCCCGATTCCCCGGGAAATGCCTGGCACCTGTATCTATTGAGGATTGTACCGGAAGCGCTCGACTTGAACCGCGATGGAATTGCCAGAGAACTCCAGGAACGCGGAATAGGCATTTCACTGCATTTTATACCGCATTTTGAAATGACTTGGTACAAGCAAAGGTATGGATCGAATTCAAATCGCTTTCCGCATGCCGAAAGGCAATACGAACGGACCATATCAATCCCTCTGTGGCCGGACATGAGTGATGGGCAGATTACCCGTGTAATCGATACGGTATTGGACTGTATAGAACGACACCGGAAGTGATGTGATGATGAAACAGGTGTTTTTTTCGGATTTACGATTTCCCGATCAATATTATGCAGTATTGATACGTTCTACCATCCAGCGGGGTACCCTCCTCTCGATAACCCCTCCAGAATTGCCCAATGGATATCAGATATTTACGGCCTCGGATATTCCGGGCATAAATGAACTTCGAGCGTTTGGCAATGTCATTCAACTATTCGCGTCAAAAAAAATCAGTTATTACGGAGAACCCCTCGGCATTCTTGTCGGACCCGATTATGATACTGTAAAAAACCTGGTCGCAGAAGTTCTTATTGAAACTGAAACCGCCAGTCCCTTTGTATTCAGTGAAAAATTTTCCGACCAGCAAATTATTGAACGGAGAATACAGGAAGAGGGTGACATCGACGCCCTTCTTGCCGATTCGAAGAATATCGTGGAAACCAAGTCATTTACCGGCCCCCAGGATCATTTCAATCCCGAACCGGTAGGTGTCGCCGTCGACATCGGAAAAGGGCGACTCGATATATATACGCCAACCCAATGGCCTGCCCATGTATCCTCGACGGTATCCGACGCCTTGCAGCTGAAAACCGAGGACATACAGGTAATTCCAACCAGCCTTTCCGATCCGATGGATGGAAAAATATGGTATCCGTCACTGTTGGCAGCCCAGGCAGCCATTGCAGCCGTATTGTCCAAACATTCCGTGCTGTTGGTATTAAGCCGACAGGAAGACTTTCTGTTTTCCGTGAAGTCGGCACCCATTCAGATACGCTACAGAACCGCAATTGATACAGAGGGACGAATTATTGGCATGATGATCAGAATTCTGGTCGATGCAGGCGCATTTAGTCCGCTCATCAAGGAAATGGCCGATCGTATCACTGTTTCAGCCCTCGGGCTGTACTCGATTCCTTCCTGGAAAATTGAAACCTGGATTTTACGCACCAATATGCCTCCCATGGGCGCCCTGTCCGGATGGGGGGAACCACAAGTCCTGTTTGCCCTGGAGAGCCACATCAACCGGATAATCGGGCTGCATAATCACTGTCCGGTTGACTGGCGCGTATCGCACCTGCGCTTCATGAACGAGGAGTACCGGAAACTCGCGGAAACCGTTTGCACACACAGCGATTTTCACCGGAAATATGCCGCATATCGCCATGTCTCGCAGATGCGAAAAAACAGCAAGGACAGACCTTTACGCGGCATCGGAATTGCCTTCGGATTTCAGGGAAACGGGTTTGCCGGAGTTTCGGGGGAAAAACTTCAGTATAGCGTTGAGGCGATGATGGACACCGATGGTGATATTTACTTTAAGACGGTACCCTTGTCGGTTAACATGCAGCAAATCTTCCGGGAGATAACTACGCGTATCCTTGATATTGACGGCGAACATATCCATTTTGACGAGGCCACCACTACCGTCAACCGGGGTCCCGACACCCTGTCAAACAAGATCAGTATTCTTACTCCGCTAGCTGAAAAATGCTGCGAGTCAATAAAACGCCAACGATTCAGGAAACCCCTGCCTATCCAGGTAAAAAAAACATGGAAACCGGCTGCTCTTCAAGCGGATTCACTCCGTTGTATCAGCGAGAACGGACCCTTCGTCTCGCTCACGCCGGCCGTGTGCGTTGTTGAAACAGAAATTGATCCCCTGACCTATGAATGCAAGATTACCGGTATATGGATTGCCTGCGATGCCGGTGAATTGCATCATCAACATGCAGTCCTCGCAAATATCAGAAAATCGGCGACACTCGCGCTGTCACGAATACTGGCCGAATACCTGATAATTTCCGACGGTAAATTCGCCATCAAGGGAGGTATACCCTATGACGTGTATCCACCCTCATTATGTCCGGAGTTACATATACACATTGCCAATTCTAAAGAGAACCCGAAGGGCATCGGAATAATTGCGCAAAACATGATACCGGCAGCCTTCGCTTCCGCCGTTTCACAAATTACCGGAACGCCACTTTCTTCCGTGCCGGTACATCCCGAACATCTGTATGCAATGCTCGAGAAAACACCGGGGGAGGCAGTCAAATGATAGTCAGTTTCGAGCTGAATGGACAGCTTGTCCATGCCGACACAAATCCGGGCGAACGCTTGATCCACATCCTCAGGGACCGCTTTATGCTGCTTGATCAAAAGGAAGGATGCCTGGCAGGAAGATGCGGCTCCTGCACGGTTCTGTGCAACGGAAACCCGGTGCCATCATGTATAATGCCCATGTTCAGTATACAGGGTGCATCAATTGTTACCCTGGAAGGTTTTCGCGAAACATCCGACTACCGGCTCATTATTGAGGGATTGAACGCTGCCGGGGTCAGATTGTGCGGGTTCTGTGACGCAGGAAAAATTCTTGTTATCCACAGTCTTTTGCAGCAAAGTCAAAGACCAGGCAGGGAAGAAATAAAGCAAGCACTGACTGCCACAGTGTGCCGATGTACCAGTCTGGAAGACATCGTGCTCGCCATAAAAAAAACCGGCGAGCTGAAACGGAAAACACACAATGCACAATAAAAACACGACTGTCTATTATGCAAACTCTATCGCCGAAGTTGGCATGCGGTTAAAGAATATTGCCGGAATAACAATAGCCGCGGGCTGCACTGAAATAGCCCGGAGACAGTCGGGTAAACGGCTGTACTTCCCCGATCAGGTTGTGTCTATTGCGCGGATACCCGAATTGTGCACAATAAATAAAACGGAACGATATCTCGATTTCGGCTCAGCAGTCACGTTGCAAAACATCCTGAACCTTGGCCGTAAAAACCTTCCGGACATATTATATTCCGCAATTTCCGGCATCGGACATCCGGGTATACGCTCGTTGGGCACATTGGGCGGAAATATTTCAGCAAAAGGCCACCGGCTGACCAGCTTTTCACCGCTTTTGGCACTGGACGCCAAACTGGAAATCAGGACAGCACAGGACAGCATGTGGATTCCCATAAGCCGCTATTTTTCCAATACCGGCAAGGAAGGCGGTCAAAGCCCGCAGTACATCAGCAAAATACGGATCCCTACCGACACCTGGGATATATCCTGGTTCCGGCGAATCGGAAAGCCCGGAGTGATCGGCGACAACAGCGCGTCCTACTCTTTCCTGGTTAAACTTCAAAAGAACATGCTTACCGACATACGTATCGCATGGGCTGGCCGATTCTTTTTCAGGCAAAAGGAATATGAAAACCTCATGATTGGACGCACCCTCCCGCTGACTGAACGGGACATTCAAATTCTCCTGGAGAAAGCGGATCTTTTTTTCGACAAAAATCTGTTTTCCGCACAGTACGAACAGCAGTGCATACTCAATCTGATAGAGGAATCCCTGCGAATGCTCATGTAATACGTTGCAGAACTATTTTTACAGAATGAGCATGGAGTCGCCATAGGAGAAGAATCGATAGCGCTTTTCAACTGCATGCCGATACGCGGCCAGAATATTCTCCCTACCCGCAAAGGCCGATACGAGCATCAGCAAGGTAGATTCGGGTGTGTGAAAATTGGTAAAAACATGATCAACGACCTTGAAACGGTATCCCGGATACATAAAAATGGAGGTTGACCGGTCGCCGGTCATCAGCTTGCGTTCTTCCTCGTTCCAGGCAGATTCAAGCGTACGGATACTGGTCGTGCCGACAGCAAGCACCGGTTGGCCATTACGTTTCGCCTGTTCAATAATTGCAGCGCTCTCTTCGCTTATGTCGTAACTTTCCTCATGCATTCGATGCTCTTCAATATGCTCGGTTCTGACCGGCAAAAAAGTTCCAAGCCCGACATGAAGCGTGACTGAAACCCGTTTAATGCCCCGCGCATCAAGTGCGGAAAGTATTTCAGGGGTATAATGAAGGCCCGCTGTCGGTGCGGCAACAGAACCGGTTTTCTGTGAATATACCGTCTGATACCGGTCAGCGTCCTCCAGCTCGTCTTCCCGGCGGATATAGGGAGGAAGCGGCATGTGTCCGTGACTATCGAGCCAGCTGTCCCCGATCGGTCGGCTGAACTCCAGGTACCGGAACTCCGTTGTGGCACTTTCCCCGGTCGGACCGGAAATTATACGGGCGGTGGTGCCATCCTCAAAGGTATAGGTTCTGCCGCTTCGATGACGCTTGGCGTTTTTCACCATAACCTTCCAGACGCTTGCAACGGTCGACCGCGATGAAGCAGACAGCGAATGCATGTCGATAACCGGCGAGACAAGAAGAAATTCACAGCGATTTCCGCTTGAATCGGCCGTAGCGTATACACGCGCGCGCCGAACGCGTGAATCATTGAAGACCATAATCGAGTCAGAGGGAATCAAATCGACAATCTCCGCAAAGCGATGGTCAGAAACCGCTCCTGTACTGCGGTTCATGCAAAGCAGCCGGTCCTGCCCCCGTTCGGCACAGGGCTTTTGGGCTATCAGATCTTCAGGCAGATCAAAATGGAAGTCGCTGGTTTTCATCATCACTTTCCCGTTGTTGTGCAATATGAGGCAAACCCAAATGGGCATATGCACGCTCTGTCACCATTCGTCCGCGCGGTGTTCGCTGAATGAGCCCTGCCTGTATCAGATAGGGTTCATAATAATCTTCAAGGGTATCAAGCGCTTCACCGACGGAAATCGCAAGAGTTTCAGCCCCGACCGGGCCACCCCCATAATTTGAAATGATCGACTGAAGAATTTCCCTGTCGTAGCGCTCCAGCCCCAGCGAGTCAATTTCCAGACGTTCAAGACCGTGGGCAACGATAGCCGAGGTGATGACGCCCTTGCCCGCAATTTGAGCGAAATCGCGCATTCGACGAAGTAACCGGTTTGCGACACGAGGCGTCCCCCGGGAACAGCGAGCAAGGGCCAGGGCTGCATCTTGATCGACGGGAATTTCCAGAATGGAAGCAGAACGCCTGATAATTGAAGCAAGTTCCTCGTCAGTATAAAACGCAAAACGCTGTACAATACCGAACCGGCTTATCAACGGGCTTGAGACCATACCGGCCCGCGTAGTCGCCCCTATCAGGGTAAAAGGCGGTATGGGTATACGCACCGTTCTGGCACTCGGCCCCTGACCGATTATCCAGTCAAGCTCGTAGTCTTCCATGGCGATATAGAGCATTTCTTCAATCGCCGGTTTCAGGCGGTGAATTTCGTCGATGAAAAACACGGTTCGCTCGGTTACTGTCGTCAAAATACCTGCAAGATCTTTGGGTTTGTCCAGGGCAGGCGCGCTTGTCACCTTGAAATCGACTCCCAGCTCATGAGCCGTAATTTGCGCAAGGGTCGTTTTCCCCAAACCGGGCGGCCCGATCAGAAACAGATGATCCAGACTCTCGCCGCGCTCGCGTGCGGCCTGGATAAAAACGCTCAAATTGGTCCTTATCTGTTCCTGGCCCTGAAAATCGCTCAATAATTGGGGTCGAAGGGCACGGTCGCGCTCGTCGTCAAGACGCATTTCCGGCCGTACAATGCTGTCGTTATTATACATTCCGTTACCCCGCGCTCAAGGCAACAATCGCCTTTCTGAATAGCTCTTTCTCCCGTTCAGCCCCTGACAGCTGGGAGTCTGCCATCTGCGCATCAAGGCGGTCAACCGCTTCGATGGCTGCTTTTTTATCAAAACCCATCGCGCACAGGGCTTCGACTATATCCGGGTGCTGACTCTGGCTTTGCTTTCCGGATGACCCGCTTTCGGTTGAGGTTAATTTGCCCTTCAGGGCTAAAATCATTTTCTGTGCGGTTTTTTTGCCAATACCGGGAGCGCTTTCGAGCTTTCCCACATCGGCTTGTTCGAGGGCTGTTTCAAGATCCCGGGCTTGTATAGAAGAAAGAATCTTCACGGCCTGCTTCGGACCGATACCCTCGACTTTCAGGAGATCCAGAAAGAGGGAGCGCTCCCGTTCGGAAGAAAAGCCGAACAGCCGCATTTGATCCTCCCGGTGATAGAGCCAGGCATACACCCTGGTCGTTTCGCCGACCAGGCCGAACGAATCAAGGGATAATGATGAAACGCTGAAAACCCACTCGATACCGGAATTTTCGAGAAAAAGCTCATTCGGAGCCCTGGCACTGATTCTGCCCGTAATGCTGTTGAACATGGCTCGTATTATCCCCGATTTGGCGTACGATGGCAAGGTTGTATAATGATGGTATGAAGCTGGGCTATCGCAGCAGCAAGGGCATCGGCAGCATGATCCGGGGAGGGAATTTCCGGCAAGGCAAGAAGCAGGCGCACCGATTCCTGCACCTGTCGTTTTTCGGCGCGCGCCACTCCCACTACAGCCTGCTTGATTGCATGAGGGGTAAATTCGCCCAGGGGAAGGCCCTTCAATGCGCAGGCGAGTGTAATAACCCCGCGAGATTCGGCAACCGCCATGGCACTGGACGCGTTTTTGGCGAAATAGAGGGTTTCCATACCAGCCTCATCGGGCCGATACAGGTCTATGATACGGCACACCTCGTTCCAAATATGGAGAAGGCGATCTTGATGACTGTCTTTTGGAGAGGTCGAAATGACGCCGTGCGCATGATACACAAGACGGCCTGAAACTATGCCGACAACGCCATAACCGGTCGAAGCGAGCCCGGGATCAATGCCGATAACGATTCTTTGATGCCGTGGCTCCGCGTCACGGGCGGAGCCACCGCCGTGAACGACCATGCAGGGCCGTTCGGATATACCCATATTTACTCTTCAAATCCTTCGGGGATATCGAGGTTTGAGTACACGTTCTGGACATCATCGTCTTCTTCAAGCTTGTCGATGAGCTTTAATACCTTCCGTGTGGTATCGACGTCAAGTTCGCTATAGGTGTCGGGAACCATCGAAATGGCGGCTGAAAGGGATTCAAAGCCCTTTGCCTGCAGAGCTTCAAGCACCGCTTCAAAAGCGGTCGGATCGGTGGTTACGGTAATTACCCCGTCGTCATTCGCAACGTCATCGGCACCGGCTTCGAGTCCGACTTCCATTATAGTGTCCTCATCGACGGCTTCAGCGTCATATTCAATGACACCCTTGCGGTTGAACATATAGGCAACGGATCCGGTAGCTCCGAGGTTTCCGCCGTTCTTTGAAAACAGGTTGCGAACGTTTGCGGCAGCGCGGTTTTTATTGTCGGTCAGGACTTCAACAAGAACGGCGACTCCGCCGGGTCCATATCCTTCATACAGGAGTTCTTCGTAGACGGCAGCGCCAAGCTCGCCGGTTCCCTTCTTGATTGCGCGCTCGATGTTGTCCTTGGGCATGTTTGCAGCGCGGGCTTTCAGTATGGCCGTTCTCAGACGGGGGTTTGCGTTGGGATCACCGCCACCCATACGGGCTGCAATTGATATTTCCTTGATAAATTTGGTGAACAGCTGGCCTCTTTTGGCATCGGCGGCACCCTTGGCGTGCTTGATTGTCGCCCATTTACTATGTCCTGACATATGTGCTCCTTTCTACGGTCGAAAAAAATCGGATTTTTGGGATGATACCACAATAAAAAAAAGCATGTCAAGGCACGTAAATACTTGTCTGTCAATGACAAACAGACCTTACATGCCCACATGCCGTACGAGTCAGCGTATAATAAGCCGAAAACCTGTCAGGGCCGGCTGGTTGATACACCCCGTTCGATCAGGGATACAACCTGATGCTCATACCAATCGGCCGCATAGGGGGCGTGCTTTCTGAGAATGGGGCGCAGCTTTGCATCGATGACATCCTTGCAGGGTTCGCACACATCGAATTCCCTGATAAAAAAGACGGTTCTTCCGTTTACCGGTGTTGATATCTCTTTCTTACAAATGTCGCAGTATAAACTCTTCATGAATAACTCCTGATCTCGAACCTCTATGTCAGTATAATAGCGCATCGATTTTCTTTTGTCGAGCAAGTTTTTTTATTCGGGAACTACACTTGACAACACACGATGACCGATTACAATCAGCGTCATGAACAAACGAACCTTTTCAGCCGGTGCGCACCGCTTCGGTGCTGGCGAACGAGTTTGCATCATCGCGGAAATCGGTACCGGCCACAACGGCGACCCGCTCAAGGCACAAAGGCTTATCGATGCCGCGCGGGAAGCGGGAGCCGATTGCGTAAAGTTTCAAATGGTGTATGCGGAAGAAATACTTCATCCAATGTGCGGCGACGTACCCCTTCCCACCGGAAATATTCCGCTTTTCAACCGATTCAGGGACCTTGAACTTCCCCTTGATTTTTACATCCGGATGGCGCAATACGCCCGGGAGCGGGATATGCTTTTTTTGTGCACGCCCTTCGGGCTTCGAAGCGCCCGGGACCTGCGCACGGTATATGCCCGCTCAGGATACAGCACAGAAGAAGCCTGGGTCAAAATTGCGTCCCCCGAGCTGAATCACACCGAACTGTTGTCCGAGGTTGCATCCTTTGACTGGCCGATCGTTCTTTCTACCGGTGTTTCCCGGATGAGCGATATCGAACGGGCGCTTGAGTGCACTGAAAAAACCACGGGAGACAGAGCCCTCCTCCACTGCGTAACCAGTTATCCCGCACCGGAACAGGACTACAATCTCCACATTCTGGACCATTTATCCGGGCTGTTCAACATTGCCGTCGGCGTAAGCGATCACAGCCTTGACCCCGTACTGGTACCAACCCTTGCGACTGCCTGCGGTGCCTGTATTGTTGAAAAGCATATTTGCCTTTCGCGAACGGATCCCGGGCTTGACGACCCGGTCGCCCTCCCCCCCGATCAGTTTGCGCTCATGTGCAAACGGATTCGTCGAGCAAGCGCAGAAGGCAGGGAGAGAACGATCCGGAGCCTTGAGGAGGAACGCGGTAAAGAGCTGATAGACCGCATACTGGGTACCGGCGAAAAAAAACTTGCGCGCTCTGAACTGGCTAATTACGGCAGAACGAATCGTTCGCTTCACTACCTGCGGGATCTTTCACAGGGAACTATCCTTGAGCGAAAAGATTTTGCCGCGCTCAGAACGGAAAAAATCTTGTCCCCGGGCATACATCCCGACTACACGGACTTGATCGAGGGTGCGGTACTGGCGAGGAATGTCAATAACGGGGATGGCATAAGGCTTGAAGACATAATTGTCAGGTCAGCCGATAACACGCGCAATAATGCATAAACCTTTTAGCGTAAGCAGTTTGTCGACCGATTCGAACGCCGAGGTTACCGGCTCCAGGACCGATGACATACCGCCCGTTGCGATTGCGGGGGCATCGGGCGCGCCGAGATCCAGGCGGATACGTTCAAGCAGGGATTCGAGCAATCCGGCATATCCCAGTACAACCCCCGATTGAATTGCGTGAATGGTGTTGGTTCCCAGACTTGACGGCGGTACTTCGAGGGGCACCGAGGGCAGCTGGGCAGTATCGCTGAAAAGGGCTTTTACTGCGGTTCCCAAGCCGGGAGCGATGGCGACCCCCCTGATTGCCCCCTCATCGTCTATGGCGGTGAAGGTCATGGCTGTTCCGAAATCAATGACCACGCACGAACGCCGGTAACGGGTCCAGGCAGCGACCGCATCGCAAACCAGATCGGTACCGATTTCATGGGTTGCGCTATCGGGTATGGAAACCGGAAGCAGGGCATAGAGATTGGGACCAAGAACGAATGGCCGCTTGCCGGTCAATTTCTCCACTACGTGCACAAAGGTGTTGTTCAACACCGGCACGACGGACGAGATAACGGTTTTATCGATTGTACCGGGAGCTATGCCCGAATCCCGAAAGAGGGAACGCAATATGGAAGCATATTCATCGTCCGTTCTGCGGGGATCGGTGTACAATCTCCAGTCCTGCACAAGATCGTCCGAATGAAAAAGACCGGCAACAATATTTGTATTTCCAATATCGATGACCATCAGCATGCGGCGCGTTCTCCTTGCATAAATTGAATCCGGTCGGTATGATACCACCATGTCAGACCTTATACAAGCCAGAATCCTGAAGGGATTCAGAGACTTTTTGCCGGAACAGGAAATTGAGCGTGCGCTCCTGATTGAAAAATTAACCGCGACATTCCGGCTATTCGGTTTTGTTCCCATCGACACCCCTGCCCTGGAGTATTCCGAAATTCTGTTACGGAAGAGCGACGGGGAGACCGAAAAACAGGTATTCCGCTTCGAGGATAACGGGGGCCGGGACGTGTCACTTCGCTTTGACCTGACCGTCCCCTTCGCTCGTTTTGTTGCCGAGCATAAGGCAGAGCTGTACTTCCCCTTCAAGCGATATCATATCGCAAAGGTGTGGAGGGGCGAAAAACCACAGGCTGGCAGATACCGGGAATTTGTGCAGTGCGACTTTGATATTGTCGGTTCCGATTCCGCTTCGGTAGATTTCGAAATTCTTGCCCTGATGAAAACCGCGCTGGACAGTATCGGCGTTTCCGCGGTCACGATAAAAGTCTCCCATCGGGGAATTTTCAACCGCTTTCTCGCAAACCGCGGATTGACCGCCAAAAGCGAGGATATTTTGCGCACCGTCGACAAGCGGGGCAAAATTGGTACCGAAGAAACGGGGAGACTCCTGGAAGAGCTTGCCGGCGCGGAAAATGCCCGTGTGATTCTGGATTATATTCAGTGCGAACCCGTTACCGGAACTGAACGCATTGAACAATTTTCCCGTACACTGGAAAAAATTGAACGTCTTGCCGGCGGACCGGCTGCGGATACCGCGCGGCTTCGCGACATACACAATTTCATGAAAGCACGCGGCATAGCCGCTTCGTATGTGCTTGATCCATCAATTACCCGAGGTCTGGATTATTACACCGGCGTTGTCTATGAAACCTTTCTTGATGAGTTACCGTCTATCGGCTCGGTATGTTCGGGCGGCCGCTATGATAATCTTGCGGGACTGTACATGAAAGAGCAGGTTTCCGGAGTCGGCTCGTCCATCGGTCTTGACCGTCTTATTGCGGGGCTTGAACAGCTGCGCGGAAATTCACCTCAACCGGGGAAAGCATCCTTTACCGAAGTGACAGTATTCTGCCAGTCGGCTGAAAGCCTTCCGTTGTATCACAGCCTTGCTGCTGCGTTTCACCGTGCGGGAATCAGTTGCGAGGTATTTCCTGAAGCGAAAAAGATGGCGCAACAGTATGCATGGGCGGAAAAGAAAACCATCCGCTGGGGTATTCTTGCCTCTGACGATGGTCAGACTGTCCAGCTCAAGAACCTCTCCAACCGGGACAGTTTTGATGTGACAATCGTTGACGCAATCAAGAAAATACAGGATAGCCGTAGTACGCCCGCTACCTGAACGGCTGACAGCATCCTTTTATAAACAATAAAAAACCGCCCGATATGGCGGTTTTTTCTTTTTCCCCGCATTTATTCTCCAAAACACGGGCAAATTCGCATATTTCAGCACGAAATATAGCGGGGGAATAAAATGAAAAGGATTCCAGCGCGTGTATTGTTTGCCTTTCTGTTCCTTGCAAGCCTTGCAGGCCAGGTGAAAGCCCGTTTCGAGTTTGTCAACCAGCGGATAGAGGATATTTTATTTGCGCTTGGCGAGTATCGGGGATGCGCCATAGTCGCCGACGAGACGGTAACCGGCTACGCGACGTTCCGCTTTACGGGAACCGATTTCGACCATGCCTTTTCAACCTTTCTTGATATCAACGGCCTGTTCGCGGACAGGTCCGAGGCGGTTTGGCGCGTTTCCCGCATTTCACTGATTGCCCATACCGATGTGTCGGGAAGGGCGACCTCCTACACGCTCGATGCCCGTTCAGTTTCTGCTCACCACATTCTGGCCAGGCTTTCTCGCCTGTCGGGAATTCCCATCATAAGCGCTGAATTGCCTGCTACGGCTGTTTCAGTGTTCACCCCCGCGGCCTCTGCTTCTGAATTGGTGGAATTGATAGCGTCTTCCTTTCCCGGGACGATGGTGGAGGACGATAAAGGCTACTTGACCATTCGCTCCGGCCGGGAGACGCAAACCCTTTCCTCAAGCGGGTCCCGATTTATGCTGAGGAAAACCGACAGTGGGTATAGCGCCGATATACAGCACACCAGACTGCAGGAGGTCCTTGAACGCCTGTGCCGGGAGGACGGCACCGGGTATTCGAATCTTCTGGGTAAGGATCCGGTCATTTCGGGCATATTGCTTCGCTCGGCACCCCTTGAGCGCGTATTCCGCTCGGTTCTGGAACAGGCCGGAAGCTATTGCATTGAAAAGGAAGGCATCCGCCACATATTGCCCGCAGCCCAGAAGGATCCTTACTTCGGATTATTGGAAGGAACTGACAGATGGTCGATTATCAGGACGGAACATCTTGGAACGAGGGAACTGTCACCGCTCCTGTCCCAGCGTTTTCCGTCCCTTGCCTTCCATGCCCTGCCGGGAGAATCCGGTATTCTGCTCGACGCAGCTCCCGAAGTCGCGCACACCGTCCGTTCGTTCGTCAGCAGCATTGACCTCCCGCGCAGTTGGCCGCTCGTCCGTCTCAAGTATATCCGCCTTGACCAATTCCTCAAAACGCTCCCGCCCTCGGTCCGAAGCGAGGATATTTGCCCTACCGCGGGAGATTCCGCTTTCTATTTTCTGGGTACAGAGGCGGGACTGGCAAGCCTGAACGCGCAACTTGCCGATATTGATCGTCCCGAGCCGCGTATCCGATACGATATGCTCATCATTCAGTATGACCGCTCTTCCAGCCTGACCTGGGCGTCAGGAGCGGAAATTCGTCCGCTGGCGCTTGGGGACAGAACGGGATTGAGCGGCAGTTTCGGCAATCTTTTGGCGCTCAACTTCGACGTCATCACCCTTTTCGGCTACCAGTTTTCAGCCCGTCTGGAAGCGGCCCTGGCCGAAAATCGCGCACGGATATATGCCGACACTACGCTACACGGCATTTCGGGAGAAAAATTGAAATTCCAGAACACGAATACCTATCGCTACCGCGATTCAAATATCGATCCTGAAACGGGAAAACCGGTGTACTCCGGCGTTACCCGTGAAATTGTGTCGGGCGTCATTCTGGACATCGATGGCTGGGTTTCAGGCGAGGGTCTGGTCACCATGAATATACAGGCTACCGTTTCCAAGCGCGGAGACGATGTGTCCGATCTTTTTTCCAACCCGCCGCCAACTTCCGAAAAATGCATTTCCACCATGCTGAGCACGGCAAACGGCACTCCGGTCATTTTGAGCGGACTGGTTCAACAGGACGACAGTGTCGCCCGCCGCGGCGTGCCGCTCCTTTCCCGTATCCCCCTGATAGGGAACCTCTGGGCAGACCGTCATACTACCAATACCGCCACCGAGATGGTTATCTATATCGTTCCCCACATTACCAACAGCGCCTCCGAACAGGATGAAGTCGGCGAGCGCGCGAAAACGGCCCGGAAACGCCTGGTCGATGACTATATATCCCCGGAGCGCCCATGAAACCGTCACCTCATTTTTGCGCCGTCAACAGAGTGATGGTCACGAACGACCATGAGGGCAGGATTCAGGTCGAGTGCTGTCCGTCCACAAATACGTCCGCGCTCCACCGCCTGATTCGGGAGCTGGAACAACACCATGGAGGAGCACGCGTCAGTACGGTCATGCTGAGCGAAAGCGACTTGATGCGAAATCTTGCTTCCCGGACCATGACCGGGGATGGTACTGACCGTACGGTCTTCCCTGGCGGAAAACAGCTTGAGGCGCAATATGGCGAAGACGACGACCTGTTTTCGGACAACGGGGATATTCTTTCCATTGAGCAAAACGCGCCGGTTATCACCCTGCTGAACAGTATCCTTGTGGATGGCCGCGAACACAGCGCCTCCGACATTCATATCGAAATTGGGGAGAACGATACCAGGATTCGCAAGCGGATGGACGGACGCCTGTCAACATCCTCGCGTCTCCCGCGCCCGGTCGGGAAAGCGCTGGCACAGCGGATAAAGCTGCTTGCGAACCTCAATACCCTGGAAACGCGACGTCCCCAGGACGGCAGGTTTTCGATAATGCTGGGCGGTCATACGTACGATATTCGCGTGTCTGCGGTACCGCTGAACCGGGGCGAATCGGTTGTCATGAGGTTTTTTGCCGCGTCCACCGAAACGCTGACCGTCCATTCGCTGGGGTTTGACCGGGACACCGTCGGCTTTCTCGAACGCATGGCGCAATGCCGGGAAGGCCTTGTTCTGTTTACCGGTGCCACAGGCAGCGGTAAAACGACCAGCCTTGCGGCCCTGCTTCGTTCCTGCGGCCCCGAGACAAGAAAAATCATCAGCATCGAAGACCCCATCGAGTACCGCATTGACGGAGTCATTCAAATACAGACTCATGAAGCGATCGGCCTTGGTTTTGCGGAGCTCCTGAAGCGCATATTGCGTCAGGACCCGGACATTATCATGGTAGGCGAGATCCGAGACGGGGAAACGGCGGCCCTGGCGGTTCGCGCAGCCTTGACCGGCCATCTGGTTTTGTCCACCCTGCATACCGCCACCCCCGAAGCAGCGGTAAACCGGCTGCGTGATCTGGGCATTGCGGATTATCTGATTTCGGCGGTGTTGCGTTCGGTTATCGGCCTGGAATTGACCGTATCGCCTCAATCGGGCCTGAGGCGACAACCGTCGGTTCGCATTCTTGACTATGCCCATCAGGACCCCTGTCCGGAAAAGGGGAAAAACGCCCCATGAATGAAACTCAACGATCATTTTGCCGCATACTGCTGCGGTTTCTGGATAATGGACTGACTCTGTCCGACGCGCTGTCCGCCCGACAATCCATGCCGGGCAAAAACCGTATCATGGCACATAAAATTCTGCACAGCATGCAAAACGGAACGGGTTTCCCGGCTGCCTTTAACGCTGCCTGTATCCCGCCGCCCGGAACCGCATGCCGGTGTTTTTTACGCATCGCGGGGATGACCGGCGATACGGCAGCAGCCCTGCGTGCCATGCTCGACTATTCGGAACAGTCGGCAGCCTTTACGCGAACGCTCGCACAGAGCGTGGCCTATCCGACAGGCATTATTGTCCTGTCCCTCACGCTGTGCCTCGGCATGTCCCGTCTCGTTATACCCTTGCTGGAAGGTTCAGGAGGTAACGTTCAGTCCCTGGCGGAAGCCGCCAATCGGGGAAGCCTCCATTCATTCCTGTTCTGTCTCCTCGTTTGCCTGCCCGCCGTCTTCGGGATGCTCCGCATTCTCCTGCGAGCACGCGCTGCGAGCTCGTACTGGTGGTCGGTATGTGCCCTTCTTGAAGCGGGGGTACAGCCGGCGCAGGCACAGGAACAAAGCCTCCTGCTTCTGGTACAGGACAGAAAACACTCGCGGAAAAAATACCTGAAATTCCTGCATACCGATCCGTTTACCCGCGTCATGCTTCGAACCGCCCGGGACGGCGGCGACTTTCGGGGCGCCGTGCAGGCCATAGCCCGGTACCGGAAAAAGGAGTGCGCGCGCATCTGCGACCTGATCGCTCATTATGCGGAACCCGCGGCAATGCTTGTTGCCGGAGGAAGCCTGCTCATCCTTGCGATGGAAGTCATTATTCCCATTTTTTCGCATACAGGAGGTGTTTTGTGAAAAAGCCTGATGAACGGGGGTTTACCTTTCTGGAAACCCTGATCGTGCTTTCAATCATGGCCGTACTGACAGCCGGTATTGGAATCCCTTCGATACGGTACATAGACCGGGCGAAACAGATTGCGGCACGAACCCAAATGGCCGCGATACGCCTAGCCTTGCAGGAATACTACCTGGATTGCGATACCTGGCCCACGAATGAGCAGGGTTTGTCAGCCCTTACCGGAAAGCCCGAGTTGTGGCCAATACCGGATGCCTGGGCGGGTCCGTACCTGTCGTCGGATCCCGCTCATGACCCCTGGGGCGGCACTTGGTACTACCGTGCGAACGGAACCGCCACGGAAGGAATTACCCTGCGCTGTCTGGGATCCGACAGGGCGGAAGGAGGTACGGGCTATGCCGCGGACTTCGAATGATGACGGTTATATTTTGCCGGTTACTGTACTGCTCTTGTTCGCCCTGTCGATTCTGTTGTCGGCGGCAAGCCTGTGGTCACTGTCCCTGAGCGGTAGGGCAGACCGTGAGTCAGAACGCCTCTACCATGCCCTGACTTCCGGGGAGGGTCTCTACCATGAAACTGATTGAAATAATTGTCGCACTGACTCTGTGGACACTGTGTCTTCCGCCCTTTGCAGAAGGAGCGCTCTCCCTGGCGAAATCGGCAGAACGTTCGATCAACCGGCTTGAAAATACGGCAGCCGAACGCCAACGGTTTATGTGGTTCCGCGAACACGGAACAGCACCGGACAGCCTGACGCTGCACCCCGGCAAGGGACTTATTGTACTGACAAAACAGGCTGACGGGACCCTTTCGATCCGTTCTGAACCCGAGAGGGAAAACGAATGATGCAACGCACGGCACTCCTCGACCCCGGCAGCGTGGACGTTTTTTATCTTCCCTATACCGACAAACGTCCGTCCCGCAAGGAAATTACACGTTTTCTGGAAGGCGCAATACCCTTTTACGGACATACCTACACCACAAATTTCCGGACCGGCACAACATCCGGAATAACCTATGTCGAAGTGACGGTCATCAAGAAAAAACTTCTTTCCTCAGTAGGTTTCGGCAAGCGTATCTACAGTGCCTGTTCGCTGCTCGTTGAACATGACGGAAAAACACCGGACAAGGAGGGGGTGTACCGTTATGGAGAGGACCTCATCCATACCGGCAAGCAGCCTTCCCTTGACAGGATAGGGGAAAATTCGCTTCCTCCTGGTACAGAAACAGTGACAGCAGCACACCTCGGATCGCTCATCAAAGCGCAAACCCGTTCAATCTCGCTCTTCAAACACAGACACAGCGGAACGATCATGATCGCTCTTGTCATTCTATTGACAGCTATTTCGGGATTCACTTACCGCCAGCTGCCAGCCACAAGAACACCGGTTAAAACGCTTCCCCCCCATCACCTGCCCATGGAAAAACGGGGAGCACAAGCGCCGGCAGTCATACCAAACGACAATGAGTCCGACTGGAAACTGGCATTCAGCCGGCACACTGCCTGTGCGGAAGCCACCGGGACACACATTACGCGCTGGTCGTTCAATACCATCTCGCGCCGCAGCGAATTTTCCGTCCGGAGCGACAGACCATCCGAATTTTTGCGCGCGCTTGAGGAATCGGAAAAAGACAAAACGGTCGGCGTGTCCACCATGTCATATGACGGCACAAAAGCCCTGTTCACGGTTGTCCTTGACGAATCGAAGGACTTCAGCACACCGGTTACCGCAGAGCCGGCGGACACATCTGTCAGAAGGAACGAGTACGCGTCCCTTCTGCGCGCGGGAGAGGCTGTCGCGCGCTGGTCACGCCTGTCCGGTCTCCCACTTGAATCAATTCACCCCTCCGAAGGAGGACGCTACAGCTTTCTTCTTGACGAGACGACCATAGAACAATTTCTGCGGAGCCTGGCGGGAATATCGACACACCGGCTTCCCTTCGACGTTCAGTCGCTGTCGTTCATGCGTGACGGCTCCAGGTTGCGCGCGGAAGTAAGCGGTACAACAAACACGACCGCCCGCGTAACCGTATCGGAGGGGTTTTCTTTCCCCCCGCTCCGTACAATCCTTGCCGCCTTCGCCCTTGACAAGCGCACAACGATCGCCAGTAAAGCAACCTACCCCTCCCCATCCGTGCAGTCCTCTGACGATACACAGGTCGGCATGATTCTGGAAGACAGTGGGCGGCACATCGTTTTCTCGTTGGCAGCAAACGGAAACATTATGACAAAGGAGAATCAAGAATGATGAACAGAGCGACGGCCATTCAAGAACGGGGTTTAGCCCTTCTGACCGCACTGTGCCTGGGCGTACTCGTGTTACCCGGATGTTCTTCTGTGCGCCGTGAACACGGATCACAGGCTATCCTCCGGGGAATGATCTACGACTACGAAAACCGTCCGGTTTCCGGATACGCGATCGGCATACATGGCGGAAGGAAAACGGCAACCGACATAAGCGGACGGTTCAGCTTTCCGTCGGTCTCCTTCGGAAAGCTGGAAATCAATGGTAGCGGGCCATCGCACCTGACGGAGTCTCTTGTCTGGAATTTCGACGACCGGATGCAAATTCTCTATTTGCGCATTCCTTCCGTACAGTGGGCATGGAAAGAGGCGGACGAGTTGCTGGGACGGGAAAAACCGGCAGAAGCAAAACAATATCTTGATCGTTTTCCCCTTGATGTGCGTGAAGGCGCTGTATGGAAACTGTATGAGGCCATAGCCCGGTATCAGCTTGCTAGCGCAGATATGCGCCCATCAATTCTTGAAGAGATTGATCGTTATAACCAGGAGGTTCTCGGTGTCACAAAAAAATAAGTTGTATGTACTGTGCATGGTAGCGGTATTTTTTTCATTCATTTTTACGGGCTGCGCTATGGAGGAACCGAATGCGCCCTGTATTGTCAGCGACATTCGCGTTGAAACCGGTCAGAAAGAAGAATACTTCCGCTTCGCCGGCCTCCTTTACACTGTGTATAACAGTTCAAATAAAACGATTGTCCATAGCGAGGTGTATGCGCGGATCTTTACCTCCCGCGGAGAAAACCCCTTTCCAGGGTCAAACAGCATTACCGCACGCTGTCCGGTGATCATTGAACCGCAGCAATCGGTTGATATGGTTATTCCGCTGGACACCCTGTTTTCCATTGTTCCGGAAGACAGTCTTGTTGCAGACGGTTTTACCGTGACAAAAGTGGTCTTCGCCGACGGCACGGTATGGACTGATCCCCTGTCGCTGACAGCCGGGCGGTAAGGGTGGGACCCATGAATACTCCCATACGAATCGTAACCGCGCTGTGTCTGACTCTATTTGCGCTGGGGTGGTTTTGTACCTGCGAAGTTGGTACTGCCATGGAAAAGGTCGTTGAAATACAGAAGCCCCTTCCACCACCCGAGCCCGAGCCGCCTGCTCCGCCGCCACCCGAAACCTTCACCGTCCGCGTGGACGCGGGATCAGGCGGCCGCGTAAGCGTGACCCCGGAAAAAAATGACTGGCTCTCGGGCGAGTATGTCCGCCTCGAAGCGATCCCGGACGAGGGCTATACCTTTACGTCCTGGAGCGGAACCCTCTCGGGCAATGCGGCCCTCGAAGATGGACTTGCCGCAATGAATCCCCTCGTCCATGTTGTCACCAAAAACGAATGGATCATTCCGGTATTCTCGCCCATTCCGCCTCCTCCCCCGCCGCCGCCACCCGAGCCCGAGCCGCCTGCTCCGCCGCCGCCTGAAACCTTCACCGTCCGCGTGGACGCGGGAACTGGCGGCCGCGTAAGCGTGACCCCGGAAAAAAATGACTGGCTCTCGGGCGAGTATGTCCGCCTCGAGGCGATCCCGGACGAGGGCTATACCTTTACGTCCTGGAGCGGAACCCTCTCGGGTTCTGTGGGCCTCATCAACGGCCTTGGCG
>LVBK01000016.1 GCA_001604385.1 Spirochaetales bacterium Spiro_09 | reverse complement strand
TGTCATTTTTCATCTTGTATTAATACAGTATTAATACATAAATTGAGTGCTGGTCAATCAGTACGGTAGAGTAATTGTCAGTCGCTTACTTTATTTCAATACCACCCAGTGCGACGGTTCCGTTTACTATAACCTTTGGTGACACAGTATTGTTCGTCGGGGCATATTTGCATTCAACTCCGCCCAGAATGGGTACAATATTGGTTACCAGCTGTACATTTTCCGGCAAGATAATCTCGATGCCGGCAAAGGTCGCCGAAACCTGGATGATAATATCACCGGTGATGGTAACGTTCCGCATATTGATGGTCAGACCGCCGAAGATCGCAGAATAGGACGCCCCGCTGACGGTTTCCGAGCCGTAAAAGATTTCCTGCCCTCCAAACAGCACTGACGCTGTTTTATGGCTGTCTTCCGGATGCGAGGCACTGGTAAAAATGCCGCCTGCATCCTGTTTTGTCTCTGTTCCGGCTTCGTCCCGTTGCTTCTTCGCATGTCTGAAACCAGTTAGCCGGGCAGTACCGGTTCCGCCGAACAGGACCTGAAATCCGATAATCAACAGCGCAAGGGGGAATATCAGGCGCCAGCTGAAGTTATATGGCATGAGTCCCTGTGCCTTCAGGAGCAGAATGAGGCCGACAGCAAGCATGATCAGGCTGCCTGCGTTGACGTTGCCCTGAATGATGGCGATAAGGGCCGGAATAATGATGAAGAGTGTCCACCATCCGGCAAAGTTGACGGTAAAGTCAAAATATCCGAGCATGCTTCCGCCCACCGCAATTCCGGCAGCTAAAAACAGAACACCAATTATAATTGCTGAAAAGTCGCGCTTCATAAAATTCCTCCTGGATTGCCCGTTCAGATGCGAACAGTATGTCTTGTGTTTACCGGATTATAACACGGCTAGACGAGAAATCTGCCCACCTGTTCCGCAACGGAGGTGAATATTTCGTGATTCCCTTCCTTGAGTGTGGACATTCCGTCAAAACTCTCCTGCATGCTTTCGGTATCCTCGACAATCTGTTCCATTTCTGCCTGTACGCGATTGGAACATTCAACCAGACGGGTAATTGCCTTTTCCAGATGGTCAACGTCAGTCGCGAGGGTTTGGGCTGCCTCGTTGACAACCCCGGTGGTTTGTTGCATTTCATGGAGCGTTTGGGCTACCTGGTCCGAGCCGGTTTTCTGTTCCCGCATGGAAAGGGCGTTTTCCTGTTCCATATCTGTCACCGTGTTGATGAGCGAGAGAACATCGTCAAATCCGGTCGCGGCCTCTGTGGATGAGCTGACCGCGTTTTCGATGGCCGAGCGAACCTCTCCAAGGTGGCCGGTTACCAGCTTTGACTGCTTGGCGCTTTTTTCCGCAAGCGAGCGAATTTCGTCGGCTACTACCGCAAAGCCTGCTCCGGCCGCTCCCGCGTGGGCTGCTTCGATTGCAGCATTCATGGCCAGCAGGTTGGTTTGGGCGGCAATTGCCGCAATCATTTTGTTTGCATCGATAAGGAGGTTTGAGGCATCAACAACCTTTTTTATCAGCGTATTTGAATCGGTAATTTTATTTTTACCGTTATTCGCGCTGTCCAGAAGTTTTTTGCAGGCCGAGTTGATTCGCTCGGTATTTGCATTGACCGACTGGATATTGGCAATCATTTGTTCTATGCCGGCGCTCGAGTTGCTGACACTCGCGTTTTGCTGCACTACAGCCGCGTGCAGATTTTGCGTTCTGTTGCTGATCTCTTCAACCGACACGGAAGAGCTGCGTGTTGCATCGAGCTGTTTCTCGATCTCGCCCTTGGCCGTTTGCACCGATGTTATGATTTTGTGCAAATTGTCGGCGGCGACTTTCATGCTGTGCGTCAAGCCTGTCTCGTTGTCCTTGAGCGAACCGCATCCTGTTCTGATCGAATTGATCATATCCTGGAGCACGCCGAGGTAGGCATTCATGCTTTCCGTTACGCGGCCAGTCTCGTCAAAGTTGAGAATGGAGACTTTCTGGCGCAAATCGGCGTTTGCGCTTTCACTCATCTTTTTTATCTGCTCATGAAGAAGTTGAAACTGGATGATGTCCTGCCGCTTTGAGGTGAGCGCCACGAAAAAGATGACGACCAGGATAATAATGCCAACCAGAACGATGGAAAGGTAGGGTTGGGCCGGGCCGGCCTGATCCGGGGCGCGTGAAAGGTAGTACCAGGTGATGTACGCCATGTGCGTCATGATAATGGCACCCGTGCTGACCGGAATGAAAATGGCTTTGCGTTCAATGAAATGGTCCCGTTCCTTTTCCTGAAAACTGTGGATTTGTAACCGTTCTTTTGGTTCTTTCAGGAATGCGTCGATGACAAATGCATTGAGAAGCGAACCCGCGAGGGATTCGGACAGCTTGATTGCCAGAACCCACAATACGGGGAGCCGGGAAGGCATGGAAAAACCGTTTATGAACCAGAAGAGAAATACCGCGAACGTCCAAATAAAACTATTGTAGAGGATGAGGGTCCAGGGAAGCCTGACTGCTACCATGCGTGCGCGATCCCGTGTTTTCCGGTCCTGACCGGGGTTGGCAAGCTCCTTCCACAGGGGCTTGAGATATGCCCTGATCGCAAGGGCGGTCATGCTGCATAATAAAATACAAAAGAGGATCAGTTTCGGGTTGATCGCCAGCTTGATGCGATCGATATACCCGACATCCCACAGTGGGTTATAGAGCTGCGAGAATAGTTCGCTGGCCAGGACTGTCCCTATCTGGACATAAAAATAGGACGCCGCTGCCTGGATGGTGATTCGACGGGAAAGGGCCTTGATATCCATGTACATTCCTTGGATCCCCGTATGTTACGTTCCGGGGTGACTTTACAAACTGTTCGGCATCATGAAGCTGTTTTTCACTAAGCCTTCTTGCTACAAGTGTATATGGCCGGTGACGGGTTTTCAAATATATGCATGAAAAAAAGGATACTCAGTCGAGAGCCGCCAGATATTCCCATCGCGCATAGCGGCTTTCCAGGGTTTCCGCTATCTGTTCAAATTCGGCCGCAAGAGCGCGCAGCTGGGTATGGTCGACGCCACCCGCCGACATGAGCGTCTCGAGCTCCGATTTCCTGTTCTCCAGTGTGGCGATTTCGGCCTCGATACCTTCAAATTCGCGTTCTTCCTTAAATGTTCTCCTGGTTTTTTTTACTTCGGCAGGTGTAGTCGCCTGTCGTTTTGTTTCGTTTCGGGGCGGGCTGGCGATTTGCGGGGGGAGGGCCTCTTCACGGTCTTTCTGTGAGGCAAGATATTCGGAGCAGCTGCCCGTAAAGCCGCTGATTGAACCGTCCCCCTCGAGTACCAGTAACGTGTCGGCAACCCGGTCCATAAAGTACCGGTCATGCGAGACTACCAGAAGGCAGCCCTGAAAAGCTTCCAGGAAGGACTCGAGCACGCTCATTGTATAGATGTCAAAATCATTCGTCGGTTCATCCAGCACCAGAAAATTCGGATTTGAAACCAGAAGGCGTACCAGATAGAGCCTTTTGCGTTCACCGCCCGAAAGGGCGGTTACCGGCGAGTATTGCATCTTCCCCGAAAACCCGAATTGTTCCAGGAATTGGGACGCGGCTATCCTGCCCCCGTCTGCCGTGTCCACGTATTCGGCTTCTTCGCGGATATAGTCCAGAACTGTCAGGCTTGTGTCTCCGATGACGGGGTTTTGCCGGTAGTACGCAAAGACGGTGTTTTCCCCCTTCGAAATGATACCCTTGTCACAGTCCAGCGCGCCGCACAAGAGATTGAGCAGGGTCGTTTTTCCTGAACCGTTGCCCCCGAAGATGCCGATGCGTTCACCCTTCTTGAAGGTATAACTGAAATCGCGTATGACCGGCGTGTCCGAACCGCTCCAGGTTTTCCATACCTGTTCAGCTTCAAGAATTTTGCCGCCCAGACGGCGGCCGCTTACCGAAAATTCCCAGGTTTTATTCGATGCGAGCTGTTCTTTTGAAAGTTTCAGGTTTTCCATCATGCCGTGAATTGAATCGATGCGGGCACGGGCTTTGGTCCCGCGGGCCTTGGGCCCCCGCAGAAGCCACTCCCGCTCTGTGCGGAGAACTGACTCGATACGGCTGTCAGTGTTCGCGGCAATCTCTGCCTCAAGGGCCTTCTTCTCCAGATATTTGGAAAAGTTACCCTCGTACAGCGTCAGATTTCCATATTCCAGCTCGTAAATGGAATCGCACACCGCATCCAGAAAATAGCGGTCGTGGGTAACCATGAGGACGCTTCGGTCGGTTTCCTTCAGATATTCTTCGAGCCATGCGATTGTTTCGATATCGAGATGGTTGGTCGGTTCGTCAAGAAGGATGAGTTTGGTGTCTTCGATGAGCACCTGGGCGAGCGCCACTTTTTTTGCCATGCCCCCTGACAGGGTTCCCATTTGTGCGTCAAGACTGGTAATTCCCAGTGTGGTCAGTATCGAGCGAATCTGGTTTTCATAGTTCCATAAATCCCGGCTTTCCATTTCGGCAGTTACGCGATCGAGCCGTTCGGTCAGTGTGGTCGCAATGGCTCCGGTCGTGTGCGCAATATCATCGCAGAGCGTTTCGTACTCGCGAATGATGGAAAGTTTCGGGCTTTCATGCGCAAAAATATGCTCGCGGATGCTGTGTTCCGGCCGGTAGACCGGTTGCTGCGGAAGCCATGACAGTCCGGCACTCTTGTTGACAATGACCGTACCACCGTCACTTTCGAGTGTCCCCGCGATACAGGACAGCAGGGTGCTTTTCCCGCATCCGTTTTTACCGATTAGCGCGGCTTTTTGTCCTTCGTCGAGGCCGAAACTGATATTCTGGAAGAGCGGCCGTTCGCGACCGGAGCGAGAAAGCTTGCTGACAGAAAGAAGATTCATGATCGCAGTATAGCAGCTTGCCTGATGAATGTCTGTGGCAGTAGTATTTGGGAACCATGACATTGCTTGCACGCGACACTATTGAAGAAATTTTCAGGCGTCTCAAAGAGGCGAATCCGGAGCCGAAAACGGAGCTCCACAGCGTAAATGACTATACCCTTCTTGTTGCCGTTATGCTGTCGGCGCAAATGACCGATCGGGGCGTCAACCGCGCGACGGCGGAACTCTTCAGGAAGGTGACGAGCCCGGAGGCCATGCTTGCGTTGGGCGAGGAAGGATTAAAGGAGCATATCAGGTCGGTAAATCTCTACCCAACCAAGGCGCGACATATTATGGCTATGAGTTCGATCTTGATAGACCGGTTCGGCGGAGCGGTTCCCTCTACGCGCGAGGAGCTTGAGAGCCTCCCCGGCGTGGGCAGAAAGACCGCCAATGTAATCCTGAATGTGGTGTATTCACAGCCGGTTATGCCGGTCGACACGCACCTTCTGCGTCTTGCTCCCCGAACCGGCTTGAGCGACGGAAGTACACCGCGTGCGGTAGAAGAGGACTTGATGGGGATTATTCCGTCTGTTTACGCGCGGGATGCGCATCACTGGCTGTTATTGCACGGCCGGTATGTGTGCGTCGCACGGAAACCCAAGTGCGATATCTGTTGTATCAGCGACCTGTGCCTGAAAATTGGCCTTTCTCGAGAATAAAGAGGTACTCGCGAACGTGCGTGGCCCGTTTTGACAGATTGCGGCTTCCGCGGAATGCATTGTAGGGCGTTTCGAGCATGGAGACCTGTCCCTGCGCGCGCAACAGGCTCAGCATGCGTTCGCAGGGAATGAATCCCTCTGAGTTAAACGACACAAGCACGAACCGCGCTTTGATAGCACATATCAGCTCGACAAGCGCGCTTTCCGCTTCCCTTCGTCTGTTATACCGTGACCGTTGCCAGTCTGCCGGTATGCCGGACACCGGCGATATGCGGTCCGGTTCGGCATAGGCGCACAAAAGATTGAGCATAAAGTAGTTCGATCCATAGGGATGCTGGTTGTAGGGCGGATCGAGGTAGGCAAGATCGACCTCCGGGGCGGAGGCGCAGACGGTATTCGCGTCGCCTTTCAATACAAGCGACCCCGAGGCGAACCGGCTGAAAACCGGATGGGGCAGCGAAATGTCGCCGGTTATGCGGGACAGGGCATCCCGATTGTGCCCGCCGAATTGCGCCCGACCGGTAATCTTGTTTTTGTAAAAACCCTTGAATACGCCGGAGGTGTTTGCGTGTACGGAGGCTTCCGAGAGGAGGGGTGCCAACAGGAAGGCTTGTACCTGCTCCGGAAGGCCGCCGATGAGCTGTCGGGCGGTGTCGAGATACCGCGCGTTTCGGCTTGTGTAAAAGGCCCGCTCGCCGTCGCCGATGTTGTGGCTGTCTTTCGGGGCGTAAAGCCGGCTGATGAGGCCGTCGCGCAAGGGCTCTCTTTCCAGCTTTCGGCACAGCTCCTCGTGTGCGGCGTGAATTTCCGCGCACAGCGACTCGTCGGGATTTGCGAGATAGCAGGAATTGATAACCCGGGAATATTCCTCCAGGTCGTTCGCGATAACGAGTGAAGAGTGTTTCTTCAGGAAGCGGGCGACAATGCCCGAGCCCGAAAATACGTCGAAACTTGTCAGCTTCGCATCGGGTTTCAGTCCCATGCGGTGTTTAACGGACAGGACTGCCTTTTCGATAAGGGGAAGGAGGGCTCGCTTGTTGCCGAGGTAGGTTATCAGCTGGGTGCCCAAATACTCGCGGCTTTCTTCCATGGATTGACTATGCACCAAAAAAGGGCAAGCGGCAACAGGATGGAGCGGCCTCCCCTGCTGCGACGTTCTTGGCGGTGGCTCCGCCCTTCGATCGGGCGCGGTTCGTGGCCCTTTCTGCCTCAAAATGACAAAAAACTCCAAAATATTGAGAACAACTGCGAGCGGGTGTATGATGAACGCATAATGAAACCAACAATTAATGAAATTGCCGCGCTTGCCGGGGTTGCCAAGAGTACGGTGTCCAAGGCACTGAACGGGCAACGGGGCGTTAGCGAGGAAAAACGACAGGAGATTCTGTCGATTGTCAAACGACTTGACTATGAGCCGACCGCTTCCGCGCGGGCCCTCGCGTCGCAGCGTGCCGGTTCAATTGCCCTGGTGCTGCCGACACGGGCGGGGTATTCCCTGACCGGCGCCTACTGGTCGGCAATTATCAGCAGTATTTCCGATTATGCCGCTTCCCGGTCCTACACCCTGCTGGTTCTTTCGCCCCAGGCCGGAAGCAGTGCAAGCGACCTGATTGACGGGACGCTCAAGCGGCGGACGGTTGACGGCCTTATCCTGGGCCCGGAGCATTTGTATCCGGACGTGTTTACCCGGCTTGAAACTGCCGGAATCCCGTTTGTGTTTATCGGGCAGGCAGGAGATGGCAACACCTACGCGGTCGATGTCGACAATGCAAAAGGCAGCCTGATGCTGGTGCGGCATTTGCTGAAACGGGGGTACACGCGCATTGCCTGCATGACCGGACCGGCGGACTGCGGCTATGTGCGGGACAGAATTGCCGGATACCGGAACGCGCTTGCCGAAGCCGGTCTTGTCTGGGAGGTGGTTGCTTCCTCGTCATACCGCAAGGAGGATACCTGCGCGGCGATGCGAACCCTTTTGCGTGGCCACCCTGACTGTGACGCCCTCTATATTGCGGCCGGCGGGGACTTTTTCCTTGATTGCCTGGATACGGTCCGCGAGGTACGGGGTACGGCGGATGGCCTTGGGTTTTGTTCGTTCGATGACCACCGCTATCTTGATTATCTGGGCGTTCGGGTAACGACCGCGCGTCAGCCGCTTATGGACATAGGCGTGGGCGCGGCGCAGATTCTCTTTGATGTGCTCGCGGGGAAAGATCCGGGGCAGTGCGTTCGAGTGTACGATGTTGATATTATTGAGCGATGAACGGCCATGATGGTGCAGCTATTGTATTTTGTTATGCTTGACTTACTTTGTTATATTGGTTAAACTTCTGGTAGTTGGTAATCGGAAGCGGAGCGCAAGCCGGATTCTTGTCCCCCAATGGGAATCCGGCTTGTATTCCGTCTGCTCCGAATGTTGTGTAGTACTTGCTGTGGCGGATTCCGCCGGAGGATACGATATGTCGACCGTTATTGCGCTCGCGCTGGTTATTGCCGCCGCGGGCTTTGCCCTCTACAGGTATGTAAAAAATCTGCGTTCCGGTTCGTCGTGTTGCAGCTCGTCGGACAGTTCTGTCAGCTCTTCGGGCTGTGCGGGATGCAGCGGTTGCGGAAAGCCCGTTCAATAAATCGTTTCGCCAAGCAGCCTGCCGATCAGGCTGACTGCCATCTGTGCCGTAGTGTTGCGCACATCGTGCACCGGGTTTACCTCGACCATATCTGCAGAGGCTACCAGGCCGCTCGAGCCGATTTCTTCCATCAGATACAGGGCTTCACGCGAGGTTAAGCCTCCGGGAACGGGTATGCCGACCCCCGGAGCGAAACCGGGGTCCATTGCGTCGATATCGAAGCTGACGTGAATCGCGTCGACGCGCTCGCGGAAAAACGCGGTGACCTCGGTCGCGACTTCTGCTATGCCCATGCGCTCTATGTCGCTCATGGTAATAACCTTCAAGCCCGCCTCTTTCATCAAAAGCCGTTCCTTTGGGTCAAGGTCGCGCACCCCGATATAGCAAATGTGCGCGGGATCGACCTTTCGCGCCGGTTTGTAAAAATCGATCAGTTCTGGAAGCCCGAAACCGGCCGAGGCGGCAAGGATCATCCCGTGAATATTGCCGCTGGGCGAGGTCTGCGTGGTATTGAAGTCGCCGTGTGCGTCGATCCAAAGAACCCCGAACCGGTTTCCGGCCGCACTGTGGGCTGCCGAGGCTCCCGCAACCGAGCCAAGCGCGATTGAATGGTCCCCTCCAAGGGTCAGGGGAAATTCTCCCTTCCGGATTGACTGGTCAACCTGCGAGGCGAGTTTTCCGCAAGCCTCGATGATGGGCCGCAGATGCTTGGCATTGCGTATTTCCCATTCCATTTTCGGGTCGAGATATTCCTGGGGGGCGATGGGAATCGGCGGATACAGATCGTCCGATTCAATGCCGAGCGAGGCCAGTTTTTCGCGGAGTCCGGCAAGCCGTATGGCTGAAGGGCCCATGTCCGAGCCCCGGCGGCTTGCTCCATAGTCAAGCGGCATCTCGATGATATGTACTTTCATGCTATTGCCTCCGGCTCATGTTCATGGGTCAGGTTGCGTATCCACCGGCCGGTACGCAGCTGCCAGCTCGCTATAAGCACCTTGACGATATCGGTCGTCTTGATAATGGCAAAGATGGTGATGGGTCCCAGATCGGTCAGGGCTGCGAGCAGAAAGAGCGCCGGCAGGAAGAGAAACAGGTTTACCGTGACATCAACCCATACCCCCATGATGGCATCTCCCCCGGCCCGCGCGTTTGCAAACTGGGCATTCAAGTAGGTCCAGACCGGCATATAGCAGGCAATGACCAGAATCATATGCCGGGTTACCGCGCGGGCGTCCTCCGTCAGATTGCCGAAGACAATCGGGATAAGCATGATGGACAGCGCCTGAAGGGTGGCGACGGTCGCGCCGAGGAAGAAAGAGCCTGTTTTCAGCCACCGGGCCTCGGTCTGGGCCGTATCCAGGTCGTTCCTGCCAAGCGTTCCGCCGACGATGACCCCGATCGAGGTATGTATGCCGTTGAAGACCAGGAAAAAGAGGTTGGCGATGGCCCAGCCCGCGGCCATGCCGGAAATAATCTCCGAGCCGCCCCTTCCGTTGTAGACCGCGGTCATGATGGTTTCGGTCATGACCCAGGTCATTTCCGAGAGAAAAATAAAGCCCGATTTTGACAGAATCCGTACAAACAGGGAAAAGTTTACCGCAAAGAGGCGGCGAAGCTGTACGAAAAAGAGCGGTTTTGCCTGCCTGATGTAGACCAGAAAGATAATCATTTCCACCGACCGGGCTATGATGGTTGCAATCGCCGCGCCCTTCACTTCCATGCGGGGGGCTCCCAAATTGCCATATATGAGTACCCAGTTGAAAAAGGTGTTTACCAGCGTAGCCGCAACGGTAATGACCAGGGGCGGTTTCACCCTGCCGATTTCACGCAGGGACGATCCGATGGAATGCGAGATGGCGAGCGGTACGAAGGTCCAGACAATCAGCGAGATATACGACCGGCCCTCGGCGATAATCGGGTCGCGTTCCCGGTTTGTGTTCACCAGGATGCCGAGCAAATGCTCCGGAATGAAGAGAACCAGAACGCCCGCAATCCCAACCAGGGTCAGAGAGGTGAACAGCTTGAAACGGAATGCCTGCTGCATTCCCTCGGCGTTCTTCGTGCCGTTGAACTGGGACATAAAGATGCCGCCCGCCGACATCAGGGTCATGAGAGCGACAAAGAGAACGAAGATAAGCTGGTTTGCCACATTGACGCCGCTCATCTTGATGTTGCCCAGGCCTGCGACCATGAAATTGTCTATCAGGGACACCAGGTTCTGCAGAAGAAGCTGAAGCATGACGGGAATGGCAAGGGACAGGGCTCTGCGGTAAAATGAGGCAGGCCCGAAACGTGTGCGCGTGATCATGGTATGAATATAGCGTGAAGGGGCCCGTTCATGCCAGCACCCCCTCACTCGATCTGTTACCGGTACTCTTCCCTGCTTTTTATTTCCATGCCGCGGGTTTTATACCATTCAAGCGCGTCGGTAAATTGCTTTGCTATCTTGATGTTGGTAATCAGCGGTATGTCGTTGTCAACCGCCATGCGCCGGATGATGTAGTCGTTGCGTAATTCCGTTTCGCGGTTATTCTTGGGAATGTTGATAATCAGATCGACGTCCCGGTTGGTGATTGCGTCCGCGATATTCGGTTTTTTGTCCTCGAGCGGCCAGGCAAGCACCGTTGCCGGAATGCCATTGTTTTGCAAAAAGCGCGCCGTGCCGCTCGACGCGACAATTTCGTATCCCATTGCCATCATTTTTTTCGCGCTGTCGATAAAATCCACCTTGTCAGCGATCGGGCCGGTCGACAGGAGAATGCGCTTGGCCGGTACGGTAAAACCGGTCGAGAGCATTGCTTTCATGAAGGCGTCGCGAACCCCCCGCCCCATGCACCCGACTTCGCCTGTACTGGACATTTCCACTCCCGCGACCGGATCGGCGCCCTTGAGCCGGGAGTATGAGAACTGTGCCGCGCGGACGCCGACATGATCAAAGTCAAGGCGGCTGCCGTCGACGCGGCCGACGTCCGCGCCCAGCTGGGCACGGAGGGCAATGTCCACAAAATTGAGGTGGAATACCTTTGAGCAGAACGGAAAGGAACGGCTTGCCCGCACGCTGCAGCCGATAGCCTGAATGGTTGTGCTCTTTGCGAGGAACCGTATATTGAAGGGGCCGGTTATTTCAAGCGCGCGTGCGATGCGCCGGGCTGTTTTTTTGACAGCCTGCGCGGTTGACAGGTAGATGCGCTGGGCCGGAAGCACAACCGTGGCGTCGCCGGAATGCACGCCCGCGTTTTCGATGTGTTCGCTGATGGCGTACACGAGAATTTCTCCCTTGTTCGCGACGGCGTCAATTTCAATTTCCTTGGAATTTTCCACATAGGTGCTCAGGATTGCCGGACGAAGCGGAGAAATTTCCAGGTCGCGAACCAGGGCTTCCCGCAAGCTTGCCTCGTCCCAGGCGATGGCCGCACTCGACTCGGAGGACGAGAAACCGGGCCGCACCAGCAGCGGATACCCCGCAGTCCGGGCGAACTCTTCCGCATCGGCAAAGGACAGCACTTCTTTCCATTCCGGCTGTTTTATTCCGAGCTCGTCAAGAAGCGCGCTGAATTTATACCGGTCCTCGGCACGGACAATTTCTGCCGGATTTGTTCCGAGTACTGGAATGCGAAGGCGTGAAAGGGGAAGGGCCAAATCCGTTGATGCCTGTCCCCCGTAAGAAAGAAGTACGCCTTCGGGATGCTCCGCTTCCCAAATGTCCTGAATGCGCTCGAGCGACAGTTCCTCGAAATACAGGCGGTCGGCCATGGTAAAATCGGTCGAAACCGCGTCGGGATTGCAGTTCACCATGATACTCCAGGAGCCGGTGCTTTTCATTGTCTCAAGCGCGCTGGCGCAACACCAGTCGTATTCCTGGCTTGAGCCGATGTGGTACGGCCCTGATCCGGTAATCAGAATTCCCCGTCCGGACGGTTGGACGTCATCCACGAGGGCATTATAGGTCATATACAGGCAGTTGCTTTTTGTCGGCACGGCCCCGGCGGTGTTGTCGATCTGTTTGACCGCGGCTCGTATGCCGAGCTCGATGCGCAAAAGCCGTATCTTGTCCGCTCGGGACGCGGTGCAGGAGGCAATTTGTTCGTCGGAAAAACCTGCCTGCTTCGCGGCAAGGAGAAGCTTCTTTTCGGGAGCGCCCTTTGTCGCGCGGAGCTCCAGCTCTATGTTGGCAATGGTTCTCATCGACTCCAGAAACCAGCGGTCAATACGCGCGTATTTCCATATGCGGTCTGCGGTCCAGCCGTCAAGCAGGGCGCTGTGAATGGCGAAGATGCGGAGATCGGTCGGATTTCGCAGTTCCTCTTTCAGATCCTTGAACCGGTAAGGATGACAGGCAATACCTGCTACCGAGGGGTTTGTCATTCTTATCGCTTTTTGCAGGACTTCCTCGAAGGTCTTGCCGAAGGCCATCGCTTCGCCGACCGATTTCATGCCGGAGGCAAGGTGCCGGTCAACGGAGGAAAAGCGCGAGAAGTCCCAGCGGGGAACCTTCAGCGCCAGATAGTCGAAGGCGCTCTCAAAAGTTGCTGAAAGTCCGCCCGAAAGCCGGTTTTCAAGCTCCGGCAGGAGATACCCGAGCGCCAGTTTGGTTGAGACCCGGGGAATCTGAATGCCGGTAGCCTTTGACGCGATAGCCGTACTACGGGTAACGATGGTGCTCGCTTCAAACAGCAGAATGTCCCCGTCAAGGGGATTCACCGCGAACCGTATGTTCGCTTCCCCGACAAGGGACATAAGTCGGGCCGCCTTGAACGCATCTGCCCTCATGCGGGCCATTTCATCGGCTGTCAGGGTTTTTGCGGGAACCACTACAAAGGAATCCCCGGTGTGAATTCCCAGCGGGTCAAGATTTTCAAGGGTGCAGGTTACGACGCAATTGTCCCGGGCGTCGCGGAGTACCTCGAATTCTATTTCCTTCCAGCCTCCCAGCCACTGTTCTATAAAAACCGGCAGGGAGCGCGAAAAGGAATGCGCGCACAGGCGTTCAAGTTCTTCATCGCTGTGACAGGCATTTACGGCCGTCTCATACCCGTGGGATTCGGAGCGCAGTGTCAACGGATAGCCAATCTCCCGGGCGGCATTCAGCGCCTCTTCCCGGTTACGGGCCGTAACGGAGCGGGGCGCGGAAATACCAGCTTCGGCCAGGCGCGCCAGGAAGGCTTCCCGCTGATTGGTCAACTCGGCATCTTCCAGCCTGGTTCCCAGAATTCGTACGTTGTATTTTTCGAAAACACCCTGGTTTGCCAACTCCCGGGCGCAGGCGAAGGCCGTCTTGCCGCCAAGATTGATCAAAATCGTGTCGGGTTTTTCCTTTTCAATTATTTGGGTTACGATTGGCGCGTCGACCGGCAGAAAATACGTCGCATCCGCGACGCCTTCAGACGTTTGTACTGCCGTCATGCTCGGGTTGACCAAAATTGTTCTGATTCCGTCTTCACGGAGCGCCCTGATGGCTACTAAGCCCGCAAGGTCAAATTCGCCGGACTGTCCGATTCTTTGTCCGCCCGAACCCAGTATGAGTACGGATTTCGGTTTTGGTGTCGTGTTTGTGTTCATGCGTGTATCCCCCCTTGCGAACCAGATCAAGAAAACGGTCGTATAATTGTGCTCCGTCCGACGGGCCAGGAGAGCCTTCCGGATGAAAGAGAACGCCCGCGAAAAGCCCCGTTGCATCCGCGAATCCCTCTATGGTGTTATCCAGTTTGTTGGTCCAGGTGACATTCCAGTTTACCGGAAATGAATCTTCCCGAATGCCGTATCCATGGTTTTGCGCGGTTATCAGGCACCGTCCGGCTGTATCGGTCGCCATGCAGGGGATGTTTTCGCCCCGATGCCCGTGTGCCATGCGGTAGGCTGAGGCCCCTGCAGCGATTGCGAGAATGACGGCGCCGTTACCGGTCGCGAATACCGGTTTTTTTACTTCCATGACCTTTTCGATAATGCTGACAGTTTTTGCGGCTGAAGTCGGGTCACCGGGGCCTCCCGCGATCAACACCCCGTCAAAGGTTTTGTCGGTAAAGTCCTGGGTTGCCGGGACTCTCACAACCGTGGTGTCATCCCGTATGACCGAGCGTATTGCCGAATTGCGGGCCCCGCAGTCAATTACGATAATGTGGTGCTTCCCCGAGCCGTAGGTTGCTTGTTGTCGTACTGAAGCCTGTGCCGGGCTTGTGTGCAGATTTGCCTGGGCAAAGGAAACTTCTTTGGTTCCCTCCACGAGAATTTTCGCCCGCATTGATCCGCGGGAGCGGATGCGTTGTACCAGGGCGCGGGTATCGATGCCGTAAATACCGGGGACCTGGTGTTTTTTCAGCCAGCGACCAAGGGTGTATTTGCCGCCGGGATGCACCGGCCAGTCCTGATAGGATGAAAGGACGAGCCCGGAGATTTGCGCCGTTCGGGATTCATAGAACTTCTCGAGGCCATATTCGTCGGTTTCTTCGCTTTTCATGCCGCCGATGCCGGCAACGGGATCTGACAGTACAAGAATCGCCCCCTTGAGGGCGGGATCGGTCAGGAGCGAGGAAAGGTTGCCCTGTCCGGTATAAAACAGAATTTCTCCCGAAGCCGAACTGGAATGGCCGACGGCATTTCCTTCATATTCTGTTCCGTCTTCGAGGATTATGCGGGCAGACTGGACAACTTCACTCATAGGTATCTCCTTCAGGGAACCATTTGGCCGGACAGGCCAGTGGTTCACAGCATTTCTGAGTGAATCATAGTATGAGGAGGGCATATTTTCAATAAAAAAAGTTACAAATTGCGAATTAACATGCGCGATCCGCGGTTTTTAGACCATTTTTCCTTTCTTTTAGCTGGCAATAGGTCAATTTCCGCGGGAAAAAATCCGAATCGCTCGAACCAGTCGGCTGCCTGGGTGGTCAGTACGAAGAGACGCGAACAGCCTGTCTCCTTGCCTCTCGCGATCAGCTTTTCCATCAACTTGGGACCGATTCCCATATGGGCATAGGCTTCATCAACGGCTATGCCCGCAATTTCTGCCATCCCGTCGGGATAGGGGTGCAAGGCGCCGCACGCCCGTAAGCCTCCGTCTATCTCGTATACCAGATACTCGGCTGTTTGGGTTTCGAGTTCCTCGCTGGTGCGGGGAAGCAAAATACCGGTTTCGACAAAGGGCTTCATGAGCGACAGAACCGCCGGAATGTCCTCGCGGGACATAGGCCGGAATCCGCCGTAATTGTTCAGGTATATCATGGTTCCCGAGCCCAGATCGGAGAAAATTTCTGCCGGAATGACGCCGTCAATATCGGCGTCAAGAATATGGGCGCGGGTTACGCCGCGCACGCAGGCGTCCCGGCCGCTCGCCAGCAAGTCTGCCAGCTCAAGGCTCGGGCAGCGCGGATTTTCTACGTGCCGGTTTTGTTGTATGAAAGAATCGATATCCTCGACCGCGATTGCGGCCATCCGTCCTTCGGGCGAGATCGCCGCGTCCGGTGGGATGTCGTAGTCGTCTACCGAAATGGTCGCGCCCGAGCCGACAAAGAAGAGCTTTTCCGCCTTGAGCGCCACCGCGGTCGCGACGGCGAGCTCTGTCGACGCGATGTTGTAGGGCCTGCCGGTCGCCGTCCAGCCGATACAGGGTATTATTGGCACAAACCCGTCATCGAGGGCGCGGTTCAGGGATTCAAGCTGGATCTTTTCAACTATGCCCGCACTGCCGTAATCGATACCGTCGACCACGCCGCGTCCGCGGGCGCGAACCCAGTTCCCGATGACGGCGGTAAGATGCTCGGCCGACAACCGCGTCATGATTCGGTTGGATATGTCAAAGGCCGCCATCTTGATAAAATTCATGCCATCCTCGCCGGTCACCCGAATGCCGTCATGCATTGTCCAGGCAATCTCGTAGGAATCGAGCACCCTCGAAATATGATTTTGCGCGCCGGGAATTATAACTATCCGGATGCCGGTTTCCACCAGCAGGGCAAGGTCGTGCATGTGGCCCGCGAACAGGGGAGAATCGACCACATCATCATCAAGGCGTATGACAATGGTCGAGCCCTTGAACTTTTTAATATACCGGATAACGTCGCGTATCCGTTCGGTGTGCATCATGGCCTCATGGTACGGCAGGTGCGAGTGTATTGTCAAACCATGAAAAAAATGAGGCAGAACGTCCTTGCCGGGCGAACTCGCCTCTGCGGAGCCGCCGCGAGGACGTCCCTTCCGGCGCGCACTCGCCATTCGCTTGACAGTGTCGCTGCATCCATGATTTACTTTCCGCATCATGACTGTACGAACTGTGCACCATCATCACCATGTTTTCTCAGGATCGGTTCCGGGCTGAACAGCTGGTGGTGCAGTATTATAGTACGCAACAAGCCGCTGGTCCTTCCGGACTGGCGGCTTTTTTTTATTGTTCTCCGCAGTTTTGCGGATAGCGGTTTATGCCGATCATAAGGACGGAAAACTACAAGGAGTTTTGAAGGTATGGAAAAGTTGAAAATTTTGCTCCCGAAAGGACGCATCTACGAAAACGTGAACAAGCTATTTTCGGAAGCGGGAATCAGTATTTATCTTCCCGAGCGTGCCTATCGCCCGGTGGTTAACCAGGACGATATCGAAGCAAAGGTTATGAAGCCCCAGAATATCGGGAAGCTTCTTGAGCTTGGCGCCCATGATATAGGATTTACCGGAAATGACTGGATACTGGAGACTGGAGCCGACGTGGTCGAGGTGATGGATCTTGGTTTTGACCGGGTCCGGATCGTCGCGGCCGTTCCGAATGAAATCGATGACGCAGCCCTTCGCTCGAAGCGCATGATCGTCGCGACAGAATATGTGAACAATGCGGAAACCTGGCTTAAAAAACAGGGACTCAATTACCTGATTGTCCGGACATACGGCGCGACCGAGGTTTTCCCTCCCGACGACGCAGACATGATTATTGACAATACCGCGACCGGCCGGACTCTTCAGGAAAACGGGCTGCGTATCGTCGATACCATAATGGAAAGCTCTACCCGGATGTTCGCTTCCAAAGAGGCCATGAACAATCCCGACAAAAAGCGCAAGATTGAAGAGCTGAAAATGCTTTTTGAAGCCGCCCTGACTGCGCGCAACCGGGTCATGCTGGAAATGAACGTTTCGCGGGCGCGGTTCGGCGATTTGGTGAGCGGTATACCGGCGATGAAAAGCCCGACTGTCGCCCCCCTTTACGGAGATGACGGCTACGCGGTGAAAATAGTGGTAAAAAAGAGCGAGGTTCCCTCGCTCATGCCCAAGCTGAAGAGTCTGGGTGCAACGGATATTCTTGAGTACGACCTTCGCAAGGTTATGGCCTGAGCGGCCTCTGACAAGGAGTTAATATGGAACGGGTAGTGACGGTAGAACGGAAGACAGGGGAGACGGCCATTACGCTGACGTTGAATCTCGACGGGAGCGGGCGCTGCGATCTTGATTGTCCAATCGGCTTTTTCGCTCATATGCTGACTGCATTTTGCAAGCATGGCCTTTTTGATCTGTCCGGTTCTCTTTCCGGGGATCTCGAGGTCGATCAGCATCACCTGATCGAGGATACCGGCATTACCCTGGGCCAGGCCTTTGACCGCGCCCTGGGCACCCGCGCGGGCATCTTTCGCGCGGGGAATTTTCTGTATCCCATGGATGAAACCCTGGCGCGGGCCGCGGTCGATTTTGGCGGCCGGCCTTTCCTGGTGTTCGAAAGCGGTATCTCGGGCATCCCGCTCGTTTCTGGCGGAGATCCTGCCGCCTCGTTCCAGACCGACACGGTTGAAGACTTTTGGCAGGGTTTTGTCTCGGGCGCGAAATGCAACCTGCATCTGGATATTCTGCGCGGAAGAAGCGATCACCACAAGATTGAGGCCCTGTTCAAGGCAGCCGCCCGCGCAATCCGGAATGCGGTCGCGCGTGACGAACGCCTTGGTTCCGCAATTCCGAGCACCAAGGGAACACTCACACAGTAAGGAAGCATCATGATTATATCTTCAATTGATTTAAAAGACGGCAAGGTAGTGCAGCTCAGGCAGGGAAAGGATCTGGTTCTTGAGCGCGATGATCCCGACAGCCTGATTTCCGAGTTTGACCGCTATGGTGAGGTCGCCATTATCGATCTTGACGCCGCACTGCGCAACACAAAAGCCGACGGAACAACGGCAAACACCGCCATACTCAAGCGCCTGCTCCGCAAGGGCAATGTCCGCGTTGGCGGGGGCATCCGGGACGGGAAAAAGGCCCGGGAACTCGTCTCCCTTGGTGCAGAAAAAGTGATTATCGGTTCTGCTGCCTTTTCCCTTGCCGACGGAAGCGCCGGCGTGAATACCGCTTTCCTGCAGTCGCTGGTTGACGCGATCGGGCGGGAACGCATCATTGTGTCTGTCGATGCCCGTGACGGGAAAATCGCGGTAAAAGGCTGGACGGAAAGTGCCGGGATTGATCTGATCGACGGCGCGCGTGCGGTTGAACCGTTTTGCTCGGAGCTCCTGTTCACCTGTGTCGAGCGGGAGGGTACCATGACCGGTATCGACATGGCGCTGGTTGAGCGCTTGCGTTCGGCAGTATCCTGTCGCCTTGTTGTCGCAGGCGGTGTGTCGACGATTGACGAGGTGGTCGCCCTTGAACGCCTCGGGTGCGACGTTCAGCTTGGCATGGCACTCTATACCGGAGCCATTGCCCTGAAAGACGGCTTTATAAATTGTCTTGACTGGAACAAGCTTGATCTCATGCCCGTGGTCGCCCAAAGCGATACCGGGGAAGTGCTCATGGTCGGCTACGCAAACCGGGAAGCATTTGAAAAAACCTTTGCCGAAGGAAAGTTGACCTTCTGGAGCCGGAGCCGCAATGAATTGTGGACAAAGGGTGAAACCTCCGGAAACTATCTGGAAGTGCTTCGTCTGCGCGTCGACTGCGACCGTGATACCGTATTGGCCACTGTACGTCCCCGGGGGCCTGCCTGTCATACCGGGGCCTGGACCTGCTTCAAGACAGTAGCCGACCGGCCGTACAGTCTGCCGTATCTGTCATCGATTATCGCCGACCGTTTTGCGAACCCCAGACCGGGTTCATATACCGCAACCCTGACCGCCGAGCGTGTCCGGGAAAAAGTTATGGAAGAGGCGGAGGAGCTGACCGAGGCGGAAGACCGGGACGAGGTTGTCTGGGAGGTTGCGGATCTTTTGTATTTCATGAATGTGCTGATGCATCGTGAAGGCGTGTCCTGGCAGGACGTGCTTGACGAGCTGGACAAGCGGCACAAGAAATAGGCCTTGCCTTATCGATGCCGCCCTTCACGGGCGGCAAAAGATGGTGTACAATGGCCGCATGACGAATCTGTTTACGTGGGACGACTCACTTGCGACCGGATTCCCCGACGTTGATCTGCAGCACAAAAAGCTTATCGCTATCATCAACGATGTTCATGGTGCAATGCAGGCTTCTCAGGGTGAATATGCGATTCGCATGGCAAAGGATCTGAAAAGGCTTACCGATTACACGGTGTATCATTTTTCCGAGGAAGAATCCTTCATGCGCAAGCATGATTATCCTGACTTTGAAAAACACCGCCGGGAACACGAAACCTTTATAGAACAGGTTAATGCCCAGATCAAGACCCTCAGTCAGGTAAATCCTGATGATGGCTACCGGTTTTACCGCTTTCTGGGGACCTGGCTCTTGAACCATATCGCAAAATCCGATCGTGACTGGGCAATGTTTATAGACCATTCCTGAACCAGGAGCTTTCCGATGAAAAATTCTTCACTTTCGGTCATCACGGCTGACAAGCTTGATGATTCTTTTTTCTCCGTGCGCCGTCTTTCCGACGGCCTTGATGAAATTCCGCGAATACTGGAATCGGTGCGGGCCGGCGGTGACCGCTCCGTCCGTGAGGCAGCCGCGCGTTTTGACCGCGCCAATCCCGGGCAACTGGAAGTAGGGGCCTGCCATCTTGAGGCAGCGGCCGCTAAAATGAAACGCGAGAATTCCGCGCTCTATGCCGCCATCTGTCGTTCCCGCGACCTTGCCCTGGCCTTCGCTGCCCGCCAGCGGGAATGCTTTACCGACTTCACCGTCGAGCTTGACGCCGGGCTGGTAACCGGTCAGCGGACGCTGGCGGTTGAACGGGCCGGTATATATGTCCCCGCGGGCCGCTTTCCCCTTCTTTCAACGGTAATTATGTGCGCTTCTCCGGCCCGGGCCGCCGGTGTCGATGAAATAATCATGTGTACGCCGCCGGTCAGCGCTGAAGCCCCCTGGGCCGATGAACGGATTCTGGCGGCGGCATGGCTTTGTGGCGTGAACCGGGTGTTTGCCATTGGCGGTTCCCAGGCAATCGGGGCAATGGCCTACGGAACGGAAACCGTTCCCCGCGTGCAGGTAATCGTCGGCCCGGGCAACCGTTTTGTTACCGCAGCCAAGAAGTACGTCTATGGCGAGGTTGGCATCGACATGCTTGCCGGGCCGAGCGAGGTGCTGATTATTGCCGATGAAAGTGCGCATCCCGCTTGGGTGGCTGCCGACCTGTATGCGCAGGCCGAGCATGACCCCGACGCGCAGGCAGTACTCGTGACCACGAGCGCGGATCTTGCCGCCCGTGTTGTCGCGGAGGTTGAGCGCCTTCTCGCGCCGCTCGGGGAAAACGCTCCTGCACGGCAAAGTTTCCGTAATCATGGCACGGTTATCCTGGTGTCCTCCCTTGACGAAGCCGTCGCGATAGCGAACAGGAAGTGCCCCGAGCACCTGGAACTGGCCATGAATCCCTCGGCCGAACGTGACCGGATGGAAGCGGCGCTCAGAAACTTCGGTTCCCTCTTTGTCGGACACCGATCGGCGGAGGTACTGGGTGATTATTCCGCTGGTCTTAACCATACGCTTCCGACCGCGGGAAGTGCTTCGTTTACCGGGGGCTTGTCGGTTCGGCACTTTTTGAAAACCGTGACGACCCTTCGTGCGGATGATGGGGGAACGCGGGGCGCAGGCGTTATCGCCTCTCTTGAGGCGGCCGCTGTTCTGGCAGAAGCCGAAGGGCTTTCAGGCCATGCGCTCGCTGCGAACATACGCCTCGGTTCCGCCTGACCCGATTTCATTGCATCGTTGACGTTCACCCCCGCCAGCCGCCTGTCGGAGGGGCGGGGTCGTGACCATCAGTCCCGATTCTTTTATATACGGCCTTTTTCGTTTTCCTCATGCATTGTTTCAAGGCAGTGCATCACGTAATCCACCACCATTTGCTTTTTGTCCTCCGCGGTATCGCCCGCCCAGGCTGCGGCCTGTTTGCGGAATTCGAGGCAGTCATATACCGGGCTTGCGGTCATGATGATTCTGTCCTTGTGGATGACGTCTCCGAGCATATCCTTGGGATCTTCCGAAAAACGCAGACAATTTCCATTGATCGAGATGAGCAGCATGACGTCTGACAGGCGGATGTAGGAATCAATTTCCCGTACGCCGCGTTTGGTTTCCGGCTGTCCGGGGCGGTATCTGGTTCCCGAGGGGAATACCAGGACGGCGTTTCCCTCTTTCCGGGCCTTGTCGAGGGCGCGCATGGAGGCGAGGTTGATGACGCGGCTGCGCTGCTCCTCGCGCTTGAGCGTTTCCGGGTCAGTGATGGACGCAAGCGAGCGGCTGGGATAAATGATGATGCGCGAATAGGCCTCCGCGAAGGCCGCGACGTAGGGATTGTCCTCGTTCAGTTTCATGCCGGCAATGGCAATGATGCGCGAGGCCAGCTCCTTGCCGGTTGCGCTGGTACGCTCAAGGAGGTACATCAAGCCGGGAAGGTCGAAATTACTGTAATGTTCCATCAGAATGATGCCTTTTTTGCCCGCCTTCAGGGCGGCAAGGAAGGCTTCCGCATTGTTCATATTCCGGATCTCCGAGCCGTCCAGCATGTTCTCTTCGCACATTCTATCCATGTAGGGTCTGATTCCGGTATTGGCCGGTTGATACACATTGTCTTCGGTAATGACATTCTGGGCCCGGCTTAATCGGGCAAGTTCGGGGAACAAGTGGCGGTATTTGACTGCAAGCGAGTCAGGATTCATGGTTATCTCCTGGATATATACTGTCCGGTGCCCGGAAACACGGAGCTGTGTCCCTCAGGGCATCCGTTTATGTGTTTTTCTGGTGCCGGGATGCGCCGTCCGCCGTCAGGAGGTCTTTCAGTCCGTATATGTTTTGCATATACCAGTACCCTTCGGCTGAGGCAATGGCCCTGTGTTCGCCATTTTCGTCGACCAGCGCCGCCTGGCCCCCGATTGCCCGGTATCCACGCACGTATTTCAGGTGGTCATCGACAAAGAGGGTTTGATCGACCGTGTACCCGACCGCTTCCAGCGTGTTGCGGAATGCGTCGGGGTGGGGTTTCCCCTGACCCTTGTGCCAGGTAATGTCAAATACACCCAAAAAAAGATCGGAAATATTGAAGAACTCGAGAAGGCGCTCGGCATGGAACACCGGCGAATTGGTCAATAGGGTCATGGGCAGGTCCAGGGATTGGAGATACGGTCTGAGCTGGTCGTCTTTTTGCAGCTCTTCCACTTCGCTTTCCGGATGCACCGCGTGAAAGTAGGCCTCCTCATCCCGGAGTCCGTGTTCGACCTTGAGCCATTCCAGCGTGGTGCTGTACACGGGCAGGCGCTTGATACGCAGTCGGGTCGCCTCTTCCGGGCTTACTGCCAGATGCTGCGCGACAAAGTCGATCATGCGCCGGGTTATGCCTTCGTCCATGCGGCCAGAAGCCGGATACAGGGTATTGTCAAGGTCAAGTAGAAGGTGCTGTATCATGAGGGACAGTATATCATACAGGGGTGCCTGTCTTTCAATAGCGTCCGGCACCTTGTGTGAAGGTGCCGGACATTGATTTCACTGCTTTTTGTCAGGATTCCGTCAGAAGAAGAGCGGATTCCGCAATATTTACCGCTATGTGGCGAATGTCCCCCGAACGGGTGAAAACTTTCCGGGAGTCTTCCACGGAGAGTACCTGTGCGGTAACCGAAGTCGACGAGCCATCCCGGTACGTAACCGTAATCCCTTTTCCTTCCTTTGCAAGAAGATATTCGACAGGTGTTCCACAGAGGCTGAACGTGATTATCCCGTTGGATCCAAATTCAGCCTTGCGAAGCATGGCGGGTTCAAAGGCAAGGGTTCCGTCGCGAATTTCGATGCCGAGCTCTCCCCATCGGGTAATGACTTCTTCCTTCACCTGTCCCGTCATACCCGGCTGTTTTGCTCCCTGTCCTGCCGGAGTATGCGAATAGGGGTCTGTCGGAAAGGCGCCGTATACCTGCGGTGTTTTATTGAACCCGATTCCCGCACGAATGTCATAATAGAGCACTGACAGTTCTTTTTTGAGTCCAGGATTCTCTTCCTTCAGGGCATATTCCTGGACGGCAAGCATGAGTTTGGCAACCATGTGCCAGTATATGCTGCCAAGCCCTTCATATGCGTAGAAGGTTCCCGAACGTCCCGTAAAACTGCGATGGTTGAACGTTTTCTCATAGAGCTCATGAACCGCTTTTCTCGATTGACCGTCATCCGGTTGTCCTGCCAGTACCTTGTCCAGCGCACTGTCCAGATCACGGGAGTTTTTGAAGGATGGATTGAAATGGCCAATACCCTGGGCATCGATATGGGCAATTGTATGGTCGTCCTTCTCGAGGAGCGATTTGATGAGGGGTATTCGCCCAAGTTCGGCGGCATTCACGCGGTTTTTTGCGGTAAACAGTGGAAGTTCGCGGTTCGGATACAATATGTAGGAGTATTGATCAGCGGTGAACAGGGCGCTGTGTTTGAGTGAGTGCAGGAGGGAGATCACCTGGGTCGAGTCGAGCATTCCCGAGGAAATGACCGCGACCTGTCCTTCAAGCATTTCCTGGAGAGTATGCACATGCATTCCCGTGTCTTCTATAGAAAGCGTGTTGTAAGAGTGGAAGAGCCCGTCTTCCCTCTTGTTAGTGCCGATCGCATACTCGCAGTGACGCATGAAGGTTTCGAGGTGCTGAAGTATCTCCTCCCTGCGGATGGATACGCGTGTATCCTTCCAGCCATCCCGGTACAGGGACTGCCGGGCGCGTTCATGAAGTCGTCCGGCTGTATCGACAAAGAGTTTTCGCCGGACGGGATCCCCGAGGGCTTCAGGCTCGGAGGCGGAAAAATGGTGGGCAAGGCCCGTGAAGAGTTCGGCTGTTTCTTCCGGTATGCCAAATTCCCGTATCGGGGTGTGCCGGTAGAGGTCGGAAAGGAAGGAGATAAACCGCCTGATATAGTAGAGCGTCACCATGGAAAGGCCGTATCCTGCCAGGGCGTTATTCGCGTCGTTCCATTCAGGTCGTTGGGTATTCAGCCAAATTCCGCCCCCCGGTACGTAATTGGACAACTTTGCGCACAGAATCGAGAGAAATTTGGTGGTCATGGAAACAAGCGCAACCTCTCCGTTTTTATCGTGAAGCAGTCGCGCGTCGCTTCCTTCCCTTGCGGAAGCCTCGATTATTCGCTCGTGGGCAGCTTCATCAAAGATGATGGTAGATCGCGGGTTTTGCAGGATATCGGCATAATCCTTGATGCGGTAGGGAACGTTTGCGCTGGAATAGAGCGGGGTGTCCAGCGCTTCGAGCAAATGATCCCGGCTGAAGCGGTTTTGCAGCTCCAGTAGTTTTGCCAGATAGATTACCTGGTGGTCTCCCCAATACCCGATATTGGACCAGGGATTGTCGGGTTCCTGCACCTCCCAATCAATGCCGTTCCGGGTAATACGGTAGGGATTGTAGCCGTCCGCTGTCATGGCATTCAGAAATTTCGCGATCATGTGTTCCAGATAACAGGGCCAGGACCATGCCAGGGCCTCCCAATTCTGGAAGATATCGCGCCAGTTTCCCTGATAGTTCAGCTTTTGCTTGCCCTTGCTGTCCTTGAGCTCTATGGAGAAGCGGTTCCAGGGTCGGCTTGGGTCTCCGTGCCGGCGCGAAAAGGTCAGCGGCAAGTATTCGAGGAAGAGGCGAACCAGCTGGGGGTTGCCCGATGCAAGAATCCTCTTTTTCAGCTCCCCGCGTTCATGCTCTCCGGTGAGGGGTATATAGGCTGTGGCGTCTTTCGCGAGTGCAGGATTGCGTTCATTCATGAATGCTGCGAGATCAGCGCAATCGATAGTGTTCTCCGAAACCGGAAGACCTCCCCGCATAATGTTAAACAGTACATTTGCCTTGTGATGGACGCAGGTTGCAAGGTCCGCCGAATGTTGCAGTCCGTCCGACCGGGCAATGTAGCTTTCAAGCAGTTCATTGCCCCGTTCTATGTCCTTCTCCAGTGAGGTACGCACTATATCCCGGTCACGGATGGTTTCTGTCAGGGCTGATATACGCGCGCCGTCAAGCGCAGTGTCAAATACCTGGTACCAGTCGCGGGTCTCGCCGGCTTCAAGGCAGAGGTTTTGCTCCAGATAGAATACCGGACGCCTGCCTTTCAATACGTTCAGGGGCGGGATAGTGTCCCCGGTGCAAAAGTATTCCGGTGCCTCGGGCAGAACGGAGACCTTTCCCCGCGCGGTGAACCAGGACACATTCGCGAAAAGGCCCTCGCTTGGCTCCGCTTTGTCCGTGACGATCGAGGTTACCGAGAAAATGGCCATACCGGATTCGGTATCCAGGTCGGTCTTCTTGTAGGCATCCAGGAGTACGCTGTTATTGTTTTGAAAGTCGGCAGTTACGCAGGCCGGAAGTATGTTCCTGCAACCGTCCAGTATGGCTATTTCCCGTTTCGAACCCGAGATGTCGAGAATCCTGACATGGCGTACAAGGCCAAATGCGTCGCTTGACTGCCATCCATTCTGGAATACAAGGCCGAGGTCATGATTGATTTCTTCAAAATACAGTTTTGATCCCTGCGTGTTTTTATACAGATTCCGTTCGCAATTCCATAATCCCTCATCCTGCACCGAGAAGGGTTCCCATAACCATACTTTCCCTTCCGAGGGAACGCGTATAAGGGTGTGTGTGCCGGTATTCGTTCGTCCGTCAGAAACCTTGTCCGCGGTATAGTACGGGAATACCGCATGATCACAATCCTTTCTGCCGGCAGTAAGAGCGCCGTTGGACCAAATGTAGTTCCACACATCGCTTGAACTGGTAATGGTCATAAAAAAGTCGCTCATCCGGTCAGGGTTGGAAATGCGGTAAAAATCCTCGCCGAGGAAGGTGACAAACTCTCCCTGTACCTTCCGGGACTCTTTTTGTATCAATGCGTCTACAGTCCGTCCGTTCATGTGAAACTCCTTGGTTTAGTCAGGCTGTGTGATCCAGCATGTATCCTTAGCATGAAGTATCTGTAAAAATGTTTGCGTTGTCAATTATTTAGGCAACCGGTTGCCTTTAATTTTGTGTTGTTTATTTGCATTCTTTTGACCTGAAGGGGCCAGAATACGTTTATGTATACCGCGCAGCGACCCGAATCGCCTCGATCATGCTGATTGCGCTTGCGATCCCCTTACCGGCAATATCGAAGGCGGTCCCGTGATCTACACTTGTACGCAAAAATGGCAACCCGAGTGTCAATGATATAGTCCGGTCAAAATCAAGCGTTTTGCACGCGATATGCCCTTGATCGTGGTAGAGCGACAAGACCGCATCATAGCGGCCGGTCTTGGCCTGGTGAAATACAGAATCGGCTCCGACCGGGCCTTCTGCCCGCACACCCTCTGCCCGTGCCCGTTCTATCGCAGGACCAATACATTCTTCCTCAGTGCCGAACAGCCCATGTTCCCCGCAGTGAGGATTGAGTCCTGCAACGCCGATAAGCGGCTTTTTCAAGCCCAGCTGTTGTTCTATTGCCATGCTGCACCTTACCAAATACTGATACACCCGGTCCTCCGTCACAAGTTCGCAGGCTTGACGGAGAGACACATGACGGGACAGAAAAAAAACCCTCAGGGAGAGCGTTTCGAACATGGTCAGGGGGTCTTCCGTTCCCGTCAAGCCTGCCAGAATTTCTGTGTGCCCGATATAGGGAACACCGGCCGCTTTCAGGCTTTCCTTGTTCAGGGGCCCGGTCGCAATTGCGTCTATTTTACCGTCCTTCCAGGCAGTAACTGCCTGTTCGATCGCCTCAAAAGCTATCTTTCCGCCCCTGGCACTGACCTGTCCGTACTGGATTCCGTTCGCCCGTATGTCGCGGTCGTCAGTCAATCCGAATACAACCGGGTCGCATATTGTGTGTATGTCTTTGTCTTCTAATGCTTTTCTGACTATTTCCGGGCCAATTCCGGCCGGGTCGCCGACTGTAATGCCTATGCGTGGTTTATTGGTGATTTTCATGCTTACACTATACTCGATTGTGACAGGCACGGCGAGGTTGCTGCTATCAATATTGTTGATTCCCGCCTCCGACATTCATTTTACAAAGGTAATGTTTGCTCAAAATGACAAATCGTGTTAATTTGTTGTAATGGAACAGACAATACCCAAACTGCTTCGACGCATTGCGTCCGAACATCCGGATCTTCCGGCCCAGTACAGCAAGGAGCCCTCCGGGGAGTTTTCCCCTGTACTGTACAAGGAACTGTACTCGACAGTCCTCGACTTTGCCGCTGGCCTTCTTGCCATTGGTAATGCACGCGCTGATCATATCGGTTTGATCGCTGATAACCGCAAGGAATGGTTTCAGTCCAGCCTGGGTATCATGGCCATCGGGGCTGCCGATGTTCCCCGCGGGTGCGATGCCAATGCCAAAGATATTGCCTACATCCTTTCTTTTTCCGAGTGTAAAACTGCAATTCTTGAAAATGACGCGCAAATCCGGAAGGTCCTTGAGCACCGTGAAACCCTGTCACTTTTAAAGACCCTTATCGTGTTCGACGCTCCCGACCAGGCTCTTTCGGCTGAGGTCAGCGCCGCGGGCTATACCCTTTTCGGGTATACCGAGATTCTGGAAAAGGGCCGGGCCTTCCGGGCCGCTCAGGCCGGGCGTGTCGAGCAGGAACTTGAATCGGGAACGGGCAGCGAGCTTGCGACCATTATTTTTACCTCGGGGACAACCGGTGAACCGAAAGGGGTCATGCTTTCGCATACCAATTTCACCTGCCAACTGGATGACCTTTTAACCCGTCTGGTATTGCACCCCGGAGACCGTGCCCTCTCCGTTCTTCCTGTCTGGCACTCCTTCGAGCGTACGTGCGAGTACGTCATTCTTGCGGGCGCAACTGCGATTGTCTATTCAAAACCGGTCGGAAGCATTCTGTTGGCAGACCTTGCAAAGATGAACCCTCATCTCCTTCCCTCGGTTCCCCGTATCTGGGAATCGGTGTACGACGGTATTTTCAGGGCAATGCGGAAAAAGGGCGGTGTCAGCTGGGTATTGTTCAGCTTTTTTGTCTCTGTTTCCATCATCCATGCACGCGCTGCCCGTTCGGTATTGCTGAATGGGCCTATTACCTCGGTCCGGCAAATGATACTTTCCCCGATTTTCGGTTTTATACCGTTCATCCTTTTGTTCCCGCTCAAGGCCCTTGGCGGTCTTTTGGTGTTCAAGAAGATTCGGGCAAAACTGGGGACTTCTTTCCGGGTGGGCGTATCCGGTGGCGGAGCGCTTCCTCCCAATGTGGATGAATTCTTCTGGGCCGTTGGAGTCAATGTCATTGAAGGATACGGCTTGACCGAGACGGCTCCGGTTGTCGCCGTCAGAAATTCCCTGAAACCGGTGTTCGGAACCATCGGCACTACGATTGATTGCTGCGAGGTTCGTATTGTCGATGAACAGCGTCAGGAGGTAGGTCCCGGTGTTAAGGGAACTGTCCTGGTAAAGGGCTCCAACGTCATGCAGGGATATTACCGGAAGCCCGATTTAACCGCAAAGGTGATCGGTCCGGACGGCTGGTTTGACACAGGAGATTTAGGCTTCAAGACTCTTCGGGGCGAGATCGTCCTGCGTGGCCGCAAAAAAGACACAATCGTATTGCGTGGTGGAGAAAACATCGAACCGGTACCGATCGAGATGAAAATAAACGAGTCCCGATATGTATCCCAGTCGGTAGTTCTTGGACAGGATCAGCGGTATCTTGCGGCGCTCGTTGTCGTCAATAAGGATGAACTTGTTGCCTGGGCACAGGAAAACTCGATCGACACTGCCGACTTCAATGTGCTTCTGGATAATCCCCTGGTAAGAAAGCTCTATGAAGCGGAGATTGCCGAACTCGTCAGTCAGAAGAACGGTTTCCGTCTTTTCGAGCGAATAAACAAATTTATTCTGTTGGGCAAGCCCTTTGAAGTCGGAGTTGAACTGTCAGCGAAACAGGAGATAATGCACTACCGGATGGAAGATTTGTACCGCAAGGAAGTTACCCAGCTGTTCAGCTGATCGCTCTTTTTCGTGTATTTATACAGCCCGTCCGGTATCCGGACGGGTTTTTTTTTTACCTTGATCCCGTCAATTTCTTTTTCTCCGTTGTGGTATGCTATACTTTCTGCATGGATAAACTTCAATCGTTTTTTGATTCTCTTGCCGGCTCCATTATAACGCCCGAAAGATTGTGGGCAGCACTTTCCTTCGTTTTGTTGCTTGTTGTTCTTGCTGCTGCCCTCAAAATTGCCGGTACTGCGATTTTGAGAATTGCCTCTCCCCGCATGGGCCGACAGACTGGATATTTACTTGCCAAGGCGCTCCGTTATGTCGGGCTGATTATCATCCTGGTAACAGCCTTTAACAAGCTCGGAATAAATTTGAGCGCCTTGCTCGGTGCCGCAGGTATTGCCGGTATCGCGATCGGTTTTGCCGCGCAAACCTCCGTATCGAACATAATCTCCGGCTTTTTTATTATGACCGAGCGTTCCTTCGAAATAGGCGACACGCTCAAATTCGATGCGGTTACCGGGGTTGTGGAGTCAATCGATTTATTGTCGATCAAGCTCAAGACCTTTGACAATCAGTTTATCCGTATTCCGAATGAAACGGTTATCAAGACCCAGCTTGTCAACGTGACCCATTATCCGGTCAGACGCTTTACCCTGACTGTTGGAGTGGCGTACGGTACCGATCTCGAGAAGGTTCGGTCAATATTGCTGGAACTGGCATCCAACAATGAATACGCCATAGCTGACCCGGCACCTGTCGTCATTTTTGACTCTTTCGGTGCGTCATCGATCAATATTGTGTTCGGGGTGTGGGCAAATACTGCAAATTTTCTTGATCTGAAAAATTCGATGATGGTTGATGTATCAAAACGTTTTGCTTCTGAAGGTATTTCCATTCCCTTTCCCCAGATGGATGTCCATCTGGTCCAGGGATAACATACAGGCCATTGATCAGGCCTGCAGATTTGCCTTTGCGGCCTCGTTTATCGTATCGATCAGTTCTTCTACGGTAAAGGGCTTGGGAAGGATGGACACTACACCGAATTGGTGAGCAAGCACTTTAAAGGTTGCCTTGGTCATGTCAATTTTCCCCGAAGTAAGCACAATTGCCAGTTTCGGGCACAGGGAATGAAGGTCCAGTATAAAGTCCATTCCTCCCTGTCCGGGTAGGATTATATCCACTACGGCGATGTCCGGTGTGTAATCGTGCAATATCTTTTTCGCAGCCTCCGCAGAGGGGGCTGTTGTTACCGTATAGTCTTCTTCTTCCAGAACTGTTTTTATCAGTTCGGAAATAGAGTTATCGTCTTCAACGATCAGTATTTTATTTTTCATACCAGCATAATCTCCAATCCTGGTTCGTGGTTACCGAAGATCCGCGTGTATTATTGCCGGTCGGCTCAATAATGCGGCGGTTTAACGTTCGGCATGTCCTGCATGGCGTCGTCTATCTCTACCATTTTATCACGCAACAATTTATTTTCATTTTTCAGCCGTTCAATCAATTCCGAGTGCTGTACTACAATTGCCTGGAGCGAATTGGTAAAATCTTCCAGCCAGGCAAAACGCGTTTCCAGTTCTGTAATTCGTTCCTCTGCAGTTGACATACCGAGTAAGTATACCACAAATATACTGCTTGCTATATCAAATTTGTCAAATATTCTCATTCTTGGTGAAGAAAAACAGAATATGTATGTGCTTTCAGGTGCAAAAAGCGGCTATACTGGGATACATGAAAAATACTACAAATTCTTCGAATGGCTCGCCGGTACAAAACACTGCCCTGTTGCTGGAAGGTGGTGGAATGCGTGGTATCTATACCACAGGCATCCTGGATCGTTTTATGGACGAAAGTCTTTATTTTGACTACATCATGGGTGTATCTGCCGGCGCAACCCATGCCCTGTCCTATATTTCGCGCCAAAAAGGGCGGGCCCGCAGGGTAAATGTCGACTATTGCCGCAGAATTGACTATATGGGCCTGTGGTGCTTGTTGACCGAAGGCTCTCTGTTCGGGATGAATCTGTTGTTCAGGAAAATACCCTACAAGCTTGACCTTTTTGATTTTGACTCCTTCGAGCGCTATGTCGGGCGCTATCATGCGGTGGTGACCAATGTTGAAACCGGCGCAAGTGAATATCACTGTCCGAAAGACCGTTCCTGCCTCTTGTCGGTTGCCCAGGCAACCTGTTCCCTTCCCCTTGTTTCCCGCCCGGTCATGATTGACGGTGTTCCCTATCTTGATGGCGGCATCAGCGATTCCTTACCCATAGAGAAAATGCTCTCTGACGGCATGACCCGTATTGTATGTGTACTGACTCAGCCTGCCGGATACCGGAAACCGGTATCCGGTGTATCCTCCCTCTTCCGCCTTGTGTATCGCCGGTATCCGGCCTTGATCCGGGCCATGGAAAGGCGAAGTGAACAGTATAATGACAGCCTTGCAACAATTGAACGTCTGGAACGCGAGGGGTCAATCCTTGTTTTGCGTCCGTCTCCCCAAAAGGGCCTCAGGCGGCTCGAGCGGAACCCTGTTGTCCTTAACGGATTGTACCGCAGCGGTTATTGTGACGCGGACGAACGCATGGATGATATTCTGCGCTTTTGCGCTCTTCGTCCGTAAGGTAATGGAGGTACCGCAGACGGAAAAAAGCCGTCTACCCGGTGTACGCGGGTGAAAAATGCCCGTATAATTTCCGGACAGGAGTGTTCACCATGGATTTCAAATCGCTTCCGTTTATGTACCTCCTGGGCGGCATTGTCGGCCTCTTTGTCATCGCCCAGTCGGTATTTTTTTTGGTCAAGGCAATCTCCCGGGCAACGACCCTCGGTATCGGTAAAAAGGTGGTCTCGAATGTCATCGTCTCATCCGCGCTCTTTGCCGTTTTGCCGTCAGTGTCAATTTTGCTTGGCTTGATAACGTTGTCCCATGCGCTCGGCTTGCCCCTTCCCTGGATACGCCTCAGCGTGCTGGGTGCCGTGACCTATGAGCTGCCTGCAGCAACCGCCGCCCTCAATGTCCTTGGATTGAACATCGGCGAGCCGGTTCGTTCCCCCGAAGCCTTTACTGCCATCGCCTGGGTCATGACGCTCGGCTGTATTTCGCCGCTCTTCATCATCCCCCTCTTTCTGGAACGCATCCAGAACGGCGTGTTTGCCCTCCGTCAAAAAGATTCCCGCTGGGGCGAGCTTTTCATCAGTGCGCTCTTTATGGGTATGGTCTCGGCCTTCCTTGGCATGGGCGTTTCCGGAGGCCTCCTTCCGGTGTTGACCCTGCTTTCTTCGGCACTCATCATGGCGGTATGCGGCATTCTGATCAAGAAATGCAACATCCGCATCCTTGAGGATTTTGCCCTGCCGCTCAGTATGTTGTGTGCAATGGCCCTGGCTATTGTGTTCGCCGCCCTCCTGCCTGCGGAATTGCTTCCCGCCGGTTTGTGGAATTGAGGTACGTCATGAAAGAAAATATGCTTGGTCAATATCAATCCAGCGTACACCGATGGGGTCGTATCTGGATGCTCTGTGCCCTGGCCCTGATGGTGGGTGTCCCGGTTTCCATGTCGGTCTATTATGGTGCCTGGCCGGGCTTCCTGCCGGTTCTGAAGGGTCTGCTTGCCGTTGCTCCCGTTTATTGGACGGTATGTGCCATCGAGGTTTTGACCTATGCGCCGCTTCTCGGTTCAGGGGGCACCTATCTTTCCTTTGTCACCGGAAATATTACCAACCTGAAGGCTCCCGCAGCGCTTTCCGCCATGCAAACCGCCGGCTGCAAGAGCGGAACCGAGGAAGGCGAGGTTATTTCGACCATCGCGGTAGCCGTTACCTCAATCGTGACAACGCTCATTCTGGCCTGCGGTATACTCCTGTTCAGTTACCTTGCCCCGGTGCTTGAGCTGCCGGTACTGAAACCCGCATTCAAAATGATTCTTCCCGCTCTTTTTGGCGCCCTTGCGGTGGTGTTCGTCGCACGAAACTGGAAGATTGCGGTTGCGCCCCTTGCCGGCATGATCCTTCTTTTTGTTGCTGTCCCTTCCCTCGCCGGCGCGGTCAGCGTCCTGGTTCCGGTCGGTGCCCTTATCGCCATCGGCGCTGCCCGTTTCCTCTATAAAAAGGGCCTCCTATGAGCCTTGTCATCACCGTCGCTGTGGCGCTCTGCGCTGTTTGGATTGTCCTTATTGTCGTACGCTCTGTTTTATTCCGTCCGGTCAGGATTGATGGGAGAGCGGGCGAAGCTGATGTTCCGCCCGACGCTCCTTTTACGACGGAACAGACTGGCGCGTCCCTTTCGCGCATGATTCGCATTCCCACCGTGTCGGCTCCCGCTCCCGCGCTGAACGATGGCGCACCCTTTGCCGAATTCCGTGAGCTGCTTGCCGAGCTTTATCCGCGAATAACCTCTTCCTGTCTGTGCGAGCGGGTCGGTGAAACCGGCGTTCTGTATACCCTGAAAGGACGATCACCGGACCGGCCAACCGTACTTATGGCCCACTATGACGTGGTTCCTGCCGACGAGACTGACTGGGTGCATCCCGCATTCTCCGGCCATATTGATGAAACGGGCCGCATATGGGGCCGCGGAGCTATCGACACCAAGGTGACGCTCTGCGCCATCATGGAGGCCGTCGAACGGCGTCTGAGCGAAGGCTTTACGCCCGAGCATGATGTGTATCTCGCGTTTTCGGGCGACGAGGAGGTCTTCGGTCCGTCCGCGCCCGCCATCGTTGCCCTGCTTGAATCGCGGGGCGTCAGACCGGCCCTTGTCCTCGACGAGGGCGGCGCGGTCGTGGACGGCATTTTCCCCGGCGTTACCAGTCCCTGCGCCGTGATCGGCATTGCGGAAAAAGGCATGATGAATGTGGAGCTGAGCGTTGTCAGTAATGGCGGGCACGCTTCGGCGCCACCGAAGAACCAGCCCGTTCGTCGTCTTTCCCGCGCAATACACCGAATCGCGGCACGACCCTTTCCCCTCCGGCTTGTACCGGCAGTCGCCGCCCTTTTCGACACGCTGGGCCGTCATGCGCCCTTTGCCCTTCGGCTGATATTCGCGAATCTCTGGTGTTTTCTTCCCGTTCTCAAGCGTCTTTTCTCGGTTGCCGGCGGCGAGATGGAAGCCATGATGCGTACCACTACCTGTTTTACCGTGCTTGAAGGAAGCGCTGCTTTCAACGTAATGCCCTCGGTCGCGCGCGCAATAATCAATATCAGAATCCTCAGCGGTGAAAGTTCAGAGAAAGTGCTTGAAGGCTTGCGCTCCCGCGTCGCGGATCCGTCGGTTCGTATGCGGGTTCTGTATGCCACGGAGCCGACTGCGACCGCGCGCCTGGATGGACGGGAATGGAACCTGGTTTCCCGGGCGGTACGGCGCACCTGGGACGGCACGATAGTTGCTCCCTATCTTATGGTTGCCTGTACGGACTCCCGTCATTTTGGGCGCCTGTGCGACACGGTGCTGAAATTTTCGGCACTCGAGCTTTCACGGGAAGAACGGGCGAGCATGCATGGGCGAAATGAATGTCTTCCGGTTAAAAAACTGGTCAAGTGCTGTTCATTCTATTACACATTGACAGGAGACCTGTAGTACGATGGAGAAAAAATTACCGGGCTGGATTGGAATTGGAGGTTTCACCCTTGCCCTTGCTGCCGGGGCCATCAATGCCTGCATGCTGCTGTCGGTCGTTCATGAACCGGTGTCCCATTTGACCGGTACGACCACGAACTTTGCCATCGCGCTATCGGCTTGGCGTGTTCCGGATGCGCTCCGGCTCGGCGGCATGCTGGTATGTTTTTTTGCCGGATCGGTTGTCAGCGGCATGATAATCCGCGACTATCATGTGCGATTGGGACGCAGGTATGGGGTCGTTCTTTTTATGGAATCCGTCGGTATTCTGTATGCGCTTGCCGTGTTCAAATCAGCTCCGATCATTAGCCAGCTGGTGCTTTCAGCAGTATGCGGCTTGCAAAACGCCATGGCAACAACCTTTTCCCGCTCGGTTGTCCGGACAACCCATGTAACCGGACTGATTACAGACCTTGGAATACAGCTCGGACATGCCTTGATCAAATTGGCGGTCGATATTCAGAAAATGAAACTGATGGCCATCCTGGTCGGCGGATATTTTATCGGAGCCCTCGTGTCTGCCCTGTTATTTGTTCATTTTGGCGTGCAGGTTCTTCTGCTGCCTGCCGCCATTACGGGATGTATCGGGGTTCCCTATTATGTGTACCGGTCCACGCATGGTACGCGGAGGCCGGAGGCGTGAAACGCATCCTTTTTCGCTTCGGGACTTCTTCCATACTGATACTTCTTGTATTGGTAATGCAGGCCCTTCTGTATGGCGGTTTTGTAATACTGCTGATCAGAGGCGGTTCGGAAGCGGTGCGCGAGTCGGAAAAGGACATGTTCAACCTGGTGTCCCGAACCTTAAGCTGGTCAATAGAAGCGGAGCTGGATGTGGTACGCTCTTTGACGAGTGCGCTCAGCCATGACAAGCAGGTGTCGGAACTCTTTGCTTCCGGTGACCGAAAGGGATTATTGGACTATGTTATGTCGGTGTACGAGGCGAACAAGTTGCGTGTGTCCCGTTTTCACTTTCATCGGCCAGACGGGACCTCTTTTTTACGGGTGCATAAAGAAGAGGAGGGTCATGACCAACTTGCAGAAATCAGGCCCATGATTCGAGCGGTTCATGAAGAGCGAGAACCGGTATCCGGCATTGAAACCGGTAAAAGCGGTCCGGCAATCCGGGCAATCTCGCCGGTGTTTCATAACGGAACATACATTGGCGCGTTTGAGGCAGGAATCGCCATGGACAATGTGTTCATGAACCACATGAGAGACAAGTTCTCCGCTGATTTTTGTCTTTTTCTGTTGGATGAGGACAATACACCATACTACCAGGCGGGTAACTGGTGCGCGGGCGGTTGTCTTCCTGCCGGCGATGACCTTGCGCGTCTGGTAAGTGGAAAACCCGTATGGTCCACGGAATGTAATTCAGGCTTACCGGTTGCCTTGTACCCTTTCAGGGATTACACCGGCAGGGTTTCGGGCGTTATCAAGGCCGAGTTGCGTATTATTCCCCTGGCAGATTCGTTCCTCCAGCTCCGCTCGCGGCTTGGCTTGCTTGGTGTTCTTCTGTTTTTGGTTCTCTCTCTTACCCTGTCTCTTTCCATGACTATTTTACTGCGCCCGCTCCGCATGGTTGTCGACGAAACGCGCATGATATCCGCACGGATTATTCGGGGCGATCTTGAATTCAGGGGCCGTGTTGAAACCCTGTCACCCGAGTTCAGAGATATCATTTATACCGTTAACGAAATAATCAGTGCGCTTCGCGACCGACAAGGCATTTTACAGGCCATAGTTGAAGGTTTGCCCGGTTTTGTGTTTTACGTGGATATCCGCCCGCGTGTGTTGTGGGCCAACCGGCGGACAATGGATCGGTTTCCCTCTCTGGTCGGCTCGGATCCCTCCCTCGTTCAGGATTCTTTCTTTTCATCTGAAGAAGCGGTTTTATCGTCGTCTTTCTTCTCGGGATCGGTTATCACGGTTGAAAGGGAAAGCAGCGGACGGTGGTGGGAGCATGCCGCTGTACCGGTACGAAGCGAAGCGGGTCTTGTAACCCATGTGATACGCATTTCGACTGATATTACACACCGCAAGGAAACTGAACAGCGGCTTCTGGAATTGAATGACAATCTTGAACACCGGGTTAACCGGGAAGTTGAAAAACGGAAAGAGGGAGAGCGCATTGCCGAGCAGCAGTCCCGTCTTGCTTCCATCGGAGAACTCGCAACCGGAATGGCTCATGAAATTACCCAACCACTTAACGCCATCTCTTTTTCAGTAGAAAACATTCAGAACAGATATCACAGCGGCGCGCTTGATAGCGATTATCTTCAAAAGAAAATCAAGTCAATCGATTCAGACATTGATCGTGTCCGGCGCGTAATCGATCATGTGCGTTTGTTTGCCCGGTCTACGCCCGATGAATATAGTGTCGCCTTCGACGTGAACCGGAGCGTGGAGAACGCTCTTGCCATGCTCGGGGTTCAGCTTTCCAGCCATGGTATCGAGATAGTCTTTGAGCAAGCGGCTGGAGGGATTGCGCTGTGCGGAAATCCGTATCAATTTGAACAGGTTGTGATCAATCTCCTTTCCAACGCACGGGATGCAATCGAGGAACGGCTAATTGATGACTCAGAGAAGAACCTTGCGGACAGTGTTCCCGGCCGCATTTGCGTAGAGACTCGACTTGACGGCCCGTTTGTCGTTCTTGAAGTTCGGGATAACGGAACAGGCATCGCTGAAGAGTGCCGTCGTCGTGCCCTGGATCCGTTTTTTACCACAAAGAAAGAAGGAAAGGGGACCGGGCTTGGTTTATCCATATCTTTTGGCATAATCCGGAAAATGGCGGGAGATATTTATCTGGAAAATATTCCGGACTCAATGGGAACCTGCGTATCCGTACGCGTTCCGCTATATCTGGGGGAAAAGGAGTCGTGTTCCGATGAATGACTTGTCTGTATTGGTCATTGACGATGAAAAGCGTATTATTGATGAGCTTTCGGAGTATCTTGAATCGGGGGGATACACCGTGTACAGCGCAGACCGGCCCTCGGTCGCGTTGGAGACCGCTTCGTGCCGCCATATTGATGTTGCGCTTGTGGATATAAAGCTTCCTGAATATTCCGGCCTTGAGCTGATAAAAAGACTGAAGAATGCATTGTCCGGTATAGAGATTATTGTCATGAGCGGGCATGGCGACATGGACAGTGTTATCGAAGCGTTCCGTCTTGGTGCCTTTGATTATCTGAAAAAGCCCTTTTCGGTGTTCGAACTGCAGGCTGCTATCGGTCGTACCAGGCGATTTGTAGAGGCTCAGTCTGGTGCCCGTCGGTATGCTCATCTGTGTTCCCAATTGAACCGCGAACTGGCCGGAGATAACACCCTTATTGGTACTTCCTCTCAAATGGAACGATTGCGTTCCGACATTATGCTTGCGGGTACCAATTCCAGTTCCCCGGTACTTATTACCGGGGAAAGTGGAACGGGCAAGGAGCTTGTCGCCCGTCAAATACATCTGAGCGGTTCGCGTTCATCACATCGCTTTATGGCAGTTAACTGTGCAGCCATACCGCGAGATATGTTCGAAAGCGAGTTTTTCGGTCATGAAAAAGGCGCGTTTACCGATGCGCATGGAAGCAGGGACGGCTTCTTCCGTTCCGCTGACGGGGGCACTCTTTTTCTTGATGAGGTTGCAGAGATTCCGTTCGAGCTTCAGGCAAAACTACTGAGGACCATTGAAAATGGCCAGGTGCGCCCGGTGGGTGCAGACCGTGAACACCCTGTAGATGTACGCATCATTTGCGCGACGAATCGGGACCTTGCAACTTGTGTTACGGAAGGTTCCTTTCGTGCCGATTTGTATTGGAGGCTTGCCGTTTTACCCATTACGGTTGTGCCCTTGCGCGAACGTCGATCCGATATTCCCTTGCTCGCCGCATATTTTCTGTCGCGCTTTCTGGAAGGGAAACAGCGAAGTCCCGCGGTTCTTTCCGATCATGTGCTTTCTGCCCTTTCTGCGTATGACTTTCCGGGAAATATCCGTGAATTGCGGAACCTGATGGAACGGGCGGCCATACATTCTCGTTCCGATGGTACGTCCATCATCGATTATATTCCTGGTTTCGTTTCTTCCTTTTCTATGAGTCCCCCCGTTGAATGCAGTGCAGAATCATTAAACCTGGAACACATCGAAAAGAACACGATCGTGAAAGCCCTGATGTGTTCTCGGGGGGTGCGGTCCCGGGCTGCGTCCCTGCTTGGCCTTACCCGGCAGGCGCTTGACCGCCGCCTTGAACGGTTTTCCCTCAATTCTGAAGATTTTCGCTGACCGGGTAGTATCACTTTTTTAGACTTGATTGTGCCCGTTTTCGGCTCTTTGTCCGTTTTCGGGCGCCCATTTGCGGCCCTCCCCGGTGTTTTCCTGTTTTTAGCTGACAAAACTCTTCATTGCCTTATTTAGTTTTAAAACTTTGTAATATAAAGACATTAAACTAAAAAGCTCCCTCTTCCTGTCCGGTTCTCCGACTTATTTCCTCTTCTTTCACTGATGCTTTTAGTTGGCACGAAAAATGCTGATAGGTTATATCAGTATTTTTTTATCTATAAGGAGTGTGTAATGGCTGAAAGAACTCTTGACTGCTTGGGCGAAGCCTGCCCGATTCCTCTCGTAAAGGCGCAGAAAGCGCTGGCGGATATGGCCATCGGTGATGTTTTGATCGTCAACATCGATCACAGCTGCGCAATGAAAAATGTTCCCGAGTGGGCACGGGAAGCGGGTCACAACGTCGAAATCGAAGAAGTCGGCGAAGGTGAGTGGGACATAATAATCGAAAAGGCAAAATAAGGAGCGTTATATGGCAGAAAAGAAGTATCCCTTTCATGAAACATTTCTCAAGAAGGAATGGAGTTATACAACCGGGGCCGTTTTGCTGGCAGTGTTTGCCGCTGCCCTGGTTATTGTTACCGGTGCAGCCTGGGGCGTCACCGGGCCTCTGGCTTTCTGGGGTGGCAAGCTGTTGTCATTGATAGGCGTTGATGTTGATTCCTGGGCAATTTTCAAGGGAAGTCCGGCTTCTACATTCAATTTCTGGATGAGCCAGCCGTCCGTTACCAACCTCGGTATTGTCGTCGGGGCCCTTATTTCCTGTTTGCTTGCAGCTCAATTCAAGATCAAGAAAATCAAGAGCGCAAAAAATATTGCAGCGGCTGTATGTGGTGGTTTATTGATGGGTATTGGAGCCAGAATGAGCCTGGGATGCAACATTGGGGCGCTTTTTAGCGGTCTGCCCGCATTTTCTCTGCATGGATGGGTCTTTTTTGTGTTTATTTTCCTTGGTGCCATAATCGGCAGCAAGCTACTCACCAAGTATTTCATGTAAGGAGCGAAAGATGAGTGACATTAAAACAACTTCCGGCCGTCGGTCTGCTGCAAAAGAGACTCCTGAACAACGGGCGAAGAAAAAGAAGATACAAATAATAAGCGGTGTTGTGCTCGTTATCATTGCAATTGGGCTGGCCTTTTATATTCAGGGCATAAATCCGAAAGCAGGCGCCTTTATCTGGGTTCTGGGTATTCTGTTCGGGTACACCATGCAGCGTTCCCGTTTTTGCTTTACCGCATCGTTGCGCGATCCGGTATTGACCGGTGGAACCTCGTTGACCAAGGCCCTGATTATTGCCCTGTCCCTGGCCTCAGTTATATTCGCGGCACTCCAGATCAAGGCAACCGGCTGGGATATGAGCGCCCTGAAACTGTCCGAGGTCAAACTTGCCGGATATGTGCAGGATGTCGGTGTTCATACCATCATTGGCGGTCTCCTGTTCGGTATCGGCGCGGTAATCGCCGGCGGCTGCGCTTCGGGAACCTTCATGAGAATGGGAGAGGGCTTCCTTCAGCAGTGGATAACGCTCGTATTCTTTATTGCCGGCTCGATTATCGGCGGTTATGCCCTTATTGGCGCGAAAGCGACCGGTTTCCTCTACACTCCGTTCAAGGTATACCTGCCACAGCTCCTTGGTGGTTGGCTTCCCGCTCTGATCGTCCAGTTTGGCCTTTTGTTCATTCTGTATGTTATCGCTGATTGGTATGGAAAGAAAAAAGTGGGGGAACTGTAAGTAATGGAAAAGAAAGTCGAATCCTATGACGTTGTTGTTATTGGAGGCGGACCGGGCGGTATGACTGCTGCCCTGTACGCCGGCCGTGCCCGGCTGAAAACGCTTCTGATTGAAAAGTCGTTGATAGGAGGGATGGCTACCTATACGAGCGAGATCGAAAACTATCCCGGCTTCCCGGAGCCAGTGGACGGTATTGAGCTGATGAAAATGTTCGACAAACAGTTCCGCCGGTTCGGGGTAGACGTCAAGCTTACCGATGTCAAGGAAGTGACCGTGGACTGTGACCTGAAGGTGGTCTCCACATTCCGTACAAATTATGTTGCCAAGGCGGTTGTCATTGCGACCGGCAACAAACCCCGGCTTACCGGAGCGGCAAACGAAGAGAAATTTCTCAATGACAAGGGTATTTCTTTTTGCGCGACCTGTGATGCTGCCCGAAATGAAGGGAAACGCATTATGGTGATCGGGTCGGGGGATGCCGCAATTGAAGAAGGCATGTTCCTGACAAAGTTTGCCAAAGAAGTGATCGTCTCGGTAATTCACGATGAAGGCATTATGGATGCAAACAAGGTCGCCCAGGAAAAGGCCAGGGCGAATCCTAGGATGACTTTTATGTGGAATACCGTGGTTGATTCCTTCGAAGGGGATGAGATGCTGAAGCAGGTTGTTCTGAAAAACATGAAGACCGGAGAGAAAATTCCGGTAGCTGTTGACACCTGTTTTCTGTTTATCGGGTATGTGCCGAATACAAAGGTTTTCAACGGGCTCCTTGAAATGACTAACCGCGGGTATATCGTAACGAACCCTGATATGGAAACATCGGTTCCCGGTATTTACGCGGTTGGCGACTGCCGTGACAAGACGCTTCGTCAGGTCGCGACCGCGGTCGGTGACGGGGCCGTTGCCGGCTTCATGGCGGAGAAATACGTAGAAGAAGTCGAGTACGTAAACAAGGAAATACTGAACGCCAAGGGACTGGTTATGGCCTTCGTCTACAATGCGGTTGAACCTGTTGACCGGGAATATCTTGGCCGGATCGAAGAGGTACAACGCCAGCACAAGGACAGCATACAATTGCGCCGTATTGACATCTATAAATCGGACCGCATCGCGTGCCGGCTTTCATATACCAAAACTCCGTCGCTTATCTTGATGAGAGACGGGGTAACGGTGGACAATCTCACTGACTTGACCGGTATCGAGGTAAAAATCAAGGACTTTATTGACAGGAATTCCTGATTCAGTGACCGGGTTCTGCGGGCTCCGACGGTGGTCGGAGCCCTTTTTTTTTATCGGAGCATTGCATGAGATATTGGATATTTGACGTCGGAAACATTTGCACTTTATTTTGCTGCAGAGTATTATTAGAATATGAGTACAACACGCGCCATTACACGTTTGAGCCTCCTGTTCCCGATCGCGGGTGCGGTATTGGGACTAGCCGGAATCACTCTGTCCATGACGCAGCCGGTTCTAGCCATTTTGTTTTTATTGTTGACTGGTGCATCAATTATGTCGCTGGTATTTATGATGAGGGAAATGAAATGGGCTGGCGGGTTGACCGCCGACCTGCGTGATGTTCTGGAAATTCTTTCACGCCGCCTGGTGCGGGCAATATCATCCTTTGCCGCAGGTGACATGCGCTTTGTTATTTCCCGACTGCCTCCTCCAGCCGAGACTGCCGAGGCAGCTGCAGTTGCCGAACATCTACTTTCCGGTGTAAACGATTTCAATACCCTAACGAATATTCCGCCAAAACGGCTTTGTTTTGTCGGCGCAAACAGTTACGCGGAAGGCCGGGTTGCCGGACAGAATATTGCCAGGATTTTGGACGGGAAAGGCACCGTTGTGTGTTTTATTCCCGATTTTACCCAGACGAATCACGTGTTGCGCATGAAGGGCTGCCTGGACTACATAACCGAGAGTTACCCGAATATTAAGTGCCATGGTGTCGTTGCAACGGGTGGTAGTCCCGAGGGTGCTGCAGCGGCTTTACGTAAGCTGAACGGCGAACATCCGGATTGCGATCTGGTATATGTAACCGACGGACACACCCCACGCGGCATTGCGGATGAAATCAGCGCGTTGAAGAATACCCGGATTAAAATGGTCGCCTACGACGCAATCGCGCAAAACATCAAGCTTTTAAAGGAAGGCAGAGTTGCCGCCCTTATCGAGCAAAATGCCTATGCGCAGACGTTTAACGCCGTTATACACCTCTATAATGCCTGTGCGGCATCCTGGCGACCTCTTTCCAAGAAACTTTTTATGGATCCCATTTTTATTGACAAGTCCAATTATACAACCTATTGGGATGACAGTTCGAACAAGCGTATTATGAAACAGGAAGAATTGTCCCAGCTTGCCATTCCCGAACCGAACAGAACAGGGAAAAAATACCGTTTTGCGGTATTGATGCCGCAGGTGACCGGTTTTTTTGCCTCCCTGGTTGAGGGAATCAATGGTGCGGCAAAAAAACTTGAGGAATTCAATGTTTCGGTTGAAGTAATTGATCTGTATAGTGGTGCAGAAAATTTCGGAAACGCAAAAGCGTACAATCCCGCAATACAGAAACTGGTAAAGGAGCGGTATGACGGCTTTGCAACCTCCATTCTCGACAAGAATATCATATCGGAATTGAACAGGGCCGTTGAATCCGGTCTGATCGTTACGACGTTTAATGCTGAACCGACGATTTTCCGTGAGATTATTATAAATATAATTGAAAACATAAATCAGCTGGCGTCATTGAGCCAGAATCTGGCTGCAGCTGCTGAAGAATCTTCACGGGCAAACAAGCAAATCGGTACGGCGATTACCGGCATTAAAGGCGACATGGGTGAGCAAAAGAACCGTATAGACGATAATGACGCGCAACTTGCCAATTTGAATCGCATGATAAACGACGTACAGAATGCCCTTTCGGGATATGTGACGCTCGTTGAACGCCTGAATTCGGAATCCAGACAGGGCGACAAGGCAATCAGCGACACCTATGACGAGACAATCGGCTTGAAGGACTCCATTGACCGGATCGCAGCGGAACTTGCTTCCTTCAACGAAAAGATTGCACGTGTTCGTGAATTCTCGGGCATTATCGAAAGCCTTGCTGAAAATACCAATGTGCTTGCAATCAACGCCTCCATCCAGGCTGCGCGTGCGGGAACCGCGGGAAAATCCTTCGCGGTTGTCGCCGGAGAAGTGCGTACTCTTGCGGAAAATTCTCGCCATACTGCGGAAAACATCAATGAGATTGTCGCAGATATTACCCGTTCCATGACCGGAATACTTGATCTGGCTCACAATGGAACGGCTGGAGTGGCCAAGAATCTTGAACAGGCCCGCTCGGCCCAGCAATCCTTCTCGTCAATCAATTCAGCCCTTGGTGAAGCCCAGTCATCCATAGATCGAATTACCCGCGCACTTGAAGGTGTCGCGGACTTCGGGGTAACCGTCAAGGACAATATGGAAGCGATTGACAAGATGAGCCGTACATCCATGAACAGACTGGAAGAAATTTCCGTCTCGGTTGACGAACTGTCGCTACAGGGTTCGCACTTGTCGGAAACGGCCAATGATTTGCGGGTTATGGCCGAGGATCAGGAGTCGGTATTCTCCCAATTGACTGTTATGGAAGACAAGTAAGAGCCCGGCAACGTTGTGGGGCTCTCCGTTATCCGATTTAAAAGTGTAATCGGAGAAGTACTGCGTGGTCGTAGTTTCCGAAGCCCTTGCCGAAGATATTGAGTCCGCCGGGGTGTCTTGCGTCTTCCTTGACGCCCATGCGGATACGGATGGAATGATGTTCTCCCAGATTCAAATCGCTCAAAACAATATCCGATACCCGAATGCCGTCGACATATGTTCCGTCCTCTGTGACGGACCATTTTTTCAGTAAACCGTATTGGGACCCTTCAAGTTTCCACCAGTCAGGGGTGAATTTGCCTCTTTTGTCGCCAAAGTCTCCCGGGGATGTCCACATCCCGATATCGACTCCGTTTATCCACACGGTGATATCCGATTTCCAGGAAGCGTTTGTTCCCGGTGTTTCAGAGGATAGTTCGGCACTTAGTTCCAGGGATTTCAATTTTTTGTCGGTGTACATACTGTTATCGGGAAACTGATATTCTACCCATCCGGTCTCAAACCAGACCAGAGCGGCACGCATTCTGTCGGGATCAAGGAAGGATGCGGGTACATCAAGAAAACCGATGATTCCGTCCGGCGAACAAAGACCGCACGGGGCGGTAACCTGATACTGGGTGAAAAGACCGATCGGCATTTCGACTTCGATGGTGTCATCAGATCGTTTTTCCTCGGGAATAAGGCGGATTACGATTTCTTCGCAGGATGCCGTACATTTTTTCTGATTTCCCTTTTTACCTGTACTTACCTCGGTATTGAGCAAACCGCTTTTTTCCAGGGCTGCCACATTGGTCGCGACCGTGGATTGCGGTAGTTGAAGTTGGGCTGCGATTTCGTTGATATTCAGGCTTTGTCGTGAAACAAGCGAAAGAATATCAAGGCGAACCCGTGAGGATAACGCAATAATTGCGTCGGCATGTGTTTCCGGCGTTATAAGCAAACAGCGATTCTTTTCTCCCATTCTGGGTTGCAGTATACCAATGCCTTAAATAGTTTACAAGACCAATTAATTGCAGGTTGTGTATCAGCCTTTGACCGCCCCGCTCGTAAGACCGGAAACGATGTATTTTTGGCAGAAAATATACAGAACGATTGCCGGAACCATTGCCAAGGTCAAAAATCCCAGGATCATGTTCCAGTCCGCCGCATACTCTCCCATAAAGTCCATGACACCGAGTGGCAGGGTAAAATTAAGCTGTGTATTGAACACCAGTAGTGGCGTAAAGAAATTATTCCAGCTGCCCACAAGGGTCAGGACGCTTACCGTAGCCAATATCGGCTTGGACAAGGGTAATACTATCCCGAAGAAAAAACCGAACCGGCCGTATCCGTCCATTGTGGCTGCTTCTTCCAGTTCCATGGGTATGTGACGAAAAAAGCCCCGCAATAACATGATCATCATGGGCAAACCAAAAGCAGCCTGGGGAAGAATGACCCCGATATGTGTGTCCAAAAGCTTCAAATTTCGTAATTGAACGTAGAGTGGTAATATGGCAACAGCGAGCGGGAAAAGGAGCCCTAGCCAGAAATAGGTGTAGATGACCGAATTCAGGCGAAATTTGATTCTTGCAAGCGCATAACCGGCGAATGATCCGGTGAACAGAACAACCGCGACTGTTCCTGCTCCTATAATCAGGCTGTTTATCAATTGTCGCCAAAAAAATCCTGATTTTCCAATCAGAATATTCGTATATTGTTGCCAAATAAAGGGGTCCGGTATCGAGAGCGGGGCCGCTCTGAGTTGCCCGACGCTTTTAAATCCGCCCATGACCGAAATGTACAGTGGTATAACGATAACAGTGAATACTGCCAGACAGACAGAATATTGCACGATCCTCAACCAAAGGGTGTCCTGCTTTATTGACTTCATGATTATCGTGTCTCCTTGACGAGCAGTCTTTGATATAAAATGCTGAACGCAAGACAAATAAAGAAAATGCATACGGCAATGGTGCTTCCATAGCCTATGTTGAAGCGTATCAAGCCGCTTTTATACATGTAGGTGACAATAGTTTCTCCGGCGTTAACCGGATCGCCTTTGCCCATAGCCCACACCAAATCAAATAACTGAAATGAGCCGATAATGGAAAAGAAAACCGACAATTGCACTGCCGTTTTCAGGCCTGGTAGAATGACCGACCAAAATACCTGGCTGCGTGAAGCACCGTCTATGCGGGCTGCCTCAATTTGCTCCTGCGGTATATCTTGAAGTCCCGCTATGTAAATCGTCATGTGTAGACCAAAGTATTTCCAGATAATTACCACGAGTATGGCACCCAGTACTGTCGATGGATTTCCCATCAGGGCAGGGGCCTGTACAGCAGGGAAGAAGAGCGAAAAAAAACCTTTTACCAATCCATATTGTGGATGATAGATAAACTGCCACAGAACGCCGGTTATGACTTCCGACAGCATATAGGGCAGGAAAAAAAAGGTGCGGAAAAAAATGGAGCCCTTGAATTTTTTATCGCTTACGATCAAGGCCAGTGTCATTGCCAGGGGCAACTCGGCTGCAAGGGATATGACGGCAATGATAAAGTTGTGCGATAGCGCCTTGTGTACGATCGTATCCGAGAAGAACTGGACATAGTTGGCGAAACCCCTGAAGTCCTTCATTGGTCCAAGACCATTCCATTTGAAAAGGCTGAATACTGCTGCCTGGAAAACGGGAAAGATGACAAATACCGAGAATAATATAAAGGCCGGACCAAGTAAAATGGCAAGCGTCCAGAATTTATTAGGTGCGGGCAGTGCAGCCCGTTTTGTACGTATTTTCAACTCACACCTCAACGAAATGGTTTTGGATGTACATTGCGATCAGCAGGTCTGTGCCTTCGTTCCTGCCCGGAAGGCACCTGGAATGCCCGATTGGGTTAATTCCAGGTGCTTTTGGATACATTGCCTTTATTTGTTTATAAACTCTGCCTGAATTGCCGCTGCAGCCTGTTCCGGTGTCTTTGTTCCGGCAAGAATGGCCTGCACTGAGTCATTGAGGATGCCACCAGCGGAGGGAGACAGATATTGATCCAGATACAGCTGGAAGAAGGTACAGGTATCCACAAGAGCCTTAACCATCTTGGCATTGGGATCTTCAATACCTATTTCTGCTCCCTTGGTGGTTACCAATGAACCGTTTGTTTTTGCAATGGTGATCTGATTTTCCTTGTTTGTCAGGAATTTGACGAATTCAATCGCCATGTCGGAGGCATTTTTACCCAATGCGAATCCGCCGCCGCCACCCATCACTTCGGTTGTTTTTCCCTTGCCACCCTTGATAGCCGGGAATGTGGCCACTGCCAGCTTGTCGCCGATACCGGCCTTGCTGGTTGAATTATCACGTTGTACGTTGGGGGCCCATTGACCCATTAGCTCCATAGCCGCCTGCCCGTTTCCAACGAGTGCTGCCTGGTCGTTGTAGGTTGCTCCAAGGAATCCATCCTGGAATGGTTTGAGGGCGACAAGTTCTGCAAGCATCTGTCCTGCCTTGACGAAAGACGGATGATTGAAACCCTGTGTATTCTTTCCGGAGAAGGTTTCCTGGAAGAGTTGAGGGCCGCCGAGACGCAGGGAGAGATATGCCCAATAGAACATTGCTGGCCATTTATCGCCTCCGGCAATCGCTATCGGTGTTATTCCTGCATCTTTAAGTTTCTTCACCAGTACCAGAAAATCGTCCCAATCTGTCGGAAATGAGGTATACCCTACTTTGGCAAGCAAGTCCTTGTTGTACCAGAAAGTAATACAACCGGCATCATTCGGTACGGCATACACCTTGCCATCCGTGCTGTATAATTCCCATACACCGGATGCCATAGAATTGCCCCATGCGGTACCCTTTACTTGGGGAGTTATATCCCGGGTCAGTCCGGCCCGTGCATACTCGCTCAGAACGCCACCGCCCCATGTCTGGAAAATATCGGGAGGATTCCCTGATTGCATGACGGTGGTCAGCTTGCTCTTGAAGGCTTCATTTTCAAGTACGGTGATCTCGATTGTCACATTCGGGTTCAGCTTCATGAATTCATCCGCGAAGCCTTGATACATTACCCGGTCATTTGCGGCTGTACCGATATGCCACCAACTGACTTTTTGCTTTCCCTGTGACGCGCCAGTACTGTCTTGTGCTCCGCCTGCAAGCACAAGAGCCGGTAATACAAGAGCAAATACTGCAGAAAGAACTGCAATTTTCCGGAATCTCATCATCATTTCCCCCTAATTAGCATATAGTGCAGATTTCTTAAGGATAATTCCTTATTCTGTTTACTCTATTTTGGTTTTTGGCAGTTGTCAAGAAAATTGATATATATCAGCTTTGTTGATATGAAGATCGCGGTTTAGGTGCAAAAGAGAAAGGGCTTTCCAGGAATATGAGCTGGTAAAGAATTAAAACGAAAATGACTCTATCTTGATATTTTTCTGTGCCACGCCTGTTTGCTTCAGGTATTGCTGCATCGCTTTATTGAAGTTTTCCGGCCCGCACACAAAGGCTTTTATATCTTCGGGGGAGGTAAAACGGTCAACTTCTTCTTTCAGGCGGGAGTAATCAATACGATTGCGTGCCAAGTCGCTGTCCAGAGCTGTTTTTCCTGTAAGAAAGATACTCACATGATAACCCTCAAGTTGCCCTGAAAGGGATTCCAGATACTCCAATGCGAAAGCTTCTTCCTGATGGCGTACCGACCAGAGTATGCTGATCTTCCGGGGCGTGGGTCGGGGCGAATTCAGCAGTTCTCCCAGTATGGACAGGAATGGTGTAATTCCGATTCCTCCGGCAATGAACAGGAGGTCTGATGAATTCTGTTCCGGATAAAAAAGACCATAGGGCCCGTCAATCATGCATCGGGTATTCTGTTTCAAGTCTCTTAACCGCGCGGTAAAATCGCCAAGGTTTTTTACGGTTATCGTCAGGTTTTTCACACCGGGAGGGCTGCTTATGGTGAACGGATGTTCTCCAAAACCGCAGGCGGGATCGAGAAAACGAAAAAAGGCAAACTGTCCGCCCCTATGCTTGAATTGTGTGTTTTTGCGCCCGCTTAATTCAATGTGCAGGATGTTCGGGCTAAGGTGGGTAACTTCGGTAACCCGATAGTCTGCCAGATAGTTAACAAGCGGCCTGAACAATTTGTGGTACACATAGAACAGAACTGCAGCCAGTCCAGATATACCGACAGCAGCTGTCCTCCCTGCGGTTTCCTGCACAGGATAGGCAAGGATAACATGGATGATGATGAGAACGAAGGCAGGCGCAGTCAGATTATGGAATGTCTTGAGCCGGGTGTAGTCTATATGGATGCTTTTTTTCGCCCATGCAAGCAGTAATGAAAATGGCCATATCCTGTCTACCGGAGTGGTGAGCATCAATATCACGGTAATGAGGATAACAGACAGAAAGATACCGAGTCCTGCAACGCCGAGTATTGACTGGAATGTGGGCTCGGGAAAATATACAAACTTGAGTACGGCATGCAAAACCCCGCAGACAAGCGCAAGCGTCGAGATGATAGCGTGATACACGATAAGCCGGTCATGGCCAAATAGTCTGTCCAGGGGTTTCCATCGCGCGCTGAGCACAAGGGAAAGGCTGAAATAGCAATAACTTGTCAGGCCGAAGAACATGGCAAGGGAATAGCTGTGAAAGAAGCTGTACCAGTTGCCGTAAAAGAACATACTGACCGCAGCGAGTGGATAGACCACGAACGCTGCAAGCATCAGCATGCGTTTCAAGACGGTTGTCATTGCACAGAACCTTTTTGCTCGATATTGCGCGTTATTTGCAGAAAGTAGTCTCTTGCCAGTTTTTTCACATCACCGTTAGCCGATGCGCTGGTAACCGCATCGACATCGGTTTTTACTGTCCAGTCCCGAATTTGGGTAGTGTGAAGAAGTATGTATGCATTTGAGTTGCGGTTTTTTTCGATCCATTGTACAACCCAGGGACGAACGCGGGAATTGACGCCCGAGTTCGTAATGAATACCGCTCTATAATCCGATGCCTTATAGCTGTCCAGCCCGCCTTTGGGATGTTCCGCCTTTTTGATTGTGTATCCCGCGTTGACAAACAGAGTCTCGAGCTCTTCGATCAACAGGTCTTTAAAGCGGGTTTTTTCCGAGGCAAGAAGAATTGTCCCCTTCGATTGGGCATTCAAACCAAATGAACACAGCAGCCCGAGCATTATCAATACAACCAGGAATTTATTACCGTTTCGCATAAGACTCCTTTACCGGGCGGATGATTCATATAACGCTGCATCCGCTGCCACGTGTATCATATAAGGGGTTTATTACACGGTCAATGGAAATAAAAACACCGGCTGAAACAAAAGGTGCGTTTCAGCCGGTGCCATTTTTTTTAATTATTTTTTGATTATGACTTGGTTAATTGAAAGCCCTGAAAGTAGATGGCGGTACCGTCCCAGGTATAGCCGGACAATGGTGAATACACCCCCATATATTGCATGATAAGGTTTCCGTTTGAATCGTAGAAGACAGGTATATTTGTCATTGTCTGATAACTCATTATCGAGTTGTTGATGCTGAAAATTACCGTACCATAGAACGACCAGGTACCGTCGGCGGAAGCGGGCAACTGCGTGTAAGTAGCTGGTCCGGTGCTGCCTCCGGGCGGGGTATGGTCAAGGGCGATACCTGAAATTCTGATTACTGACCCGTCCCAGGTATAGCCGGACAGGGGGTAATAGGAGCCGCCATAGGAATAGTAGAGGTTCCCGTCGTCATCGAAGACAAGGGGCAGGGTCGAAAGGCCGGCATAATCGATGCAGGAATCGGTTATGGTGAAGGCGGGCGTTCCATAGAGCGACCAGGTGCCGTCAGCAGAAGCGGGAAGAGCGGTGTAGGTAACCGGTTCTGTGGTACCTCCGGGCGGGGTGTGGTCAAGGGCGAGGCCCATCGCACTGATAACGGTACCGTCCCAGGTATAGCCTGACAGCGGATAATAAGAGCCGCCGTAGGAATAGTAGAGGTTTCCGTCGTCATCGTAGACAAGGGGCAGGGACGAAAGGCCGGCATAATCGATGCAGGAATCGGTTACGGTAAAGACGGCCACTCCATAGAGCGACCAGGTGCCGTCGGCGGAAGCGGGCAGCTGCGTATAGTTGACCGGTTCGGTAGTTCCTCCGGGAGGGGTGTGGTCAAGGGCGACACCTGAAATTCTGATTACTGACCCGTCCCAGGTATAGCCGGACAGGGGGTAATAGGAGCCGCCGTAGGTGTAGTACAGGTTTCCGTCGTCATCATAGACAAGAGGCAGGGTCGAAAGGCCGGCATAATCGATGCAGGAATCGGTTATGGTGAAGGCGGGCGTTCCATAGAGCGACCAGGTACCGTCGGCGGAAGCGGGAAGAGCGGTGTAGTTTACCGGTTCTGTGGTACCTCCGGGAGGGGTGTGGTCAAGGGCGACACCGGAAATTCTGATTACTGACCCGTCCCAGGTATAATAGGTAAGGGGAACGTAATTTTCCATATACTCGTAATAGAGATTACCCTCATCATCGTAAACCGCTGGTAGATTTGACAGTCCGTTGTACGAAATAATCGAGTTGCTTACGGTCAAAATGATTGTTCCCTCATACGACCAGGTGCCGTCGGCGGAAGCGGGAAGAGCGGTGTAGTTTACTGGTTCTGTGGTACCTCCGGGCGGGGTGTGGTCAAGGGCGACACCCGAGTCTCTGATGACCGACCCGTCCCAGGTATAACCGGTCAGCGGGTAATAGGATGCTGTGTATTGATAATAGAGGTTCCCCTCGTCATCGTAGACAAGGGGAAGTATCGTAAATCCCGCATAATCGATGCAGGAATCGGTTACGGTAAAGATGATCGTTCCATTCAGCGACCAGGTGCCGTCGGCGGAAGCGGGAATTAAAGTATAGTTTATCGGCTCGGTGGTACCTCCGGGCGGGGTATGGTCAAGGGCGACGCCCGAGAATCTGATAACCGATCCGTCCCAGGTATAGTTTGTCAGCGGGACATAGTTACCCGAAACCTGATAAAAGAGTTCCCCGTCCTGATCGAAGAATGCAAGGAGATTGGAAACGCCATTATAGGATATGACAGAACCGCTGATAACGAAAATAGTGGAGCCCTGATACGACCAGGTGCCGTCGGCGGAAGCGGGAAGGGATGTATACACCATTTCTTGTGGCTGTTCAATCGGCTCCCATCGCGCGTAAAGGGTAATATTCTGATTCACCCGATCGTGTTCAAAATCCCAAGGTGTCGTGAAGTTGTTATCCTTGTACCATCCGGCAAATCCGAAGCCCTGTCTGACCGGTGATACCGGTTCACTGAACCGTCTTCCCGACTCAACTTGTACCGGCTCAACCGGTGAGCCACCGTTACACTGAAACGTAACGGTAAAGGTGACCTCCTGGGGAGTATCTTTCCCGTCCGTTGCCTGTGCGCAACCGGTCCATAGTAGTGCAATGAATGCACACGCAATACATAGCAGATATACTTTCTTGATCATGACTTCCTCCAGTGGAACGTATCTTTACGAGATGAAGTCAATTATCTGGACGGTCCTGAATTATTCGCAAGAGGAAAGCAGGTTCAATAAGTGACCGGTCACTTATTTATTTCTGGATTTGACGAAGAGAACGTCATCAAAGAAGCGTAATTTCCATCCGTACTGCTTGATCAGGTGATATTTTTCTGATACCTGAACAATCGTACCGACTCCCAAGAGTTCGAGATACTTTTTAATGGCAAGTGTGTATTTCTTTGCCTTCCGGAAGTTCTTGCAATTGATGGCGCTCCAGCCCTTTTCAATACATACGCGGCATTGTCCCGTTTCCTCCGGTTCTATTATGCCCGTCAAGGTGTTACACGTGCAGGATTCCGGATTGTGAACGTAGGTTAGTAGGACTGACTTTTCTGCCTGGGTAAAATGGTCGCTGATATCATCGTCATTCCATACAATATTATTGCCGGTGACTTCGAATACCTGGTATGTCCGGTGATGGAGGGCTACCGCGCACATCAACATCACGAGCGAGATGAACGCTCCGACAAAATTGTAGGCGGTGGATTCAATCCAGCGTGGCTCGCTTCGGGTAACGATAGCGTACCCCATCAACATAAGCCAGAAAAGAAAGATAATAAAAATAATCATGACGAAATAGAAGGTTGTTTTGTATATCTGCTTTTTATTTCGGGATATTCTGAATTCGGGAATTTGCAGCAGCACGGCCGCAATGAAGACCAGTATCAGCTGGAATAGAAGCGACTGATAATCACGGTGTGAAACCGCCGAAGCCCAATAGACCGCGAAGGTCAGAAAAATGTGGTATGCCGTAAGCGCAATAAAAAAACGCACTGGTTTTCCAATCGCAAACACTGCATGTTGCATAATAACTGACAGAAGCGGAATTAACACATACAGAATAACCGAGATGAATACGCCAGTGTGGTTTTTTGACAGGGTATGCGACGGGTTGATTTCTGCCATTACCGATATTGTCAGCCATGACAGCGCGACAAGCATGGATACGCAACGTTTAAGCGGCAATTTTATACCTCGTGGCCCGTAAGGCGGCTACGCGATATTATATCAGGAGTGGTGAGCCTTGCGTCAACGAAAAAAAAAAGTCCCGCAGGATAAACCTGCGGGACTTTTCCGGTGATTTTACTTGTAGAGCGGGCGCTCTACATAGTGGGTGTGCAGAAGGTGATGCGCCTTCTCTGAATTCGGCTCCTTGAAGAACTCGGTATATACTTGCTGTACATAGGGATTCTTGTGGGAAACACGGATTTTCGAGTCAACGTCGTCCTTGTAGAGACCGGCAATGCGTTTAGCACGAACCTCGTCGGTCGCTCCGTAGGGTTGTCCGCCGCCGGCGATACAACCGCCCCGGCAAGCCATGACCTCGATGAAGTGATACGGGGGTTCCGCCTTGGCCGCGATTGCCTCGCGTACCTTGCTGACAACCGCGTCGACATTACCAAGCTGGTGTACAACGGCAATGCGTACTTCGGTTCCCTTGACATCGACTTTCGCTTCCTTGACGCCTTCCAGGCCGCGTGCCGGCATGAAATTGATGTCAGACAGTTCCTGGCCGGTGATCACCGCGTATGCGGTGCGGATTGCAGCCTCCATAACACCGCCGGTTGCGCCGAAAATGGTTCCCGCACCGGTGTACGGTCCGAGGGGGTTGTCGGCTTCGCTTTCCTCGAGGCTGTTGAAGTCAATACCGGCCTGGCGGATAAACCGGGCAAGCTCGCGGGTTGTCAGGACGCTGTCAACGTCGTCGAAACCGGAGCTTTTCATGTCATCGTTACGCTTGCGTTCGTACTTCTTTGCGGTACAGGGCATGATCGAGACGGAGAAAATCTTTTTGGGATCGATTCCGGCCTTTTGTGCCCAGTAGGTCTTGATAACCGCGCCCATCATTTGCTGGGGGCTCTTTGCGGTGGAAACATGGGGCAACAGATCATGGCAGTTTTTCTCCGCATAATCGACCCAGGACGGACAGCATGAAGTGAACAGGGGAATTGCTCCCTTGTTTTTGGTCAGCCGGTTGATGAACTCGATGCCCTCTTCCATGATGGTAAGGTCTGCGGAAAAGTTCGTGTCGAATACATAGTCAAACCCGATGCGGCGAAGCGCGGAATAAATCTTCTTTGTGGAGATCGATCCGGGTGCAAGGCCGAATTCTTCGCCGAGGGCAACACGGACAGCCGGTGCAATCTGCGCGACGGTAACGGTTTCGGCGTCATCGAGACGGTCCCATACCTTGCGGCTGGAGTGCGCTTCGTAGATAGCGCCGACCGGGCAATGGGCCGCGCACTGACCGCAGCGTACGCATGGAGAGTCAGAAAGGTCAACGAGGGCGGCCGGTCCGATGACCGTTTTGCCTCCGCGTCCCTGGTACTCGATGGCATTGACGCCCTGCATGCGCTGGCATACCTCGACGCAGCGGCCACAGTTGATGCACTTGTTGCGGTCGAAGACAATCGCGTCATTGCTGTCGTCCAGGGGACGGTCGATGATGTATTGTTCGAAGCGAATCTGGCGCAGACCAAATTCGGCCGCAAGACTCTGCAGCTCGCACTGGTTGTTGCGGGTACAGGTCAGACACTCCTGCGGATGGTTTGACAGAATGAGCTCGAGCACGGTGCGGCGTGCCTTGACGATCTCGGGATCATGGGTGATGACACTCATGCCCTCGGTACAGGCGGTGCAGCATGCGCGGAGCATACGGGGCGAGCCTTCAAGGCGCACGATACAAATACCGCATGAGGCCCATGCAGGCAGATCCGAATTATAGCAGAGGGACGGGATCTTGACGTTTACCATTTTGGCTGCGGCCAGGATCGAGGTTCCCTCGGGCACTTGAACGGGGTTTCCGTTTATCTTGACGTTAATCATGACGTTTCTCCTTGAGGTATGTCCGGTTATCGCTTGTCAATGGCGCCGAACTTGCAAGTCTTGAAGCATTCGCCGCATTTGAGGCATTTTTCCTGATCGATCACATGGCGGGTTTTCTTCTCGCCTGTGATACAGTTTGCCGGGCACTTGCGGGCGCAGGCGCCGCAACCGATACACTTGTCGTTGATGTCGAATATCACCAGGTGCTTGCACTTTCCCGCGGGACAGGTTTTATCGTTGATGTGGGCAAGATATTCATGTTCGAACTTCTTGATGGTCGACAGTGTCGGGTTCGGAGCGGAGGCGCCAAGCTGACACAGCGAACTTTTCTGCATGGCAAAGCCGATTTCCTTCATTTTGTCGAGGTCGGCCAAGGTACCGTTTCCGCGTGAAATTTTTTCCAGAATCGAGTGGATCTGCCGTGTTCCGATGCGACAGGGTGAGCACTTTCCGCATGATTCATCGACGCAGAATTCCATGTAGAACTTGGAAACGTCAACAACGCAGTCATCCTCGTCCATAACGATCATACCGCCAGAGCCCATCATGGAGCCAAGCTGCTGAAGGCCCTTGAAGTCAATCGGGGTGTCGAGCGCTTCTTCGGTAATGATACCGCCGGACGGACCGCCGGTCTGAACGCCTTTGAACTTGCGTCCATTCTTTATGCCGCCGCCGATTTCAAACACGATTTCCCGCAAGGTGGTTCCCATCGGAACTTCTACCAGACCGGAGTTCTTGACCTTGCCGGTCAGGGCGAAAACCTTTGTTCCCTTGGAATCTTCGGTACCGATCTTGTTGAACCAGCTTGCTCCCTTGGTCAGAATGACCGGTATATTCGCCCAGGTTTCAACGTTGTTGATGATGGTCGGTTTTCCCCAGAGTCCGGATTGGGCCGGGAAGGGAGGCTTGGGTGTGGGCATACCGCGCTGACCTTCGATTGAACGCAGGAGAGCTGTTTCCTCGCCGCACACGAAGGCACCTGCGCCCAGGCGGATTTCAAGATCGAAATCAAAGCCCGAGCCGAGGATGTTTTTGCCCAGAAGTCCTGCTTCACGGGCCTGGTTCATGGCGATCTTGAGGCGGTCAATTGCAAGGGGATACTCGGCACGGATATAGACGAAGCCCATGTTTGCGCCGATGGCCTTTCCGCAGATGGCCATGGATTCAATGACCGAGTGGGGGTCTCCCTCAATGGTCGAGCGGTCCATATAGGCTCCGGGGTCTCCCTCGTCGGCGTTACAAACGACGTACTTGACCGGTCCGGGAGCTTTCATGCCTGCTTCCCACTTCAAACCGGTGGGGAACCCGGCGCCGCCGCGGCCGCGCAGGCCCGATGCCTTGACTTCATTGATGATCTGCTCGGGGGTCATTTCAAACAGGGCTTTTTCGAGCGCGAGGTATCCGTCGCGGGCGATGTATTCGTCAATGTTTTCAGGATTGATGACACCGCAGTTACGCAGAACGATGCGCAGCTGTTTCTGGTAGAACTCGATCTCTTCTACTGATCCGGTGTTCTTCTTGTCCTTGTTGTACAAAAGCCGGGTAACCTCGCGGCCCTTGACGATCTGTTCATTTATGATGTCTTTTGCGTCTTCCGGCTTGACCTCGACGTAGAACGAGTCTTCGGGAAGAACCTTGACGATCGGTCCCTTTTCACAAAAACCGAAACATCCTGTTTTGACAATTTGAACCTTGTCGCTGACACCGGCTTCTTTCGCGGCTGTCTGCAGGTTGTTGTAAATCCCGTCGGCGTTGCTGGATTCGCATCCCGTTCCGCCGCATACAAGGATATAGTGGGTATAGGCCATTACCGTGCTCCTTATTTTTTGAGAATATCTACCGCGGGGCGGTCAATAATCAGGTCGTCAAGCAATTCTTTTCTCATAATGTGCTTTTCGACGATTCCTTTCGCGACAGTTGCATCAACGCGGCCGTAAATAATGCTGGGCATGCCGGGCATGATGATCTCGACAGTCGGTTCGTTCTGGCACAGGCCCATGCAGCCTGTTTGACGGATTACAACTTCTCCGCCCATCTTCTTGTCGTCCACTTCTTTCACAAAGGCGTCAAGCGTATCCTTTGCGCCGGCGGCGATTCCGCAGGTGCCCATACCGATTACTATTTGGGCTATCTTGTCGTCAGTTTCACGCTTTTTGATCTGCTGCTGGGTTTGTTCCCGCAGCTTCCGAAGGTCCTCAAGGGACATTTTTGCCATATTATTCCTCCATTAAACTTTCCAGATAGTGCCCCAGCAAACTCAAGGCATTTACATCCATGCCGGATGTACCGTCTTCAATTCCGAGGGCTTCCAGCAGCTCCGAGCGGCACACGGTAAACTCCGCTTTGCCCTTGCAGGCTATACACAGTTCGTACCGGCCTTCAAACGTCAGAATATGCCGGAAAAATCCGGTGACATTGCCGACTGGCGGCGTGTCGATATTCGCCGGATCTAGGGTGCAGGTAACCGTCGTTCCCGCGCCTTTTTCCGACTGTAGCGTCCAGCTTCCGCCAGTGGCGTCGGCTGTCTGTATCAGGAAGGGGAGCCCGAGGCCGACTTTCCGTCCGGGATGTTTCACCCCGTCTGTCCAGAAGGGATCGAGTGCGCGATCCTGTTCTTCCGGCGTCATGCCCTTGCCGTTGTCCGTCACGGAAAAAAAGATTTTCCCCGCGGTCAGCTCCAGTTCCACAGTGATGGTATCAGCTCCCGACTCTACCGCATTTTGGGTCAGGTCGCTGAACATATCACAGAGGGTATAATGCACGGACTGCCTCAGGCGTCCTTGTATTTTGCGATAACGCCGTCCATCTGATCGCGTGTCAGCTTGCCGTAGACGTCGCCATTGACGGAAAGAACGGGTGCCAGACCGCAACAGCCGATGCAGCGAACCGGTTCCACCGAGAACTGTCCGTCGGGTGTGGTAATCTGTTCGCCTGAAAGGCCAAGGAGACTGCGGGCCTCATCAATGAGATCCTGTCCGCCTTTGAGATAACAGGCTGTACCAAGACAGACCGCGATCTTGTTCTTGCCCGGTTTGACTGTTTTGAAGAAATGATAGAAAGACATTGTTCCGTATACGCGGGCCAATGGATTCCCGGTTCGCGCCGCAACCTGGTCGGCGGCTTCCCGCGAAATGAACCCCTGTTCTTCCTGGACCTTGTGAAGAATCATGATGAGGTTCCCGGGTTTGCTCTTCCATTCGTCGATGAAAGCATTGAGTTCCTTCGAGAACTCGCACGCTGTAGCCATGTAATAACCCCCAATGTATAGTCGATAAAACTTTATCGATATGTACTTGAGGTATTGTACTAATAAAATCATTTTTTATCAATTAGTGGGCACCTCTAAATACTCGGTTAGTATTTAGAGGTGCCTCCGCAAATCCTTACGGGATTTGCATTTTTATTTGTTGACCTCTAAAAAACTGAAGTTTTTAGAGGTCCCCTAGTATCGGGAAGGTTCGTTCGCCCCTGAATGGCCCGTTCTTCGCGGCCGCTCCGCGCGTGGACGTTCTGCGAGCAAGGGCTTTCTGCGTCACCGAGGAGTCAAGCGTTCCTTTTCAGCCTTATTTCGCAGCAGTCGCTGTGTAGGTGACCGTGGCGGTTACGTCTTTTTCCATGACAAGCAGGGCAACCAGTGGCACGGCAAACCGCGCGCGCCTGTTTTCAGATGTCACAGTGCCCGGCTCCGTAATGCGGGCCGCGGAGATCGGTCCGGGGCTTTCGATGACCAGATAAAAAAATGACTCGTCTAGTTCACGGGCCAAATTTTTTCCGTACATTGCGCCGACAGTGTCCCGGTAGTCTTGTGCGGTCAGTTGTTCGCCGGTAAATACGGGCGCCATGAGCAGCTCGAGGTAGTCCGCGCTTTCGGGTGGCAAGAGCGCAATCGCGTCCCCGATGATGGCGCGGGAGAGCGTCACCGTGATCGTTCCCGTTTCGGCAGTGTGCACAAGTGCGCGGTTCAGGATGGCCGCCGAGCGCGGAATGTCAAGAATCATGTCGAGGTCGGCCGTGCGTGCGGGATTGACGGAACGCACGCGGACACCCTGTTTTTCAAGATGGGCGGCAAGCGCTTCAGGATCGAAAATTGACTGGTTTGACTGACTGGCTGCGGGAAGGAGTCGTTTGATCACGCTTTCGGCGGTCTGTCCGGTTCGCAGCGAGAAACGGGCTTCCGCGGTTTGTCCCGGAAGCGGGCTAATGACCAGCGCGGGCGAGCAGGCCGAGAAAAGAATTGCGAGAGCTATGCTGGCAAACGCCAGGACGGGTTTTTTCATGAGTAATCCTTTGGGTGCATCAGCGGTCAAAACTGAATGTTACTCCGGTATTAAACCTGAAACCGGTACCGGTGGTTTCATCGAGAAACCAGGAATATTCAGCACTCTGGTAAAAACGTATGCGTTGGGATGCCATTCTGAGGGGGGGGGAGTACCAGGAAAGGCCGATGATGCCGGGAAAGATTGCATCGGTATCAAGCGTTTGGTCGACAAAAAGATGAAACTGGGTGCCGATAAAAAAACGGAGGCCGTGAACGGTCGTTACGGAGGCGGTCAACGGAATGCTCAGGGACGAGGTTCTGGTGTCCCAGGAAATACCCGCCCCGATGCCGGGATAGATGTCGGTACCCCGTACCCAGGACAGGTCGGCAAAGGCGGTGACGCCCCGTATCGGAAAGCGGTCGGGAAGAATGTCCCAGAGAGGGCCGGCGGTTATTTGAAACCGGAAGCCGGTTTCTCCCTCGAAGGGATAGGGGTTTTCAAAGGGGGTGTCCGCATGCAGGGTATTCGGCTGTCGGGGCGTACGGGTCGGAACGCCGGGAAGACTGTCCGTGTCGGACGAAATCCGGGCGGGATTTTGAGCGTCGCCGTTCGTCATGGCGGTCACCGGGCCAAGCCCTTCGTTGGCAAATATGCGTCCAGTGTGGGAGTACGTCCTGCGCCAGTAATCCTCCGACATATTCGAGATAATTACTCCCGTTCTGGGGCCGTCGGAAGCTGCGTGAATGAACTGATTATTTCCGAGCCAAATGCCAACATGGCTTAAATTGCCGGTGGTATTGAAAAAAAGCAGGTCGCCGGGTTCACGCAGATGCTCCTGCACCCGCTGGCTGACCGATGAAAGTGCTGCAACCGTGCGGGGAACCTGCCTTCCCGCTCCCTGTCGGGCCGCGGTGTATACCAGTCCTGAACAGTCCATCCCCGCACTGGTGGTGCCTCCATGAAGATAGCGGACACCCAGAAAGGAATGGGCCGAACGGATAAAACTCATTCGCACCGACTGCACTGCTGCCGTTCCTTCTGTGGCACCAGCTGTCGAGAGGGAAAAAAACATAAAAAGTATGAAAAGTGCATTGCAGTAATGCCTTTTTTGCAACCGGACGGTGGTGTTGACAGTCATATATGTAAATATACTACTACATTTTTTTTGTTTTGAAAGGGGTTCCCATGAAAGAAACACAAAAGACGCCCTGGGCGTTCCTTGAAGCATGGAGAGGCAGCGGATTTACCGGAGAATGGCCGACATTGCCGGAAATGTTCCGTATTACCGTCGAGCGGTATCCTGATCGCCCCGCGTTTACCTCTTTTGAACCGGACCGGGTCACCCTGACCTGGAAAGAAGCACTGGGGAAAATTGAACAGCTTGCGTCCTGGCTTGCCGCGCATGGTGTCACCCGCGGGGATCACGTCGCGGTTTCGGGCAAAAACTCGCCCGAGTGGGCTGTTGCCTATTTTGGAACCCTTTTTACCGGCGCTACGGTTATTCCCATAGACTACGGCCTGCATGACGCGGAAATTGAAAACCTCCTGAAGGCGGCAACGCCGAAGTTCTTCTTTGTCGACGAAGAAAAATACGACCACTTCCAGGGCGTCAAGGCGGCGGGAAAGGTCTATTCGCTCAGCAAAAAATACCCGGACACCTATGTGTACGGCCTGAAAACCGATAAAAAGGCCGCCATTGTTCCCGCCATCGAAACCGATACCGCGGCGATCATGTTCACTTCCGGCACGACCGGCACGCCCAAGGGCGTTATGCTCTCCCACCGCAACCTTGTTTCCGACTGCTACATCGCTCAAACCAATCTGGACATCTTTGAAACCGACGTCTTCTATGCCCTCCTCCCCATCCATCATTCCTATACCATGCTGGCCGTCTTCCTCGAATCGGTGTCGGTCGGTGCCGAAATTGTGTTCGCAAAGAGCATGGCCGTTACCAAGATGCTCAAGGAACTGAAAGAGGGAAAGATCACCATGCTCCTTGGCGTTCCCCTCTTGTTTAACAAGCTGCTTGCCGGAATCATGAAGGGCATCCGGGACAAGGGCCCGGTGGTCTACGGTATCATCAAGTTCCTGATGGGGGTTTCCTACCTGATCAAAAAGATATTCCGGGTGAACCCGGGCAAGAAACTCTTCAAATCCGTGCTGGACAAGGCGAGCCTCTCGACCATCCGCATTGCCATTTCAGGCGGCGGCCCGCTTGCCTCAAGCGTATTCCGCGTGTACAACGAAATGGGTATCGACTTTATCCAGGGCTATGGACTGACCGAAACCTCTCCCATCATCGCCCTTAATCCGAAAGACGATTTCCGGATTGAAAGTGTCGGTAAATTCTTTCACCCGTATATGGAAATGAAAATACTTGACCCGGACGAAAAGGGAGTCGGAGAAATTTGCGTCAAAGGTTCGATGGTTATGCAGGGCTACTATAAAATGCCCGAAGAAACCGCGAAAGTCTTTACCGATGACGGCTGGTTCCGCACCGGGGACCTGGGCTGGCTGGACAAGGATCATTACCTCTATCTTTGCGGCCGCGCCAAAAACATGATCGTTACCGAGGGCGGTAAAAACGTCTATCCCGAAGAAATTGAAAACGCCTTCCAGCTCTATTACAACGACATCGAACAGCTGACGGTCCAAGGCTATATTATGGACAAGGCGACCAAGAGCGAGGGCATCGAGGCGCTGGTCTATCCTTCCGACGATCTGGTCAAACGCCTGTCCCTTGTGCGTGGAACTCCCGAGGCAGAGGTTCAGCTGACCGAGGCGATCGAGGCCATCGTTGACACCGTCAACAAGGGTTTACAGCCTTACCAGCGTATATCGAAGATCACCTTGCTTGACGAACCGCTTGCAATGACCACCACACGCAAGGTCAAGCGGACATATACGTCAAAAGACTGATGCAGATCGGGCCATGGCTGGCGAAAGTCGGCCGCGCGCAGCAGCGCGAGTGAACGATCAAGCCGGGGAGCGCGTCTCTTCGGCTTTTTTTTATGCGTTTTCCGCTATCCATCAGTTCTGCTTAACGCGGACGCCTCGAGAGGGCAGCGCGCAGGACGTCCATGCGGACGCGGCCTTCGCGGTTAATGAGCTCGTCATCGGCGGTGTCAAGTTCAAAGGGGCGCCGCCCGATGTGTTCAATATAATGCGCATCGCTCGAGGTGATAAGTGGGTACCCGCGGGTGTCGACTTCGCCGCCCATACGGACTACTTCAAGGGCCGCCCAAGGGCCGTCAGGTATAAAACCGAGCTGGCTCGTCAGCGAAAAGGCCGGCCGGTCGACATGGGCGGGGATAAGAATCCCGCCCAGTTCTTCCACCCGCGTGCATAAACCCTCAAGATCGATATCCGCACTGGTGACCAGATACTTGTCCACTTCTCCCAGAATATCGTCATTTTCATCCACATAGACCTGGTCGCCCATTTTCTCGGGAATATTCATGACGGGGGGCATGAGGTCATACAATTCTCCGGAAAGGTGCAGGGCGTCTTCCGGGCGGGAAAAAAGGCACAGAATGTGACATTCTTCCTGTCCCTGTGCTTCTATGCCGAACAGGGGAATGATTCCCTCCTTCCGGCAGGCGCTATCGAAGGCCGGGCAGTTGAGCGCGCTGTTATGGTCGGTGAGTGCGGCAAGTTGTACCCCGCGTTCGCGTACTATACGGGCAATGGCCGACGGAGACATGGCAAGGTCTCCGCAGGGCGACAGGCAGGAATGAAGGTGGAAGTCCGCACGCCAGATCATGGGTTCAGATGTGCGTATACCTTGCCGGATGCGGTGAATTGGCTTTCAGCGGTCACCAGAACGGCAATCCGTTCAGCCTTTGCCGCTTCGATCATGTCATCGGGAAGGGGGCGGTTGTTGCAAATGACCAGCGCTGCCAGATCCTTGAGGGTGCCGACCGCCACGGTGTTTTTGTGCGCCTGAATGGTTATCAGGATGCCCTCGTCGACGGCATTGGCCATGGCGTCGCTCAGCAAGTCCGAGGTATAGGCGCCCGCAATGGGTTTATCGTCCCATTCGGCGTGCGCCGAGCGGGCGTTCAGGAGGGACAGAAGTTCCGAGGTGTTCATGGTGTGTCTCCTTTGATGGCGGGTTTCAGGTTGAACGTGACGCGGACGGTGGTTCCACCGCCTGCCTTCGATTCGATGTTGAATTCATCCGAGACGCGCCGGGTATTTGGCAATCCCATGCCGGCGCCGAAACCGAGCGAGCGTACGCGTTCGGTCGCGGTAGAAAAGCCTTCGGTCAGGGCCTTTTCCAGGTCCGGGATTCCGGGACCGGTATCGGCCGCCTCAATGTGCAGGCTGTCTCCCGTGATGGTATAGCGCATGACGCCGCCCTCCGAATGCACTACCTGATTGATTTCCAGCTCGTAGCTTGCAATCCCGATGCGGCGCAGAATCGATTGTTCGACTCCGGCAGCCTTCAGAAGCTTTTTTATGTCGGTAGAGGCTTGCCCGGCCAGCTCGAAATTGAAGGGTTCTGTTTTGAACTCTATCACCCGTTTGCTATCGGTGTCCTGCGCTTCTTCTTCCCGTGGAGGGAGTGTTTCTTCCAGGCGAGCCACTTCCTTGTTCAGGGCGACAAGCAGGGTGGATATGACATCGGAGGCGGTGACGATTCCCACCAGGCGCGAGTTCGCGTCCAGCACGGGAAACCGGCCAAACGAGTATTTATTAAAGTAAGATACGCAAAAGGAAAGGGACATATTGTCCTGAAGGGCGATCACCTTGGTGGTCATGTGGAGGGCCGCGGGGTCATCAATCCAGCCATTGTCCAGTGCTTTGACGATATCGTCCATGGAGACGATGCCGAGCAGGGTACTGTGCTCGTCGGACACCGGGATACCGGTAATGCGATTGTTTTTCATTACCTGCTGGATATGCCGCAGGCTGTCCGACGGGCGTGCGGTCAGGATAGGATGAGTCATTACTTCCTTGACCTTGAGCTTGAACAGAATGTCCAGCACCGCTTCGGGCGAATTGTCTTGATGTACGGGTATTGCCAACATATTGAAAAAGTATACTACACAATATGCTGGCAGTACATTGGTTCTGAATCCTGCTTACTCCCAGCTTACCTGATAGTTTCCGGTTGTAACCAGCATGCCCAAAAGGTACACGCACTGCTGGTAATAGCGGTACAGGCCGCTTTGCTGCTGGACATTCCACAGGGACTGCACCCAGAAGGTTTTGTCCGCATGGTCCGAAACCTGGCTTGCAGCAGCAAGAGTCGCAACGAGTGCGGTCGACCCTCCCCCGGTTCCGGTTTTACCGTCAAGGGTAAACAAGGCCGCGGTGGTATTGTTCGTTCCCTTGTAATTCGTAAAAAATTCATGGTACTTGATAGCCTGGTTTTGTATCCGGGTATCTTTTCCCCACCATATCCAGTCCATGGCTAGATTCATGGGAAGCCGCCAGGCGTCATAGCGGAAGGTGTCGTGTTCGGTGCCGGAAAGCCCGTTACCCCGGGTGCCGCCGGTATCCTTTACCGGTGTGCCGTCGTAGGCCGCATAGTCGGGGTGAAGCCCGGTTGTCGGATGCGCGGAATCGATTAGGAACTGCCGGCTGGTGTGAGCAACCAGGAGCCATCTATTGACATTGGCCTCGGGGCCCCAGGCGGCGAAGGCGTCGAAGAACGAGGGAAGGTGGTAGCTCGGGTCCGAGAAGGTATAGGCCGCGCCAATCGGGCAGAAAGAAATTTTGTTCTGGGTGGTGTGGATAATGGGGTGCTGGTTTCCCGATGCCTTATTGTTGATCATTGCGTTTGTAATGGCATCGGCTTCTGCCTTGTAGTTGAACGTTCCGGCGGAACCCCAGCGGCGGTCGGCCAAATAGAGCGCCATGGCGAAATACACTTCTCCGTCAGGTGCGGGGGTCACATCTGTTTTTGACCAGGTCCAGCTAGAACTGTTTGACACATTGATATTGGTCAGCTGCCAGCGGAAGTAATTCCGCCAGGCGGTGACCGAACTGGTTGACGGATACTGCATTTCATCTTTCGCGAAATGCCAGAGCCTGTCGAACTGATCTTTCATGTTCATTTGCACGGCGATCATCATGCCGTAGGACATTCCCTCGGAGCGGATGTCGTTCGAGTCTGCACTATAGATAAATGCCTTGGAGGGGTCCTGGGGCAGTTCGTAGTAGTTCCGGTAGCGGCCGTTGTTTGATGCGCTCTGCCTGTCGGTTGCCGGGGTTGTCGACTCTCCGGTGGTTCCGTTGAAAAAGAGGTTTACTGCGGTTTGCACCTTTGTCAGGGACTCTTCGGGTGTTTTCCCCAGAAGGGTAACAAATAGGTCGGTGGTGGTGAATTCCGGCTCGGCGACAGTGCCGATATCCGGACCCGGTTCTGACACACGGGGTGCCTCGTCCGCTGTCTGGCATGACAACGCAAACAATGCGGCCAACGCAAGGCTGGCCATAACAAATAAGTTCTGCTTCATGCCGGTATTTGTACCGGATTGAGCCGCTTTATGCCAGTTATGAGCCAGTTTTGGGCTATTATTTTTACAAATTGGAGATTTTCTTGCAATTTTTTATTTGTTTGCCTCTAATAACCTCAGTTGTTAGAGGTCCCCAATACTACTCGCTCGATGTAGTCGGCGACCCCGTCTTCGTCGTTGGACAGAAAGCTGGTGTGGCGGGCAAGGGCGAGTATCTCCGGACGGCTGTTGCTCATGGCGACGCTGTGGCCGGCATAGCGGAGCATGGACTCGTCGTTCATGCTGTCTCCAAAGGCCATAACCTGATCCGCTGAAAGGCCGAGCAGGTCTTCGGCCACCTCTTTGAGGGATTCGCCCTTGCCGGCGTTGAGCGGAAGAACTTCCATAAAAAAGGGTTTACTGACAAAGACGGTCGCGCGGCCGGCAAACTGCACCTTGAACTCGGCCTGGACGGGCACGATAAATTCGGGGTCGCCGGGGATTACCAGTTTGTATACGCCCTTGCGGATAAGCTCTTCAAAGTCGGCGGGTATTTCCGGTTTCAGGCCGGAAAGCTGCCAGTCCCGGTCGGAGTACTCGGTTTCTTTCGAGACATGGATGCTGTTCCCCTCGTAAATGTGGCAGGAAAGACCGGCGGCCAGGACCAGGCGGAAGGCCTCGAGCGCAATGTCCGTCGGCAGAAAGTGTTCGCGCAGTATGGTGCGCGTTCTGGAATCGATTATCTGGGAGCCGTTATTAGCGATGATAAAACTGTCGTCCGCCGAGATACCGATTCGGTCGGCGGCAGGGTACATGGCTTCCGGCGAGCGGCCGGAGGCAAGGACAAGGCGTATTCCGCGATCCGCCGCCCTTCTGAGGGTGCGGACGGTGCGGTCCGATATGGTCAGGTCGTGTTTGAAAAGGGTGTCGTCAAGGTCCATAGCGATGAGGCGGATATCGTGTTTCATGTGCTCACTATAGCCTGAAAACCCGCTGAAAAAGAAGAGCATGGGACTGCTGTACACGCTTTCTTCGCGGCGGCTCCGTGCGTCGAGCGCGCAAAAGCGTGGCCCGTTCTGCCTCTTGTCCGGTAGATTAGAGGGTATTGCATAATTATGCCTTTTTATTGTATATATATACAGAAACCACACAGCACGGCCGATGATTCAGGGGCGCCGTGTCCATACCGTTCGGCTGCTCCGGTTTTAGGGCCGGCAAGGAGAGCGTGTATGGATTTTCAGAGTATGCTGGATCATCTGTGGGTGATCGTCGCCGCTTCGCTGGTATTTTTTATGCAAGCCGGTTTTTCAATGGTGGAATCCGGACTGACGCGGGCAAAAAACAACATCAATGTCGCAATCAAGAACTTGACGGACGTCGGGGTGTCAATGCTGGTGTACTGGGCCTTCGGCTTTGCCCTGATGTTCGGCGATTCCTTTTCCGGCTTCCTTGGCGGCAGTTTGTTTGCGGTGAATCCCGAGCATTCTCCCTATCCCGGTCTGGGCGTGTTCTTTTTATTCCAGGTAATGTTTTGCAGTACCGCGGCAACCATTGTGTCGGGTGCGGTGGCCGAGCGTATGCGTTATGCGGCCTATATTGTCGCGACTCTTTTTTTGTCGGCTATTGTGTACCCGCTTTTCGGGCACTGGGCCTGGGGCGGTTTGGGAGGAGAGGAGCTGTCGAGTGGACAGGGCTGGCTTGCCTCGCTCGGCTTTGTTGACTTTGCCGGCTCGACGGTGGTGCATTCCGTGGGCGGCTATGTTGCCCTTGCCGCCCTTCTGGTTATCGGCCCGCGGAAGGGTCGTTTTTCTGCCGACGGGAAGGCAATACGCATGCCCGCCTCGAATGTGCCGCTCGCGGTTGCCGGCGTCATCGTGCTCTGGTTCGGCTGGATAGGCTTTAACGGTGGCAGTACCCTTGCCATGACCGACGCGGTTCCCGGCATAATTGTCAGAACCTGCCTCGCGGCAGGCGCCGGTATGCTTTCGGCCCTCTTTGCCGGCTGGCTTGTGACCGGTGTTCCCGAAGTCGGTTTTGTGATGAACGGAAGCCTGGCGGGTCTGGTTGCCATAACTGCCAGCTGTCATGCCGTCGGTCCCGGGGAAGCGGTTATTATCGGTGCGGTTGCCGGTCTTGTCATGCTCGGGGCAACTTTCTTGCTGGAAAAATTGAAGATAGACGACGCGGTTGGCGCCGTACCGGTTCATCTTGCCGCCGGGATCTGGGGCACTGTGGCGGTTGGACTCTTTGGAGACAGCGCACTGTTGGGTACGAGCCCCTTTGGCGGGAGCCAGGTCTTGACCCAGCTGATCGGCGTCGCGGTGTGCGGTGTCTGGGCCTTTGGCAGTTCCCTGCTCTTTTTTTGGGTGTTCAATCGCCTCTTTCGCCTTCGGGTTACCGCGCAGGAGGAAGATGACGGTCTCAATATTGCCGAACACGGCGCCTCGACCGATCTGGTAGAATTGTTGACGACGATGCATGAACAGGCAATCAGCGGAGACCTTTCGCTCCGCCTTCCGGTAGAACCCTTTACCGAGGTCGGCCAGATTGCCCGCATGTATAACCAGGTTATTTCCGGTCTTGAGCAGAATACCATCGCTAGGGAAGAATTTGCGGCCATTTTTTCTTCCGTATCGGACGGGCTTTTCCTGGTGGATGCCCAATTCAGAATCTGCCCGAATCATTCTGCCGCGACGACAAAAATATTTCGCTCCTCGGAATTGTGCGGCAAGGACGTGCGCCTCCTGTTCGATTCCATGCTGAGCCCCGATAAGTCCGCGCGGTTCCGGGAATATGTCCAGAAGATGTTCGATCCTGCCCACCATGAACGGGCCATTGCGTCCATGAATCCTCTGACCGCGGCTCACTTCAGGGTTTCGCGCGGATACGGGGAGTGGGAAGACCGGGTGCTTGAGGTTCAGTGCCACCGGATTATGGATGCGGGTAAAAAAAGGATTCTCCATCTTCTGGTCGTCGTCCGCGACCACAGCCGCCTTGCCGGCCTTTCAAAGCAGCTTCGCGCCCTGCGTTCCGTGGAGGAAGGAGCGGTCGGGTAAAACCGGCAAGATTCCGCTAGTCGTTCGCCTTTTCGAGCAGGCTGTCGATAGAGGTGTGGGTTGACTGGATGACTTCAAGAATTGCGTGGGTGTCGCGCATGGAGTCGTTGACGGTTTCGAGCGAGCTCAGACCGTCTGTCAGGGCTGCCGCTTCCTCCCGGATGGCGGAGGTGATGTGCGACAGGGAGTCTCCGGCTTCGTTGATGGTGCGCGCGTTCTCGTTAAAGTTCGCAAGCACTTCGCTGAAAGACATCTTGAAGCGGGAGAAGAGTTCGGTGAACTGGCTCATTTGCTTGTTGATGGATTCGACTGCGGTCTGAAATTCGCCCAAGTTTGATTCTATTTGCTTTGCGAAGTCGCCGGTCTGGATAGCCAGGGTGCGTACCTCGTTCGCGATTATGCGGAAGCCGCGGCCGACGGTGCCTGCCCGTGCGGCTTCGATGGAGGCATTGATGGCAAGAATACCGGTGCGGTCCGAAACGTCCTGGATGGAGCCGGTGATCCCGGCGACATCCTTTGTTTTTTCCTTGAGGTCCTCGAAGAGCAGGGCGATGGACTTGGCGTTGCTTGCCGCGTGCTCGATTTCTTTCATGCGCTCGGCAATCCCGCTGTCCATCGCGCTGTTTTTCGCGAGAATTTCCCCCATCATTGAATCGATTCGGTTCGCGTTTTCGGAGGTGCTCGAACTGGTTGCGCGCATTTCCTCGAAGGCGCTGACGATGGTATTGAGTCCCGTCTCGACCTGATCCATCGCTTGATCCAGTATTTCCAGCGAATGCAGCGTTACCGAATTGAGAATAATGCTTTTGTTGTAGCCGACGCTGAACCGTTTGAGCGCGTCGCTATAGTTATCTGCCAGTTCGTGTGTGTCCATGGAGCCTCCGGTGACTGTCAAACGCCAAAAATCTTGTCGGCAATATCCACGCCGCAACGCAGGTTCGAAAGCCAGGACAAAAATTGTCTGACCGATTCACCCCGGTATATTGCCCCGTGCTGCGGGGCGATCATGGCGGGATTCAACGCCGAGACAATGGAACACCATTTTTTCGCGACGATATTGGACGCGATATAACGGGTATGGAAGGGCTCCACCAGCGGCCGGTGTTTCTCGAAATCGTCCACAAAGACCGTCTCGTTGTCATCGTCAAAGACCGCGGCTCCGATGTCTCCGGTAAACAGGATCTTTGACCGGGTGTCAAAGACGCCAAACTGGCCGCACGAATGCATAAAGTGAGCCGGCACGAATTTCAGGACGGCGCCGGAGGGAAGGCTCAGCGAGCTGCCCTTGTCTTCGATGGGCAGAACCCTGCTGGTGTCGACGATGCCGAAATGGGGTAAAAAACGCGTCCAGAGCGCGGAAACATAGACCTTGGCCTTTGTTACTCCGAGCCACAGGGCGATTCCCGAGGACACGTCAGGGTCCTGGTGTGAAAAGAATATGGTGTCGATTTTGTCTATCGATATGTAGCGGCTGACCGCGGCCACGACGCGCGAAAAAAGGTGTACCCCTCCCGGGTCAAGGAGCGTTCCCCGTCCGTTGTCGATAATCAGGTATTGCATGGTTTGGATGACGCCCTTGCGGTATTTTCCTTCGCCGCCCAGCCATATAAAGGTATGGTTATCATCCTGGTACAGAACTTTTCCCGTGATATCTTCTTCATTCATGCCTGTATTCCTCCGTGAAGCCCTTCTGCTCGAACGATTGTGCCGCCGCCAACCACGGTATTTCCCGAATAGAAGACAACTGCCTGTCCGGGAGCGACCGCGCGCTGTGCCTGCGCGAAGACAACGCGCATTTCGCCGTTGTCAAGCGGATACAGTACCGCATCCTGCTCTGTCTGATTATAACGTATTTTCGCGGTGACCCGCAAAGGATTCCTGAGTGAATCGATCGAAATGAGGTTGATATCCGAGGCAATGAGGCTTCCGGCCAGCAATTCATGGTTTTCCCCGAGGGTTACCGTGTTGTCTGCGGCGTTTTTTGCCGCGACGTACATGGGCTTGCCGAAGGCGGCGGCAATGCCCCGTCGCTGCCCGATGGTGTACCGGGTTATTCCCCGGTGTTCGCCGATTTCCGTTCCGGCCGTGTCGATAAACTTGCCGCCCTGTACCCTGCCGGGTGCCATGCGGTCTATAAAGGATGAATAATCCCCGTCGGGAACAAAACAAATGTCCTGGCTGTCGGGTTTTCGGGCATTGACCAGACCTGCTTCCTCGGCAATGCGGCGCACGGAGATTTTGTCCATGCCGCCAAGCGGGAAGAGGGTGTGCGCCAGTTGTTCCTGGGTCAGGGCATACAGCACATAGCTTTGATCTTTTGACAGATCGGTTCCCCGTTCAAGGAGGTAGCGGCCGCTCGCCGGGTCGGTGGTAATGATTGAGTAGTGACCGGTCGCGACATAGTCATAGCCAAGGAGCAGGGCCCGTTCTATCAGCTTATCGAACTTGATGAACCGGTTGCAGTCGATGCAGGGATTGGGCGTGGCTCCCTCAAGATAGGTGTCGATAAAGCGGCCGATTACCTTTTCCGTGAACAGCTCCCGAAAATTGAAGACAAAATGGTCAATTCCCAGCTTGTAGGCAACCGCCCGGGCGTCCTCCACATCAGAAAGCGCGCAGCAGGTTCTGGTCGCGCCCTCGGGTATGTGTATGTCCGCCTCCGAAAACAGTTTTAGTGTGACGCCGGCAACTTCGTGTCCCGCGTCGACCAGGAGCTTTGCCGCGACCGAGCTGTCAACTCCGCCGCTCATGCCCACCAATATCTTTGCCATAGCCTGTGTATCTCCCTCAGTTGTGTGCCTTTGATGCGAGCGAGCGCTCTAGGGTCAGCTTGTGACCCAAAAAGGCGCTCAGGTCTTCGTATTCCCGTTTCGCTCCCTGGCGTACGGGACCCCGCACCGCGCGGATCAATACGTTTTTCGGTGTATGCGACATATCGATAAACTCGAGAATCTGAACCCGGTAGCCTGCCTGTTCAAGAAGCGATGCCCGCAGCGAGTCGGTCAGGAGGGCGGCCATGCGTTCCCGTATCAAGCCGTGCCGGAAGGCGGCTTCAAGCGGGGGTGGAGCGTTGTGCTCCGCAAGAAGGCCGTTCAGTTCATGCTGGCAGCAGGGAACCGCCATGATAACCCTGGCTTTCCAGGCTATGGCCTGGGCAAGGGCGAAATCGGTCGCGGTATCGCAGGCATGAAGCGAGATTACCATATCCGCCTTGTCAAGGCCGCGGTAGCCCGCTATGTCCCCCACTTCGAAGAAGAGCTTTCGGTAACCGCAGGACAGGGCAAGCGTGTTGCAGCGTTCAATGACATCCTCTTTAAGGTCAAGGCCGACTATCGTGACGGGTAGCCCTTTTTGCTCATGCAAATACCAGTACGCCGCGAAGGTAAGATACGACTTGCCGCATCCGAAATCGACAATGGTCAATTCCTTTCCGCCCGTTTCCCGGACAATTGCGGCAAGTTCCCCGCTGATATCCTCTATAAATTCCAGAAACCGATTGATCTGCCTGAACTTGTCATATTTTGCGGCGATAATTTTACCGTCGGCGGCGCAGACGCCAAGTTCCCGCAAAAACGGCAGGGGTATGCCCTCGGGCAAGAGATACTTTTTTTGCCGGTTGTGCGAAAGGGTTTCGACCAGGCACGCGGTTGACTCTTTTCTTTCCGTGCGTTTTACCGTAACGGTCCCTTTTTTGCTTGAGCGGGCATGAATGTCATGATCGATGAAGGTACATACGGCCTGCCTGAACACGAGGGGGAACAGTTCCGCAAAGCGGGCTGCCAGTTCGTGCGCGTTCATGTTTTCGTGATACGCCTTGTTATCGCGGAATCGCTCTATTTGATACCGGTTCCCGTCCGGATCGAGGGATCGTATCCGCACGCGCGTATCGGTGTCTTTGTGTACCGGATCCGACAGACTGGCCGAGACAAGGCCGGTCAGGGAAAATTCAGCTGTCTGCATTGTGGCGCGTGCTTTGCAGGAAACCCAAGGTCAGACAGGACTCGTACATGGGCATGGGGGTGGCAAGAATGGTGATGCCGCAGTCTTCTGCGATGGTTTTCATCTCCGGAAGGGGCAGCTTGTCGTTCACCAGCAGGATGACGGACGCGCCGATCATGTCGGCGCACCGGACAGTCTGTTCGGTCGCGAGGCTGGTAACGAGCAGGGCGTCCGAATCCAGGGATACCAGCATGTCGCTCATCATATCCCCGGCAAGCACCTTGCCGATTTCTAAATCCCGGTAGCCGTCCGAACCGGTCACGACATGGGCCGGAAGATTTTCTACTATGTCGCGTACTGTCATAGGCTGAAAGATAACAGATTTTACCAGTTTTGTAAAAGATTGCGCATGCGAGCGGCAATGTCCATGCCGTAGACCCGGTTCAGTTCGTTTGAATGAGCAAGCTCCTGCGCACTTCCCCGGCACACCAGTCGGCCGGCTTCCATCAGCAGGATCGAGTCAGCAAAATCGAAGGCCAGGGCCAGGTCATGAAAGACCGCAACCGTGGTCAGTCCAGTCGATCGGACCAGGGCGAGAAGCGAGGTTTGATATTGAAAGTCAAGGTGGTTGGTTGGTTCATCCAGGAGCAGCACGCGGGGTTCCTGGGCGAGCGTTCGCGCTAAAAAAACCCGCTGGAGCTGTCCTCCCGAAAGGGTGGGGAGCTGTCGCTCCGCCAGGTCTTCTATGCCGCAGGAGGCAAGAAGACGATCTATCGACTGTTTTCCGTCCCGCGATGATTGCCTTTTGCTGGCCTTGATCGCCGCATACCGGCCCATTTCGACCGTCTGGCGGACGGTATAGGGAAAATACGAGGTGCTCAGTTGGGACAGCAGGGCGGTGTCGAGCGCCGCCCTGCGGGCTTTCATGCGGGAGCGGTCGGATCCCGCTATCCACAGCGAGCCCTTCCAGGCGATGGCTCCCGAGAGTACCCGCAGAAGGGTCGTTTTCCCGCAGCCGTTTGGTCCGATAACGGCAAGACGGTGACCTTTTTCAAGATCAAAGGATATGTCTTCTATGGCAGGGAGGTAGGTTCGGCCAGTGCCGTATCCCGCATGCAGGCCGCACGCCCTGATCATGATGTCCGGTTCGCTCATGCTTTTTGTTTCCCCGAGGTGAAAAAAATCCAGGCAAAAAGGGGCGCTCCCAGGATTGCGGTAATGGCGCCCACCGGGATATCGAGCGGGGGAAGAGCGGTTCGCGAGACAAGGTCGGCACATACCATAAAGGCGCCCCCGGTAAGGGCCGAGAGGGGGATGAGCCTGCGGTGGGCGGGGCCGGCAAGGCGGCGCACGAGGTGGGGAACGGCAAGATCCACAAAGCCGATGACTCCGGTAAACGAGACAATACAGCCGGTTATGACCGACGCAAGGGCGATAAGGGCGCTTTTTGCCGTCGGCGCGGCGACTCCCATCGAAACCGCTTCATCGTCGCCGAAGGTCAGAATGTCCAGCTGCCTGCCAAACAGGGCCGCAATGACGCATCCTGCGCTGACCAGCGGGAAAAGGAGCATGACCGGTTGCCATCCCTTAAGCGCAAAACTTCCCATTTGCCACAGTACGAGGCGGTTCATTTCCTGGCGTGCAAGGGCCGAAAGCAGGGTCAGCAGGGCATTGATGAAGAGGGAAAAAATCATGCCGGAAAGAATGATCGTGGTGTTGTCAAGGCGGGAGTCGATTGCGGAGGAAAAGCGCAAAACGACAACTATCGATAACAGACTGAACAAAAAACCCGCAAGCGGAACCGACGCGATCTGCGGAATAAACGCCAGGGCGGGTATCGCGGTGGACCCGAGAATGACCAGGCCCGCGCCGAAGGAGGCTCCGGCCGAAACGCCCAGGGTGAAGGACGAGGCGAGGGGGTTTTTAAGCACGGATTGCATGATGGCGCCGCTTGCCGAAAGCCCTGCTCCGGCGATCCAGGCAAGGAGAACCCGGGGCAACCGGAGGTTGACTATGATTCCGGCCCGTCCTGCCGTGATTCCTGCCGGAAGCGGTGCACCGCTTACCGCCGACCTGATAATGTCTATCAGCTCGCCGGCCCCGAAAACCACCGAACCGGTAATCGTTGCCGCGATTATGCTGAGTATAGAGAATGCGGCGATTATACTTGTCATGTGTCTTGCACTAGAAAAGGTCCGGATAGAGTACCTCCGCAATTTGCGCCAGCGCGCGCACGACAGCGGGTGTCGGCTGGGAGCTTGCGTCGCGGTCAATCGCATACACGCGAGCGTTCCGGACGGCCTTGAGTTCTTTCCATCCGGGGCGGCTCATGATTTCTTCCGGGCTGCCGGCATTCGTCAGTATAACGTCGGGGTCCCGTTCTGCCACCGCTTCCGCGCTGACACCTATCCACCCCGACTGGTCGGCGAAAATATTGACCGCCCCGGCAAGTTCGAGAACCTCGTTCAGATACACACCCTTTCCGAAGGTATAGAGCCAGGGCGCGGGCGATATTTCAAAGACGACACTCAGGCGCTTGTCAGCGGGAATGGCTGAGGTAATGGCGCTGACTCGCTGAATCTCGCCATCCATGGCGGTTATCAGCCGTTCTGCTTCCTCTTCCCGCTCGAGGATGCCCGCCATGAAACGCGTCAGTTCCCGGATTTCCTCGATGGTCACCGGATTATCTATATATTCCACCCGGATTCCGGTGTCCGACAGCGGCTTGAAGGGGTCTTTCGAGGTTCCTGCCCGGGTCATGGTAGATACAAAAAGAATGTCTGCCTCTATGGCTGCAAGCTGCTCTACGTCAGGATTCATCATGTCAAGAACAAGCGGGCCGTTCGCTGGAGACTCAGACCAGTTATCAACCGCGACGAGCCGGGATGAAAGACCGAGGTCGCAGACTATCGAGGTAAGTGCGGGTGCCAGGGTCGCAATGCGAATGCCGTCCCCGGTATTTTCCTGGCGGGCGCTTGCGCGGCAGGATAGAAGGAGGCTGGAGTACAAGCAAACTGATACGATTATTGGCATGGCATGACGGCGGAAAACGCACTGCATGGGGCTCACTATAACTCTGATTGAAAAGACCGGCAAGCTGGTTTATACTGAGGCTGATGAAAATCGTAGCGGTCTCGGACATACATGCCAACCTGCCTGCCCTCGAGGCCTTTTTCGAATATCTCGAAACGCATTCCCTGAGTGACGCTCCGGTCTATTTTCTGGGGGATTATGTCAATCTCGGTCCCTTTCCCGACGAAACTGTCTCTCTTCTCCGTTCCTATCCCGGAAAAGTCTATCTTGCGGGAAATCATGACCGCTACGTCATAAACGAACACGCCCTGGACCATAATCCCTATTTTGGCAGCCGTGAGGGGGTCTTGCACAGCCGATGGACCCGGGATCAGCTTTCAGCCGACAACCTTGAGTGGCTCAGAAAACTAAAAATACGCCACCAGTTTGATGCTGAAGGCTTTCATATAGACATGATTCACGGCCGACATGACTCCGATGAACTGACGCTGGAGGCCGCTGACCTGGATACAAGCCACCGCACCATCTATCTGTGCGGTCACACGCATATCCCCCGTGACCAGCATGTGCGTAAGGCCCGCATCCTGAATCCGGGAAGCCTTGGAAAACCGCTTGATCGTGACAATCGGGCTTCGTTTGGTATCCTGACCCTGGAAAGCGACGCATCATTTTTTGACGTAATCCGTATACCCTATGACATAGAAAAAACAGTCGCAGCCCTTGAAGCGCGCAAGGTTCCCTGGCGTACGGGCATAATCAACAGCCTGAGGACGGCAATTTATACCGATGAAGAATAACAAGCTCAGACTCTTTCTTGGGGGGGATGTATTCAACTCCGTGGGGTTGGACTGTGTCCGCTCCCTTCTTCCCGGCTTTTTGCGCGATAACGCGGTTGATTTTTGCGTCATGAACGGGGAAAACGCCTCGCTCGGAATCGGGCTTTCCGCTTCCGATGCCCGGATACTGCTTGACGCCGGGGTCGATGTAATTACCGGCGGGAATCATTCCTTCGAAAAACGCGATTTCTGGCCGCTGTTTGACAGCATGAGTGAATTGCTTCGACCCGATAATTTTCCGCCGGCCCATGTGCCCGGTCGGGGGTTTGCCGTGTTCGAGAAAGAGGGCCGAAAGTGGGCGGTACTGAATTTACAGGGACGCGAGGATATGAGTCCCCTTGACTGTCCGTTCCGTGCCGCCGATGCCGCCTGCGAGCGCCTTTCCGTGACGGAAAGCGCCTTTCCGATACCCCTGATCATAGATTTTCACGCTGAATCCTCGGCGGAAAAGGAAGCCCTGGGTTTTTATCTGGATTCCCGGGCGACCGCCGTGGTCGGTACGCACACCCATGTGCAGACGGCCGATGAACGCATTCTTCCCGGCGGTACGGCCTACATGACCGACCTTGGTATGACCGGTGCCACCAATTCGGTAATCGGAGTCGATCCGGCTTTGGCCATAAAGCGCAATATCACCCAGGTTCTGTACCGCATGGAAGCCGCTGCCGGCCCTGGCGTCCTGCGGGGGCTGTTGGTCGATATAGAACCCGAAACCGCGCGCGCGACGGCGGTTGAGCGGATTTCGGTCACTGACGGCATTTGACGATGCGTACCTATCTTTTGGAATAGAGGAAGAGGATCATCTTCCTTGCGGTTTCAATAGCCCGTTCCGCCTTCTTTCCCGTAAAGACCGAGCACGCCCCCTTTTCCCAGGCAAGCCAGCCGGTTTTGTCCGGGCGGAGAACACCCCGCGAGGCAGCCTGTTTTACCAGACGGCGCGCCCGGCGCTTGAGCCGTGTGTCGGGAGTCACAAAGACAGTTCGCACGAATAGCACCAGGAAAGCCGAAGCGACGATCGCTGCCGCAAGGACTTGCACCCGGCGGTTCGTGTGCTCTTCTGCTTTGTCGCTCACTTCATCGCCTTGAATTTCTTCCGCTTCATTTTGCTGTCTGCCTCCCGCGTAGGGCGGGGTTGGCTCGTATATGTTCCATTCCCTTCCGTTCCATACTTCGGGCCAGGCATGGGCCTGCAAGCCGCTGATTTCCGCGCCTCCCCATTCATCCATGTCGACAATGTAACCCTCTGCCAGCCTCGCCGGAATTCCCTCGCTGCGGGCCAAAAGAACAAAGGCGCTTGCGTAATAGAGGCAAAAACCGGTTCGGGATTCAAAGAGAAACCAGGACACCGGATCAGCGTCGACAGGGAGCCGGCCAGCTTCCTGCGCATAGGTGAAACCTGTTCCCAGATGGGCAAGGATTGCCTGTAGATATTCTTCATCACTTTCTGTTTTCGCGCGTAATTCGGTCGCGAGCGCGCTGAGCGCCGGATCAACATGATCGTTTCCGCCGCGGTGCGTGTCCGCCGCGGGTGTCGCTTCGGTTCTTCCGACAAGTATTTCCGCGGTCAAGCCCCGTTCTGCTCCGGGAGAAAACCGGATGCCACGGTTTTCGAAGGCGGTAAAGTCTCCTGCCTCGCGACCGTAGAGTCTGACAGCCCGGGCGTCTGAGGGAAGGGGGAAGAGGGGGAAAAAGTCCTCGGCCAGAATGAGGCTGAGGGTGTTTTCCCGTTCCCAGCGGTCGCGGCCCTCCCACTCGCCTTCCTTTTGTACGGGTATTTCAAGGCCGCTTGAAAGGTCGTCTTCCCAGCTGGTTCCCGTCCACCTGCCTAAGGTGCTTTCCTTCAAATAATAGCGGGTATTCGGCTGGCCAAAGGCCCGGTAGAGGGTTCGTTCGGTCAGGAAGACGCTGCGGGGCATATTCGTGGCCCCGATGGTGTAGCCATAGCCGGGAACGTCGCGGAGAAGCGGCAAAGTCGGCGCGATTGAATTGATAATCGGGGTAAAGTCCGGCCAGAATCTGACTGAAATGATCGAAATACCCGCGCCTCCGAGCGCCGCGATGGAAAGGGCAAGTAGTCCCGCCAGAAGCGTCGGGAAAATGGACGCTTCAATGCGCCTGACAATGTTCTCGGATCCCTGGAATAAAAAGACACAGACGGCACCAGCGCCCGCGAGGGTGAGAAACCACTGGTTGCCCGAAATGATACCGGCGCACAGGGCATTGACCGCGACAAGCGCCGAAAATCCGGAAACAATCCGGCGGGGTATGGAGGCTTCGCGCTGTGAGAGAATAAAGGCAAGTACGCCCAGATGGAACAGGCTGTATATTTCGGTCGCAAAAAAGGAAAAGAACCCGAAGGCGCGGCCCTCGCGGGCCAGGACAAGCCATGCCTCGGCAAGGGACCGGCGGGCAACATTGACCTGGATAAGGATAACCAGTGCCCCGACACCCAGAATGGTCGCAGTCGCAACTTTCACTAGTCGTTGTATATACGGTCGGACACTCGGTTGTGTCGGGCTCTTGCGGCCGATATCCGACGACAGTACAAGACAGACCGCGGCGCCGGCGACCCAGACGAGCAGCACCGGAAGCGGGCCTTCGCCCGAGAAAAGGCGGTAAAACAATACCGGGGGAACAAGGGAAAAAACAAGCGCTGATATCAAATTACGGACAAAGCGCACGGCGCACCTCCCTTGTTTCTTCATCCGGGTCGATAACCCGTATCAGCGTGCGGGCGCCCATTCCCCGAACCCGGTCATCAAGCAGTTCGGCAATGCGCCTGGTTTCCGCCAGATTGTGTTTTTCTGGGCATACCACCAGATGGGGTTCCCCTCCCCGGGCGAGCGTCTGCTCAAACAGCGAAAACAGGTCGCCGTTTGCCCCCGAAAGCGGTCGCGTGGTGACGAGCAGCACGGCGGCTCCGGGAGTAAAGGCTTCAAGCGGAACGCCCGGTTCGCTGAACAGCAGGCTCGTTGACTGTTCGTATAATTCCTGCCAGTCGGGCATTGACAGGATGGGGAGTGAGGTCTCCGATGGCCCGGCGGTAAAGGTGGCCGGAATGTCATTGGCGGCAAGATGGCGGAGGGCGGAAAAAACGGCGGTGACCGCCTTGTCTTCGGCGGCAAGGGTGGCGGCCGTCCGTTTTGTCCCCGGCCACAGGTCAAGCACGATTCTGAGCGCGGCAGACCGCGAATGACCGCAGATGATTGCCGCAGGAATCCCGGTAGCGGCCATGTGCTTTACGTCCAGCCGTTCTGCTCCCGCTCCGGTGCGCAGGGGGGCGCTGTATTCATAGATCGACGGATCCCGCTCGCTTGCGCGCAGCTCGCTTTTATCGCCGCCGGATACGCCGGCCAGGCTCTCGAATGAGGGGTCAAGATCGGTCAGTTCGGGATACACGTAAAAGACATGGGGCTCTATGCGCTGTTCAAATTCAAACAGGCCCAGTATGTCGCGGAACAGTACCGATACAAGTCCGACGGTATAGGTTCCTCGCCAGGAGCAGCGGATTTCGTCGGTATGCTCTGCCGAGCTACCGGGCCGGATGGGAATTTGAATTTCCCGGAAATGTCCGCCCTCGGTGCCGTCTTCGGCAAAGCGGCAGATGCCCGGAGCCAGGGGGAACACCCCGCCGTTTTCAATGTAGAGACGGTAGGTTACGGTTTCACCCTTGAGTGGATGGTCATTCGAAAAGTGCTGGTGAAACCGGAATAAATGCCATGAAAAAACAAGATGCATAAGGGATATGACAAGAAATACCGGCAAGGCAACAGCGGCGACACCGGACATAAGTCCTGCCAGACCGGAGAAGGTTGCCATGACGAAGGAGAACGCAAGAAAGGCGGTCAATCCTGGCAGGCGGATGCGGATTTTCACGGCGGTATTCAGACCCCGGCGGGTTTTTGCTGGGCTGCGACAAGGGTCCGGACGCAGGCCGCCGGGCTCTGGCGGGCTATGCGCGCCTTCGACGACAGGAGAATACGGTGGGCCAGAACGCTTTCCGCCATGGCATCGACGTCTTCCGGCATCACGAAGTTCCGTCCTTCGATGGCGGCGCGGGCCTTTGCCGCCTGCTGCAAAAAGATGGCGGCGCGGGGGCTCGCTCCAATGCGTATCAGATCGTTCGAGCGGCTTGAGCGAACCAGCGAGACTATGTAGTCCCGTACAGTGTCGGAAATGTAGGTGTCGCTGACCAGGCGTCGGGCTGTAACGATGTCGTCGGCCGAGGCAACGGGTTTCAGCGAATCAAGGGCGGTGTTTTTGCCGGCGTCATGGCGCAGGGACAGTATGGCGGCTTCCCCTTCGGGAGAGGGATATCCGATCGAGAATGAAAGCCCGAAACGGTCCAGTTCTGCTTCCGGCAGGGGAAAGGTACCGGTAAAGCTTTCAGGGTTTTGCGTGCCAATCATGAAAAAAGGCTGGGGGAGGGGTTTCGTCTCGCCCTGTATGGTGATCGCTCCGTCCTGCATGGCTTCCAGAAAAGCGGCTTGCGTCCGGGGCGACGTTCTGTTCAGTTCGTCCGCCAGGATGAATTGGGCATTGACCGGGCCGTCTTTCCAGACAAAATCGTGAAGAGCCTGATCCCAAATCTGCATGCCCAACACGTCGCCCGGCAGCATGTCGGGTGTAAACTGGATGCGTGAAAATGTTAGTCCTGCAGATTTGGCCAGCGCCAGGGCAAGGGTGGTTTTCCCGACGCCCGGAATATCCTCGATCAGAATGTGCAGGGAACCCAAAAGACCCGTTACTGCCTGCCGGATAACATCCCGGGAACCGATAAACACGGAAGCTACCGCTGTTTCAAGCCGTTCAGCCAGGTCATGTACCTGTGTTGCCGATGAGTCGTTCATTGTCTACCACTTGTCTCGGGAAAGGGGTGTGCCTATCCAGACCCCTTCGCCTCCCAGGTACTCCCGACGCTGTCCTTCGATAAGAAATTGCACCGATTTGACCGTGTTGAAGGCGGTTGCGGTAAAAACTATCTGGGCAAGCTGCCCCAAATAGCCCTCGATACCATATTGATTGATCTGAAAGTCATCGCTCAGGTTTACCCACGCAACGCCGTCCCTGACGCTCACCGACAAAAGGCGTGTCCCCGGCGGAATGAGTGTCCGCAAACCCTTTGCCTGTTCGGCAGTGTTCGGACCCGCAATCAGGGTTTTGAGCGTTTCGGTGAGCGGAGAGGCCGTTTGCGGAATGTCGCGCGAAACGTCTTTTCGAAGAACATGGCCGTCGCTGTCGATGACGACAAAAAAGAGACTGGCCTTTCGGGTATTCACCGTCTCTGCCGGTTTTGTCTCTGTGGGCGTGGTTTGTTGCGGCGTGCTCTGATTGTCGGTTGTTGCCACGGGCTTTGTGGCTGGTTCAGGTTTTGTGCTTTCCGGTGGTTTTGTTGTTGCGGGCTCCTGCTTGTCCGGAGTTTTTTCGGGAGGCTTGTCGGCCGGGGTGGACGGTTTTTCCTCCGCCGGTACAAGTGTGACTTCCGGCGGTTCGTCCGCTTGCCGCGGTGTCACTGCGGGGCTGGTATTTTCAACGGTATGTTTCCCCCCAAACAACAATTCTGTCAGTCCGGTTTTTTCCAGTACTGAACCTATGTTCTTTCTGTTAAAGAAGAAGAGGACTAAAACTAGCAGGATAAATGCGATCCAGAAAAGACAGCCAAGAGAGGCGGGCTTTTTTTTTCTGTTTGCCATGGAGCCATGATACGCCGATTCACTGCGGTATGCAAGGCTGATTTTTTCGGGTATAGTTGAGCTTGTGAGAAAACTCGAAGGATTGTCGGCTTCCCGCGGAATCGCGATCGGTCCGGTGTTCCGTTTTGTGCAGGAAGAGTCCGCTCCCATCCCCCGGTATACTATTTCGGAAGCGGAAGCGGAAACGCACTGGAACCGGTTGCAAAAGGCAATAGGAAAGTCCACGCACGAGATAAGCCTCCTCAAGGATGACCGGAGCACAGAACAGTCGGATATTTTATCCGCACAGTTGATGATGCTCGAGGATCCCGAGTTTATTCCGCAGGTCAAAAGGGATCTTTTTGCCCGTTTGCAGAATATTGAAACGGTACTTGCCGATAAGGTCGGCGAGGCCGCCGGTATTTTGCGTATGACCGGTGACACCTATCTTGCCGAACGGGCTGTCGATATAGAGGATGCGTTCGAACGGGTAATGAAACACCTGTTGCAGGATGCTATCGGAAGGGAAAGCCTGCCTCCGGGTTCGAGAAATCCGTCGCCTGCCAACCGCTTCATTCCCCCCGGGGCTATTCTGGTTGCCCGGAATCTGAAACCCTCAGAAAGCCTTTTTTTGAAGGATTCCGGTGTGGCCGGCGTTGTACTTGAAGAGGGCGGTGCGACCAGTCATGTGGCGATTTTGGCCCGAAGCTGGAAAATTCCTGCGGTCATGGGCGTCCGAAACGCCCTGGACGCGGTTGTAGATGGTGTTGAACTAATTCTTGACGGCAGCGAAGGCCTGGTCATTGTCAATCCCGGAAACGACTTGATAAATGTTTATCGCTCCCGTTCAATGAGCGATCAGCGGCATGAAACCGTCAGCGAGGCCGAACGAATCGAGCTGATCCGCTCTCCCGCCGTAACGACTGACGGGGTTCAGGTCAGTCTGCGTGCCAATATCGCGCTGCCCGAAGAGGCGGAGGCCGCACGGGAAGAAGGAGCAGCCGGAGTCGGACTCTTCCGTTCGGAATTTCTCTTTTTGGGCTCCGAAGAGTTCCCCGATGAGGAAACTCAATACGAGGCCTACCTGTCAGTTGTCGAGCACATGAACGGCGCTCCGGTGATTATCCGTACGCTGGATGCCGGTGCCGACAAAATGATCGGCGAACAGTTGTCGCTGAAAGAGAAAAACCCCCTCCTGGGGTGGCGTGCGGTGCGGTACTGCCTTGACCGGCGTGATGTCTTTCTGGTGCAGCTCCGCGCGATTCTGCGAGCATCGCATTACGGCGATATCCGCATCATGTTTCCGATGATCTCGAATGTCGAGGAACTTGACGCAGTTCTTGATGTGCTTGAGGAGGCGAAGGCCTCCCTGGCGCGCGACAGCCTTCCCTGGAAAAAGAGGCTGAAGGTCGGCGTCATGATAGAAATACCGTCCGCCGCGGTGTGCGCCGATTTGCTCGCGAAGAAGGTCGATTTTATGTCTATCGGAACGAATGACCTGATTCAATATACGATGGCGACCGACCGGGAAAATCCGAAAGTCGCTCATTTGTATGACGGTTTCAATCCGGCCGTGTTGCGATTGATCCGTCAAACGATTCTGGCTGGAATTAAAACCAGGACCGAGGTTTCGATGTGCGGGGAAATGGCCGGTGATCCGGCCTCCGTGTTTTTATTGATGGGATTGGGACTGCGGAATTTCAGTATGTCACCCGCGTTGCTCACGCCGGTCAAGGAGCTGGTTCGCCGGGTTTCCCTGAACGATGCGGCGGAGCTTGCCGAAGCCGCCATGGAATTGTCGGCCGCCCGTGAAATCCGCAAACTGGTACAGGAGCGAATGAAGAATTATGAATGATGATATTGACGAGGTCCTGCCGGGCCCTGAATTCGACGAGACAAAAACATACCGCAATTTGCCGCTCATAGCGATTGTCGGCCGACCCAATGTGGGCAAGTCTACCCTGTTCAACCGCCTGCTTCACAAGAGGCGGGCCATTACCGATCCGACTCCCGGTGTTACCCGTGACCCGATCGAGGAAACCGCCTTCGTGAACGGGAAACCCGTTCGACTTCTGGATACCGGCGGTTTCAAGCTTGAACGGGTTGCCGGCTCGAAAGAAGCAGAAATGGACGAGCTGGTCGTACAGAAAACCCTTGAGTCGCTCAAACGCGCCGACGAAATCGTGTTGCTCCTGGAGGCGGGACCTGCGACCGCGGAGGACGAGGAATTTATAGAGTTGCTCAGACCCTACCGTAACCGTCTGCTGGTTGCCGTCAACAAAACGGAAGGCGGGCGCAGGGAATCCGACGCATGGAACTTCCTGCAATACGGTTTTCCGGAAGTTCTTTTTATCAGCGCAGAACATGGCGACAATATCATCGAGCTTGCCGAAGCCATGACCGCAAAGCTTGATTTTTCCCGGGTGGAAGAGGGCGAGGAAGAGAAAAAAATCCGGGTTGCCATTGTGGGTAAACCGAACACCGGAAAATCGACATTGTCGAACCGCCTGACCGGATCAAATTCCTCGATTGTTTCGGACATTGCCGGCACCACCCGCGATGTCGTCGAAGGGGACTTCGAATACAAGGGTTCCCGTATTCATGTCCTCGATACCGCCGGTATCAGGCGGAAGTCGCGCGTCAAGGAAGATATTGAATATTATTCGGTAAACCGCGCGATTAAAACGCTCAAACACGCCGATGTAGTGGTTCACATGATAGATGCACAGGAAGGCCTCGCTGACCAGGACAAGAAAATAATAGCCCATGCCTGTGCGGAAGGACTGGGTGTCGTTTTTGTCCTGAACAAGTGGGATATGATGGATCAGGACAAAAAGACGTTCCGGGATACCGTCAAGAAAATGAAGATCATGTTTGGACAGATGGAATACGCGCCCGTGCTTGCGCTGTCGGCTCTGGAAGGTACCGGCGTAAAGGAACTTCTGGACACCATTTTACGGATTTACGGTCAGCTTTCGCATAAGGTGGAAACGTCTGCCCTCAATCTTGCGCTTTCCGACTGGGTTACTGCTGCTCCTCCCCCCCAGGGTCGTGTCAACAAGTTTAAAATTCGATATATGGTGCAAACGCAGACAAACCCCGTAAAATTTCTTGTGTTTGCGACACGGCCCGAGGCCGTCACCGAATCCTATATCTCCTACATCCGAAATCGTGCGCGAAAGGATCTGGGCTTTTCCGAGATTCCCATTGTGGTCGAGGTAAAGGGCAGCCGACAAAAGTGGGAAAACCGGCTCCGGTAAGTCTATGGCCGACTATTCGATCGGGCAAATGGAGCGGTTGACCGGCATTAAGGCGCATGTCCTCCGGTATTGGGAAGAGGCAATTCCGCTTATCCGTCCCCGTAAAGATGATGTCGGTCGCCGGTTTTACTCTGCCCGCGATCTGGAGCTCATCAACCGGGTAAAGTTTCTGGTACAGGAAAAAAAATATACCCTTGAAGGCGCGGGACAGCGGCTCATGGCCGAACTGTCCGACAATTCACTGAATGAACTGCGGTTTACAATGAGCAAAATCCGCGAAGAACTGGCCAGGGTCTATACGCTGGCGGCGAAATGGAAGGAAACAGGAACAGAAGATGAAACATACACGAAATGATGACCCGTCGAGGCCCTTTTACTCGAATATTGTCGATAAAAAGAAACGCAGAACAGAAAAACCCGCATCACGGGGTCAGGGCAGGGAAGAAGGACGCTCTGGCCGGCCCCGTACCGCTTCAGATGAAAGCGCTCCACGAGCGAACGCTCCCCGCAGCGAGGACAGACGCTCCGGACGGCCCGGCTCGTCACGCTCTGGGGCAGCCCCCCGTTCAGGCGTACCCCGGCCGTCTTCGCACCGACCCGACGCTGACCGTCCGCGCACTGCGCCTGTCCGCTATCCCTTCGATGCGCCGCCCTCTGGCGACCCGGTATTCGGTCAGCTATCTCCTGAAACCCGCGCGCTTCTTGAGGATTTCCATACCCTTGTCCAGCAAAGCCTTCCCCTGGACAGCAAAAAGCTGCAGGGCCTGCCGCAGGCAGTGCGGGAACTTTCGCATACGCTGACCGACGAGCGTTCCACCCGCAGGGTAGGTTATTTGAACGAGCCATCGGTAATTTCTGCCTACATCCGCTACTACATGTGGTGGAATCTTGTGCGTCTGACCCGGCTTTTTGCCTCCCTGCCGCTTGAACTTGCAGACGGGGATGCGGCGGTTGACCTTGGTTCCGGCCCGCTCACCGTCCTCATTGCCTTGTGGATGGCCCGTCCGGATTTACGAAATAAAAAATTGCTGTGGTATTGTGTCGACATTTCCCAGGGCGTGTTGTCGGCCGGGGAAGAACTGTTTTTATCCCTTGCGGCTAAAACGGGTCATGAGCCCTGGCAGATAATCCGGATCAAGGGCGAATTCGGCGTCTCGGTCAAGCGAAAGGTTCAGTTTGTATCCAGTGCCAATATGTTCAACGAACTGTTTTGGGATCTTGCCGATCCGATTGAAGCTGTGGCCAAAAAACATGCCCGTGAACTGGTCACCTATGCTGCCGAAAGCGCCCGGATACTGGTCATCGAACCTGGCGTTCCCGTCTGCGGCCGATTTGTCTCGCTTTTGCGCGACTCTCTTATGCGGCTGGGTTTTCAGGCCCTCTCCCCCTGCCCTCACGATGGTCCCTGTCCGTTTCCCGGTATGAAAAACGGTAAATGGTGCCATTTTGTCTTCAATACCGGCGATGCGCCGGCAAAATTGCACAAACTTTCAGAGGATGCCGGCCTCGCAAAAGACCGGGCTGCCCTCTCCTTTGTCTTTGCCTCCCGGACTCAAGCCTCCGTCGAAGGTGAAACCGAAGCTGCCGGGGTTGAATCGAGCCCGTCAACAATCGTCGCCCGGCTCAACACCCTGGTTGGACGTCTGCCGGTTCGCATCGTGTCGGATCCGATCCGGCTTCCCGACTATCATGTCGGACGCTATGGCTGTTCGCGTTTGGGAATGGTATTGCTGACCGGAACCTATCAGGCCGCGGATTACCTTGAAACCTGTCATTCCGGTTCCCTGATCGAGGTAGACGCTCCCCCGGTATCGAATCCCCGCAGGGATGAAAAAAGCGGCGCCATACTGGTGCCGCTCGGAAAGCCTTCGCCCGGGAAGGGCCCTCGCCGGTAGTTTTCGCTCAGTCCGCTTTTTCCAGCGGGTCTGTTTTGAAAATCTTGGCAAGCTGTTTTCGCGTTGTATCAAAATCTTTCGGATAGGGCGCGACAAATTCCATCATGTCGCCGCTGACCGGGTGCGCGATGCGCATCTTCCAGGCATGCAAGCCCAGCCGGTTAAGAAGCGGGCGTTCGGTCCAGGGGTCGCCATGCCACGAACGCTTGATTTTGGAAAGCAGTACCGGCTCCGCGTTTCCGTAGAGCGGATCGCAGACAATAGTCATCCCCGATAATTGCAAATGAACCCGTATTTGGTGCGTTCTTCCGGTTACCGGCTGCGCTTCGATCCATGCCATCGGCCCGCAGGGCCCAATGTAGCGGAACAGGGTTTGCGCTTCCTTGCCGTTTTTTTTGTCCTTTACCGTTCTGTGTCGGGGGTCTCCATCCGCCCGGAGCGGAATGTCGACCGTGAATTCATCCCGGTCAGGCCGGCCGTAGACCAGCGCATGGTACGTTTTTTCGACGTTCCGTTCCTGGAATGCCATACTCAGCGTCCGGTGTGCTTCTTCCGTTTTTCCGTATATAACCAGTCCCGAGGTGTCCTTGTCGATGCGGTGAACGGCATACAGCCGCTGCCCCTCGGAGCAGAGCGTTTCCGTGGCGGCCAGGTCAAGCCGCGGCGCGTCCTCTTCCCAGCGATCGGCGGCAACAAGGAGTCCCGAGGCCTTGTTCAATACCACTATCGCGTCATCCTCGTACACGACGGAAAAAAAATCGTTCTTCTTCATTGGCCCAGTATACCAAAAAGACCGCTCAGGGAATACTGATGGTAAAGACGCTTCCTTCCCCTTCGCGGCTGACAAGCTCAACCTTTCCCTCATGGGCAAGGGCTATATGCTTGACGATAGAAAGCCCCAATCCCGTTCCTCCCTGTTCCCGGCTTCTGCCCCGGTCAATCCGGTAAAAACGCTCGAAAATCGCTTCCCGATGCTTTTCCGGAATTCCCGGCCCATCGTCCGCTACGGTAATGTGCAAACAGTCTCCCGCCCGCGCGGCCTCGACCGCTATCGTCGCGCCTTCCGGGCTGTACCGGATCGCGTTCTGTACCAAATTGAGAACTGCCTGTTCAAGGAGACCCGGATTGACGCTCCAGGTAATCGAGGCGGCGTTGAACGAAAGCCGGGTTTTCTTTTTAACCGCTTCCGCGTCGCACAGCAGTCGTACCGACTCGAAAATTCGTGAAATGTCTGTTTTTTCCCTGTTAATATGCGCGCCCTCATCCTGTTCAAGGCGGGAAATGGCAAGGAGGTCGTTGATTATGGCGGCAAGCCGCGCGGACTGCTGTTCCATAATTGAAAGAAAGTGGCGGGCGGTCGAGGCATCCTCTATTGCCCCATCCTGCAGCGTTTCTATGAACCCCTGGATTGACGTGACCGGTGTCTTCAGCTCATGGGACACATTCGCCACAAAATCCCTGCGGATTCTTTCCAGTTTTTTGAGCCGGGTAATGTCGCTGAATACCAGAACAATGCCGTCTCCGGTGCCCTGGGGGCTGCGTTTGACCAGGAGCGAACGGTTCCCGGCGGGAGAGGGAGTATGGATTTCAACGGTGGTTTCGGTTTCCTCCGGTTTTGGATACATCGCAAAATCGACGATGGCCGTATTCCTGACTACCTCGATCAACTGTCTGCCTGTCGCTCCCTGTCCGTCAAAAAGAAAAAGCTCCGCGGCGGCCCGGTTTGCCCGGGTTATGTATTGACGTCTGTCGATGGCGATCAGGGCGTCATTCATGCCGGTCAGGATGGCCTCCAGTTCGCGGTTGCGTTCGTCTATGACCGCCATCTGTTCCTTGATCGACTGCGCCATCATTTCGAGTGTCCGCGCCAGGTCCAGCAGTTCCCTGGGAGCTCCCTGCATGTCCGGGCTTATAAAGCCGCGGCCTCCCGCATGGGACCGCGCGGATAAACCAAGGGCTTGCAAGGGCTTGATTATGGAGCGTGATACCAGCGAGGAGGAACCAAGGGCTGCAAGCAGTATGAGCAGGGCGGCCGCGACAAGAATGGCCGCGGTATGCCGGGAGGCCGTATCCACGTAATCGACGGGAAGCGAAAGTCTGACAGTCAGGTCGTTCCACTCGCGCGCGTAGTACACCATTTGCTTGTTGATGGTCGAACTGTACCGTACCGCAGAGCCCTCGCCGTCCTTTCGGGAGTCGACAATCTCCGGTCGCTCCGCATGATTCTCGAGGCCTTCCAGCTCGGCGTTCGACTCGGCAATGACCAGGCCGTCCGCTCTGACAATCGTGATGCGGAACTCCGGGTCGGCCCCGAAGTCCCGGCAAAATCGGTCCAGGGCTTCGTTATCCGGTCTTTCCGCAAGGGAATCAAAATAATGGATAACGGCGCCGGTGAATTTTTCCAGGTTTTCGATGGTTTGACGGTAACTGGTCTGTCGGAGCGCTATCAGGCTTACTATGGTAAAGGCCGCGATGGCGAGCAGGGTGACGCTGCCGGTCGCGGCAAACAGATAATACCGCGTGCCCTTTGCGCCGCCGCTCATCTCGGGCTGTCCTTCATCCGGTAGCCGACTCCCCGAACCGTTTCGATGCAGTCAGAGCGTTCCCCAAGCTTTTTCCGTATACCGAGGATTTGCACGTCGATTGACCGTTCCGTTACCGGGTAGGAGCTACCTTTGACCGCGCTGATAATTTGTGTTCGGGAATATACCCTGCCGGGATTCCGGGCAAGATATTCCAGAATCTGGAATTCGGTCACTGACAAATCGAGCCGTTCGCCGTCCAGGGTTATTTCATGACGTTCGGGATCGATCCCTATTCCGTGGATTAACACCTTTTCTCCTTCGGGAACCGGGGCCTTCCGGTTTTTCCGCCGAAGCACCGTGCGAATGCGCGCAATCAGGACCTTTGGCGAAAAGGGTTTGGTAATATAGTCCTCCGCACCCAGCTCGAGCCCGATGATGACATCGGAATCCTCGGATTTCGCGGTCAGCATGATAACCGGAATGCCGGCCGTTGGCGGGTATTCCTTCAGCTTCCGGCACACGTCCAGTCCGCTCAGGCCCGGAAGCATAAGGTCAAGCAGAATCAGGTCGGGCAGTTCGGCCTTGGCCAGTTGCAGCGCGTCCTCGCCGTTTCCGCAGGTGAATGCCTTAAAACCCTCTTTTTCCAGGTTGTACCGTAACAGTTCAATAATGGGTTTTTCGTCATCTACTGCCAAAATGCGTTCATTACTCATGGTTTGACCTTACCGTACGAAATGCGGTTTTGTCTGTGTGGTTTGTTCAGTTTAACACGATTTTAACATGAAAATGACAGTTCTTTCATATCGGGGGCGTACTATCGGGCTATACCATTTTCCTGGAGGAAACCGAATGAAAAAGACGATAGCCTGCGGAACCGCATTGTTGGTCACCGCTATGACACTGTTTGCCGGCGGAGCAAAAGAAGAAACCAACACATCTTCCTTTACCGGTACCTGGACCTTCGGCGGATCAACAACCGTTGCTCCCATCGCGCATGTCGTCATCGAGCAGTTTGCAAAGCAGCACCCCGCGGCGAAAATTACCTATGAAGGGCTTGGCTCTTCGACCGGTTTGAAGCAGCTTGCGGAAGGAACAATCTCCCTGGCAGGTTCATCCCGTGACCTCAAGCAATCCGAACTGGATTCCGGTCTTGTACCGGTCGTGGTTGCCCGCGACGCCCTTGCGGTAGTCGTCAACAAGGACATTACCATCGCGAATCTTTCGAAGGAAGAGCTTGCCGCCATTTTCTCGGGAACAATCACCAACTGGAAGCAGGTTGGGAGAAAGGACGAGGTTATTACCGTTATCGTGCGGGACGAAACCTCCGGTACCTGGGGTTCGTTCAAGGAAATTGTTCTTGATCCCGGCAAACTTGCCTATACGCGCAATGCCATCGTTGCCAAGGAAAATGGAGAGGTCGCCGCCAAGGTAGCAAGTACACCCGGCGCAATCGGCTACGTGGGCCTCGGTTTCGTGGAAGAGATCACCAAGGCAGGCGGAAAGGCGCTCTCGATAAACGGGGTGCTTCCCGGTGTCAAGACGGCAACTGACGGAACCTATCCGCTTTCCAGAAGCCTGTATATGGCTACCAAGGGTCCGGCCGCGGAAGGCAGTATCCAGAAAGCCTTTCTCGACTTTGTGCTGTCGCCCCGCGGAACAGTGATCGTGCGCGAAGCCGGATTCGTGCCGGTAAAATAAGCCGAACCAGTAATGCCGCATGTTGAAAAAGCCGGTATCGGCTTTTTCAACAGAGGCTCTTTCAAAACTCGGTGAGTTTTGAAAGAGTTACCTTGGGAATTGTTTTTTTATTTCGCTAATTGGAGTCAGTGTGCGTGTAAAACCACGGCGTATATACGAGTCGGTCCTTGAAAGGGTCTTTCTTCTCAGCGCCCTTGTATCGATCGCGTCGGTCATTTTGATGACCCTTTTCATTTTTCAACGGGGTTTTCCCCTTTTTGCGGAAGTTTCACCGCTCACCTTCCTGTTTTCCCCGGACTGGAATCCCACCAGAAGCGGAAGCCCTTCCTACGGAATACTGGCGTTCATTGCAGGCGCTTTTTTTGTTACCCTGCTTTCCCTCGGCATGGCCGTACCCGTTGGAATCGCGACCGGCATCTATCTGGCTGAAATGGCCACCCGGCGTACCGGCCGCTTTCTCCGGTCGGCCGTCGAGCTTTTGGCCGGCATCCCGTCCGTCATTTACGGCCTCTTTGGCATTGCCGTTATCGTTCCCTTCATTCGCACGGTATTCGGAGGCAACGGGTATTCGGTGCTTTCCGCTTCCATAATTCTTGCTGTCATGACCCTGCCGACAATCATTAACATGACCGAAGTGTCGCTTCGCTCGGTACCCCATGATTTGCGCGAGGGCTCCTGGTCCCTGGGCGCGACGCAGTGGCAAACCATAGTCGGCGTACTCTTTCCCGCAGCCCGCTCGGGTATTATCACCGGCGTCGTGCTGGGTATGGGGCGCGCGCTCGGCGAAACCATGGCAGTCCTTCTGGTTGCGGGAAATGCCCCCGTTATGCCCGATGGACCGCTGTCGATGGTTCGTACCCTGACCATGAACATTATCACCGACATGTCCTACGCCGAGGGAACGCATCTGACCGCCCTCTTCGCCACCGCGATAGTGCTGTTCGTGTTCATTCTTGTCCTGAATCTGTGCATCCAGCTGCTATTGAAGTCGGCTGTCAAGGAGGAATCCCGTTGAAGCGAAAAACCAGATTAAGCGAACGCCTTTCCGTATTGTTTGTGCGCCTGGCTGCCGCCTCGACCATTGCGGTACTTTTTTTGATCCTTGGCTATATCATGTGGAACGGCTTTTTTTATCGCTATCAGCGCGACTACTCGGTTACGTCAGGCACCGAGGACTCCTTTGCCGGCGTCCTTCTTGTGGCCGACCGCGATCTGCATCCCGATGCGTTGCCGTTCGATACCGTGCAGGGCATCTTCGGCGACCAGTATACCAGCTGGAAACGCATCCTTGAAAAAGACGTAGACCTCTATCCCCTGGTGGAGGATTCTCTGGTACCGGTCTTACCGGAAATACTGGGCATCGATGAGCCGGGCGTCCTGATCGAATATCCGGGAGATACCCGTGCCGTGGTCACGGCGGTTGCCTCCCGTCATGGCACTGTCGCTCTTGTGTCCCGGGAGAGCTTTCTGTCCCTGGAAAGCCGTCTGCAATCCCGCGTCCGTGTTCTGGACGTCAGGCCTTACTCCCTTGCGGTCAACCCCTCGGTTACCGCGCTTCAGGGGAACATGCGCATCGGGACCATTCCCGAAAAGGCATTGGCCTCCCTGTATCGGGGCGACATTACCAACTGGTCCGAGCTGAACGGATATGACCTTCCGGTTACCATTGTCCTTCCGCCGACGGGAAGCGAACTGGAACGGTTGGTATCCGGTTTTGACTATGCTGATGGAAGTGCGCGTCTTGTTCGTTCGGAAAATGAACGCCATTTCTACGAACTGCTTGCGTCGATATCGGGTTCGGCAGCCATTGCGCCTGCACGCCTCGTGACGGCACAGGGGCTCTCCTTTGTTCGCCTTATTCGCGAAGAATCCGGTCGTAACCTGGACCTGTCTTTTCTGTTGCAGGCCCCCGCGGATTCCGGAAAAATTGGCGGAATATCCACCATCATAGTGAATACCCTTTACATGATACTTTTGACCCTGGTTTTCGCCGTACCGCCGGGACTGTTCGCGGCCATTTATCTGGTTGAATACGCCCGTCAGGGCAAGCTGGTCAGAGTCATCCGGCTTGGCGTCGAAACCCTTGCCGGTATTCCGTCCATCATTTTCGGCCTGTTCGGCATGCTGGTATTCGTTCAGGGCTTCGGCTGGGGCATTTCGCTTCTTTCGGGCGCCTGTACGTTGACGCTCATGATTTTGCCGACCATTGTCAGAACGGCGGAGGAGGCGCTCAAGTCGGTGAACCGCAATTTGCACGAGGGCAGTCTGGCGCTTGGCGCGACGCGCATCCAGACCATCTTCCGCGTGGTGCTTCCCGCGGCCTTCCCCGCCATCGCCTCCGGCATCATCCTGGCAATCGGTCGGGCTCTTGGGGAAACGGCAGCCCTTTTGTACACCATGGGATCGAACTACCGCCTCTCCTCCGGACTTTTCGACTCCACGCGGACACTGGCGGTGCATATTTACCTCATCATTGCCGAGGGCATTCCCATAGAGCGGGCCTTTGCCTCCGGCGCAATCCTGGTGTTTTTCATCCTGATCATCAACGCCAGCGCGCGGTATCTTATAGACCGGATGGGCCGCATGACCCGGGCATGAGTCGGTGTATTGATACTTTTTACCGGCTTTGCCAGAAAGGATTCTTTGTCAGTATCTTGAAGGTATGAGTCTGTCAACGATGTTTGTGCTTTTTTTGCTGTACAGCTTTATTGGCTGGATTTCCGAGGTAGTGTATTGCAGAATACTTGACGGTCGGTGGACAAACCGGGGCTTTTTGCATAGTCCGCTGTGTCCGGTGTATGGTTTCGGGGCTCTGCTTGTTACTGGTTTGCTCAAGCCCCTTTCCGGTGACTTGCTTCTGGTTTTCACTGCGGCTGTGCTGCTTACGTCAGTTCTTGAATACGCAACCGCCTGGATACTTGAGCGTCTTTTTTTAACTCGCTGGTGGGATTATTCCGGGGAATGTTGCAACCTCCATGGCAGGATATGTCTGAAGAACTCTCTTCTTTTTGGTTTGATGAGCCTGCTCGGTCTTGAACTTCTCCATCCTGCCTTTACCGCTCTGATTTCCCTGATTCCTCCGTCCCGTCTTGAATTGACTGCCCGGGTTTTTGCGGTATTTTTTTTGTTGGATTTTTCCCTAACTGTAGCGTCGCTTCTTGGATTTTCCTCGAAAGTTGCTGCGCTTAAAACTATGCTCGACTCAATTCCCGAGGTTCTCTCGCCAGCTCAGTGGCTGGACGAACAGGATCTTAGGGCCAGTCTCGTGCGACTTAAAAACCGCATCTCGTCCGGCCTGTATCCGGCGGAATCCGGGGCTGGCAAACTGGCAGAGCGGCTGGAGCGGCTCATGGAACGATCCCGTTCCATGCGTCGCCTGCTCCATGCTTTCCCCGGCATGCGGAGCCTTCGTCTGGATTCGCAGCTCGCGGCCTTCAAGCGTTTGCATGAACGCATACGCACACATCGTAAAGACAGCTGAATTCTTTTGCCGTCGGCTCAGTGAATGGTTTCGATATCGTAGGGCGTTTCCTGATACACAAAATAGTTGAGCCAGTTTACGAACAGGAGGTTGGCATGTGCCCGCCACAATACCGGCGGGTAATGCTCGGGGTTGTTGTCGGGGAAGTAATTTTTCGGAACGTCGATATTCATGCCCTTCGCGACATCCCGCCGGTATTCGCGGGCCAGGGTATCGGCGTCATATTCCGAGTGACCGGACACAAAAACCGACCTCCCGTCACGGCTCGCGACCAGGTATACTCCTGCCTCGTCGGATTCGGCCAGAAGCTCAAGGTCGGGGACCCGCTCAATGTCCTCCTTGTGGATGGTGGTGTGCCTGCTGTGCGGGGCCAAAAAACTTTCGTCAAAACCGCGGACCAGTTTATGCGTGGGGTTCAGTACCCGGTGCCAGAAAATGCCGAAGGCTTTCTCGTCGAGCCGGTGTTTGCCGATGCCGTAATGATAATAGAGCGCCGCCTGCGAGCCCCAGCAAATATGCAGGGTGCTGAATACATGGGTACGGCTCCAGTCCAGAATGCCGGTCAGCTCCTGCCAATAGTCCACTTCCTCGAAGGGTAAATTCTCGACAGGTGCGCCGGTAATAATCAGACCGTCGAATTTCTGACCCTTAATGCTGTCGAAAGTTCGGTAAAAGGCATCAAGATATTCCTTGCTGGTATTTGCGCTCTGATGGCTTGCCATGGTAAGGAGCGTCACCTCGATTTGCAGGGGCGTGTTTCCCAAAAGGCGCAATAGCTGGGTTTCGGTCACTTCCTTGGTGGGCATCAAATTCAATATGGCAATCTTGAGCGGACGTATATCCTGGGTCATTGCCCGGGTGTCGTCCATCACGAAAATGTTTTCCTCGGTCAGTATCTTTGCTGCCGGCAGCGCGGCTGGTATCTTTACGGGCATGGAAACCTCCTTCGGTTGCTTAAACGGGCCTCATTGTAGACGGAAAAGGCTGTTTTGGACAATAAGTTCATGCTGCCGGTTCAGACGGGGTGATGCGCACAATGATGTCCTTTGTGTAAATTCCGCCGGGAAAGCGGTGTTTTTTACGTTTCCGCCGCCTAATCTTCCGGAAAATGCGGCATTCCTGTGATATAACTAACCATAGAGAGGTGTTTGCTATGAGGAAAAAAGTGCTTTCGTATTGCTGTGTGTCCGTGGCGGTCTTGCTGCTGGTTATATCCTGCACCCCGGGTCTTGAACCTGCCTGGAAACATACGTCCGATACCCGACTCTCTTTTCAGTTTAGCTCCCTTGATGAGGCATCTCCCCGGGCACAAGCGCGCGCCCTGGTTCAGGGACCGGCCTGGCTCTACATCAGAACCCTTGGCGGCCCCGTCGGTGACAAGGGCCCCTTCTATGGCCCCTATGCCGTGCAGGCGGGCACCAAATTCACCACGACCGACATTCCTGACGGAACGTTTGCTGAAATAGGAGTGTTTTATTGCGCGGAGAAGCTCGATGAAACAAGACTGCTCTATGTAGAAGAATCTCAATTGTCGTTGGGCGCTGTCATGCGTCTGCCGGATGATCAGTTCACTGCCGTGATGGATAGTGAAGCCGCCTACGATTTCTACAGTGAGCTTGCGGGACATTCCTCAACCGGTTCTGCAGAAAATGTTGTTATTCGCCCTGGCGTCATTAACACACTGTCTTTGACCCTGGTACCAATGTCAAGCTATGATTTATCCACTTATTTTGTTGAACAAACCGCTTTCCTCTCCCTGTCCTCGGAAGTGTCGGTACGGAAATTTATCGAGGTTTCCGAGCTGCCCCAGCCGCAGAATGCCGCAAGTGCGGAGTTCAGTATAAAAATCAGCACGACATCGACTGCTCCCGTTCCGGTTATCGGAAGGAGCGCGCTTTACACGAGCGCGGGCAAGCTCATCGCCTCCTGGCCGGCAAGCGGCAATCTGAGCGCCGCCCAGCCGATTATGCGGAAAGTTCCCTGGTCAACCATTAGTGGACTCGACCCGTATGTATACCTCTACCTGGAATATTCCGGGAGCGTTCAACTCGAATTCGCGCTTTCTGAAGGAACCGTTCCCGTAACGGATGGGACGGTAACGGTTAATGCCGGAAGCAGTGCGGCCGGAAAACGCTTTTTCTACGGTCTGTATTCCGAGTCCACCATAGCGCTGTATATGCAAAATAATCCGGAAACCGAAGATGTCTTCAGCGAGCTTGACCCCGAAGCCTTTGGCATTATATCCCTCGATGCCGCGGGAAGCGGTTCCGGCGCCCCGATGTCTTTCAACGAGATAACGGAAATCTGGTCTCCCTATACGCTGTCTCCCGGAGAAAATTATTACGTCAGCGGATTCGTCGACATGAACAATACCTGGGCTGCCTTCCAGAATATCGAAGAGTTCACCCCCGGCATGATGTTGATGCCTCTTACCGGCGACCCGGTGACCGACTCGGAAGAAGGTCCCTACCGTGTCCCGTCCGATTCCTCCGGGAAGATTCTTGTACCCTCATCGGCGTTTGTCCAGTATGAAGATATAATCTTCTTCGTCTCTGGCAGCGGCGGGGGGACCGGCCTTTCCCCCGCGTCTCCTGCCTCCTGGGCTGCCATTCAGGACAAGATCAATACTGCTGGCCCGATGGGTGATGCAGTCATGATCATACTTCTGGACGATGTAGTTGCAACGAGCTGGCTTAATGTCAGTGCTGACACCCTTATCATGTCATATAATCAGGAAACACCTTTTACGGTAACAATAAGTGGAACCCCGTCCGCTCCCTTGTTTACTGTCAAACCAGACAAGGTGCTCTCCCTTTACAATGTTGTCCTGGACGGCTCCGGGGTTATCTTGTCCGACAGTGCCATAGTCTTGGAACCCTCTTTGGTCGAAGAACAAACGGGTGGTATGCTGTATTTGGGACCCGGTACGGTTATTCAGTACATGTCGGTGCCTGACAAAAATGGCGGCGCCATTTCGGCCTCCGCGAACTCTTCCGTAGTCATTGACGATGCGAAGATTAACTACTGTTCGGCAGTCAACGGTGGCGCAATCTATGCCGAAAATGGTGCCAGAATTCTGTGGTCAAGCGGGTCCATCACCGGCAACACGGCGATTACTGCCGGCGGCGGCGTGTATCTGAATGGTGCCACTATTATCGATGGCTCAACCATGCAACCGATGACTTCGCATCCAAATATTTCCGGTAATTTTATTCTGGGTTTTCCGTCGGACATTGTATATGCCGATGTGAATGGAGTTCAGTTTAGGGTTGACATTTCCTTCCTTGTAACAGGCGACCCGGTTATTTCGCCCCAGAATATTTCCGTTTTGTCAGGCAGCCAGATTACGCTTACGGTGCCGCCGGAATACGAAACCTATTCCTGGTCGTTCAACGGCTACTTGCTTGAAAACTCGACCAACGAATGCATATTTTTCCCGACAGAAAGCGGTATTCCCTGGAATATCGGAAACAATAATTTTATCGATCTTGTCGTGACAGACAGCGCCGGCTACTATTTTTCGGCGCAGATACAAGTGACCATTACGGAGTAAGTCATGAATACAGGAAAAAAGTATAGACAAGCCGCCGGTGCGGTATTCGCGATGTTGTTTTTGTTGGCTTCCTGCTCGGATTTGTCGGTCGGGAAGCCGGAATCCGGTCCCGTGCCCGAAGCCGGACTTCTTCGTATTTCTCTCGGATCGGACTCCTCCCGTTCAATAAAGCCAAACTTCCTCTTATCCGCCGGGGATCAGATCAGTTTCAATTTGCTTAGTGAGGGCTCATTTGTTTCCGGACAGGAGTTTGTGTATTCCCCCTACGTCATGTTTTATGATTTACAAGTTCCTTCGCCGGGAATTTATACCCTAGTAACGGAAGCCCGTAATTTATCTGATGTGCCTATCGGATGGGCGGAACAAGAGGTGGTTACCAATGGTGTAGTGTTCTCACACTTGGTGAATCTTGCTCCGTTCAGAACCGCCGGAGGGACGGGCAGCTTCCAGCTATCAGTGGCTGTGGACAATCTCCCCGTTGTGCCCGAACAGCTTGTGTATTCGCTTGCAAAACTTCCTGACGAAAGTCCGATAGGGGTTTCTCCAAACGTGTATACCACCGGGAATCCGAATCAATACATCATAGAAATCAACCAGACACTTGCATCCGGTGACTACCGGTTCAGAATTTCCTATGAATATGCAGGTGTTCCGTATTATTTTGGCGTCGACCCGATTATCAAGATCTATGACGGGCTGGTATCTTCGGCCATCATCCAGCACACAGCCCTTGTACCGACAACTCTGCCGGTCATGGTGTTTGACGGTTCAGCCCAATCAGAAATGTATGCGGGGAAACGCATCTTTGTGTCTGTCTCCGACGGAGAAGGTGTCAACGTTCTTGCTGCAGGCGTAGGCACAATGGACGCGACAGGCCTGGCGGAAATAGTGCCCCTGTCTGTCCTTGATTATGATTACTACACTTTGACAGCGGGTACGGAGTATTTGGTCTCCGCTTTTATCGATATGGATGGCTTGTATAACCATATCATCGGTATCGAGGCCTTGATGGCTACTGAAGGCATTATGCCCCATTACGGAGATTCTTCATACCTTGGCACGGTTACTGCCCTTCCTTCCCGGGAGGCTATCCCTCTTTTTTCCGAGGAATTCGAGCCCTACAACAGTTTTGTGTATTTTGTTGCCACAACAAGTGTTGGTACAGGTGACGGAAAGACAGCCGAATCGGCTGCCAACCTCTCCGATGTACAGGATAGTCTCAGTACAAACAGGCAAACCGATCCATATGCCGAACATATCTTGGTGATAACCGGCGGAACGCTTGAATTGACCGCTCCGCTCGCTCTGGACAATTCGGTATATCTCGTACGCTCGCTTTCGCAGAGTGGATCGACCATTTCGGTTACCGGCACTTTCGAGGACAGTCCCTTTATCTTTACGGGAGCGAATGTAGCCTTCATGAATATTGAAATTGCCGGTACATATGCAACAGGTCTTCAGAACGCGGCAATGAATCTGAATAACAGCAGCGTGTCCCTTTTTGATTCGGCTATCTATGATTTTGCGACCTCCTCTCCTGCGGGTGGCGCAATTTTCGCCACCGGCACGTCCTCGGTATATCTTGAAAACACAGCGATTACCGACTGTTCGGCAGTCAACGGTGGCGCAATCTACGCCGAAAATGGTGCCAGCATTCTGTGGTCAAGCGGGTCCATCACCGGCAATACGGCGACTACTGCCGGCGGCGGCGTGTACCTGAATGGAGGCACTATTGCGGATGCTACCACCTATATTCCGTTCGAATCGCATCCCGATATAACAGGTAATTATGCGGCAGGCCTGGAGTCGAACATTGTCTACGTGCCTGTCCAGACTGAACCGGTGTCGGTGTCCATTTCCTTTACGGAAATTGGTGACCCGATTCTGTCAGACAGTAGTATAAACATGACACCCGGCGGGTCTGCAGAACTGTCGGTAACCGAGGCGGCCACCTATGTATCGTTCCAATGGTACTTGAACGGTATTGCCATAGATGGCGCAATCGGGAGTACGTTTACTTTCACGCCGGGATCTTATGCCTATGACTGGTTGAATTATGGCCAAAACTGGATAGATGTTATTGTCACGGATTCGTCCGGCAACATCTATTCAGCCCAGGTGATCGTACAAATTATGGAGATTTGAGCCATGAACACAGAAAAAAAGTTTGTTCGAGCCGCGCTTGCGGCCATCGGTGTTGTCCTATTGTTTGCCTCCTGCACGGGTTATCTGCTCGGCAAGGCAGATGTACCGCAGTCAGTCCCTGCCGGCAGGCTGCTGGTTAAAATAGTCGATGACACTTCGCGTTCCATTAAACCGGCACTTGTTACTTCGTCTGTAGGAAGTCTGCGGTTTGTGTTTTACCAGGGCGGATCTCTGGTAACCGAACAAACTCTGGAATATGGCGGACAACCCTCTTTTGAGCTTGAGTCCCCGGGACCTGGTAGCTACACCTTCGTCGTGGAAGCCATTGATTATGAATCTTTCATTATTGCGCGCTCCGAGCAGACTGTGGAACTTGCAGGCGGAGCCCAGTCTCTGTCGGTTGTTCTTGCACCTGACAGAACAGAAGGGGGTGAGGGAATTTTTCAGCTAAATCTGACAGTGGATAATTTGCCGGTTCCTCCCGAGTCTCTTCAGTATTCCCTGGTGCGGAATTCGGACAATATTCCGGTGGAGGTTACTCCTGCGGTAGTTTCGACCGGATTTCCGAACCAGTACAACATTTTTATTAGTCAGCCGCTTGATTCGGGTGACTATCTTCTAAAGATTTATTACGAGTATGCGGGGCGAACATATTATCTGCGGGTGGACCCGGTCGTGAAGATATACAACAACCTTATTTCCGGGGCCATTGTTGATTTCTCCGGCGTAATTCCCTCATCTGCAGCGTCCGTATTTTTCGACGGCTCGGTCAATCCAGCCGCCTATGCGGGCAAGCGGCTTTTTGTGTCCATACTGAATGGGGCCGGCACTGAATTCCTTTGTGCGGGACTTGGAACAATCGAGTCCAATGGCTCGGTCCTTTTGGAGCCCTATTCGTTTGATCCCGGATCTCAGTATTATCTTGTCCCTGGCCAGACGTACTCGGTGTCCGCCTTTATTGACATGGAAAATGTGAATTCTTCAATTACCTCGGTGTATTACCTGAATTCGTTTGAGGGTATCATTCCGCAGTATGACGACCCTTCCTTCAAGGGTACGGTTGTTGCCCAGCCTGCGCTCGAGTCCATATCTCTTTCCCCCGAACAGTTCGAAGCCTTCCCTGACTTCGTATATTTTGTCTCGAGCGGTGGAGGCGGTTCCGGCAGGACTATACTGGACCCGGCTACGGTATCGAGCCTTCAAAATTCCATAGATAATAACAAGTCGACAGATCCAACTGCCACGCATATTATTCATGTGGTGGGCGAAACCCTTGATCTTTCCGATTCACTTTTGCTCAGTGATGGGTCGTTTGTTCTGCGGCCAGCTTTAAGCTCAGGCGCGATAATAATGCCCTCCGGTGACTTTGAAGAAAGCCCTCTTTCCATCAGCTATGGCTCCCTGGCGATTGAAAATATTGTTCTTGACGGAAACAATCTGACCTCCCTGTCTCAAAGCGCACTCAATGCGTATGGTAGCGAGGTCTCGATGCTCAATTCGACCATACAGCATTTTGATACAACCTCGTATTACGGCGGCGGTGTCTATTTAAATGACAGTTCGTTGGTAATGGACAATTCCCACATAATCGACTGTTCTGCCCAGGAGGGTGGCGGTGTGTTTATACAAGGGGAAATGGACGCAAACTTCCACTTTGGTTCGGGAAGTACCATTACCGGTTGTGAAGCAACCAGCGGAAACGGCGGAGCCGTATACTTGGGTTATGGAGCTGTCATGCTGCTTGATACCGTCCTGCCCCTGGGTGAAATCAAGGATAACCGATCTGCGGGTGACGGAAGCGGCATCTTCGTGACATCCGATGGTATATTGCAGGACCCCGGAAACCTTGCGTTGACGGTAATATGTTCAAATAATATTTCAATGTATCCTACAAATATGACGCCAGTTCCAGGTGTAGATCTGGGTGTCGGTGGCATTCATGATACCAGCCTGAGCCGGGCCTTTGTTTCCCAAACTTCCTTGGGCAACGGCGACGGACTGACGCCCGGGAACGCCATGGCACTGTCGGTGGCCCTTGCAAATCCATCCGTGCGCGATTTTGTCCTGGTCGAAGATATTGAATTGGATACTTCGGTTACAACGTTTCAAGTAACATCTGAAATTTCTATTACCTCACTGCCGAATACCCGGTATGCGCTTGTGCCATCATCCAATTTGGATGGTCCGTTCATTACGCTTGGTACGGGTGCGCAGGAAAATGGCGGCCGATTAACACTATCCAACGTCTTTATTGGCAGCGACACAGGAACCAGTTCGGGCGGGCCGCTGTTCGAAGTGTTGCGCGACAGCTTCCTTGAACTTTTACCCGGTGCGGTGCTTCGTAACCATCATAATACAGCCGAGAACGGCGGAGCCGTATATGTCGATAGTGGAACGTTCGACATGCAGGGCGGCGAAATATACGGGTGCCGGTCTGTCGGAAACGGCGGCGCCGTGTATTCCTATGACGGTGCTATTGAACTGCGCGGTGGCGCGATCTATAATTGCGTTGCGGATGGCTACGGCGGCGCAGTCGCGGCGTACAGCACGGACAATAATTTGTATTCAACGGTCTCGATGGTCGGTACAACCATCGGTTCGGCGACTGCCGGCATGGGGAATTCGGCCCAGAGAGGTGGCGGGATATACATCCACTCCAGTTCGCAACTCTTTCCGTATACCGGTGCAGTTTTGGGCAATAGTGCAACCGATACTGAAGAAGGAATGGGTGGCGGTATATTTATTGCCACCGGCGCCTTCTTTAATGTTGACTATATCAGTTCCTTTGTTATTACCCAGAATTCTGCGACAGTCAGCGGAGGCGGTGTATATATAGTTGATTATGACCTGCCGTATATCGACCTGTACATCACTGAAACTAATTGCAGCGGAAACATTGCGCCGCAATATGCCGATCTGTACTGGTTCTACGTAGGATAGCCGCGATATTACAGTGTATGGAACGTTTTTCAGGGCGCGGGAAACCGCGCCTTTTATTATGTCCCGATAATCAGGCTGGATATCGAGAAAAAGATAAGGACGCCCAGAATATCGGAAATCGAGGTAATCAGGGGCGAACTCGCGGTGGCGGGGTCGATACGCAAGAGCCGCAGAAAAAAGGGAATAATGGTTCCCAGGAGGCTGCCGATGACGACCACGCTTATCATGGAAAGGGCAACCGCAAGACCCATCATATAGCCCCCGCGAAGAATACCCAGCACGGAGACGGCCGCGCCCATGGTAAGGCCCAGAAAACAGGAAACGGCCAGATCCTTTAAAACCAGACGCCACCAGTTTTTGGCCTCGACCTCGTGCATGGCCATGGCGCGCACAATGAGCGTTGCCGCCTGGGAGCCCGCGTTACCGCTTGAGCCGATAATGAGCGGTAAAAAAAACACCAGGGCGGTGACTTGTTGAATGAGCGTCTCGAAGCCGGCAATGGCCGCGCCCGACAGCGTATTGACGAAAACCAGCACCACCAGCCAGACAATCCGCTTGGCATAGAGCTCAAAAATGCCCGTGCGGGGGTAACTGGTCTCGAGCGGGGCAACCGACGCGCTCTTGTGGATGTCCTCGGTCGTTTCCTCGCGCGCGACATCGAACACATCGTCGAAGGTAACGCTTCCGAGCAAAATGCCCGCACTGTCCACCACGGGAAGCAGCGCGGCGCCGTAGTGGTCAAGGTAGTAGACCGCCTTTTCCTGGTCGTCGAAGGCGGACAGACTGATAAAATTGTCGTCCATCACGCTGTCAACGGTATCGGTTTCCTGGGCAAGGACAATATCCCGCAAATTGATCGAATCCAGCAGCTTCCAGCGGTTGTCGATGACGTACACGGTGTCGAAGTTTTCGACCGCTTTGCCTATCTTCCGGATGTGGTCGAGGGCCTGCGCGATTGACCACTCCTTCTTGACCGCGACATAGTCCGGTGTCATCAGGCGGCCGACGCTGTGCTCGGGATAGCCCAAAAGTTCGAGCGTTTCCTTTCTGTCCTGGACCGACAACAGGTCCAGGAGGCGCCGCGTAACGGCGGGCGGCATTTCCTCGAAAAAGTGGGTGCGGTCGTCGGGGTCAAGATTAGTCAAAACCTGCTTGATCTGTGCATTGGTCAGCTGGGCGACCAGGTCTTCCTGCAGTTCGGCCGTCATCTCGGAAAAGCTGTCGGCCGCCGTGTCTTTCGGCAAGAGGCGGAACACGAACACACGGTCTTCGGGCAGGGGAATCCGGTTGATCAGCTCGGCAATATCGGCGCTTTCAAGGGTCGGTAACAGCTCTTTCAGCACATTCCAGTTTTTGGCTTCTATCAGTTCAAGAATTTCGGGAGAAATGGCCTCTGCAATCATTGCACGTTCCCTCTGTGTCGCCTGATTTTCCCGGTTCGGGTATACCGGACTATACGGCACAAAAGAGGCCGGGGTCAAGGATAATTCGAGTTCGCCCCTGCAAGGACTTCCCCTGGCGGCGGCTCCGCCCGGCCCGGGCGGAACGGCAGCGCAGCGGACCCGTTCCGCCTGGAAGAACGTGGCCCTTTCTGCCTCATGCTTGCTCCCCGCTTTCCTTTTCGGTAAAATGGGTGATTATGGAATTTACACAGGATCAGATTGATGGCCTCACGGTAAATGAGGTTGCCATCCTCAAGCGGATTGCGGATGAGCTCAAGATACAGGCCGGCCAGGTTTCGGCCGTCGTTTCGCTGGTTGCCGAGGGATGCACCATTCCCTTTATTTCCCGTTACCGGAAGGAGCAGCATGGCTCCCTGGACGAGGTGCAGGTACGCGACTGCGATCATCTTTTCAAGAGTTACACCAATCTTGAAACCCGGCGTCTCGAGATAGTGAAGGGCATTTTTGCCGCGGGAAAACTGTCGGAAGCCCTGTACAAGAGCGTGATGAAGGCGGCGACGCTGACCGAACTTGAAGATCTGTGGGCCCCCTTCAAAAAGAAAAAGAAGACGCGCGGAATGCTCGCGATCGAGCGTGGCCTTGAGCCCCTTGCCGACCTGATGGAGCGCGCGGGAAAGGCGGAGGTAGAGGCCGCTGCGGCCTCGTACGTGCGTGTCGACGAGGAAAATACCGAACTGTCCGTTCATACGGTCGAAGAGGCAATTCACGGCGCTATGGATATTATTGCCGAGCGCGTTGCCCAGGACAGCGAGAACCGCGCCGATGTGCGCTCGTATTACATGAAGTCGGGCCAGTTTGTGGTTGCCGGTATCGGGGACGAGGACGCGCAGAAAAAGAGCGTGTACCAGATGTACTGGGACTACAAAGAGCCTCTTAACCAGATAAAACCGCACCGTGTCCTGGCGATTAACCGCGGGGAGCGGGACGGCGCCCTTGATGTGAAAATCGATGTTGATGTCGACGAGGCGATAGACATTATTTCCCGCAAATATTCCCTCCACAATGACTGGCACCGTGAAGCCGTCGCCGACGGTCTGGTTCGACTCCTGTCTCCCGCCGTTGTCCGGGAAATTCGCTCCGACCTTTCGGACGAGGCGGACAATCACGGTATCAGCGTGTTCAGCGAGAACCTGAAAAACCTGTTGATGCAGCAGCCGATCAAGGGAACGCGGATACTGGGCATAGACCCCGGTTTGCGCACGGGAACCAAGTGCGCGGCCCTCGACGAGACGGGCAAGTATCTGGGAGACTTTTTGGTGTATCACCACAAGCCCGCCGAAGCCGCCGCGGCAATTTTACGCGCCATCAAGGAATACAATATTCAGCTGGTGGCCATTGGTAACGGTACGGGAACGCGCGAGGTGCAGGAAGTGGTAGCTGCGCTTATCAGCGAGCATTGCCCGTCAGTCATGTATACGGTTGTCGACGAGGACGGCGCGTCGGTGTACTCGGCAAGCGATATTGCCCGGGAGGAATTCCCGAACCTTGACCTGACCGTTCGCGGCGCTATCTCCATTGGCCGCCGCTTGCAGGACCCGCTTGCGGAGCTGGTCAAGATTGACCCCAAGTCCATCGGGGTGGGCCTGTATCAGCATGACGTAAACCAGAAAAAACTGTCCGAAATGCTCGATGAGGTAGTCGGCTCGGTGGTAAACAATGTCGGCGTCAATCTGAATACCGCCAGTTTTTCCCTCTTAAAGTATGTGTCCGGTATCAACGGTTCGCTTGCCAAGAAGATAGTCGCCTACCGCGAGGCGGGCGGAAAGATTGTGACACGGGAAGATTTGAAAAAGGTTCCCGGCATGGGGCCGAAAACCTTCGAGCAATGCGCGGGCTTTTTGAAAATCCCCGAAAGTACCGATCCCCTGGACAATAGCTGGGTGCATCCCGAAAACTACGAGGCCGCCCGGGTTGTGTACGAGCTGGTGCAGCAGAAGGCGGAGGTTGGCCGCGATGTCCGCACCGACTTGAAGACCCGCTTCGAGCTGGGTGACCAGACTATCAGTGACATAATCGAGGAACTGAAAAAACCGAACCGCGATCCCCGTGACGGGTACCCGAAGCCCATTATGCAAAAGGGCGTGCTTTCGTTCGAGGATTTGAAAGAGGGCATGACCGTAACCGGAAAGATCAAGAACGTGGTCGACTTCGGCGCCTTCGTCGATATCGGCATCAAGGAAACCGCCCTCCTGCACTTGTCCGAAATGAGCGATTCCTTCGTGAAGGACCCGATGGAAGTGGTGAAGGTGGGGGACATCAAGGAATGCCGCATAATCGGCCTTGATGTTGACCGCAGACGGATAAGCCTCTCCTGCAAGAGTGCGGGTGCCTCAAACCAGCGTTCCGGCAGCGCCGGAGCGGCCTCGGCTCCGCGCCGGGTCGTTGCGGTAAAGCGGGACGGAAACGCCCCCGCCCAGGCAGCGGCTGGACGGCCGGGAGACAATCGCAGCCCTCGGCCTGCCGAACACAAACCGGCGGATTCCCGTTCCTCCGGCCGCCCCTATAGTGGCCGATCGGCGGACAACCGGGATTCCCGTTCTTCCCGTGAAGATGACGGCATGACCTATAATCCCTTTGCCGCCCTTTTAAAGGACCGCAAGTGAGTGCCTTATCCTCATCGCCAGCCCCGCTTTCCGCCGAGGACCTTCGGCTCCTCGAAACCGGTTTGCAGGAACTTGGGTTTGGTTTACCAACTTCCGGTTCCGGCAGCGATGCGGATACTGTGACGGGAACGGATGGAGAAGACGGATCGTTTCCCGCTCCGCGTACCCGTTCCCTGCAGGAGATGCTCCGACTTTTCGCGCTCTATATCCGTGAACTGGAATTGTTTAACGCGGTGTTCGACCTGGTTGGTGCGGACACCCGGCGGGATTTGATTGTCCGCCATATATTTGACAGCCTGTCTCCCTGGAAAACTGTGTCATCCCTGCTTGCCGGGGGCGGGACTCCCTGCCTTGCGGATGCGGGCTCCGGCGCGGGCTTTCCGGGCATACCGCTGGCAATTGCGTTTCCGGAAATTCCCGTAACCCTTATCGAGCGCATGAGCAAGCGCTGTGCCTTTCTGGAAAACTGTGCGGCAATGATGTGCTTGCGAAATGTGCGGGTGCTGAATTGCGAGGTAGAAAAGGCTCCCCGACACTCTTTTTCCGTGCTGGTATTCCGGGCTTTTCGGCCACTTGATAAGCAGATGACCGGTACTCTTCTTGCTCTCTTGCAACCGGCCGGGTATCTGGCCGCATGGAAGGCGCGACGCGTAAAAATTGATGAAGAAATGTCCGGGATTGCTCACCTCGTAGGCAGCTGGAAGTGTGTGGCCACGCCGGTTCCCGGTCTTGCCGAAGAAGAGCGGCATGTGGTGGTAATGACCGGGACTACATCTTCAGAGGCACGCCCGAATCGATCGAATTGAGTATCTTGTTCAGTCGGTCCTTGTCGTAGAGGTCTATCGGACGGCCTTCCGTGAAGCGGCGGGATTCTTCCGAATAGGAGCCGGCTGTCAGGCTGATGCCCTTTCCCGCCTTTAAATCCTTTATGCGGCCATGCAGGTCGCGCAGCAAGAGTTCCCCTACCGAGCCCTGCGAACGGAAAAACCTGAAGAGGACGACGTCAGACCATTTCGGCGTGTCTATTTCGGCGATAATATCGGTGTAGTCGGCGAAAACCGAAATGTCGGTAATCTTGACCTTTGCTCCCGGAAAAAACTGGACGACGATTTTCCTGCACAGGGTAACGAATTCGCTTTGAACCGCCATCAAATACACTTGCAGGTTTTTGTTCTGATTCAACTCCTGATACCGCATGATAAGCGCCGGAACATCCTTGTATCCCGGGGTAATGCGCTGTAAATCCTTGAGCGTTGAAAGACCCCGTCCAATGTCCTGCGTTTTGATCAATGTAGCGGCAAGCTTGTACATCAGCTCGTTGCGGACATCCTTGTTCATGTTCTCATGCTTCAGCCCGATGTCAAAATCGACGACGGCCTTGTCATGCTGGTTTGTCTGGCTGTGAATGATACCGGAATAGAGTGCGGCCTGGGGGCCTAGTACGGGATCGGGGCGCAGGTGGGAGAAGATTTTCAGCGAGCGGTCCGTTGCTCCGGATTCAAACAGGCATTCTGCCATTGCGTACAGGGCTTCCTTGTCGTCCGGCTGAAGGTCAACCGCTTTTTTCAGATAGGGAAGGGCTTCCCGGTATTTGTGTGCCCGGTGCATGGTAAAGCCCATGTAGCGCTGGGCAAGCACGTTTTCGGTGTCGCTCAGAAGAGCTTGTCTCAGATAGGGTATTGCCTTGTCATAGTCCTTCTGGAGATAGCAGATATAGCCAAGGTTGTAGTTCACCTCAAAATGGTCGGACTTGATCTTGCGGGCCAGAAGGAAGCCCTTGATCGCTTCCTGGATGCGGTTTGTCTTGACCGCGCACACGCCAAAGCGGAGGGAACATTCAAATTCGTTCAGCTTCGGGTTTCCCGGGGCCATATCGACCAGTATTACGTAAGCGGCATAGGCTTTTTCCCAGTCCTGCTCCAGGTATGCAAGGCCGCCCAGTGCGGACAAGCCTTCCGGGTCGCGGGGGTTTTGAGCCAGACGTCGTGTTGCATCCCGAATGATGGTTGCGCGGTCCTTTCTTTTTTCTTTTCGCGGACCCTTGTTTTCCCGTTTCTTCCCGAACAGCATTAGGAGAAGGAGGGTAAATGACACAATCAGCAGGACGGTAACCAGGGTGAATGCTGAATTCATATATGGTATATTATGCTTTCATCGTCTGGTACTGTCAACAATCCGCGTTGACAAGTGTCCTCTTTGCGTACTACAGTTACTGGTAGTATATAAAGGAAGAGGTACCAGCATGGCAGAGACAACCATTGGCATAAAACTTGCCGACGGCACGTTTTTTCCCGTTCTTGAAGAGGGCGCTCCCGCCAGCAAAATTCTTGACCTTACCACGGTACGAGACGACCAGACCAGCGTGCAGATTAACCTGTTCCGGTCCCAGTACAACTCGATAGAAGATGCCGAATATGTGGGTACACTGATTATCGAGGATATCGAAAACAAGCCGTCCGGTGAACCTACCATCGAGCTTACCATTTCGCTCGATGAAAATGATGAACTTTCCGCCGAAGCAGTCGATCTTGATTCTGGTTCGCGTCAGGTTCTCAATGTTTCTCTGGATACCCTGGACAAGGACTCGCTGTATACCATTCCTGACTTCGATCTGACTCCGGTCAATTCCGACTATTCTTTGGGCGAGGATCCAAATCATGAAAATGTGGTATTGGACGCGACTGTTCCGGGAAACGCTCCCGAAGGATTATATGATATGAGACATGATGAAGAAGAAAAAAAGAGCGGAGTATTCATGCCGGCCTGGTTATGCGTGCTTATTCTGGTAGTCGGTGTCGCAGCGCTCGTACTTGCTTTGTTGGTTTCGGCACGGGTTATGCTTTCGGACAGCCCTGAAGGGAGCGCCCCGGCTGCTCCCGCGCCCGTTGTTGAATCGTCCGTAGTCCCCGTTGTTGAACCCGAACCGGTTCCTGTTGCGGAACCCGAAGAAGTGACTCCTCCTCCCGCCCAGGAATCCCCCGCGGTGGTAGTGGTAGAGGAACCGGTCGTTCCCGCACAGCCCGAACCCGCTGCCGAGGCTAAACCGATTCGTTATAAGATCAAATGGGGTGATACATTGTGGGATCTTGCCGATGCATATTACCGAAACCCCTGGAATTACAAGATTATTGCGAAGCATAACAAGATCAGGAACCCGAATCTTATCATTGCGGGTACCTGGCTCGAAATTCCTCCCCGTTAACGGAATCCTGCGCACACTAGCGTTCTTCGCAAGCTATGTGTGCCTGTTTTCCTGTTCTGCCTCGACCGTTTGGGGCTATAGCCTGGATGAACTGAAAGCCCTTCTGGCGAAGGGCGATTACTCCTTCATTGACAGCGTCCCACCTGCCCGGTATGAGGAAATCATGCAGATGGGGCCCGAGGCGCCCTGGCTGGCCGCTCTTCATTTTCAACGGGCCGGCAGGAGCGAAACCGCCCGCAGTTTTTTACGTATCGGTGCGAGCGGAGGAAACGAGCTTGTTCGCCACCTGTGCGGGATGCGGCTGGCGGAATCGGGGCCGGTTGCCGAATTGTCCCCGCAAGACATTCAATCCCTCTATGCACAGAAAGTCCTGGACGCAAGCCTGGTTGCCCAATGGCCTGCTCTTTCGGACAGGGATTTTCCTTCCGAATTCAAATCCGATATGGACATCCGTCTGGCAGTGTTTCGCCGTGAATATGGTCCTGCCTGGCAAGTGGCTCGAAGACGGCTTGAGAGTGCTGAAGGCCTCTCCCTTTCGAGGGCGGTGCTTTCAGACTTTGCCCGAGCGGCCCTCTATGGTTCTGCCGATCCCGAATCCGACGCGGCTTTCTTTGACCGTCTTGCCGACCGTATCCGTGAAAAAGAGGGTGATACCGAGGCGGTGTATGTATCTGTTTTTTACGCAGGTCGACTCTATGCCCGTTCGAATATGACCTCTGCAGCGCGGGATCGGTTTATTGCAGCTATGGAAATGGCAGTGCAGCTTGGACTCGACGGTCGCGATTTTGACAGCCCTCTTTGGTATACGCTCGATCTTTCACGCAGTGTCGACATGGACCTGTTTCTGGATGATCTTGAACGCTGGGCTCCCCGCTGGGTACGGGCGGCAACTTTCACTTCGATGCTGGACAGCCAAATAGCGGTTTTGGTACAACGACGCGACTGGAAACGGCTTGCCCACTTGCGGAGCATTCTTCCGGAAAATACGGATTCCGACATTCGGGTCAGGCTTGACTACCTTTTTGCTCGAAGCGATATGTCGTCCCCCCTGGATGAAGCGGCCTCCTTTGTCAGGGTGTATGAAGAGGATCACGGCTATCTGTATTACCGGATTTTGGCTGGCGAACGGCTAGGTCTTGAAATAGCAGGGCCCGATTCGATGGTTCCCGCACGGAAAAATACCGAAGTACGGTTCAAGACGGAAGAGCTTGACTCCCTCTCTCGCGGCCTTCTTGAATGGGGTCTGCACGACCGTCTGTACACATTCATACAGGAGTACTATCCTTCCCTGCCGCTTTCCTTTGCCCGTGAGCTTTATGATTCGCTTGAAATGACCGGCAGACTGAGCGACGGGATGCGGATCATGGTGCTTGCCCTGCGGGCGAGTACCGATCCGGTGACGGTCGAGGACCTGTCTCGTCTGTATCCCCGCCCCTGGCTGGAGGAAATTGAAGCTTCCGCTGCCGAGTTTTCCCTGGAACCCTGGCTGTTGTATGCGCTGATTCGAAGCGAGAGCTTTTTTCAGAATACGGTTGTATCCCACGCGGGAGCCATTGGTTTGACTCAATTGATGGCAAGTACGGCCTCCGATGTCGCACGCAAACTGCGCGTCGGTGAGTATGACCTGAATGATCCCGCAACCAATATCCGGTTCGGGGCCTATTATCTTTCGGAGATGATCAGCCGGCTGGACGGTGACATTATGAGCGCGCTTTTTGCGTATAACGCGGGAATAAGCCGGGTGCGTACCTGGCGACTTTCAGCTCGCGATCTGTCTGCTGATCTTTTTCTGGAATCGCTTCCGTTTGCCGAAACCCGGGAGTATGGACGCAAGGTGCTTGCTGCCGCAGTTGTTTACGGGTATCTTTACTATCGTGTTCCGCAGACAGAAATTGTCCGCACCGTTTTTCCGGATTTCATGAAACGCTGACGGCATGCGCCTGTCGGCTTGCCGTACTGTACAATAATCAATAAGGAAACAAGCATGAATCTACTTGAAGCAGTTTTTTTGGGCGCCCTGCAAGGGCTTGCTGAATTTCTTCCGGTTTCCAGTTCCGGACATCTTGCCCTTGCCGCAACCTTTATGAATCTTGGCGAGGTTCCCTTTCTTTTTGACATTCTGTTGCATGTGGCGACTTTAGCGGCTGTATGCATCTTTTTCCGCAAAAAAATAGTTTCCCTAATCCTGGTGTTGGCGCGTTTTCTGTCCCGCCGTCCCCGAGAGGGCGATGAGGACGGTATGAGGATGATCGGCGCGCTCCTTGCGGGCACTGCCGTGACCGCGCTTATCGGCTTTGCGATAAAGGATGTCGCAAAAAACCTTCCTCCCGTTGCTATTTCGGTATTGCTGGTTTTTACCGGCGTCTTGTTGCTGGTGAGCAGCCGGTTCAAAATGAGCGGTCGAACGGGAAGCCCGGGCGTATTGCAGGGCCTCATTGTCGGCGCCGCCCAGGGACTTGGCGTCCTTCCGGGAATTTCCCGGTCAGGCAGCACAATAGCCGCGTCTCTTTTGTCCGGCGTTGACCGCAGGATTGCGGGCGAATTTTCATTCCTTCTTTCCATCCCTGCAATACTGGGAGCATTTATCCTTGAGCTTAAAGATGCCGATACTCTGGGTAATACCGTTCCGGCATATGTGTTGGCGGCGGGCATGCTTGCCGCCTTCGTGGTGGGATACCTGTCCCTGCGATTCCTGATAAGCCTTATCAATCGGGGTAAACTCGGCTGGTTTGCGGCATATCTGATACCGGCCGGAATAACGCTTGCTATCTGGTTTGGAGTACACTGAGTATGAATGACGTTTCGCAACGGGATTCGCGGGTTCTTTCCGTTATTTTCGCCCTGATTTTGTTCTGCCTTTCCGCTTTTTTGGCGGTAACCCTCTTGTTGGTTGCCTTTCCCCTCGTGCCGGTTTACTCGGTGGCGATCCTCCCCGCGGACATATTATTGAACGTGTACGGGTATTCCTCGTTTCTTGTTCCGCTTTTCCTGCTCTTTGCCTCGATTATTCTTGCCGTTCCCGGATGGACGGTGCGCTCCGGCCTTCTGGTTGCCGGCAGCGTGCCTGTTTTTTTCACCGCTGTGGCAGGGGAAAAAATACTGGGGTATTTGTCCGTATCGGTTGGCCAGTCGGTCCTTGGTTCCATAATTTCAACCGGCGTTCTGGTATGTATCATTCTGGTTATTCTTGTCGAGTATATTTTACTGTTACAGTTTGCCGATTATCTTCTTGACAGGGCGAAACCCTCGAACCCGGTGGTTACGCACAAACCTCCGGTTGATGACGCCGTGAGGGAACCGCTTGCACAGACTGAAAACTTGACTGAAAAGATGACGGAAAAGACGGCTTCAGAGACCGTCCCCGCAGACGAGTCCGGCGAAACCTCTGTCGAGGAACCGGAAAGTCCAACGGTTAGCGTCCTTTCGGATCCATCCCGGCTTTTTGGGGCTAAAAAAACGGGAGCTCCGGTAGCGGAACCGGAGTATGTCGATATGGAACGGATGAGGGCCCCCTTCGACCTTCCGGTTATTGACAGTTGGGTAGAACCCGAAGAAGACACGGTGCCTGATGAAATTCCCCATGTCCGGATTGCGGATATCGGGACAGAACCGGGTGACACTGATGACGTTAGAGAAGATGATCCGGAAGCTGAAATTGTATCGGATGTGGACGGTGACGCTGATGTGTTGACCGATGATCCGGACGAAATGGACGACTTTGACGCCGATACAGAACCGGAAGCCGATGATACGGTCATCTATGACGAGCTTGTCGACGAACTGTTTGACCAGGATGATGATGACGAAAGGCTTGATGAACCGGAAGATCCGTTTGCAGAGAGTGAGGAAAGCAGCCTTCCGGAACGACTTGCCGTGGAAACTGTCCCTCCTGCACCGTCCGTCCGTAAACGACAGGGACGGGCGTATAGCGTACCCTTTGATATCCTGACGTCCTATCCCGACGGAGAGTATTGGGTGATCGATGACGCAACCCGCCGGGCTGCGATCGCGCTCAAGGAGACTCTGAACGAATTCCGTATCCAGGCTGACGTTACCGGCATCAGAAAGGGCCCGGTTATTACCATGTTTGAAATTCTCCCCGCGCCGGGAGTCAAGCTTTCGAAAATTGTCGGTTTACAGGATAATATTGCCCTGCGCCTTGCGGCATCGAGCGTGCGAATAGTTGCCCCCATACCCGGAAAGCATGCGGTCGGTATTGAGGTTCCGAATCAACGGCGCGCGATTGTCAGTTTCAGGGAATTGATCGAGACGGATACCGCCTCATCAAAAAAAATGGAAATACCGGTCATACTCGGTAAGGACATCGCCGGGGAAGCCCAGCTTCTGGATCTGGCGTCTACCCCGCATCTTTTGATTGCCGGGTCAACCGGCTCGGGAAAATCCGTGTGCGTGAATTCCATAATTCTGTCGATTTTATACAAACGCTCGCCCGATGAGGTCAAACTGCTGCTTATAGACCCGAAAATTGTCGAGCTTAAACTGTATAACGATATTGGTCATCTTCTGTCGCCGGTAATTACCGAACCGAAGAAGGCTTTCCAGGCTTTGCAGTACTGCCTGTGCGAAATGGAACGACGCTATGCCCTTCTGGACGGTATGGGAGTGCGGGATATCAAGAGCTATAACCGGCGCATTATTGAACGCCATATCGCTACCGAAAAATTACCCTACCTGGTAGTTATTATTGACGAATTTGCTGACTTGATGGCGACTACCGGTAAAGAACTGGAGTCGACGGTTGCGCGATTATGCGCAATGAGCCGTGCGGTCGGTATCCATCTTGTTCTTGCAACCCAGCGGCCGTCAATCGATGTGATAACCGGTTTGATCAAGGCGAATATTCCGACCAGAATTGCGTTCATGGTCGCATCAAAAATGGACAGCCGTATCATCATTGACCAGGTTGGCGCGGAAAAGCTGCTTGGACGGGGAGATATGCTCTATGCAAGCGCGACGGATCCCTTCCCCGTGCGTATTCAGGGCGCCTTTGTCTCCGAAGAAGAGGTTGAGCGTGTTGTCGAACACGTGAAAACCCTTGGTGAGCCCGATTATATCGATGAAGAAATTTTCGTGGAGGATGACGAGGAAAGCCCGGTTGACCCGGCTCTTTTTGGAGATGGAGAAGATCCGCTCTATGACAAGGCGCTTGAAATTGTGCTGATGTCGGGCAAGGCCTCCGCTTCGTATATCCAGCGGAAGCTGAAAATCGGGTATAACCGGGCGGCCCGTCTGGTAGAGGACATGGAAGCGCGGGGAATAGTTGGCCCGGCGAACGGATCGAAACCCCGGGAACTTATTCACCATCCCTAAGCGGCCTTGCGGCCGTCTGTAGTGCGGCGACTCAGATAAAGAAACGCAGCTCCCGGTGGGTTGCCATTTCCCGCCGTTTGGCAATGATATACGTACCGGTTATCGCGGTCAGGGCATCGATGGCGGACGCTATCGAGCCGATAAAGAACGCGGCCGGCTTGAGGATAAGATACCCGGATTCAAACCCTCGTCCGTACAGGGCGCAGGTCGCCGCCAGCGCGATAAATGCACCTCCCGAGGGGAAGCGTCCCAGAAAGAATGACAGGAGCACGGCTGTTCCGGTCAGCCATACCATATCAGAAAAAGCAATTCCCAGACTTGAATACGATTTCAGGATAACCACAAAACTGACGATGATAACCATTGCGCTTCCGCCCCGGGCGAATACCGAGAACAGGGGCAGCGTAACCGACGAGATTTTCCGGCGGACACCCAAACTTTCGTTTGAGTGCCGGATAATGACCGGGAGCGTCATCAGACTGTCTCCGGAAAAGAATGCGGCAAAGACCGGTGCGATCGAGGCATACATTACCCGCCAGGGATTTGCCTTGTCGCAAAGAAGCCGTATGAGCAGGGGATACAATACCAGGGCGACGAAGAAAAGCAGGAAAAAAAGCAGAAAGATGAAGTCGCGGAATACTTTCCCGGCAAGCAGGCTTCCGAAACTGACTGTCCAGTGTATGGATAGCGCAATCATTCCTATGGCTATGATATCGACAAAAAACGTCATGACTGCGTAGGACACCCGGGAAAGGGAGTCAAAAAGGGTAAGCGCCGGTTTTGATTCATTTTTGTCCACGGTAAAGCCCGCGCCCGCAAAGCCGGCAAAAATGCACAGCGGAAGAATGAACAGACCGTTTGTGAACACCTCGAACCCGTTCGAGGGAACAAACTGGCGGATTGTTTCGCGAACATTGATACTTTCTATGGAAAGATTGCCTTCGACGAATATGGGTATACGCGCGGGATTTTGGACAAGAACCGCCAGGATTGCCGTGACGGCAAGAAGAATTGTGGTTATACTTATAAGGCCGGCGACGGCGGCCCCTGTCCTGAAAAGTGTTTTGTGCTCCCGCAGCTCGAAGACTGCAATAGTGAAGCCGAAAAAGAGAACCGGATACAGGGTGTATCTGCCCGCGTTGATGGCCAATTCTGAAAGATAGGCGGTTAATTCGCGGAAGAAGGCGTTCTCTTCAGGAATGACAAGTGCGAATGCTAGACCGATGATGATGCCGGTAAGATACTTGATCCAGATTTTCATGCTGAAAGGATACCTGATGCAATTACTCCCGTCAATCCGAAGGTGTATATGATCCTTGAACTCATTTCCCAGGAAGGCTACGGACTGATTTTTCATGCCCTGGTGCTTGTTCTCGGCTTGATCTTTTCAAAAAACACCTCGTTTCACCGGACATATTCCATTCTCGGGGTTGTTCTGTTTTTTGGCCTGAGTATTGCGAACAGTACACAAAGTCCGCTTGAGTCCGCGTGGCGCATGTCCACCCTCGCATTTGTCATGGGCTGTGCACTTTTATTGTATGTATCCTTTCTGATGGAACTTACACACAGGGCCAAGCCGGTGTTTTTTCCAGTTTTCTATGTATTGCCGGTAGTTGGCAGTATTTTTTTGCAGATATTCCCTTCAGTCCTTCCATTTCTGGGTGTAGCAATAATGCTGTACTCATTCCTCTGTGTTCATTCGCTGACCATTCTTGTCTGGTGGAGACGGGATGCTGCCGATGAGCATTCGCGCCGTGACGCTGAATGGTTTATCATGATTCATATTGTATTTCTTGTAGGCTTGTTGATATCAATCATTCGGCTTTTCAACTGGTTTACCTGGTTGATCGCCTTTTGGTATTTTGTTCTTTTCATTGTGTTAACTGTTTTGCGGATATATGAACAACCGACAAGCTGGGAAAACCGGTTGATTCTGGACAATATCCTTGATCTGGTCATTATTGTCGATTCCAGGGGAAAAATCAGCAAGGTAAACCGGCGGACCTGCGCGTTAACCGGATATGCTCCGGAAACGCTGCTCGGCATGCATATTGAAACGCTGTTAATGCATGCAGAATTGACCAGGGAGAACCGGCTGGAATGGCTGTCGGTCAATAGTTGCGATGACGTGATAACCCGGAATAATCGCAGTCCGTCGATTGACGCTTCCATTATTTCGTCGAGTGGTGACGGTTTCCCGGTCGATTTACGTATTATCGCTCTTCCGCGTATACAACGGCAGGGCGATTCCTGGATTATTGTCGCAACCGATATGCGGATAACCCGTCAGCTGATAAAAGAAATTTCCGACCGGGAATATGCTGCTCGCGACCTTGCCCTGTCCGAAAGTAAATTCTCGCGCATGTTTATTTTCAATCCTGCGGGGATTCTTATTCTGGATGTCTATTCCCTGGAAATTACCGAGGTCAATCCATCCGTCGAGGAAATTTTTGATACCGAGGCTGTCCTGCTCATTGGCAAGCGGCTTACCGAAATCGGTCTTGATATGGGCACTATCGGTCTCGAGTCTTTTCTGGAAACTCTGGTCATTGAGGGCTCCGTTCCGGAATTTGAGGCGCATATCGATACAAGCGGCGGAAAACGAAAAACCTGCCGCGTTTCTGCGGTAATTTTTGATTTGAACAGCAGTCAAAGCATGCTGTTGTCCCTTACCGATGTTACCAGGGAAGAGCATATGCGCGAGGCGCTGTTGCGCAAGCAAAAAATGGAAACTATCGGATTGCTCGCCGGCGGTATTGCTCACGACTTTAATAACATCCTTGCGGTTATCCTGGGGTATCTGGGTATTGCGCGGAGAAAGGCGACCGAAAGCCAGTTGAAACCCCTGGCAAAGGCCGAGGATGCCTGTTTGCGCGCCCGGGAAATTACCGGCCAGCTTCTGGCCTTTTCCCGCGGAGGCAAGCCGGTTATTGGCGTCTGTGATACGGGGAAACTCCTGTCCGATGCCGTATCCATGATAATTACCAATTCATTGGTGGAATGCGTGTTCGACATTGAGGATTCTGTGTGGAACATTCTGGCAGACAGAATACAGGCCGGACAGGTAGTTTCAAATCTCGCGGTCAACGCGGTGGAGGCAATGAACGGCAAGGGCCGCCTGACTATTCGGGCGGTGAACAGGGATTTCAGAAACACTCCCGTCTCGTTGCTGCCCCTGGGTTCCGAATCCCGGCCGGTTGCCCGCGGGCAATACGTGGAAATACGCATAGAGGACAATGGTCCGGGTATTCCAGACTCCATACGGGATCGGGTTTTTGATCCCTTTTTCACTACCAAGGAAAGCGGAACGGGACTGGGACTGTCCATTGTCTATTCCGTCATGCAAAACCACGCGGGCGCGGTGACTCTTGTATCGCCTCCCGGCGGCGGAGCGGTATTCGTGCTCTGGTTTCCCGCCAGCGAGGGAACCATTCAATCCGTTTCGCGTTCCGGCGTGCCGACCCTTCCGGCAAATCAGCGTGTTCTGGTGCTCGATGACGATGACGCCGTACGGCATAGCGCCCGGGACATGCTGGAGTCGTTCACGTATCAGGTCACGTCTGCGACGACCGGGGATGAAGCGGTATTGGCCTGGGCGGGAGCTCTTGCCGACGGTAAGCCCTTTGATTTCGGTATTCTGGATCTTGTCATTCCCGGGGCTCTTTCCGGAAGCGAGGCTGCAAAGAAAATTCTGGAAATTGACCCGGGTGCGCGCCTGATTGTCTCTTCAGGCTATTCCGATGATCCGGTTCTTTCCTGCTACAGGGAATATGGATTTACCGGCTTGTTGCCCAAACCCTATACACCCGAAGAGATGATGAAGGCGATTATGGATGTGCTTGTCTAGCGGTGTTTTCGCCTATATACTGGCGGTATGATATCGAGTGTATTGATAACAGATGATTTGGTTCCCTTTGCCCGGGATTTTGCTGCCGTGTGTGCCGAACGTTCCATGAACCCTTGCCTGTTGTCATCCCGTTCCTCCATTGAGGATAGACCTGTGTGGAACCGCTCATCCCGTTTATCGGCACACAGTCTTTGTCTGGATGTAAAGAACCGCTATGGTACAATTGATTCAGCGGTTCTGTGTTTTGATGCCACCGCTTTTTCAGTGTCTGTCGCCGAACTGGCAGACATTGTCGACTCCCTGGTCAAAGCATATATCATACTGTGCGAGCGCCTGGAGGATGTTTTATCAAAGCAGGGGGCAGGACACCTTTGCTTCGTTCTGTGTGAGCAACAGCAGTCAAAGGGTTCTGAAGTTCAATTACCTGTGCAGCGCGAAGTACGCATGGCTGAAGCCGCGTTTCGTATTCTGGCTGAGGACTGTGCTGTCCGGTTGAACGCATCCCTTATCCGGGTAGACAACGCGGAAAGAATGAATTGCGCACAATGGCTTGCCGACCGCATTGCTGCTCCCCACCGGTCAAAATCGTCCGCGAGCTGGGTGAAAGCTGCCTCCCGGGGAATATTGGGGTTTATGTAACCGGGCTCTTCTACAATTCGTTCCGGTCTATTTTCCGACACAAAAACCTGAAAAAACCGCGTCAAGAATATCGGAGCTGGTGACCTCGCCGGTTATTTGTCCCAAAAAACTGAGGGCATCTTCGAGGTCCTGGCAGAGCGCGTCCACCGGGTAACCGGCGGTTGCTGCCCCAAGGGCATGATCCAGAGCGTGCAGGGCGTCATGTACGGCATTTTTTTGACGTTCGGTTCCCAGCGAAATGTCATGACGCGAGGTTGTCTGAAGGCCACCGGTAACGATGGAAACCGCGCTGCTTACCAGGCAGGAAATACCTTCACCGGTTTTCGCGCTTGTTTCATGTATGGCCCGAACGCCGGGTAATTCCTGTGCGTCGGGTAAGGCGGCCTTTTTTTCGCTGTCTGCCTTATTCCAGACAAGAATAACGGGAGGGGCATTCTGTGCGCTCTCTGCCAGAAAGGTACGATCCTGTTCCTGTATGCCCTCGGTACCGTCAACGACATACAATACCAGATCGCAACGGGAGAGAAGCCTTCGCGAGCGCTGTACACCCTCTGCCTCGATTTCGTCTCCGGTTTCCCGCAAACCGGCCGTATCGTACATCCTGACCGGGATTCCGAGAAAGTCTGCATTTGATTCAATCCAGTCACGGGTGGTCCCGTGAATATCCGAGACAATAGAACGTTCTTCCTTCAGGAGCGTGTTGAACAAACTCGATTTGCCCGCGTTGGTCCTGCCCGCAAGGACGATCATCACGCCCTCCTGCAGTAATTTTTCGCTTGCCCAACTGGATTCTAGCCGGGCAAGGCGGTCACGGGCTTCCTGTATGCCCTGGGAATCGAAGGCTCCCGCGGTGGTTTCTTCGTCTTCGGGGTACTCAATTTCAACTTCAATGGCAGCGAGCGATCGGACGATACGTGCGGTAATTGCCGCTACTTCCCCGGAAAGGCCGCCGGCGAGACGGTTGACTGCATGGGCGCGCGCGGTATCGGTATGTGCCCCGATTATTTCCCGAACGGCCTCGGCGCGCGCAAGATCCGTTTTGCCGTGCGCAAAGGCGCGGAAGGTGAATTCTCCCCGTTCGGCCTCACGGAAGCCCGCCGAGAGCAAGAGGCGAAACACGGAAAGGACTGCCGCCGGTCCGCCGTGGACGGACAGTTCGACCGAGTCCTCGCCGGTAAAGCTTTTCGGCGCGCGAAAAACTGATGCCAGGACCTCGTCGATTTTTTCCTCGCCATTGACGAGCCAGCCATGAACAACGGTATTTCCTTCCGCCCGGACAAGCCGGTCGGGCCGGGAAAAAATCTTCGATACCAGTTCGATTGAACCGGTACCGCTTGTGCGGATGACTCCCAGGGCCGCGGGGGCAAGGGCGGTGGCTATTGCTGCAATTGGCTCGTCAAGGGGATAGTGTGAAGGTTTCATGGTCGTTGTGCATCATACCGTCATTGAAATATCTGTTCAAGCTTGTCCAGAATATCGGTTTCATCGAGCGGCTTGCTGTAATAGTATCCCTGAATATAGTCGCACTGTATCTCGCTCAGATAGTCAACCTGCAGCTTGTCCTCGACACCTTCGGCAACAACGGTGTGTCCGAGCTCGTGGGACAGGTTGATGATGGTTTTTACCAAACGGGCTGATGCCGGATCCTGGGTAATGTCGTCGATGAAAAGCTTGTCTATCTTTATGGTATCGACAGGAAGCGCTTTCAAATACGACAAGGATGAATAACCTTTCCCGAAGTCATCGAGCGAAATGCTGAACCCGGCCTGACGTAATTTGTTGAGTTTTTCTACCATAAGCTCAAGGGCTTCAATCAGGAAGGATTCGGTAATTTCCAGATGTACATGAGAGGGATTGATATCCTCTGTTTGGGAAAGACTGACTATATCGTCGACAAACTGGGGGTCGAGCAGCTGCTTGACGGAAACGTTTACCGATACCGTAAAATGCGGCAAGCCGAGGCGGTGGGCGCGTTTGAGGAGCCGGGCCGCGTTCTGAAGCACAAAGAAACCAATTTTTCTGATCTGTCCCGACTCTTCGGCGATCGGGATGAATTCCGCAGGGCTGACTCTGCCCTTTCCCGGGGAATCCCAGCGGACAAGCGCCTCCATGCCCTCCATTCTGTGCGTTTTCAAATTGATTTGCGGTTGATATTGCACAAACAATTCGCCGTTTTCGATAGCCGATCTGAGGCCGACATCGAGATCCATGCGGAGATTGAGTTTCGTCTTGATTGCGGCATCAAAGAACACAGATCTCGTTTTGCCGGTTTGTTTTGCCTGATGAAGGGCCGCGTCCGCGTGCTGCAACAGATCGTCAAAAAGAAGCCCGTGTTCGGGGCGCATGGCCACGCCCGCGCTTATTGTCAGGTAATGAAATTTTCCGTCAATTTCAAGGCGTCCGCCAAGCAACTTGAGAATTCGCTCGAGCATGTCTTCAATTTCTTCGCGTTCCATGTTTTCGGTAAACAGGCAAAATTCATCGCCCCCGAAGCGGAACACGAATACCCGATCGCTGGAATAGGACTTGAGGTAGCGCGCGAAGCGAATGAGTATTTTATCGCCGGTACGGTGACCATAGGTATCGTTGACGTATTTGAAATTGTCGATGTCCAGCAAAATGAGCGCTGCCCTGCCGATTGCGCTATCAGAGGTTGTTGCTTCCTCAAGCAGCCTGACTTTTTCCACCGCCGAGGTTCGATTGGGCAGCATGGTTAACTGGTCCCGGTAGGCAAGGTTTTCGATGACCGTTTCTTTTTGACGCCGTTCATCGATATCGGTAATGGATCCTGCCAGTCGTTGCAGGTTGCCCTGTTCATCCCATACACCTTTTCCGCGAATATATACCCATTTCCAGTACCCCGAGGCGGTTTTAATGCGTATTTCCTGGCTGAATTTGTCCGTCTGCTTGTGCAAATGTCTTTCAAGCACTTTGCGGTATTCGCCGAAATCGTCCTGGTGTACGAGTCCTTCAAATTCTTTCGGACCAAGCTTTTTATATTCATAGCCGGTAATTTCTTCCCAGCGGTCGGATACTTCTATTTCATTATGTTCCCGGCTCCATGACCAGATGGCGTCGTTAGAACCCGTTGCCGCAAGACGGTACAGCTCTTCGTTCTTCGCAAGCTCCGCGGCGGAACGGGTCAGGTGCTCGTTCAGATTGCGAATTTCCGTATTCTGGGACGCAAGATGTCGTGACAACTTTCGTTCCCGACGAAAGCTGAGAAACAGTATGTCCATGAATACGAGCATGAGCACAAAGCTGATGGTGGCGAATATAAGCTCGTTTTGATAGCGGAAAATAAACGACTGTTCGGAATGGATAAAACTGGCATCGAGGGGGATCATAGCCTGGTTTATCCTGAACCGTTTGAGGGTGTGGTAATCGAAAATAGCCTGGCGTCCGACTCCTTCAAGCGGCGGTTCGGTTCCCATACTGTGACCGTCAAGTATGCGCAGTGCAAGCGTGGCAGCGGTTTTACCCGTTTCGCCGGGTGTTATCAGACTTCCGCCCATCGCGCCGCTTCCCAGCTGAAAACTGCTCAATATCCACACCGGTACCGGGGAGATTCGATAGATGTCCTGTAACAGGATATCATAGGGCGACCCCTTGGCAAAATTACAGCGGTCCTGGAGCGTTACCAGGATGATATCCCGGCTGGTTGCCTGTGAAACCAGGCTTCTGACCGTATCCGGGTTGGCAATGTTTGCGTGAGCCACCGTCATTGCCTCGCGCATAATGGAGACGGTTTCCTGGGCCCTGCGTGCCAGGGTCATGCAGGGGGGGCTCATGTCGTGGATAAGTATGAGCCGACGGGCGTTTTTCTGGATATTCCGTGCAATTTTGAGGGTACCCTCGATGTCGGGATCATAATAAACGCCTGTAAGAGGTTGAACCTGTTCAATGGCGGCAAAGTTATCCGCACTGACACCGGTAAAGACTATTGGACAGGAAGAGTTCAGTTCCCTCCGTATATGAATCGCGCTTTCCAGCGCCTTGAGGTCGCTGGTAATGATAATATCCGGCTGTCTGTCAGCATACTTTATGATCAACTCGTTTATTTTGACTTCGAGAAGCGCGGGATCGGGAACGCGTATCCAGTCAAGATATTCCGTGGCAATCTCCGCAGTGTTCCGATCCTGTTCGAGCGTACCGACAATTCCCTGGTGGAGGTGTTCTGTCCAGTTATATTCACGGTGGAATGAATGCAATATGAGAATCCTTTTGGCGGTTTGTTCGGGTTGAGCGGAAACAAAAACGTGAAGAAAAGCAATAAACACAAACACACAGAAGGATTTTTTCATCATCGGCATATAGTACACATTGTCGATTGCTCCGGGTAATTCGTCAAGGGGAAAGCCTTCTCCCGGTTACCCGCGATCATGGCGGGGGCTCCGCCCGTGGCCCTTTCGCGCAGCCACAGGCGTTCTGCCTCATCCATTGTCAGGAAAGGATCCCTGCATCGCGGAGGGCAGCCCTGTTTCCTTCCACATGGGCGTCTGCCGTCCCCGTCGCATACAATTCCGCTATGCGGTCGGCATAGTGGGTTCGCACCTTGTGTCGGACCAGTTTGAGGGTGGAGTTGACCAGGCCGTGTTCTTCGTCGAAGGCTTTCGGGATGATGGCGATAGAGGCCGGTCTCCATTGCGCCGGTATATCCCGATAATCCGGATGCGCGGTAAAGGACAGGAGGTCCTTCATGATGGCGTCTATGACGAGGTCGGCTACCAGAGAGCCGTTTCGGATCGCGTCGATGGTGCCCGATTTGATGTCGGACCGGATGAGGTCGCTATTGAGCGTGACGAGAGCCGCGGTGAATTTGCATTGTTCGTTGTAGGCCATGATTTGATTGATGTAGCGCGACGTATTGATAACGGCCTCCTCGATGCTTTCCGGGCTGTATTTTTCTCCGTCTGCCGCAATGAGCAGCGCTTTTTCCCTTCCGGTGACGACCAGGAAGCCGTCACGGTCAATGTACCCAAGGTCGCCCGACCAGAGCCATCCGTCCTTGAGCGTTTCGGCGGTCGCGGCCGGGTTTTTGTAATAACCTTTCATGACCGAACCGCCGCGGGTTACAATTTGGCCTGCCTCGCCAACCGCGCATTCGGTGTTCTCGTCTTTCATGATGCGAACATCGAGATTCGGTATGATAACGCCGGAGGTTCCGAATTTGTGCTTCCTGGCCGAGTTCGAGCAGATAATCGGCGCGTTTTCGGTCAAGCCGTACCCCTGGTATACCGGAACGCCGATTGCGTTGAAAAACTCCTGTTGGCGAATTTCCAGAAGTGCGCCGCCACCGATGCAGAAACGGATGTCGGTTCCGAATATTTTCCGGAGTTTCGGAAAGACAAGCGCATTGGCAAGCGCCCAGGGAAACCAGTTCTGTATGCGGCATGACAGGGGGGGCTTGTTCCATCCGTTACCCGCGCGCGCGATACCCGCTTTCAGGCCTCGCTGGAAAATGCCGTTGACAAAGGCTCCTTTTTCGGCGACTCCCTGAATCATTTTTTTCATGAAATTCCCGGAAAGGGCGGGTACGGTAAGCAGAAAATCGGGATTTACTTCCAGGAGGTTTTTGGGCAGATTCCGCAACGCGGCAAGGGGGCCTCCGCGGGCATCGACAAAGTACATGGTCAGGCCTTTGAGAAGGAAGATGTAGATGCCGACGGTATGCGCGAAGGAATGATCCAGCGGGAGCATTATCAGGCTCTTCCACCCCTTTTTGACCTCGACCACTTCCGAGGCATTTACGGCATTATGGATATAGTTTGCATGACTGAGCATAATGCCTTTCGGGTTTCCCGTAGTACCCGAGGTATAGCAGATAGTCACGGTATCGTCGGGGAAAATGGACTTTTCTAGTTCGCGCATTATCCAGGTCATCGGCTTGTCACCGCTTCCGGTTGTGTGCGCGTCAAGGGATTGTTTACCCTCTTGTACCAGGTCTTCGTACCAGCAGAAGGACTTTCCCTGCTCCAGACCGCAGGAGGCGGCGCTTTTGGACATGGAATCCGTTTTTCCCGAAATGCAGATGACCAGCGGCTTCCGCTCCGTCCGGGAAATGACTTCTGCAAGGCGGGGAAAACAATTCTCGGAAACCAGAACCGCCCTTGATTCCGAATGGTCAAGGCGAAAGAGAATTTCGTCAGCCGATAATTTGGAGGAGAGGGGTACCGACGTGCACCCCGCCTTGAGAATGCCGAATTCGCCCAGCACCCAGGCTGTCCTTCCTTCCGATAATATGGCTATGTTTTCGCCCTTTTTAAAGCCTCTGTTCACGAGCGCGGCAGCAAAGGCCAGGGACACCCTGTCTGCCTCAAGAAAACTGGTCATGCGGTATCCAGATTCATCTTTTTCGCCCAGCCAGGGCATTTCCCCGAACAGTTCAGCTCCGCGATGCAACAGCTCGATTACCGTGTCCATTGTTATTCCTCCTGGTTGTATGTGTCAGTATGGAAGGGGTGGGAGTGCAGCGTCAAGAAAAATGTGCTAGACTGTCGGCCATGAAAGGAATAATTGTCGCCGCGGGGTACGGAACCCGCTTTCTGCCGGTTACGAAAACTGTTCCCAAGGAAATGCTTCCCCTGGTGAACGTGCCGTCCATACAGTTTATTGTCGATGAATTTGTCTCTTCGGGAATTACCGAGATTCTGATTATCAGCTCCCGCAGAAAAAAAGTGCTTGAGGATTATTTCGACCGGGAGGTTGAGCTGGAAGGCGTTTTCGAGCGCGAGGGCAAAAAGGCACAGCTTGACAGTATCAGTCCCCGGGATGTGTCTGTTTCCTTTATTCGCCAGCAGCGGATGATGGGAACTGGCCATGCGCTCTTGCAGGCGCGACCCTGGCTTGGCGGAGAGCCCTGTGTGGTCGCCTATCCGGATGATCTTCATTTTGGTCCTGTTCCGCTTGCCGCCCAGTTGGTAGACGCGTGGAAGGAAACCGGATGCTCCGTTATGGCAAGCATTACCGAGGAAGGCGACGTGTCCCGCTACGGTGTCCTTGCCATTGCCCGTGACGGGGAGCATGTGACCGCTATTGTCGAAAAACCGGCTCCAGGTACGGAACCGAGCCATGAAGTGTCGATTGGGCGGTATCTGTACACGAGCGAGTTTTTCGAACACCTTGCCGAGGGCTGGCGCTTGCATCTTGAAGCCGCCGCAGCGGAAAACCGGCCGGCCGGTGAATACTATCATATTTATGCCCTGAACAAACTTATGTCCGCCGGAAAGGTTGTGTACCGGAAAACCGCGGGAACGCGGCTGGATACCGGCGAGCCTGCCGGCTATCTGGATGCGGTGCTCCGTTATGCGGACAGCAATCCCCAATTGCGTTCCGTCATTGACAATTTTATTGCGCAGCGGTCTTCGACAAGCCTGTTGTAAGAAAGAACAGGGGCGCGCCAAGGCTCGCCCAGAACCCCGAAAGACCGTATCGTACGAAGCGCGCCATACTGTACCATTGTGATCCTTTACCAGGAAATACCGCTTTCAGGCCATAATACAGCCCGGCAAGAACCAGCATTCCCGCGATAAGCCGGATAATCTTCCGGATCGGACTTCCCTCGGAGGCTGTAAACCTTCGATGGTCCGCGGTATCCGTGTCGGTCAGCAGGATGTAGCCGGCACCGAAGCCAAAAACCAGCCCGCCCATCGAGGAGTCGTCTCCTCCCGTCGCGTTTAATATGAAGGCGATTGCCGCGACGAGGGCGATTTTGAAGGTTTTGAGAGAGGAGCCGGACTGTGCTTTCCATGTTGCCTCGAGCGAGGCTGCGGCGCGCGCGACGGGAGGCAACAGAAGAAATACGCTCAGGGTGTACACCGCACCGATACTCCAGCCGGCAAGGACATCGGCGGGGTAATGTACACCGAGGTAGACGCGTGACAACCCGATGCACAGGGGCAGGAAGATACTGAGCGCAAGGGAAAGCGCGAAGGGCGCTTTTTTGTCCGTGCGACGGGCAAAGAAGAATTGCGGCCAAAAGGCAGCGGAATTTTGGGAGTGTCCGGAAGGCATGGAGTAACCGGTTTCGGATATCATGTTTATTCCGGGTACGCGGTGGAAGGGGCGGGGAATTTTCAATGCTTCCTTGATACCGGTATTCAGTCCCGCCGAGAGAAAGGTCACCATGCCCAGTCTGAACCCCCACCGCTCGTCAATACACCAGTAAATTACCGGTAATATAAGTAAATACGCCGCATGATCGCCCAGAAAGGTCGCGCTTCTGGCCAGTAACGTCAGAAGGGGGTTCTCTGCCGACTGAAACAGACGTATCAGGTCGATTCCCCATTGCGAGCCCTGCGTAGCCGCTGAAATTTCCATGTAAAGCTCCCTGTCTTTTTATTTTTTCATACTTCCGAAGAAGGGTCGTGCAAGTTCCGATGCGCCCGCCGGTAAGTCCCAGGGATACTGTTCATCCAGGCCTATATCCGCTCTGAGATCTCCGTATCTTCCGGAGTTGTTCCAATAGGTATAGCCCTGATTCAGGGAATCCCTCACGCCGAAAATCTGGCGCTGCACGTAGTCCTGATTATAGTAGGTCCGGTCATAGGACACATTCAGGTAAAAGGCCTGAGCCCAGGGCCTGACAAGGACATGATTTCGGGCAATTATCGCGTTGCGATACGAGCCGTAATAATATATGCGGTAGGGGCGTTCTGCCGCCGGTTTTTGCGCCAAAAAAGACTGCTCGAAGTGACTGGGATAAAACATGGGGCAGATGACATCGACATAGCGTGCAAGAAGTTCAACATCCTGTCCGGTTCGTGCGCCCGTTCTGTACCAGCCGTTCGCCCCGTAAATGTCGATGGATATAGGTGCCTGTATCTCTGTGCGTGCATACGAGAGAAATGACATGAGCGCGCTTTCTTTGTCCATTCCCTCGTCCTGCCAGCGGTAGGAGGCGTCCTCGAGGTTTTTCCCGTCAGTGGGAAACCGGATGTAGTCGAACTGGATTTCATCAAAACCGCGGCCGATCAGCTCTTTCGAAATGGCTACATTGTACCGCCACACATCCTCGCTGTAGGGATCGACCCAGTATTCCTCGTAATACTTGCGCACCTGCTCCGTTTTTTCGTCTTCGGTCGCAGTCGCCTCGATTTTCTGGTTTACCAGCTCATACCCCTGCCAGCTTTTTTTCTCGCGCTTGTCCCAAACCGCGTAGGCGCCGCCGTTATGGCGCGAAAGCTCACGGTCCTTGAACACCACGATGCGGGCGACAAGATAGATGCCCTTCGCCTTGGCCGCCGGGACGAAGGTGTCTAGGTTGATGCCCTTGCCCGTCTTCCCCATTTTTTGTACCAGGGGATCCTTTGAATCGTAGCGGAGAAAGCCGTAGTCATCCTTCATGTCGATGACCAGCATATTCAGGTTTTTATCGGTAAGGGTTTTCAGGTGTCCGGCAAGGCCGGCATCAGTGGTCACCTGGTGAACCGGTATGTAATTTCCCTTTTTTAGCTGTGCCGTCTGCGCCCAGCGGGCACTTTGAACCGCAGGGCTTAACAGCCAGAGTTCGGAAAGCGCCAGTGCCCCCCGTCCTCCGGTGCGGGATGCGGGAATCCAGGCGCACTGCAGGAGGCCGCTTCCGGCCGAGGCGGCAATGCCGGTAATGTCTGCCGGAATCAGGCCACGGGTTGTCGTGCCGTCATCCGAAAGGATCAGTTCGCGAAGGGCTGACGGAGAACTGTAGACAAGTCTGCCTCCCGATACCCACAGACCGTCAATGGTATCCAGGGCTGCATCATTTTTCCACAGCGGGATAAACCGCTTTCCCTGCCAGTCGAGCCGGTAGATACGGCCCATGAAGGTTTGTGAAACGTATATCTGTGTCGATGATTCCGTTTTTACTGAATGAATGTCGGCGACTTCGTCAGGCCAGCGTATATCCGGCACATGTTCCAGACCGGCATTCATATCGTTCCAGGTTGCTCGTGCGGTATCCGGTTGCTGCCAGGAAATGCCGTATATCGGATGGGACATTAAAACGGTCAATTGCGGGGTACCGTTTGCATCCGGAAGATCAAGAACGGATACCGCTTTTACACCGGAGGTCCGTGCGCTCAAACCGAGGCTTTTCCAGCTTCTTCCCGCATCCCGGGAAAGATATACCGCGTCTTTCGTGGCCGTGACCATAATCTGCTGATTGGCGGGATGCACTTCAAGGTCTTTAAGACCCTGCACCTCGCGCCTGAAAGATTTACCCGAAGGTTCCGGAATTTTTACCACTTTTACCGGGAGCCCGGTGTTTCTGTCCTCGAAGGTTACGAGGTCGCCGCTTGCTGCAATGCCGTTTCCGGTAAGAAAGAGCCATTCTGACTGTGTCCTCAGAATTTTCTGGATATCGTTCCGTTCCCAGATGCGAATGCGTTGTGTTCCGGTTACCCGGTACAGTGCGTCAGAAGTTCCTGCAAGGAGAACATCCTGTCCATAAACGGTCGTGACCATGATAAATAGAAGTACGAGTATATGCTGTATCCGTCTCATATGTTGTGAAAGGATAACATAGAAAGTGCTGTTACAAAAGCCTTGTCATGTCCTATAATGAACGGGAAGGAGCAATAGATGGCAAAATCCGTCAGTCAGAGAGTGGGTATCTTAACGTCCGGGGGCGATGCACCGGGTTTGAACGCAGCTATTCGGGGTGTAGCGCGAGCCGCAATAGACGTGTACGGAATGACTGTCATAGGCTTTGAACACGGATATCGCGGTATGATCGAAAACCGGAGCCGGGTATTGCAGCCTTCCGAATTTTCCGGGATTCTTGTTCAGGGCGGAACAATTCTGGGCACCTCCCGTGAAAAGCCCTTCAAGGATAAAAACTGGTGTGATGAAAACGGGGATCCCTGTGCGGTTGAACGCATCAAGGAGACCTATCGCGATCTTGCCCTGGACTGTCTGGTCGTTCTGGGCGGTAACGGTACCAATACAACAGGCTACCTTCTTTCACAGGCAGGATTGAATGTCATCGGTCTTCCGAAAACCATAGACAACGATATTGTCGAGACGGATATTACCTTCGGGTTTCATACAGCGCTTGCCGTGGCAACCGACGCCATAGACCGCCTTCATTCGACTGCTTCCAGCCACAACCGGGTTATGGTCATCGAGGTTATGGGCCATAAGGCTGGCTGGCTCGGTTTGTATGCGGGAGTAGCCGGCGGGGGTGATGTGGTCTTGCTTCCGGAAATTCCATACGACATAGACAATATTGCTGCACACCTGGAAAACAGGGTGAAAAGCGGAAAAACCTTTTCCATTGTTGTTGTCGCGGAGGGTGCACGGTCAAAAGCCGAAGCCGCGATGGACAAAAAAACCTTCAAGAAAGCGCGTCAGCAAATGAGCGGTTCAATTGGTTACCGGGTTGCCCACGAAATTGAAGAGGCTACCGGTCTTGAGTCCCGGGTGACCGTTCTGGGCTACTTGCAGCGCGGGGGAACGCCGGTTGCCTATGACCGGGTGCTTGCCACGCAGTTCGGTACTGCCGCCGCCAAGATGCTGGCCGAAGGCGATTACGGAAAAATGGTCGCGCTCCGGGACAACAGGATACTGGGCGTGCCGCTCGAGCTGGTGGCCCATCGCATCAAACCGGTGCCGCTTGATCACCGGATGCTTGAAACCGCGCGGGATGTGGGAACCTGTCTCGGAGACTGAGTATTTCTTCGCCGATGGTGGCGGGACTTTTGTCTGCGGCCTCTATGATGATATCGGCGATTGTTGCATAGACCGCGGTACGGCGGTCAAATAATTCCCTGAATAACTGTTCCGGGTCGCCGCCTTCCAGAAAACGGGGCAGTCGGCCGTCCCGCGAAGCGCTGCGCATCACCCTCTCGTAGAGGATCGTGAAGGGCGTGTCGATGTACACGAACATACCGGTCAACCCGAGCGTGCGAATTGCCTCCGGATTATCGGCAAGTCCGCCTCCCGTGGCAACTACCTTCGGTCCTTCTTTCGTCTGCAGATAGCTGCAGGCCCGGGTCTCTTCCTGTTGCATGAGCTTTGGTCCGCCTTGATCAAAGAGTTCCCGGGCGGTCTTGCCGCATAATTCCTGGATCAAGGTATCTGTATCGAAAAAAGGCACGGAGCAGCGTTCGGCCAGAAGCGAGCCGATGGTGCTTTTACCGGTGTGTTTCATGCCGACGATGATTAGTGAGACGCTCATGTTCCTCCCTCCGATGCGACAACACTATACTGTAAAAAAGGCTTGTATGAAAGCTTTGTCTGCCTGTATCCTCTATCTCTATGAGTTTGTATGGCATTGTTATGGTATCGTTCTTGCCGGCCCTTTTATTTGTCGCTGTCCAGCTGAAAAACCGCCGGATGGATATTCTGGATTCCGCGCTCGCCCTTCTGCGATCCCTTCTGGCCGTTTCGGCGGTTGCGTTTGTTCGCGTTCCCGACGCGCTTATACCCGCGGCCCTTGTTCCCTTCGAAACCGCTCTCGCCGAAGAGGCCGCCAAATTATTGGCCATCAGTATTCCCCTGTTAATACGGATACGCAAGGATCCGGGCTCTGCCGTTTCAGTTCGGGCAATTTATCGAGACGCCCTTTTGATCGGCTTGTCCTTTGCGGCCTTCGAAAATATCTGGTATGCCCTTTCTTCGGGTTCCGGCATATTGCTGGCCAGAACGCTGACGGCCGTACCCCTTCACGCTGCCTGCGCCCTTATCGGCTGTGGCGCGGCTGTGTCCATGACGCGGGGAGAACCGGCAAACACGGATGGTGCGCGACCTCGAGTAAAGATGTATGGCTTTCTTGTTGCCGTTGTGCTGCATGGCGGATGGAACTGGTGCATGGAACGAGGCGGTTTCTTTGTGTTCTCCGGTGTCGCTCTTTTAGCGGCCGCTATTATCTATGCGTATGTCGTCTGGAAGCGTTCTGAAGTGCCTTCATGAACGTAGCCTGAATACGTCCGGCAGCGTGTATACATCTTCAACCCCGTTAACCAGAATGCCCCCCATGCCCATCTGAAGGGGGAGGGCAATGTCGATATCATACCGGTCCCCGATCGAAATACAGTTCGCCGCCGGTGTATCTGCAATCTGTGTTGCACGTAAAAAGGGCTCTGTATGCGGTTTGGACACTCCGGTCGTATCAAGGGCGACAAGTGCAGGGAAAAAGGATTCGATGCCAAGGGCCCGCAATGTTTTTCGGGCTGGCTTGACGGGATTGTTCGTTACCGCAACAAGGCGGTAATGGGTCGCAAGACATTTCATGGTGTCCTGAAGGATCGGATCCTCGCTCAAAAAATGCGAGGGTTCAAGCAATTCTTCTCTCCAGCGGATACTTTCCGAGATGGGAATACCGAGCAGTGTCAATGTGTTGCCCAGGCTGGGATTTGAACCGTGAAGTTCTTTCCACTTTGCGCGGTTCTCGGCGATGACACTTCGCGCCTCGTCGGCTGACATACCCCTGAGAGCGGCGAAGTGTCTGATTTGAATGTCAACCTGTTCGCTGGCATATTCCGGGTGCGTATACAGCGTCGAGTCAATGTCAAAGATGAGGCAGGTCGTGTTTTCCGGTATCGAGTAGATATTCATATTTCTCCGTATACAGTCTGTATCGGTCGGGATCTGGCTCATACCGCCTGTGGATGCGGACCATCGCGGAAGCTGCTTCCTCTATTGTGCGGAAATCTCCCAGAGCGGTAAAGCCCAGAATCGCGTCTCCCATCAGCTCTCCGTCGGCAGTCCCGGTCAGTAAGAAAACCGTGCCCGTCATGTCGGCTTTCATCTGGTTCCATATTTCATTACGGGCCTGTCCGCCGGAAAGTCTGTATTCGCTTTCATGAGCGCTTGCCTTCTTCAGCGCTTCGATTCCTTCCCTGACCGCAAAGCCTATTTTTTCTACATTGTACCTGCCGGGATGCAGCTGTTCCCCGTTTCGCGGAATTATCGGGCTCGCCTCGATTTCTGCAAGCAATTCGGGATACGAGACCGCGCTCTTGCCGCTTTCCTGCCGGTATCGGTGAAAATCCGCGCCGGTCTCGTTTAATAGCCAGGACGCGTTCCAGAGCCCGGGCAGTACGCCCGGAAGGGTTCGTATACCCTGGCAATTCAGCGGCTGTTCAGTACACAGATTCAAGCCTTCGCTGGTACCGGCCCGGTCGCAGGCTTGCGCAGGGTGGAGGGTCGCCGTTCCCACCAGGGCAGTATAAAAGTCCGGACCCCCGGTCACAACAGGTATGCCTGCCGGAAGCGGTGAGCTGCGTCCGTCCGCCAGAATAGTCCGGGTATAGCCTGCAATAACGGCCGGTGGCGTAAAGGGTGGAAGCACGGAGCTGTCGGGGAGTAATCCCGCGTCCTCCGCTGTCCAGTAGGCGCTTTCATAGCGGGTGTCCGGTAATATGGTTACGGCTGAACCTGAAAGTAGGTAGACAAGATACTCGGGTCCTGACATTAACAGGGAGAGACGGGAATACTGATCCGGGAACATTTTCCGGTATGCTTCGATACGCGGCATGAAAATTGAACGACCTGTGTATTCGGTGTCCGGAACGCGATCATTCCACATGAGGAGACCGGATGCCGTTCCCTCCATGACACCGACCAGGGTTGGCCCGTTGCCGGAAACAGAAATGGCGTCGGGCTTTACGGTAGCGCACACTGTTTCCCATGCGGTAAAAAAAGCCCGTTCCCAATCACGGGCGGTCCTTGTTCCCGGAAGAAAGCGAATGCGTGAATAGGCGACGATGGTGCCGTCAACCGAAATTAACGCAGCCTTGAGGGAAGATGTGCCAATATCGACGGCGAATACGATCCGGTTCACGGGTTTTCTCCGGCTGTACGTCGCCGTCTATTCGGCTTCAGGCGCTTTGTCCTGTTTGACCAGTTTTTCAATGATGGTCCGGTTGTCCAGAAGATCACTGAGGGACTGATTATGATGCAGACGGGATATGACCTGGGCGAAAAGCCCGGAGACATTGGTTTTTATGTACCATTCCTTCGTCAGCAGTTCTTCATGGTAGACCGCGTTTGTTCCGATTATGCGGTAGAAATGCCCTTTCCGGTAGGCTTCATCGAACTGTTCGATAGAGTTCCCGGTAAAGAAGGGCAGGCTGATTGCGGCGATTATTCTGGTAGCGCCCTGCTCCTTCAGAAACTCCATTGCCTTGAGCAGGGTTCCTCCGGTTCCGAGCATGTCATCGGCCAGGAAGGCCACCTTGCCCTTGACGTCGCCAAGGAGCTTGATGCTCATGATATTGCTTGCTTTCGCGTCCTGTGTAACGACCGAATAGTCCCGTTCCTTGTAGAGCATGGCGAGTGGTCTTTTCAGGCCGGTGGCATAGAACTTGTTGCGGTCGACCGCTCCGGTATCCGGCGAGACGACGACAAAATCGTCCTCCTCGCTGGTCAAATTGACGATTCGGGAAAGCTCCCTGATAATTTGATAACTTGCATGCAGGTTTTCGATGCGCGCCTTGATAAAGGCGTTTTCAATTTCACGTGAATGGATGTCGAGGGTGATAATCTGCGAGACGCCAAGGCTCTCGTAGAGGTGACCCAACAGGCTTGCGGTCAAACCTTCGCGGCCCTTTTTTTTATGTTGTCTGCTGTAGGGATATACGGGAAGAACCAGCGTGATGCGTGAGGCTCCCGCGTGACGCACGGCGTCAATGGTTACCAGCAGGCTCATGATGTGGTCGTTGACCGACAGACTCAGTTTGTTTTTACCTTCATTCAGTTCCAGAATCTGGTGATTTTCAACATCCTGGAAGATAAATACATCTTTTCCCCGGATGGGGTCAAGAATTTCGGTTTTGAACTCGCCGTTCATAAACCAGGTAAAACGGGCACGGACTTTAAAGTCGGGCGCACGGAACTTGGTCACATCGCCCCTGATGCATATATCCGATGTTTGCAGGTCATTGTAGAAATTGATGTCCTTGACCAGATTGATACGGTCCACCTCGTACCGCTTTGCCAGAACATCGCTTTTTTGACGGAAACGCCTGCTGTAGATGTGGTTCAAGTGCTTGAGGGTTTCGTCAGCAAACTTCGCCCCGCCCGGACATGCAATGATCGCCAAGTCTGTAGGCTCTGAATATGTCATCTATTATCCCCGATGCAGTATATGTACCATTAAATCAGGAAACATGCAACCTTTGACAGCGTTTGCCAGACTATGCGAAGTCGCCGGTTTCGGGGTGGATGAATCAACTATTGCTCGAGTATGGTAATTTCTACTCTCCGGTTTTTGGCCCGGTTCCGTTCGCTGTCATTCGGCGCGACTGGCTGTTCCGCGCCCATTCCCCGTGTGTACACGTTGTAATCGTTGCGTACGCCCATTTCTACCAGAAACCGTGCCACCGCTTCCGCCCGCTCTTCCGAAAGCGCTTTTCGGGCGGCTGCTGTGCCTGCGAGGGCGGTATGCCCCGTTATCAAAAGCTCCTTGTCAGGATATCGTTCAAGAAGCGCCGCGATCGTGGTAATTTTTGCTTTTTCTGCCGGCATGAGCCGGGCGGAATCGGGTTCAAACTGGATGTTTTCCAGGGTAATGGTAATGCCTTCGGCGGTAGAGCTTGCCCGGGTATCTGCTATACCCAGACGGTTCAATTCATCGTTCATTTCACGAACAATGCGCTCCCGGTCAAGCAGTTCGGTTTCTGTTACTTCGGCGCGGGCCTCTCCGCGGAATTCAATCACCGTTCCGGAAGCAAGCTGCATTTGTATTCTGAATTCTTCAGTATAATGATCCAGAAAGCCCTCTACATTGTTCCAGTAGAGGTTTTGCCGGGAATAACCCATTGTGGTGGCCGGATAGTCTCCCGTGGCCTTTTGTGCCAATTGCGCGGGTGTGTCCGAGAACAGATTGTATTCAACCTGAATATGGTGCAAGGTTTTTCCGTCTTTTTGTACCCGGCCGACGTAGGTATATTCCGCGGTAAAGGGAACCGTAAAGGGCTCGGCAAGACCGAACTGGTCACGCAGGTCGTGGGCTTCCTGTCCCTCGCTCTCCCATTGATCCCCCGGTGCGACATCATGTTCCGGAAATACGGGAACGTCCCGGACAACCGGCATAAAATAGCGGGAATCTATTGTAAAGCGGCCACGGGGATTGCGGGAAAAGCGGCTTTCATATTCGCGCCCCCAGCTGAAAGAGCGGTTTGAGGTGCGTTCGGTGGTCATGAAACGGGCTTCATGCACAGCGGAGCCGTCGTCTTCGACCGAGACGACCGAAACCCTGATGCGGTTATTAATTTCTGCGGAGTGTGACACCCGGCGGTTTATGTATACCCGTTGTGTGACAATTGAATTGATTCGGTAATTGTCGCCTTCCCGGTAGATAAAACGGAATGTTTCTGCTGGTAAGCCTGCCAGTATAAGGAAAAAAAGGGCTGTGCCGATACAATAAACTGACTTCTTCATACAACGAATATCGACAGGTTGTGGCAACGGCTGAACCGAATAATAGTTTCTGTATTTTTATTGATTTTTACGCATAAATATGATGAAAAAATTTGCAAATCGAAGAGGTATGCTGTAACGTTAAGTAAGCAAGAGTATTGTTATAGTGAACACATGATGCTGAATGAGCACAGCGTCCCGTTCACCTCCTTTCTGTGGTCCCGGCAGGGTTTTTACTCCTCCTTTTACCTGCCGGGTTTTTTTATGTACCCTCCAGAGGCAATTCAATCCTGAAAATGACCGGGTCCTGCGAAAATAGATAGAGTGCGCCTCCGTGGTGCTTTTCTATTATCTCGCGGCTCAGGTTAAGCCCCAGTCCGGTTCCCCACTTTTCCTTTTTTGTTGTAAAAAACAGATCGAACATTCTGTCCTTTACCTCGTTGCTGATGGGATTCCCGTTGTTTTGTACGTCGCAGTACACTGCGTTACCATCCGTCAAGGTCTGAATGGTTATGATTCCTTCCCAATCGGTTCTCTCCCTGACCGCCCGCTCCCGAATAGCCTGGGCCGCGTTTGAAATCAAATTGAACAGAACCTGATTCATTTCTCCCTTGTCTCCCCTGACCGGGGGTACCGGGTTGCGAATGTACCTGATGTCTATAGTTCGTTTCAGTTCATGCCGGACAAAGCCGATTGTTGTTTCGATGCATTCGTTCAGGTCAAAGGGTTCGTTCTTTGATTCAATGGTGCCCTGGCGGGAAAAGGCCAGGAGGGACCCGACCAGACCCTCTATCCGTTCCAGCCCGCTGTACAAGGCCTGGTGGATGGCATGAATCTCTTTCATTTCGTCATCGGGTTCGCGATCTCCCATCACTTCCCTGCACTTTTTTTCAATCATTTTTGACAGGGATCGGGCATCGCTTTTGATATAGGCAAGCGGGTTGTTGATTTCATGAGCCAGGCCTGCGGTTATTCTGCCTATTGTGGCAAGCTTTTCGCGACTGACAAATTCGTTTTTTATCAACTCCATTTCTGTCTGCAGGCGGATCTTTTCGGAAATGTCGTCCACCGTAATGATGACCCCTCGCGCGTCGTTCGCGGACGGATGTGCGGTCCAGTAAAGGGTCAAACCGTCAATTTCCATTTGACCTTCGCCCGAGCTGTTACTTGGCCAGTCATCGAAAATCCTGCCCGCGTACATCAGGCGGAACAGGCGGGGAAAGTTAATGTAAGAAAGCCCGGCCGCATTTTGGGGCAAGTTGAGCAGGTGATCGATGCGTTCATTGTGATCGACAATCCAGCCGTGCCGGTCAAGAACCAGTATGCCGATGGTAAGGTTTTCCACAATAATGCTTCTGGCAACCGGCATAACCCAAAAAAGCCGGTGAAAGTACATACCGAGAACGAAGCAGATGCCGGACAGGGCATATCCGATCGGGGTAAAATCCTTTTCCAGCCAGGGGAATACTCCGCTCAGGTTGATAAAGTTGCTGATGCCGGGAAGAAGGACTCCTGCGACAATCCACAGAGACTGGCGGTAAAAAATGGATTGTCCGGTAAAAAAGGATCGCAGCACGAGCAGTGTGCCCAAGCCGATAAAACACCAGTTATAGATGGCAAGAATCCAGAAAATCGGGCCATGCTGCGGGCGGAGTACGGAATACTCTCCCTCATACACAAAACGCAATTCCGTCCAGACAAGATGGTGCATTTCGTTCGTAATGACCGGAATGAAGAGCATAAGCGGAAACAGTATGGCGCTTATAATCAGGGTCCTGTTTGTTTTTGTCAGCCATCCGGTAAACCGCAGGCAAAAGGACAGCCAGACAACCGGTATGTACACAAACGGAATATATTGCAGCTTGGCGAACAGAATGGTTTCATGTTTGGTTGTCGCCACCAGTTCGGAAATATTGGTAATCAGTAAAAAAATGACAAGCAATAGATAGATGAAAAGTGAACGCACGGCGGTCTCTCTCATCCGCGGAATAAGGAGTACGATACACCCGATGGCGAAGACCGCCGCTGCCGGTGCGGTATCGATAAAAAGCTGAAAACCGTTATTCATCTGCCTTCCCGGGTATTTTCAGCGAGATGACCGTCGCGTCATCGCTGAATGTTTTGCCGGGCAGTATATGCTTGAAGGAATCCTGAATGGCAAGGGCATCATAGGAGTGCCATCCGGAGGCCAGGGTGTACATCGCTTCAAGCGAAACATTGAATTGCGCCCCTTCAGATTCCGTCAGGCCGTCGGTTACCAGAATGATCACATCTCCCGGCAGAAGCGCCCGTTCTGTCCGGTAATAGGTAGCCTCGCTCATGACGCCCAGGACCGGATTCGGCGTGCTTATCAGTTCGGGCTTGCCGTTTCGGATATGTATAACCGGAGGAAGGCCCGCCGTCGCGATGGACAGCGTTTGACCGGCAATATCGACATAGACCGCGGACATTGCCGCCAACACTTCAGGGGAGCCGGAAACCAGCCGGCAAAACCGTACATTCAGTTCGCTCAAAAGCGTGGCAGGATCGCGGAGGGCCTCTGCCTGCGTTTCGGTAATGGTTTCCAGGGCAGTTTTCAGGATGCCGGAAATAATTGCCGGTTTAGGTCCGTGTCCGATAACATCGCCGCAAATAATCAGGTATTTGTTTTTCTCGACGGTATAAATATCATAAAAATCGCCGCCGCAATGAAATTCATCCAGCGGAGTAAAGGCGATGGAAATATGGTTTGCCAAATCCATCGGGATACCCTTCGAAAAAAGTCTGGCCTGAAATTCTCCCGCAGAGCGCAATTCACGGTTCAGACGGGACTTCAGGCTGGTATACTCGGTATTGGATACCCACAGGCGTTCTGCCTTTTTAATCTCTTCGACAACCGACTCCTGTTTCCAGGGTTTCATCAAAAGACTCTGGAGGTTCGACGAAATTGCCCGCTGGATATTTTCCATGTCGGTATAGGCGGTCAGGAGAATTGTCTGTATAAGCGGATTCTGCATGCGGATGCGCTCAAGAAGTTCGCTTCCGTTCATTTGGGGCATGCGCAGGTCGGAAATGGTCAAAAAAACCCGGTCGCGGTGTTCTTCAAGATAGGGCAGGACTTCGAGCGGGTTGTTGAAGGTAGACACCTTGTAGACCTCATCCCCGAATTCGAGGCGTATTTCCCGGGCAAGGGCGGTCGTGATTCCCTGCTCGTCATCGACAATAACTATTTCTCTCATATGTATAGTATATTCAACTCATTCGCGATATGTGTCAATTCTTGATTTTTTTTAATTTCAAACTTCTATGGTCAGAAACATGAGGCACGATGGGCCACGGGAAGCGAAGCGGGTTCGTTTCGAACCCGCCGGGATCTGCGGAGCCGCCGCACAGACCGTCCTTGCCGGGGGTGAAATCTTTTTTCGATTTTACCGCCTTTTCGCTTGACCCTTTTTGGCTTGCACTGTATATTATTTGAACACGACGCAGGATAGAGCAGTTGGCAGCTCGTCGGGCTCATAACCCGGAGGTCGGAGGTTCGAGTCCTCCTCCTGCTAGATACAAAAACCCGTCCAGGATACCTGGTCGGGTTTTTTTTGTGCCCGAAGGCCGTTTACGCCACAGCCGGTCTAGCGGTATATCGGCAGCATGTACGCAAGGCCAATCGATACCGAATTTCTTGTCAGGGAAATGTCTCCGGGAACATACACCAGCCGATCCGAAAGGGATACCGTGAAATGCCTGAACGGGGAGATCTCCACGGAAAGGCCGCCTGCATACGCTGCCTGAAGGGATGATCCCGACAAGGAGTCGGTACCAAAGATATTGTCTGCCGCAATAGTCATGTGCTGGATTCCTCCGCCGGCATAGAGCCTGAACCGGACCAATTTGAATGCATAGATCAGTGAAGGGTATGCAATAACCGTAAACTGGGTCATGGTGCTGCGCACATATTTTCCCGTACCGTCATTTTCGTGTACGCCGTAGTCTCCCCGTATGCCGAATGACCAGGCAAGCTCCGGCTTGTCCGTCGGACGCAGAGTATCGGACGGGTAAAAATCGACGTGTGCGTGCGCGCCGATAACCGGTGAGTCATACACCTGCGCCCAGTCGCCGAACAGTATGTCTGCATTCGCTCCCGCCCCGAGGCCTATCCAGTGCGCAAGCCGTTTTTCCCTTTTTTCCGTTGTACCGTTTCCTTTTTCACTCGTACCGCCATTCTCTCCGGTGTCATCGGCTGTATCCGTCTTGACGGGCTGGCTCGCTGTTGTCTCTTCCGCTTCCCGGGACGAAAACACGGTAAAGGAACCTGCCTTGTGCTCCTTCATGTCGGGCGCGTTCCGGATATGGACCGTGTAGGTACCGGGAGCAATTGTCGGGTCCAGGTCAAGCAGTATGTCTGTGGACGACTTGCTGCGTATCCGGGCCGATGTTTCCGGTTCAAGGCGGACCTGTATATCGCGGGAGTAATTCCTTCCCGATACCGCCAGAGCAATCGATTCCCCTTGTAGACCGGAAAGGTCTATGCTCTCCGGCGAAATGCGTCGGGGAACCGGTTCCGGATGTCGGACTTTCAGGAGCGCGTTTTTCCAGACCGATTTGTCCGGCGGATTCAGTACAATCAAGGCATACAGTCCCGCTTCTTCCAGGGGTGGACAACTGAGAAGGAACAAATTCTCCGCTTTTTTCTGTATGGTAAGGGGGATGCTTTTACCCGAAGGTGAATAGAGCGCGGCCCGTGAATAGAGCGCCATCCGTTGCGCTGAAAGATTGAGGGAGACCGGTACACCGGTTTCCAGTTCCACGGGATTGACTGAAGTAACGATAGGCGAGGTATAGGGTTCAACCTCTATGTCTATCCATTCCGTTGTATTTTCCTCGCGCATCAGTTTATTCAGGGTTATAATCCTGAACCGGTAGGGACCTCCCGGCAATTGAAGCTCGGTATTGGTGCGGTCGGGTGGCACTTCATCCAGAAGCACCGCTTCTCCTGACCGTTTTTGAACCTCTATCCGGTATCCGCCTGCACCGCCAATGCGTTCCCACTCGATGTAAAACGGAAACCCTTTGGCGTTCTGGGAATACAGGGGTATGCAGAAGCAGAGTGTACACAGGAGGGCGGTCAGAAGTATCGGGATCTTTTTCATCGTTGCCCCCTGGTGGTTAATTGTTTTATTTCGGGTACCGGAAGCGGCTTGTTTTTCTTGATGCGGAAATAGGATTGCGCGGGCTCGCTTGACGCGGCCTGTCCATTCTCATCGCTGCCAAGGGCACGCACTTCCCAGGTGAATGAGTCGATCGCAAGTATCGATAAATCGGCAAGCACAAACCGGGTATCGGTTACCGTCCACTCGCCCACCGCGTACTGTATTCCTCCCGTCGACCGGTAAATGGCAATTCGATACCCGTTGATTCCGTTTTGACTTGACCAGGTAAATTCAAGCGGCCCCATTGAGCTCAGCTCGAAGGTCTTCCCCGAAGGGGAAAGCCGTTCGGGAACGGGTATAATTTTTGGCCTGATAAAGCTGGACACCGGTGTGCTGGCAAGAATCCGGTTGTTCCGGTCAAGGAGCTCAACCTTCCAGAAAAAAGTCCCTGTTTTCCCCGCGGGAAGCGTAATGTCAATTTCGTTCCGGCGAGATTGCCTTTCCGCGCTGAGTGCGGTGAAGTTCGCATCATCCGATACAGACAGGCGATAGGAGCTGCCTCCGTTCGGGTCGTGCCAGGCAAAACGGATCGCCTGGCTGTCTCCCCCGATTCTTTCGCCGTCCGCCGGGGCTTGGGCGATCAGGGCTTCAACCGGTTTTATGGTAACTTTCACCGGTTCGGACCAGGGCGAGGTTTCGGTCGCTGTCGTCGTGCGCACGCGAACATAGTATTCGCCGGCAGGAAGGGCTTCGGGCTGTTGCAAAACCGGCCTGCGGCTGGTCTCCCCGGCTATTATGATACGTTGTTCGGGGTCCTCGCTGATAATACTTTCGTATCGCTGGGCGCCGGGAACGGCACTCCAGCGCAACAGGGGCTTGCCCTCGGCCAGCCTGACGGTGGAAGAGGTCAAATCTTCAGCATTTTGCGGTAATTCCGGCGCAGCCAGGGGTCGCTCCTCGATCGTGAACTGTGCGGAATCGGAGGTAAGGGGAATGGCCGTTGATCCATGGAGGGCCTGTACTGACCAGGTAAAGGTGCCGGTTCCCGGTATCTCAACGCGGGCGGTTCGGGTTTGTACACTCCGGGAAAGCAGCGGGTTTCCGGAATCTTCACCGCTGAACACCGATACCACATAGCGCGCTTCCTCTCCGTAATGGTTCCATTCGAGCAGTACCGGTGTTACATTGCGCTGTGCCGGAATGACGCCTCCATCAGGCCGGAGGCTGTCCGGCTTGTGAACACGCAACACGCTGAAGGATCCTGCTTCGATGCTTCCTGGTATCTCCCATCGATAGGTACCTGCCTCAAGACGTACCGGTATTTCCCTCGCAAGCGGATATTCCGACACTTCCTGTGGGCCTTCGCCGCCCGTTGTCCGGCTTCTGGAAAGTCTTAGCACGTCCGTTTCGTTCCAGGTTCCGTCAAGGCTAAAAGTAACATCTGTCAGTTCATCGCGTGCGGGAAACACTTCTCCCGGAAACGGTCTTCTGACCGTCAGCGGCGAGGGGGTAAACGTTCCGGTTTCGCTATCTATGGAAATGGTTCCGTCAAGCAGGATTGATTCTCCGGAATTGTCCCGTGCAAGAACTGGCGATCCCGAGAGAGGTTTTATTCTGGTGTGCCCTCCCGTTTCGGTGACCGATACCGATCCTCCCGAAATGGTCATGTCGCCGGATGACGTGCTGATTTTCACCGGTTCCGCAGCCCCTGCCGCCGCGGAAACAGCAATTTCACCCTGGTTGACCGAAACCGAGGCCCGTTTTTGCTCGTCAACCGACACATAGACCAGGGAGTGTTCTCCAAGGACTATGCTTCCCGATTCAAAAACCGTAATGACGGCGCTCGAACCTTCTCCGGTACGGACGGTATCGTGATTGTAAACCGGAGAATTGGCCGCAAGCGCTTGCCAGAGTGACGAACCGCTTTGCCGGTGTTCGGTCGTCCGGGATTTCATTTCGATTATGCCGATTTGCTTTCCCCCGGAGGCATTACCGCTGAAGAAGAGATCGTGGACAAGCAGTCCGGCGCTCGTCATGAACAGAATACTGACGGACAGGGTAAAAAGCAGATCTCCCTTAGCCGATGATTTCATACTTTTGCTCTTCCGTATTTACGTCAAGACGGTCAAGGGATACGTCTTCAAGACCGAGAAACGCACGTAATTCGCGTACCGACCTGAATGAGTCGGGATCGTCGTATCTGCCCAATATGGCATATATTTGTTGGGGGTTCTCTTTTCCCTTGATTTTTATCTGCTTCATCGGCTCGGCACGGAATATGCGGCGAACAAGTGAATAGGAATGCTCTGAAATCAGAATGTCCGTCTTGAAAAGCTTGTTCAACGATTCGATGCGCGAGGCAAGGTTGACCGCATCTCCGATGCAGGTATACTCCATCCGTTCGGGAGATCCGATCTGACCGGCAATAACCTCGCCGGTATTTATGCCGCAGCCAATCTGTATGACCGGTTTGTTGGCTGAACCCCTTCCCCTGTTATACAAGGCAAGCGCGGTCCTCATGAAGAGGGCGGCATTCACGGCGTTTTCCGTGTCGTTTCCCCGGGATTCCGGAATACCCCAAATTGCCATGATCGCGTCGCCGATAAACTTGTCGACGACACCATTGGTGCGGTTCACGCATTCTACCATCGACGTCAAATACTCGTTCAAAAAGGAGACAACCTCGTGGGGTGTTAATTGCTCGGATATGGCGGTAAAGGAGCGGATGTCCGAGAAAAAAATGGCGGCTTCCCGGCTTTCGCCACCGAGCTGAATGTCTCCCGAAAGGACGCGCTCCGCAACTTCCTTGTTGACGAATTTGCCGAAAGCCGACTTGATCTTGTCCCGTTCGGCAAGCCCTCTGGTCATGGTGTTGAATGTTTCCGAAAGCCTTCCAATCTCGTCCGCCGAGGAGGGCTTTACCTGGACGGAAAAGTCTCCGTCCCGAATTTGAATTGCTGCGCGCATGAGGCGCTTGATGGGGGTGGTCAGCGACTTTGAAAAGGCAAAGAGGAGCAGCATCGAGAAAGTCAGGATCATAACCGTGATGTACACTGTTCTTTTTTGTTGCCGCTTGATTCCCTCGAGGGCCGTATCTGTTCTGACCGTGGAGATCATCGCCAGATGTCCGTTGAAAAAGCGTTTCCAGGAACCGATATAGGTTTGGCCGTCCGAACCGGTGAACTGAATTTGCTTAAGAAGTGCTTCACCGGACAGGGAATCGGCAACTATCGGTTCGCCGGAGAGATCGGAGGCAAGAAGCATCCATTCCCGGTCCGGATGCACCAGGAGTGTCCCCCGGTCGTCGCACAGCATGTTCTCGTACAATTGCCGTGATTGAAGACTTTCCAGAAACGGTTCCCCGTCCACAATAAGCAGCATGACCGAGAGCGCATGGTCGCCTGATGTCATCTGGTAGGGTGCCAGTATGCCAAGGCACGGCGCCTGAAGGTATTCCGAAAGATTGATAATAACCGTTTCGCCCGAGAAGGCACGGTTGACCGAATCCCCGTGCAGGTCAAGAACAGCCCGTGCCATGCGCTCGTTCCCGGCCCCACCGGTTTTTGAATAGGCTGAGGCGGTAAGGCTTACCGTCCCTTCTTCCCGTTCGGCAAGGTGTATCGATTCCAGGGTGTCGTTTTGGGCGAGCAGGTCGGCTGTCGGATCGTTTCCGGTACCTTCGTAGACAAAGCCGCCGGTCATCGCCGCGGCAATGAGGCGTGCGCCCCTTATTCTGCTTTCAAATTCCACTTCAATTCGGGCAGACAGGAATTCAACCCGGTCAAGTGTGTTATCCCGCAAGTTTTTCTCGATATCCTGGGTAAAAAACCATGTTGACAGAAGAGTGAGTCCGCCAAGAGAGCATCCAAGCAAGAGGGAGACAATCGCGGTCATTTTAAAACCGATGGGAAGATATAGCTTTTTAGGGTTCATGGCGGTCTCCTGGTGTGCCGGACTGTGCGGTGGAAACCCGGCTATTCTCGGGTAGTCAGTATATACCGTATTCTGGCATTCCGTGAATCCGCAATATGTACCTCTCCCCGGCCATTGATCGCGAGCGCAAGCGGTTCGTCGAGGGTTGCATCGATTGCCGGCTCCCGGTCGCCGCCGAAAAAGTCCCCGTTTGCGTCGGCGAGATGCTCGCTTCCGGCCAGAGTTTCCAGCACCGGCGGCTCCGTCCCTTCAGTATTCGCGGAAAAGACACGATGAAGGCCGCTGTCGGCAATATAGAGTATCGCGGCGGTCGTACCCTCTCCAAAGGCAAGAGCGCGGGGGCTTGCCGTTTCTCCGTCATTGACGGGAATGGACGCGAACACGGCGGGAGTTTCAACAGATTGCGGATCCGCCGGGACCCGTACAATCCGTGCGTTGCCGCTGTCTGCAATATAGAGAACCCCGTTCCCGGACAGTGCAAGCCCCGCAGGTCCGGAAAGGCCTTGGCCCGCAACCGTTTCGGTGCCAGCGAGCAGGACAGCCGGATACAGTATATTTCCCGGGGTTGCGGTATCGATTGCCAGAATCCGGTTGTTTCCGCTGTCGGAAATAGAGAGAATTCCTCCGGAAGAGATGGCAATCCCCCGTGGTCCCGACAGGGCGAGGCCCTCGAAGGTCTCATCCGGCGCGACCATCATCCCGACAGGAACGGGGGTCGGAGGGGGACTCATGACAGTCGTCGTGTCGATCGAAAGAATCCGGTTATTTCCGCTGTCCGCGATGTACAGGGTGCCATCAGTCGACAGGGCGAGGGGAGTAAAAGCAGAAAGGGGTTCGCCAAGGTCAAGCGGCACTTCGAATACGGTGGATGGCTCCCAGGGGTTTTCCGGTATGGTCAGGCGCGACAGGATGCCGGGATTTCCGGTTTCATCGCGGGAGCCGGCAAGCCAGATAATCGTGTCTTCGCCGTTCATGGAGAGGGCAATGCCGGAAATGCCGACGAGGTCCGTAAAATGGCGGGCGCTCAGTATGTCGCCGGGAAGCACAAAGGTTATGCCGGTTCCGCCGGTTACCGGCGAGTTGTTGTGCTCTCTTTGCGCGGCGAAGGCAAGAGGGCGCCGGTAGCGGCCCGTGCCGGCCTCGTAGGCAATGGACACCGCATTTCCGGCAAGTGCGGTAAACCCGTCATAATTGTCCGTGGGGAAGGTCTCGTACGCCGACACCCGCCAGTAGAGGGTTTGCCCTGCCGTACTACCGGGGGTTACCGAAAAGCTGACGCTCTGGTTTTCCAGATAGAAATCCTGCTCCGGAACGGGGGCTCCGATAAGGGGAACGGGCGCAAAACGCGACCAGGCGGTCGTCGAGCCGAAAATATCACTCGTGCCTCCGTCGGTACAGCCGGTCAAGGCAAGCGCGGTCAGAACCAGCGTTGCCAGAATCCGTTCGGTTGCGGTGCATGGGGGGAGCCGTCCTGTGTGCGTCTGTGCGTATCGCGTACCATTCATAGTACCGTTATAAACCCGCATCGGGGATTCATCAAGTCGCATCGTTCCGATTCGCTCTCTTCACCTTTTTTGTGCCATCGGGTAAAGTGCTTTCTGTCATGAAGACCCGTCCGTTTATTCGCTGGTTTATGCGTTTTTGGGTGCTTGTTCTGAAAATGCACCTTGTATTTATAGTGTGTACCTCGTTGTCTCTCGTTGCCTACCGCTGGATTGAACCGCCCGTTACGGGAATTATGGTATACCGCCTGTTCAATTACGACTGGAAATTGAAAAAGCGTGAGCATATTGCCCTGGAGAAGGTTCCCAAGAAGGTGCGGTCGATGATAATCCGTGTGGAGGATGGCTCCTTTTATGAGCATCGGGGTATTATCCTTGCGGCCATGAAAAACGCGGCGCGGGTAAACCGAGAGCTTGGCTCGCCGGTGTATGGCGGCAGCACCATTACCATGCAAACCGCCCGGACACTCTTCCTTGCTCCGGTAAAGTCGTATATCCGCAAGTATCTGGAAGTTATTATCGCCCTTGAAATGGAAGTCATTTTGGGAAAAGACCGCATATTCGAGCTCTACCTCAATAATGCCGAATGGGGCAAGGGCGTGTTCGGCATCGAGGCGGCCTCCCGTCACTACTACGGGAAAAGCGTCACCAAGCTTACTACAAACCAGTCCATCCGCCTGGTGACCCTTCTTTCCTCCCCGATCCTCTATACACCGGACACCATCCAGAAAAGTCCCATTCTCCGCTCGCGCTATGCCTATCTGGTCAAGCGGTTTTAGACTGATGTAGCGAGCTGCTATTGTCGCCAGTTCAGGATTGACGCAGAGCGGGCCCAGGAGGGCGGACTCCGGCCGTCCGCAGCGGCGGCCAGAGCGGGCATTTCGTTGTGAAGGCGCCTTACGAGAATCGTTTCTCCATCAGTTTCTTTATATAGAAGACCAGGGATATCAATGAACCAACTGCGGATATCAGCATAAGGAGCCGGAAGCCCGCAATTCCCGAGTAATTCAGGTACAAAACTGTATCGAAGAACATGACTGTCGCCAAAACGGGCGATGCTGCCTTGATGAGCAGGTCGATGCCGGTTTCCAGGGCTGTCCGCTTTTGTCTGATGTAGAAAGCAACATGCTGGAGGGCTTCCAGTATCCAGAATACCGAGGCTATCCTGATATAGGGAAGAAGGCGTGCAATCGAGACTGTATGCGAGAGTACCAGCCCGGTGTATCCGATTTTTTCTTCTGCAAGCGAGACAATCCAGGGCATCCGGTTTGCCAGCACTACCAGAACCGCGGTAAAGACGACAGTAAGCAGAGATTCAACGCGCGAGGGTACGTTCTCGTCAAGTTCTACACCCTTCACTTCTTCGGGAATCCAGTCATCTTTCTCCGCTTGCAGGGCGGCAATGGCGGGTATCCGTGACGCGCCGATGGCCAGCAAGGTCACCGTTCCGGTTCCCGAAATGATGGCGTTTACCATGCCGAAGAGAAAACCGGCGAGGTCCGCTACTTCAAGGCTGTCCGGTTGCCGCGCGAGAGCGACAATGGCGCTGACCCCAAAGCCGATCGCGATGCCGGCTATCATGACCGCCAGTATAAACCGGTATAATTGTTCCACGGCAGGTGCGAACAGGGGTTTTTCCCCGGTGTAGCGCGCGGCAACCTCTTTCGGCGAACCGAACTGTTTCAGGGCATACAAAATATCGGCTTCTTTCGGCGATGGACCGAAACGTTCCTCGATGTCATCAAGAATCAGGGTTTCAAGTTCTTTCAGAAGATCTTTCTTGCCACGAAGCGGAAGACGTTTGCCGACAAGGGACAAATATTGATCTATCAGTTTCATAGTGTTTCCTCCAGTGCGATAATAGAGCTATTCATTTTTTTCCAGGACGTCAGCAGTTTTGTTCGTATCTGTCGTCCCCCTTCACTCACGGCGTAATAGCGTCGGGGTCGCGCATCGGTCGTGTCCCAGGCGCTTTCCAGCAGTCCTTGTTTTTCAAGGCGGCGCAGGAGAGGGTAGAGCGTATTTTGCTCGACCTCCATGCCCTGTTCCTTGAGCCGGGTGACCAGGGCATATCCGTATATCCTGGATTCCGTTGACAGGAGTACCGAGAGGACCAGGGTTCCCCGGTTCAGTTCCTGTGTCAGGTTTTCAAGCAGTTTGTCTGGATCATCCATACCAAACCTCCTGTGTGAAATATAGTGTGTGATGCACATTATTGTCAATGGAAATTAGTGTAAAAAAAGCGCACCGCATTGGTGCGCTCTTTCTTTTTACTCGCTGAACCAGGGCCCGTAGGCTGGGTTATCCTTAAAATAAGAAATTATACGTTCATTTTGAGAATCGTCTATATCGAAAAAATATAGACCAAAGTAATGGCCGCCTGTTTGTTTATTTTCAGAAATTACTGCAACTAATTTATAAGGAAATATTGTAATTTTTCCCTTTTCAATGGTTAATTCCTTATTTTTTGGGAAAGATTCTCTTTTTGCATTGATTAGTCCAAGTGG
>LVBK01000055.1 GCA_001604385.1 Spirochaetales bacterium Spiro_09 | reverse complement strand
TTAATTCCTTATTTTTTGGGAAAGATTCTCTTTTTGCATTGATTAGTCCAAGTGGTTCATAATCAACCAGACGATACTTTCCTTCCGGTAGAACATCTGCAAAACGGTATTCATATGTTCCCGTTGGTATTATAAGAATCGGGTAGTTTTTTTTGGTATCAACATGTTCGATATTCAAATTATAAGAAACGGTTCCTTGAATTGATGTAGAAGCAGAAGAAAATCGTAATATTGGAATAGCTAAAAGGGTTCCGTTTCCTGTATTGGGCGAAGGGATAGAGCTACAACTGGTGTATAGAGATATTAAAGGGAAAATCGCCAAGGTTAGTGCGAGAGACGTGATTGTTTTATTTCTCCGGTTCATCATTTTATTTCTTCCTCCAGAAGGCTATCCATTTCAACCTTGTGTAACCAGGCAATCAGTTTTTCAGTATTCACTGCGTAATAATATGAGGTTGCTGTTGCTGACAACATTCCAACATTTACTCCTGCTAAAGTACCGTCTTGTTTAAAAAGAGGGCCTCCGGAGTTTCCAAAGTTAATCGCAGCACTGTGTTGAATATCCCATTTATCTTTTCGAAGTGATGATATGATTCCATTTGTTATCGTTGGCTGTAAATCATGAAGAAATTTATCGATACTCAATTGGAGAGGAAATCCAACACTATAGACCTGTTGTCCTTCTTTTAATTGTTTGGCTTGAGTAATTTTAATGTATGGAAATTCTCGATCGGGTGTAATCTTAAGAAGAGCGAGGTCATCTGTGGAATTAGTATGTAATACTTCTGCAGGATAGTCTGATCCATCGATTGTACTGAGTAGCGATACTACCGGTGCGGTTTTAGCATATTTTCGAAAAATATCCGACGCTTTACGTAATTCCGATTGAGAGATATATCCTGGTGCCATGTGTTTTGAGAGAAGATTAATAAATGCATACCAGGCTGAATCGAATTTGTCATTTTCTGGAATTGTACTTATGCAATGAGCTGCAGTAATTGCATGTCCTTCTGCAGAAACCAGAAAGGCTGTTCCACTCGAAATAGGTAAATATTTACCCAGAATGGTTTTACCCATTCCCTTTTCAATTT